>JBAVTF010000017.1:0-42907 GCA_049695995.1 Pirellulales bacterium | reverse complement strand
CTGCGGTTCCGCCGTCTCCCCATCGAGATCGATCGCCGGCGAGTCGTCGAGCACGAGTTTGGGCTGCGGCGTGCCCGACTCGATCCGCCAGCCCGTCCAGGCCGGCAGCACGAGCCGCGGCACGTCGGCCAGCGCCGCCACCTGGGCCACGAGCCCGTCGGTCTGCGCGGCGGCCAGCTCGATCGGCCCACGGCGTTCGAACTGTTCGACCCAGCCGGCCGTGCCCACGGAGAAGCCATCTTCAGGCACGACGAGCCGGGCGATCCGGTCGGCAAACACGACGAGTCCCGTTCGCAGAATGGCCCGCGGCTCCTTGAGTTCCTTCCGCTGGCTGCCGCGGACGAGCATGCCGCGCAGCGTGGCGCGGGCGGGCCGCGTCGGGGCCGCATCGGCTTCGTCGCCATCGCGGGCGGCGCGGGACGGTCGCAGGTCGTCATCGTCGGGCTCGAGCACGAAGGCGAACTCCCACGGCCTGCTGCCGTCCCACGTGAGGGGCACGATCGTGTCGGGCGCCCGCCGCGGCTCGGGCTGGAGTACGAGCCGGCCCGTCTCGCAGAGCATCGAAAGATGCGCGGCGGCCGACCGCGGGCTGACGACGATCTTGGCGATGCCGCGCCGCTCGAGCGGCGCGGGCGTCGTCTGCTCACCGATGCCGACGGCGCCGATCAGCCGCTCGACGAGCTCCCGCTCCTGCGGCTCGAGATCCTCGAACTCGACGTGGCCGGGGCCGAGCACGACGGGCCGTGGCCGGCCGGTGGCGTTGCCTGCCACGTCGAGCTGCATGCGGCACGGGATGAGCACGGCGGTGCGAGCCTCGGCGGAGGCGGTGATGTCGAAGAGGAACACGAGCGCGCCCCCCGTCCGCCGCGCGTCGGGGATCGAAAGCGCCGCTGCGCGCACGGCCGGCTCCACGAGCCGCCGCCGGTCTTCGAGCTCCAGTGCCCAGGCGGGCAGCCGCTGCGTGCCGCGCCGCGCGATCTCCGTGCGCGGCCGCGGTTCATGGCGGCCCACCGAGAGCTGTCGGCCACTGCGGAATGCCGGCGCCGGCTCGTCATCCTCGGGCTCGGCCTCCTCCGCGGCAGCCTCGGCGTCGGCCTCCGCCGTCTCGTCGGCCACGATCTCGAGCGCGACGGGCGTCTGGTCGTGGATTCCGGAGAGCAGCCCACGGCGATCGACCTCCAGGAGCGCTGCCGCGAGGACGGGGCAGGGGCGGCCCGCCTTGCCGGCGGCCGACGTGCATCGCGCCTCGAGCGTCATGCCGCCGCGACGGTGGGCCGAAAGCTCGAGCAGCACCTCCTGCTCGGCTCCCGACTCGTCGGTGACGGTAGCCAGCACGTGCCCGACCCGCGGGCAGCGGGCCACCACGGGGGCGAGCGTGCGGGCGAGGGCGACCTGGGCGGGCTTGAAGAGGTGGAAGAGACGCTGTTCGAGAGTCTTCATTCAGTCGTTGGTGCGCGGAGAACGGTGGCAGTTGCGCAGCCCACGACGAACCGAGGACGCCCGGAAGCGCAACGCGCTATCGTAGCCCGCCCCGACCCGCTTTGGCGAGGGCCGCCCACACGGCGCGGGTCTCACGCCCCTTTGACGGTGGCGATCAACTCGAGCACGTTCTCCACCGGCGTCTGCGGCAGCACGCCGTGGCCCAGATTGAAGATGTGCCCGGGCCGGCCGCCGGCGCGGTCGAGCACCTCGCGGGTGCGCCGCCGGACAGTATCGCGGTCGGCGAGGAGCACGACCGGCTCGAGATTCCCTTGCACGGCCCGGTCGTGGCCGACGAGGTTCCAGCCGACATCGAGATCGATCCGCCAGTCGATGCCGATCACCGACCCGCCCGCTTCACGCAACAGCGGCAAGAGCGCGGGATTGCCGGTCGCGAAGTGGATCACCGGCGCCCGCTTCGCCGCCTCGGCGATGGCCGCGCGGCTGTGCGGCAGGACGTAGCGACGGTAGTCGTCGGGGCCGAGGCAGCCGACCCAGCTATCGAAGAGCTGCACGATCTGGGCCCCCGCGTCGAGCTGGGCCACGAGGTAGCTGCTCACGGCCCGCGCGATCCTGGCCATCAGGTCGTGCCAGGCCGACTCGTGGCGGTACATGAGCGTCTTCGTGTGGAGCCAGGCCTTGCTCGTGCCCCCTTCGATGCAATAGCCGGCGAGCGTGAACGGGGCGCCGGCGAAGCCGATCACGGGGATCGAGTCGTCGAGGCCGGCCCGCGTCGCACGGACCACGTCCATCACGTAGCCGAGCCGACCCACGTCGTCGAGTTCGCGGACGCGAGCGACGTCGGCAGCCTCGCGGACCGGATTGTGGATCACCGGTCCTTCGCCCGCCGCGAACTCGAGGTCGAGCCCCATCGGCTCGAGAATCGGCAACAGGTCGCTGAAGATGATCGCGGCATCGACGCCCAGCCGCTGCACCGTGGCGAGCATCACCTCCGCCGAGAGCCGCGGGCTCTTGCAGAGTTCCATGAACCCCACCTTCTCCCGCACGGCTCGGTATTCCGGCAGGTAGCGGCCTGCCTGCCGCATGAGCCAGACAGGCGTCCGCTCCACCGGCTCCAGGCGGCAGGCCCGCATCATGAGCGAGTGGCCGTAGCGGTCGGACGGGCGGGGCGATGTGGGCAGGGCATTCATCGCCGCCGAGTATACGTGGCGGCGGGGGCATCGGCAGGGACGCAATCCAAACTAGAATGCTACGGACCCCCGCGGCCCGGCATCATGCCCATGCTCGAATTCATCTCCGGCATCTCGGTCGTCTGCTTTGCGGCAAGCTATGCCGTGGCGCTCGCCTGCGAGGCGTCGCGGCTGGCCTTTCGCTCCGGTGTCCGCGGTGCGGCGATGGTCGGCTTCGCGGCGGCCGGCCTTCTCGCCCAGACGATGTTCCTCGGCTGGCGGGCCGTCAACGCGGCGTCCCTTCCCCTCTCGAGTCCCTTCGACTGGTACCTGCTCGCGGCCTGGCTGCTGGCGGCGGGCTACCTGTGGCTCACGCTCACGAACCCGCGGACGCCCGTCGGGCTCTTCCTGCTGCCCGTCGTGCTCCTGCTCATCGGCGCGGCGCAGCTCTCCAGCCGCGAGCCCTTTCCGCAGACTCCGGCCACGCAGATCTGGGGCGTGATCCACGGACTGTTCAACCTCGCGGCCAGCGTGAGCGTGGCCCTTGGCGCCGTAGCGGGAATCATGTGGCTGATCCAGGCGGGTCGGCTCCATCGCAAGCAGGCACCGCTCCAGGGCTTCCGGATGCCGAGCCTCGAGCGGCTCGCCCATGTGACCAGCCGCACGATCGCCGTTGCCGCCTGGACCGCTGCCGCCGGCTTCGCGTCGGGCATCGTGCTCAATGCGGTGAACCGGCAGCGGGGGCTGCTCGAGACTGTGCCGTGGACCGATCCCGTCGTGCTCCGCATGGGGGCTCTCGTGGCGTGGCTGATTGTTGCCGACGCGCTGGCGCATGCGGCCCGCCGGCGGCCCGCCGGCGCCCGCCTCACGGCCTGGCTTTCGCTGGCCAGTTTGGCCGTGCTCACGCTGTCGATCGTGTGGGGGCTCTTCGGCACCACCCGTCATGGCATGCCGCCGGCCGGCCGAAGCGAGCCGGCCGCGGTTCCCAGCGAGGCCACCCCATGACACTGGCGCTCGTCGGCGGAACGCACCGCACGGTGCCGCTCGCCATGCGCGAGCGGCTCGCCTTCTCGGCTGAGCAGGCGGCTGCGGCCCTGGCGCGGTTTCGCGACCGGTTTCCCGGCCGCGAGGGCGTGCTGCTCTCCACGTGCAACCGCGTCGAGTTCTACGCCGCCGGCGAGACCGGGGCCGAGCCGCCGGCCGCCAACCAGCTCGTGGCGTTTCTGGCTGAGTGCCGCGGTATCGATGCGGTGCAGCTCGAGCCCGTGCTCGCACGGCAGCACGACGAGGGCGTGGCCCGGCACCTCTTCAGCGTGGCGGCGGGACTCGACAGCATGGTGCTGGGCGAGCCGCAGATCCTCGCGCAGGTGAAGCAGGCCTGGGCCTTGGCTCAAGACAGCCGCACGGCCGGTCCGCTCACTGGCGGCATGTTCCAGGCAGCGCTCCGCACTGCCAAGCGGGTCGCGACGGAGACGGCGCTCGGCCGCGAGCGGGTGTCGATCCCGAGCGTGGCAGTGGCCGACTTCGCCAGCGCGGTCTTCGAGCGTTTCGACGACAAGCGGGTGCTCCTGCTCGGCGCCGGCAAGATGGCCGCCGAGACACTCCGCTACCTGCGGGAGGCGGGGGCCCGCGACGTGACCGTGGTCAATCGGACGGCGGGCCGGGCGGTGGAACTTGCCGCACGGCTCGGTGGCCGGCCGGGCCGGTTCGATGAGTTGGTGGCAGAGCTGGCTGCCGCCGATCTTGTCGTGAGCACGACGGGCGCGACGGAGCCGGTCGTGACGCTCGACGCCTTCCGGCAGGTTGAGTCGCGGCGCGAGGGGCGGCCGCTCGTGGTGCTCGACCTCGCAGTGCCCCGCGACTTCGATCCGCGAATCGGTGACCGGGCCGGTGTGTGGCTTTACTCCGTCGACGATTTGGCCGCGGCGTGTGATGCCAACCGCAAGAGCCGCCAGCAGGAGATGCCGGCGGCCTGGGCGATCATCGAGGAGGAGACCCGCCGCTTCATGGGCGATCTGCACCATCGCTCGACGGCGCCCGTGATCGAGCAACTGCGGGCCGGCTGGAGCGAGACGGGCGAGGCGGAACTCGACCGGCTCTTTCGCCGCCTGCCTGGCCTCGACGACGCGCAGCGGGGGGAAATCCGCCAGGCCTTCGAACGCTATGCGGCGAAGCTGCTCCATCCACCGCTCGCATCGCTGCGGAGCGAGAGCCGCGC
Source organism: Pirellulales bacterium (assembly GCA_049695995.1). GTDB lineage: Bacteria > Planctomycetota > Planctomycetia > Pirellulales > UBA1268 > QWPN01. The sequence goes on along the minus strand of JBAVTF010000017.1, from coordinate 38,080 downwards.
GGGCCCGCCTCACGGCCTGCTCGACGCGCTCAAGCGGCTCTTCGATCTTAAGGACTGATGTCGCGGTCACCGCCGACGGCTGGTCGATGGCGACTGCTCGGCGGCGAGGGCTGCGAATACCATGGCCCGCTGTGTAGCTAACGCACCATCGTCATTGACGATCGTGCCAGTGCCGCGTCCTACGGCGACCGTCGCGCCAGAGGCCTTCGACAGATCCACGAAGAACGTTTCGTCAGCTTCGACAACAGCGTCGTTTTGCACGGCGACGGCAATCGTTTTCGACGTCTCGCCCGGATTGAACGTGAGCGTTCCGCTCGTTGCGGTGTAGTCGCCGGTACGGCCGGCGACGGCTGTGCCGTTCGCCGTGGCGAAGCGGACGCTCACCTTGGAGGTGGTCGCCTGCGAGAGGGTCACCGTGAAGAGAAACGTCCCGGATCCCTCCAAGGCCGACACCGATGCGATCGCAAGCGACACGACAGCCTGTTGGTCGTCGTTCGTGATCGTGCCGACGGCCGATGTCGTGGTGATGGTGGCGTTGGCCGACGCGCCAGACAGCACCAGCGAGAACGTCTCGTTTGCCTCGAAAGCGAGGTCACCGATCACATCAACCGCGACGGTCTTCGTGGTCTCGCCGGGAGCGAAAGCGAGCGTTCCAGTCGCCGCGCTATAGTCGTTGCCGGCCGTCGCCGAGCCGTTGGCCGTGGCGTAATTGACGGTCACGGTCGAGGCAGAGGTGGCCGAGAGGCTGACGGTGAACACCAACGACGTCGTGCCGGCATTGCCCTCGATCACGCTGCCGCCCCTGACGGAGATGCCCACGGGCGGAGCGGCATTGAGGGCGGCTGCGACGTCGAGACGGCCGCCCGTGACCGTTTTGCCGGCCAGTGAACTGGTCGGCCGAGCGGAATTCAGAACGGCACTGCGGATCGTGGCGGCCGATGCTCCGGGATATGCCGAGGCGTACAGTGCGACGGCCCCCGTGACATGCGGTGTGGCCATCGACGTGCCGCTGTAGTTCCCGTACGTGCCCCCCGGGAGAGTCGAGTTGATCGACGAACCGGGAGCTGCGATATCGACAGTCGTGGAACCGTAGTTGGAGTACGACGCGAGACCACCGCTCGACGTGAGTGCGGCCACAGCGACCACGGCCTCGTAGGCAGCAGCCCGCTGGGTGGTCGTGCCCTGAAGCGTGGAGTAGTTGGACGGATAATTCGCCGTCGTGTCGTTCGAATCACCGACCCCGTCACTGCCGCCATTACCCGCGGCTGCCACGAAGAGAATCCCGGCATTGGCTCCGCGGATGATCGCGCTGTGGAGGGCCGAGGAATAGCCGCCGCCTCCCCACGAGTTGTTCGATGCGACGAGGTTGATGCCGTGACGGGTCTTGAGGTCCGTCAGGTAATCGATCGCCTTGATCGCATTGCTCGTCGAACCGCCACCGGGCCCGAGGAACTTCGTCGAGATCATCGAGACGTTCCAGTTCACACCGGCCACGCCGACCCCATTTCCCCCGCTGCCGCCGATCGTGCCGGCGACATGCGTGCCGTGGCTGTCTTCACCGGCGTTGTAGACCGTGTTGTCGCCGTAGAAGAAATCCCACCCGTTGATGTCATCGACATAGCCATTGCCGTCGTTGTCGATGCCGTCGCCCGCCACTTCGAACGGGTTGACCCAGATGTTTGCAGCCAGATCAGGGTGGTTGATGTCGATGCCCTCATCGACAATCCCCACGACTACCGACGACGAACCGGTGAAGCCGGCGTCCCATGCCTTCTCAGCCTGGCTGCCGAACTGGTTGGTCGTGCCCGTCGGCCCCGAGGCCGCCGGCGAGTCGTTGCCGTACATGCCCCAGAGGCGGCTGCTGGTCGTGTAATACGGATCGTTGCTCGTCGCCGCGGTCGAGAGCTTCCAGTTGGGCTCGGCGAAGACCACGCCGGGACGATTGGCGAGCGCCTGGATCGCCCGATCCACGGGCACGCCCTTGGCAAGGGAGATCCGTTCGAGCACACCGGCTCCAGCAGAACGCATGGCGGCCGTTTGGATCGCCTCGGCGGCCTGGCCCTGCACTGCCGCGCGGGCGGCAGCCCGCTCCGATGCCGATGCGGTCGGTGCGAACTGCACCAGCACCTCACCCTCGATGAACGCCGCGAGCATCCGCCGGTCTTCGAGCGGTTCGACCTGGAACTCACGTCCACCCGACAGCTTTCCGCAACCGCGGGAGATACGACCCCTGCGCGTGCAGCGAATCCGGTCGCGACTGCGATTCATAGGATGAGTCCTCCGCGTCCTTGCCCCTGACGCCCTCGCATCGTACGTCCGGAGATGACGTCGGGCAAGGTCCGGGCGCGGCCCGCTACGGCAGGCAGTAGGCAAGGGCGAGGAGGGCGTAGCTCGTCACGAGCGTCGGGTTGTCCTCCATCCAGCGGGGGCTCTCGTTCGTCCACGAGCCGTCGGGTTTTTGCTTGGCAAGGAGCACGTCGGAGAGTTCGGCCCGCCAGTCGTGCGGCTTTCCGGCGGCGTCGGTGAACGTGTCTTCGCCCAGAACGTCGAGCGCCTTGGCGGCCGTGTGGAAGTAGTAGAAGAGCCCCGCCTGCCCCATGCCCGGGTTCTCGCTGAAGGTGTAGTTCTTCCGCAGCCACTCCGTCGCCGCCTTCACGCGGGGATCGTCCTGCTTCAGGCCCGCGAAGATCATGCTCTTGAGGCCCGCGTAGGTCATCGAGCCATAGCTCCGCAGGCCGCCGTTGGGGAGCGTGCCGGCCTGGCTCTCGCCGCCGGCGGCTGGCGTGTAGTAGAAGCCGCCATCGGGATTCTTCTCGGGGAACGGCGTGGGGTTGTCGGGCCCCACGAGGTTCTGCGTCCGCGACACGAAGGTGAGCGCCTTCTGGATGGCCGCGTCGTTCTCGCTGGCGCCGATCGTCCGCAGCGCCTCGATCAGGAACTGCGTATTGGAGAGGTCGGGCCGCGACTTCTTGCCATAGCCGGCGCCACCGTAGGCCGGGTCGGCCTTGTCCTTCCCTTCACCGCCATCCCACTGCAAGTTGCGGACGAATGCCTCGGCTCCCTTGATCTCGTCCGCGTAGCCGCCCTGGCCATTGCATGCGGCGAGTGCCAACAGACCGATCGACGTTTCGTAGTTGGCGACGGGGGATCCGGGCTGATAGATGCCGCCATCCGGCTGGCGGAACGAGAGGAGATAGGCGAGCCCCTTCTTGACGACAGGTGCGTCGCTTGGCGTGCCCGACCGCACGAGGCCCGTCACGGCCAACGCCGTGATGGCGGGTCCCGCCTCCGCGGAGAAGCTGCCGTCGTCGGCCTGTGCCTTCTCGGCGAGGAACGCGGATGCCTTGGCGATCGCCGCGCGGATGGCGGCCGGATCGGCGGCGTGGGCCGTCGGGATGAAGGCCGTGAGCGAGACGAGGACGAGCGACGTGCAAACGGAGCGAGAGAGCAACATGCGGCACCTTGCAGCGAGAAAGTGGACGTGCCGCAATGATAGGCGTTGAGGGCGCCGCAACGGAAACGCCGATCGCGGTGCGGCGTGGCGAATCTTTCGACAGGTGTGGCGAGCACTTCGCCGTAGGATCCCCTTGCTCGCGCTCAGGGCTTTTATTTATTTGGACGAAAGGAAGCCCCAGGCGCAAGCCGGGGGATGTCGGACGCCAGTCCGCTCAGGCCGGGGCGGCGGGCATGGCCCGCGGGTAGGCGGGCACGAGCCGAGGGGGCGGTTCGCGGCCTTCCTCCAGACGCCACTCTTCCCGCTCGTCGTCGCTGGCGTAGTACATCAGCCACACCGAGCGGTCCTCGTCGCCTGTGCAACTGCAATCCCAGTGGGTGTAGTTGTCGGGGAGGTCCACCTGCTTGAGCAGTGCCGGAAGGATGTCACGCCGGATCAGCGAATAGAGTTCGCGGTCGGAGAGATGGTCGGTGAAGTCGAGCACGATCCGCTTCTCATAGAGGCGGTCGATCGTCTCCCAGAGCCGCTCCCGCACCTGCTCGTCGTCGAGCGTACAGGCCGGCTGCATCGCCAGCGGCGGTTCGAACCAGCGAGCCACGGGCACCAGCGGAGCCAGTTCCCAGGCAAGCATCGACTCGAGGAACCGGTTCTCGGCCGCGGTCGGCAGCGAGCGGAAGTCGATCTCCCAGATCGCCTCGTCGAGATAGGGCTCGATGGCGTCTCGCAGCTCGGCGTTGCGGAGCAGGCAGTCGACTTCTTCCGGATCCGGGTGGTGGGCGAGGGGCATGCCGTGACACTTCCTGGAGAAAGCCGGCTCGGCGCACGTGCTCCGAGCCGCGGAATCACGGAATCGACGATACCCAGCCCGCCAGCCGGTTCAACGAATCAGCCGGCTGAAATCCACGGTTTTTTGCCCGTCGGGCCGGTACGACCGCTACGACGCGGCGACTTTCCGCGGCTTCGCCCGCCATCCCCGTTCATCCAAGCCCTGATCGCAAGCGAGGGGATCCCGCGGCGGGAGCCGCGGACGGGTTGCATGACCACACGACGTTGCCGACGCTTCCGCGTCGGGGATCCCCCGGCTCGCGCCTGGGGGCTTCTATTGGCAAGGGGAGCCGCGGACCCGCCGCCCCGACGTCCGGCCCCTACTTCGCCGAGGTCGCGTCGGAGCAGTCGGGCTCAAGGGCGGCGATCTTGGCCACACGGCGGGCGTGGCGGCCTCCCTCGAACTGGGTTGTGAGCCAGGTCTGGATGAGTTTGTCCTGCACCTCGGGGCCGATCATCTCGGCGGAGAGGCAGAGCACGTTGAGGTCGTTGTGCCGCCGGCTCATCTCCGCCGTGACTTCGTCGTGGCAGGTGGCCGCCCGCACGCCCGGCAGCTTGTTGGCTGCGATTGCCATGCCCACGCCCGTGCAGCACAGCAGGATGCCGCGATCGACCGTGCCCTCGCTCACGCGGCGAGCCACGTCGGCGGCGATGTCGGGATAGTCGACCGCCTCTTCGCCATGCGAGCCGCAGTCGACGATCTCGTGTCCGAGTTTCTGGAGAAGCCCCATGAGCCGCTGCCGCGCGGCGACACCCCGATGATCGCTGCCGATTGCAATCCGCATGATGGACGACACGCTCCGTGACGGTGGGTCGAAACCCCCGCTCACTGGCGCGGGAGATCGGCCTTGAGTGTATCCATTCTTGCGACCAGATGCCCGTGGATCTGTCGGGCACATTTCCGATAGGTTTCGAGCGGGCCGCCGATGGGGTCGATCACGTCGCGGCGGTCGGGTGCCAGCATCGCGACGCGGCCGCCGGCCTCGGGAAACTGCCCCAGAATCGCGTCCCGGTGGGCTGCCGTCATCGTGAGGATCACGTCGGCCTGACGCACGAGCGCCTCCGTGAGCGGCTGGCTTTCGTGGCCGCTCAGGTCGCCCCCCAGCTCGCCAGCGGCCTCGACGGCATTGGCGCTGGCCGGGCCGCCGCCCCAGGCGGCGAGGCCTGCGCTCGTTACCACGACGCCGCGCTGGTCGACCTCGTCGGGTCGACAGCCGAGCTGCTCCGCGACGAGCCGCCGGAAGACTGCCTCCGCCATCGGGCTGCGGCACGTGTTGCCCGTGCACACGAAGAGCACCATCAGGCTCGCCAGTCGCCGCACGGTCTCTTCGGCCACCACGCCTTGCCGCACCATGCGAAACGCGTTGTCTTCCAGCGCGATCGTCGATACCGGCTGGGCGTAGCGGGTGCGGCCATCGTCGAGCACCAGCGCGACCGCCCCGTCGGCCTGGGCCATCAGCTCCGCCGCCGTCACCGCCGGAGCATCGCCCGGCTCGGCCAGGAGCACGGGACCAGCCAGCATCTTCATGCACTCGGCGAGCATCGGATGGCCAGGAATCCGCAGCCGCAGCCGCCCCGCAGTCACCAACGCCTGCCGTGACGACGCGGGCAGGCGATACACCAGGCTCTCGGCGTGGTCATCGGGCACGAGCATCGCCACCGGTCCGGGCCAGCACCGGCGCGAAAGCCGCCGGCCGATCGGCGGCATGGCAGGCGCCCAATCGAGAACTTCGTCGGCACTCTTCAGAGCGAGCGTGAGCGGCGGCTCATCGGGGTGCGTTGCGGCCAGTCCGCGGAGAAGATCGGCGGCGCCGGCGGCCCGGGCGGCGGCCGCGATCACATAGTCGGTCTCGGTTGGAAAGGCCACCGTCCGCCCCTCGGCGAGCGCCTGCACCGCGCGGTGCACGACGTCGCGGGCATCCTCGGAGCGACGCAGATCAATGACCATCGGCATGAGACGAGCCGGCGGGGACAGCCGTGAATCGGATGGGCCAACGCTGCGACTGCAACGCAGGGCTGCGGTTGCATCGCGGCCACACTGCCGACCGCGCCTGCAACGGTACCGCGGTCTGAGCGGGCCAGTCAAGAATCACAGTCTGGGCAAGAGGCCCCGAAAGCGACACTTTTCGGCTTGTGACGCGGCCCACCGCTCCGCTATTTGTCCGCGGCCTGGCCGCTCCCCCTCTGCAGTGCCGCACTTGATGCTCATCCGCGTTTCGCATCGCGTTCGCCCGGCCGTCGTCGTGCCGCTGTGGTCGGTGTTGGCCTGCGCCAGCCTCCTTCCGTCGGCTCCGGCCTATGGCCAGGTTCCGGCAGACGTGGCCCCGCCGGCCTCGCTGCCGCCGGTCGAACCGGTGCCGCCGGCCACCGCTGGCAACCCGGCCGACCGGATCATCGAGGTGCGGATCGAGGGCAACCATGCCACCGAGGCCTCGAAGCTGCCCAAGCTCGTCACTCGCGCCGGCCAGATCTTCGATCCGCAGGCGATCGAGGAGGACGTGCGGACGCTGCATCGCTCGCGGAAGTTCGTCGACGTCCACCCGAAGTACGTGCGGATGCCCGAGGGCGTGGTCGTGATCTTCCAGGTGGTCGAGCGGCCGATGCTGCGCTACGTGAAGTACGTCGGCAATCGCTCGGTCACGAACCGCACGCTCAAGAAGAAGAGTGAGATCGACGTCGGCGACTCGATGGATCCCTACGTCGTCGAGGAGGCCCGTCGCCGGATCGAATCGTACTACCACGAGAAGGGTTACGACTCGGCCCGTGTGACGACCGTCGAGGGGAGCAAGCCGGGCGACAAGGGGGCCGTGTTCCTCATCGACGAGGGGCAGCGGCGCAAGGCGCTCTGGACGAGCTTCGTGGGCAACACGATCGCCAGCGACGCGCGGCTGCTCACGCAGATCAAGTCGAAGCCCGGCATCTTCTGGCTCATCGGCGGTGACATCGACCGCGAAGTCATCGATCAGGACGTCGAGGCGCTCACGGCCTACTACCGCAGCCTCGGCTTCTTCCAGGCGAAGGTCAGCCGAGAGGTGGAGGTGGTGCATGAAGGCAATCGTGACTGGACATCCCTCACGTTCGTGATCAACGAGGGGCCGCGGTACACCGTCCGCAACGTGTCTTTCATCGGCAACAGCAAGTTCAAGTCGGAGTTCCTCGAGCGCGACATCAAGCTCAAGGGGGGCGAGCACTTCAACCAGGCCAAGATGGATTCGGACCTCAACCTGATCCGCGACATCTATGGCGGCCGCGGCTTCGTGTTCGCCGACGTGCGAGCCGATCCACGATTCCTTGAAACGCCGGGCCAGCTCGACCTCGTCTACAACGTCGAGGAAGGGCAGCGGTATCGCGTGGGCAAGATCAACGTGCGGATCCGTGGCGACCATCCGCACACTCGACACAGCACGGTGCTCAATCGGCTCTCGCTCCGGCCCGGTGACATCCTCGACCTCCGCAAGCTCCGCGAGGACGAGCGGCGGCTGAAGTCGAGCAGCCTGTTCCTGGCCGATGCGGCCAAGGGAGAGGGGCCGAAGATCGTGTTCTCGAAGGCCGACGACATGGGCACGCGGGTGGCCGAGGAGCCGGCCCGGTCAACGCCGCCTGCGGGCGAGCGACCCGGCTTCCGCGGCCAGAGCCCCGACGATGCCGAAACCGACGAGGTGGTCGACCTCGTGATCGAAGGCGACTGGAACGATGCCGCGGAGGGCCTCGCGGCACCCGCGGCGCCGCAGGCTCCGACCGTGGCCACTCCCGCGGCAAACCCGCCCCCGAAGCCCGTCGCCACGCAGCCGGTGTGGCGCGGCCAGAGCCCGCAGGCATTCCCGGCAGCAGTGGCCCAGCAGCCGCAGGGTGGCTTTCAGCAGCCGGTCTATCCTCAACCCGGATATCCCCAGCCCGCGTATCAGCAGCCCGTCTATCAACAGGCTCCGATGCAGCCGCAGCGTGGCTTCGGCCAGGCCGTCATGCAGCCGATGCAGGCCGCGCCGATGCAGCCCGGCGGGCAGCCCCTTGCCCAGCCATTCGTGCAGACCCCACCGCAGGCACAGCCGTGGGGCGGTCGGCCGCTCGCGCCAACGGGCCCCGAGGCGCTCGACTACTCGCGGATGGTCGCCCCGCCCCCGGCGCAGCCAGCCGTGGGTATGCCTGGTCAGCCGCCGGTCTACACCGTGCAGCAGCAGACACAGCCTGGGTTTCCGGGGGGGCCGGCCGCGGGCTTTCCGGGAGGCCTGCCCTTCAACGGTCAGGATCCGAATCAGCCGGGTGCCTTCCAGCAGCCGGGCATGGTGCCCGACTTCGGCACGCCGCAGCAGGTCTACCCGGGCAACGAACCCTACGTGATCGTCGACGTCGATGCCGAGGAAACACAGACCGGCCGGCTCATGATCGGTGCGGGCGTCAATTCCAACGCCGGCCTCGTGGGCAACATCGTCATCGACGAGCAGAACTTCGACATCCTCCGGCTGCCGCGGAGCTGGGACGACATCCGCAACGGCACCGCCTTCCGCGGGGCGGGGCAACGGTTCCGGCTCGAGGCCTCGCCGGGCACGCAGTTGCAGCGGTACATGGCCACGTTCCAGGAGCCGTATCTCTTCGACACGCGGATCGGCCTGTCGCTTTCGGCCTCCTACTACACCCGGTTCTTCTACGACTGGGCAGAAGCCCGCACCGGCGGCCGCGTCGGCCTCGGCTACCAGTTCCAGTTTGCGCCCGATCTCTCCGTCAACGCCGGCTTCCGCGGCGAGAGCGTCGACGTGTTCAATCCGCGGGTGCTGGCCCCCGACGTTGTGAACATGCTCGGCACCAACTCCGTCTACGGCTTCTCCGGTGGCATCATCCACGACACCCGCGACAGCCCGTTCCTGCCGACGCAGGGCCATCTGGCGACGTTCGAGTTCGAGCAAGTGATCGGCACGTTCGTGTATCCGCGTGGCATCTTCGAGGGACGGCAATACTTCCTACTGAACGAGCGGCCTGACGGCTCGGGCCGCCACGTGCTCTCGGTGGGCTCGGTCCTCGGCATGAGTGGTCCCAACACGCCCGCCTACGACAACTTCTTCGCGGGCGGCTACAACACCCTTCGCGGCTTCGTATTCCGCGGGGCGAGCCCGCGGCAGGCCGGCCCCAACGGCCAGCTGGCGATCGTCGGCGGTCCGTTCGAGTGGCTCAACACGGTCGAGTATCTGTTCCCGATCACGGCCGACGACACGCTCCGCGGCGTGGTGTTCACCGACTTCGGTACCGTCGAGTCGAACGTCTCGATCAAGAACTTCCGCGTGGCACCGGGCATCGGTATGCGAATCACGCTGCCGGCGATGGGACCCGCGCCGATCGCGCTCGACTTCGCCTTCCCGGTGGTCTACGCCCCCTACGACAGCAAGCAGCTCTTCAGCTTCTTCGTGGGCTTCGCCCGGTAGCGGCGGCGGAACCGGCGACGAAGCCACTGGCCCAGGCCCACTGGAAATTGAAGCCGCCGATGCGGCCGTCCACGTCGAGCACCTCGCCGGCGAAGAACAGGCCGGGGCAGATTCGGCTCTCCATCGTCTCCAGCCGCACCTCGGCGAGCGGCACGCCGCCGGCCGTGGCCTCTGCCACCGCGAAGCCGCGGTCGCCCGTGACCGGCAGCGGCGTGGCTGTGGCGAGCGTCGCCAGCCGCCGCCGCGCGTCGCGGGGAACGTCGCCTGTCGGCGGTGCGCCGACCAGCTCGCAGAGCGTGCGGGCGAGCCGGTCGGGGATCATGTCGCGGAGCACGGCGACCGCGCCGCGGCGTTGTCCCTCGACGAGCAGTCGGTCACAGTCGTCGGTCGAGACGCCGGGTAGCCAGTTGATCGCGAGGGTCACGCCCGGATCGGCATGGCGGGCGATGAGCCAGTGGCGGCTGATGTCGAGGATCGCCGGACCGGAGAGGCCGACGTGGGTGCAGAGCGTGCTACCGGTGAACGACACGACCCGCTTGCCCGTAGCCGTGGCCAGCGTGACGGTCGTGGGGAGCGTGAGTCCGGAGAGGCCTGTGATCCAGTGACCCGCAGCGAGGACGAGTGGCACGAGTGCCGGCACGAGCGGCTCGGCGAGCGAATGGCCGAGATGTTGGGCGAGCGCGTAGCCGCCGCCATCGGAGCCCGACTTCGGCAGCGACTTGCCACCCGTGCAGAGAATCACACGGCGAGCCTCGATTGGGCCGGCATCCGTCGTGACGGTGAAGCCGTCTGGAGTCGCCACGATTTCCGCCACGCGGGCCGGATGGCGGATCTCGACGCCGGCGCGGGTCGCCTCGGCGACCAGGGCCTCGAGCACGGTGCGGGCGGAATCGGTGACAGGAAAGAGCTTGCCGGTGTCTTCCTGCTTGAGGGCGACGCCCGCTTGTTCAAAAAACCGGATCGTGTCGGCCGCAGGGAACCGCCTCAGCACCTTGCGGATGGCGGCCGGCGAACTTCCGGCGTAGTCGGCCTCGCTCACCACGTGATGGGTGACGTTGCAGCGTCCGCCCCCCGCCACGAGGATCTTCGCGCCGAGCTTGCGGGCACCATCCACGACGAGGATGCGGGGCCGCGCATCGCCCGCTGCCTCAGCCTGGGCCGTGCGGCCCGCCCACGTGGCCGCAAACAGGCCGGCCGCGCCGGCACCCACGACGAGGATGTCGGTAATCTCCATCACTACCAGCGCTGGTGCACGAGCGGGCGGAGCGCGGCGTCGTAAATCTCCTGCACCGCCGCCAGCGTGGGGGCATCGAGTGGAGGAAGATCGGCTGCCCGAGCGTTGTCGCGAACCTGCTCCGGCCGCCGCGCGCCGGGGATCACGCATGAGACGGCTTCGAAGGACAGAATCCACCGCAGCGCGAACTGCGCCAGAGTTGAACCGGCAGGCACCAGGGCCTTGAGCCGCTCGACGGCCTCGAGTCCCGTCTCGTAGTCGACGCCAGAGAAGGTCTCGCCGCGGTCGAACATCGCCCCCTCGCGGTTGAATGCGCGATGGTCATCGGCTGGAAAGTCCGTGAGCCGGGTGAACCGGCCCGAGAGCAGGCCGCTGGCCAGTGGCACCCGCGCGATCACGGCCACGTTGCGGCGCTTCGCCTGTTCGAAGAATAGCTCCGACGGCCGCAGGCGAAACGCGTTGAAGATGATCTGCACGCTCTGCACGTGCGGATACTCGATCGCCTTGAGCGCTTCCTCCACCTTCTCCACGCTCACGCCGTAAAACCGGATCTTCCCGGCTGCCACGAGGTCGTCGAGGATGCCGAACACCTCGGGTCGGTAGTAGACGTCGGTAGGAGGGCAGTGCAGTTGGAGCAGGTCGAGCCGCTCGACCTCGAGGTTCGAGAGGCTGCGATCCACGAAGGCCGTGAGGTTCTCGCGGGAATAGCCGGCCACGGTCTGGGATGGGAGCCGCCGGCCCGCCTTCGTAGCCACATAGAATGGCTCGGTCCGTTCCCGCCGCAGCCTGGCGATGAGCCGCTCGGAGAGCCCGTCACCGTAGACGTCGGCCGTGTCGAAGAATGTGATGCCCGCATCGAGGGCCGCATGGAGCGTCCGCATCGACTCAGCTTCGTCGGCGCCGCCCCACTGGCCGCCGCCGATGCCCCAGGCGCCAAAGCCGATCTCGGAAACCTGCCAGCCCGTCCGTCCGAAGGAGCGTGTGTTCATGCGAGGGAGTGTGACCGATCGGCCGCCCTCCTGCCAGCGGATCGGCGGTAGACTCGACGCGTGATGCCTGCCGCTCCATCGACCGGATGCCCTGACCGCTGGTGGCACGAGCGCCGCGCGTGGCCGCTGGTGGCGATCGGCCTCGTACTCGTGGCGAGCGGCGTGTTTCATCTCGTGGTGTGGGCCGTGCTCGGCGGCCCGTGGGAGGGGCCGGTCACGTGGCGGAAGCCGATCCTCTTTGGCATCTCCGGCGGCGCGACGGCGATTTCGCTGGGCTGGGCCTGGTCGAACCTGGGCGAGCGCTGGGGCGACGTGTGGCTCGCGCGGCTCGCGGCCTGGGCGCTCCTGATCGAGGTCGCACTCATCGACCTGCAGCGATGGCGCGGCGTGGCCAGCCACTTCAATCGGCAGACACCGCTCGACTCATGGCTCTATGACGTGATGGGCGGTCTGATTCTGTTCGTGACCGCCGTGATCGTCGACCTTACGATCCGCTGGTGTCGCACGCGGCCCCGGGTCGCCGCCGACATGCTCCTGGCGGCGCGGGCCGGGCTCGTGCTGCTCGTCGTGTCGTGCCTGCTCGGGATCTGGGCGGGCGCCCATGGCGACGTGCAGGTGGCAGCCGGGCGGCCGCCGGAACTTTTTGGTGCGGCCGGGGTGGTGAAGTTTCCGCACGGCGTCGTGATCCACGCCATCCAGTGGCTGCCGTTCATTGCGTGGGCAGCACGGCGGGCCGGATTCGGCGACCGCACGCGGATGCTCCTCGTGGCGGCGGCCATGGCGGCCTCGGCACTCCTGCTCGCTTACGCCCTCGCGCAAACACTCGCCGGCCGCCCACGCTTCGGTGCTCAGGCCGCCGTAGGGCTGTCACTCCGTGACGGGCAGCCCGTTGCGGAGCAACAGGCCTACGGCCGCAGACTGATCATCTGCGATCGTGTGGCGGCGTCACGCCGTGATGGGATTACCGTGCATCCCGCTGCCTTGCCCGCTGGGTGTGGTGCCGTGGAGCAGGAGTGCCAGGGCGACGCCGGGCCGGGCCCAGGCCGGGAAGGGATACCGACGGGCGTGGAGATGCTTCATCAGGTCGATCTCGTTGTCATTGCGGCTCACGCCGAGAGACCAGCGAAGCAATCTGAGGATCGAGTGTGATTTGCCGCGGCGATAGCTCGCCACGTCGAAGGTGCCCGCGACGGCGTCGAGTCGGCCGTCGGCCTCGGCCTGGAGGAGTACGCGGGCGCACTTGTAGCAGCGTCCGCAGTTGAGTGCGGCACGGTCACGGCGAAAGCCGCGGATGCAAACGAGCAGGTCGCCGCACAGCCGGTCGTCGAAGATCACTTCGGTCGTCTTGCGGAGACGGGTGGTATCGCCGCCGAATGGGAGCCACACGGTGTTTGTCGTGTTGAAGAGGGGCAGGAGCGTCGCGTCGAGGATCGACGCGCCGCCGATCTCGCTCATCTGGGGCCGCTCCCCGATGGGCTCGGTCGAGGCGTAATGAAACGCCGTGAACAGGTGGTCGAGTGCCAGCGAGGCGGCGAGGTTCCGCGTCGTCACGGAGTGGATGTGTTTCATGCCCCGGAAGGCGGCGGTAAGCGAGCAGCGGGTGCCCACGATCGGCAGGCCAAGGCGGTCGGCGATGCGCCGGGCGTGGGTGAACTGCTCCTCGAACGCTCGATCGTCGTCGCCATGCGCTCCGACATGGTGATGCACGAGGACCCGCACCCGGAGCGGCTCGGGCACGTCTGCGGCGAGGATCCTGTGGCGGGCGAGATGCATGCTGTCGATGCCCCCACTCATGGCCATCGCGGCCCCTCGCGTCCAGTCGGTCGTGGTCGGTGAGGGACGGGCCTCCGCTTCGATCGCCACGCGTCGCCACCCCGGCGCCATCAGCCGCAGCGTGTGTTGCACGGGGCCGCGTAGCGATTCCAGCAGCATCTCGTCGATGCTTCCCTCGATGACCAGCGGTTCGCCGCGGAGCATCGCCGGCACAAGCAAGGCCACTGCGAAGGGATCGCAGGTGTCGGTCCGGCGGCCGAGTTCGGGATGGTCGCCGTAGCGGCTGAGCGTGAGTGGCTGTTCCTCGCCGTCGAGCATGACGCTCGCCGTGCAGTCGAATGAGCCGTTCGTGAAACTGCTCTGCAGGTTGCGGACGACGACCGTCATGCCGGGCCGATGTCAGGCATCAGAGCTCGCCCTTGACGGCGAGGTCGTGGAAGTAGTGCGGCACCTTCGCCTGGTTGGCGAGCAGCCACTTGATCGACGGCTCGTGGTTCATCGCCTTGTGGAGCGCCTTGGCCGTCGCCTCGCGATTCGTGCGGAACAGGATCTCAGGGTCGTAGTCGACCTCGGTGATCGAGGGGTCGAGCCAGACCGACACGATGATGCCAAGCTCATTGGCCTTCTTTTCGGGAATGTCGCCTGAGCGGACGGCGTCGAGCACGCCATGGGCGATCGCTGCCTGCACCGTGCCCATCAAGATGTTGGTGTACTTCGAGTTGTTCACCGTCACCTTGCTGACCATGAGAGTGGCGGGGCGGACTTGCACGTCGGAATTGAGGATGGCGAACACGCGGGAATGCCCCTTCGTCTGGTCGCCGATGAGATTGGCGATCGCGTAGCCCACTGGGCCGTCGAGCTCACCGATCACCACCTCCGGCTCCGCGGCGCTCCATGCGGCCTCGTCCTCCACGAGCGCCTCACCCGTCCGCAGGATGATCCGCCCCGTCGCCCCCTTGCCCGCCTTCACCTTCTTCTTCGCCATGAACAGTTCCTCCGAGAGAGTGTGCGTCGCGTGTCCTGAACACGCGTGGAGAGCATACCTACTCGCGCGCTCTCAGGGGCAGGAGAGTCAGCCTGGCACCATCCACGCGAGCGGGCCCGACTGGAGCCAGACGAGCAGGCCCATCAAGAGGGCGAGCGCCAGCGAGTGCGGGAACACGCGGCGGAGGATTGCCCCTTCCTGGCGGTGCGTGCCCGTAGCCGTGGCGGAGACGACGATGCTCTGGGCGTCGATCATCTTGCCCATCACGCCGCCGGTGCTGTTGGCCGTGCAGGTGAGGAGCGGGTCGAGGCCGAGCTGCTCCGCCGTCACCCGCTGGAGGCTGCCGAACATCGCGTTGCTCGACGTGTCGGATCCGGTGAGTGCCACGCCGAGCCAGCCGAGGAGCGGGGCGCAGAAGGCGTAGAACGGGCCTGTGTTCGTGAGGGCGAGGCCGAGCGTGACGTCGGTGCCCGAATACCGGGTGACGAAGGCGAGCGCGAGCATCGCGGCGATCGTGGCTAGTGACGGCGCGAGGCCGCGGAGCGTGTGCCACCAGATCACCCCGGCCCGCCGCCACGAAATCCCAAGCCACGGCACCGAGAGCACAGCCGCCACGAGGATGCCGGTACCCGCAGCGGAGAGCCAGTTGAGTCGGTAGACGGCCCGCTCGATCTCCTGCGGCTCGCGGGTCGCCGGCGGCACCTTCGCGACTCGGCCATCGAGCCGCGGCACGGAAAACTCCGGGGCCACGGCGGCAGCGGGGAGAGTCGTGGCGACTCCGAACGGCGCAGCACGCCCTTCGAGCACCGCCTTCACCGGTGGCAGCCCCCAGCAGAAGACGGCAACGGAAAGCACGGCCCAGGGCGCCCACGCCCAGGCGATATGACCGAGCGAATCGGTGACCACGGCACGATCCTGGGCCGTTTCCTGCCAGCCGACGCCGTGCCGCCAGATCTGTCGCGGCTTCCACGCCCGCAGAAACACGGCCAGCGCCGCCAGGCTCGCTGCGCCGCCGACGACATCCACGAGCGCTGCCCCGACGAAGTTGGCCATCGCGAACTGCACGGCCGCGAATGTGGCGCCACACACGAGCACCGCCGGCCAGGCGCCGACGAGCCCGCGCCAGCCCGCCATCGCGGCCACCATCCAGGCCGGCACGATGAGCGAGAAGAAGGGCAGCTGCCGGCCCGCGAGCATCGAGATCGCCTGCTCGTCGAGACCCGTGACCTTCGCCAGCGTGATGATCGGCGTGCCGAGCGCGCCGAAGGCGACGGGGGCCGTGTTGGCGATGAGGGCGAGGCAGGCCGCCTCGAGCGGCGGGAAGCCGGCTCCGGTCATGAGCGCCGCCGAGATCGCGACCGGCGCCCCGAACCCGGCCGCCCCCTCCAGAAACGCCCCGAAGCAAAATGCGATCAGGAGCGCCTGCAACCGGTGATCGGCGGAGAGTCCCGTCACCGACCGCTTCATCACGTCGAGCGCGCCCGCCTCGACGCACAGGCGATAGAGGAACATCGCCGCTACGATGATCCAGCCGATCGGAAACAGGCCGAACGCGGCGCCATGCACGGCCGCGGCCGCGGCGGCGTCTGCTGGCATACCGACGACACCCACGGCGATTGCGAGCGCCGCCGTCAGCCCAGCGAGCGCCGCCCAGTGGGCTGCCCAGCCGGCGAAGGCGAGCAGGCCGAGCAACACGGCCAGCGGCACGAGGGCCACGAGCGTCGAGAGCAGCTGCGACCCGAGCGGGTCATACACGTGCGACCAGACCATCAGCCGCCCACGGGGCCCGGGGCCTCCGGATTGGAGAAGTGCACGAGCATCAGCGCGAGCGCTGCGAGCCCCACGATGACGAGCGCCATCCCCATGTAGCGGGCGATCGGCGGCCGGTCGGCATACCGGTAGTCGTCTTGAGAGACGGCCTGGAGCACCCGCTTGTGCTCCCACATCCCGGCGAGTGTCGCCGCGACGCCGAGCGCGATGAGCACGGCGCCGAAGAGCCGCGTCTTGAGCGGCGAGAAGCCGACCATGCGGCCGTCGAAGGCCACGGCCGCCTGCCCCAGCCGCTCGATGCCGAAGCCGAGCGAGATCATCGCCAGGCTCGTGCGAATCCAGGCGAGCAGCGTGCGATCGGCCGCCTCGCGGTTGCGCTCGCGGGCCAGTTCATTCGTGAGCGAGAACGGTTCGTCGGGAATCGAATCGGCCATGACCAAAGAGTCTACTTCACCTCCAGCCGCACGCTTGCGGAGTGGGCGCTGAATTCGGGTGCGTAGCGGCTGCGGATCGTGGCGAAGCCGCTCGAGGCCGTGCCTCGGTGGGCCGCCCGCAGCGAATACTCGAACACGTGCGTACCCCGCGGCAGCCGCTCGAAGAACAGCTGCGTGGAGGCGTCGCGGATGGCGACATACCAGCCGGCGCCGTCCCCCCACCGCCAGCCGGAGAGCACGTCCACCGGCTCCGTGAGGCTCGGCCGGTGATCGGCCAGCTCCAGGAACTCGTAGTCACGGTCGCTCGTCACCACGAGTCGCACGACAAGCTCGTCGCCGGGCTCGACCTTGACGCCGGCGGCTCCCGCGATCGGCACCAGCTCCGCTCCCGCCTTCGTGAACCGCTTCACGAACAGCTGCTTCTCGATGGCCAACTCCTCGCGGCCCGCCGCCGGCACTCGCGCGATGTCGTCGAGATATTGCCAGTGGACGCCCCCCCAGGCCAGCCCTGCATCCTTCTTCACAAGCCTGATCGCACCGGCCTGCGGCGTGATCTCCCGGCGGATGAGCCGCTCCTCGAAGAAGCCAGTGCCGGCCTCCACCTTCGCGGGCTCGATCCGCTCGCCACCGATCGTGACCTCGAGGAGTTCCTGCGAGGCGAGCAGGTCGGTGCCGCGGCCGAGCAGTGCCGAGACGGCGTCGGCCGTGGCACGGCTCCCCGGCCACTGGCTCGTCCGCTTCTGCGAGAGTAGCCAGACCTTGAGTGCCTCGACGGACGGGGCATCGCCGGCCACCTCGTCGAAGGCCTCGATCATGATCGTCTGCGTGGCGATCGGGGCGTAGTTCCAGCTCCACCAGCCCGGATGCGGGTCGCGCCACCACATCCCCTGCCAGGAGTCCTTCTCCGCGCCGGGCTTCACGTCGGCATCCACCGCCCGCTGCTTCAAGCTGTCGACGATCGAGAGGGCCGTCTCCCGTTCACCGGCACGCACGAGTGCGATCGCCGCATGTCCCTGCGTCATCCGGCCGTCGAGCTTGGCCCAGTTGCGCTTGGCGACGTCGAGGCCCCAGCGGATGGCGCCGGCCGCTTCGCCCTGCGGCGGCGCATCGTCACGGAAGAAGCTTCGCGCGTAGAGGGCGTAGGCGCCGATCGGCGTGAGCACGACGTCGTCGGGCTTGTCGCCCCAGATCTTCTTCGCCCGTGTCTGCTCTTCGACGAGCCGGCCGTCGAGCCAGGGAATCGCCTGGAGTGCCGGCTGCACGTCGAGCTTCACGCCGGCCGCCCGCAGCCGGCCGAAGCCGGCGATGATCCCGAGCGTGACGGAGTCGCAGGTCTGGCCGCCGGGGAACCACGGCCAGCCGCCGTCGCCGTTCCGCATGGCCGCGAGCCGCTGGAGGGCCGCCGTCGCTTCGTTTTCCGCGCGGGTGGCGTCGAAAAGCAGCGCGATCCGGGCCCGCGCCTCGGTCTCGTCCACGGCATCGCGGACCCATGGCGTCTCCGCGAGGAGCGTCTTCACGAGGTCCGTGTTCTTCTCGAGCGGGCTCGTGAGGGCGTCGGTGCCCTTCCACTGCTCGAACACCTTCGCGATCCGTGCGTCACGCGTGGCGAGATGCCGCGCCAGCGCGTTGGCGTAGAGCCGCGTGAAGAGCGCCTCGGTACTCTCGTCGGCCTGCTCCATGATCGCGGGCAGGGCGAGTACCGCGTACCAAGCGGGATTTGATGCCGCCTGCACCACAAGCGATTGACTCTGGATGTCGGTGCCGGCGCTCTTCACGAGCCGGTCGAGCGACACAGCGCGTTCGCCGGGCCCACGGATCGTGACCGGCACCGTCTCCGTGACGAGCACCCGCCGCGGCAGCACCGGGATCATCGCCTCCTCGCCGTCGCTCGCGGTGCCGGCGCGGCCGGTTGCCAGATATCGCAGCGCCTCGGTGCAGTCGGCCACCTTTACGGTGAACACCACCGGCTTCGATTCACCTGCTGCGAGATCGATCGCCTGCTCACGAGAACCCTCGACGAGGTCGTCGCGCGAGGCATCTGTGCGCGAGTCGGCGAGCGCGAATGTCACCGTGCCGCTCAGCCGGCCCGTCGATTTGTTGCTCACCTTCACCGGGATCTGCACGACGTCTCCCTCGCGGAGGAACCGTGGCATGAGCGGCTCGACCATCAGGTCCTTGGCCGACACGCAGGTGTCGACGAGCGTGCCGCTGCGCAGGGCGGCATCGTGGGCCAGCGCCTTGAACTGCCAGGTCGTGAGCGTGTCGGGCACCGTGAACTCGATCGTCACGTTGCCCTCCTTGTCGGAGGAGAGGGCGGGGAGGAAGAACGCCGTCTCGACGAGGTTCTTGCGGGGCGGTGGCGGCGCGGCTGCCGGTGCGCCGGTCGGCCGGGGCGGGCTGCCCTCGTCTGCGGCGGCATTCGCTTTTTGTTTCTCCAGCTGTGCTGCCGTTGGCATCTCACCGGCAACCGCGGCATCGGCCGCCATCGCCGCGGCCGGCATCGACATCCCGCGCTCGGCCATCATCCGGCCGCCGCGCATGAGCCTCGGGCCGCCGCCGAACATGCCCCACGGCTGCGGACCAAACGGCTCGCGGAACCTTCGGTAGGTCAGTTCGGGCACGTCCACATGCTTCACGTCGAATCCCCAAAGGAGCTGCACGAGTCCGCATCCGGCGTTCGTAAACGCGAGTGGCAGTGGGCCCGACTCGCGGCGGAAGAGGCCTGCGAGCCCAGGGGCCGGCCACTCGTGTGCGGCTAGCGCATCGAGCGACTGGTCGTAGAGGAGAGCGAGTAGTTCAGCCTGGACTGGCGCGGCCGGTCCCGCAACCGGGTCGGCCACCGACATGATCTTCGCCCGCCAGACTTCCTTCGCGGCCGGCTCGAGCCGCCGGGTGAACCGCTCCCATGTGACTGCGAGTTTTTTGTCGGTCCACGGCACGTCCACCACCTGCGTGCGGTCATGGAGCCGTCCGTCGCGGACCATCCAGGTGCGGACGGTGAAGCCGCCGCGGTGCTCGGCGGGCACCTTGAACGTGACGGGCCACTGCGTCCGGCCCGGCTGCGTCCAGAACCGCTCGAGCAGCTTGCCCGCTTGCGAGATCTCAACGAATGCCCGTCCACGGTCGTAGCCGGTGCCGATCAGGCCCGTGTAGTCGGAGAGCGGTTCGACGGTCGTCGTGGCCGCGACGAGCGCGAGCGGCCGCTTGATGCCGTACGCTTCTGCCCGCGGATCGAGCACCTCGATCACCTGCTCAGCCTTCACCGCCGGCACGTCGCCCGCGGCGGGAATCTCAAACACCGCGCGATAGATACCCGCCGCCAGCTTTGCCGTGGCGATGGTCTTGCCAGTGGCGGCGTCGGTGGCGAGCTTCTCGGTGAGCACGGCCTCGCCCACGGCCCAGGTGTCAGGGTTCGCGGGATCGACCTCGGGCGGTCGAGGAAGGCCGGCTTGACCACCACGCAGCACTGGCACGGGCCGCGGCATCGGCCCGGCGAAGCTACCGCGATCGACCTCGGCCGGCTGCACGAGCCGCGAGACCGTGAGTGTGCCGGTGGCGGCCTTCGCCACGCCGTCGAGCGTGGTCGTGTTGACCGTCACCGCGACCGCTGCGGGCTCGCCCCCGGCGCCGACGGCCTGCCAGGCGTCGGTCGTCACCGCGGCCTCGACGTCGGTGTAGCCCACGCTCACGCTCTGGTCCGCACTCCGCGTCTCGCCACCGGCATCGGTGACATCGGCCGTGACAGCGAACGTGAACACCGGCAGCGAGTCTTTGGGCACGCTGCGGTCGGGCTTTGCCGGAAAGGCAATCGTGAATGCCCCGTTGGCATCGCTGACGGCCGTGCCTCGCGCGATCCGCTGGGCACCGGAGTCGAACGGCAGCCAGGGGAAGAACCAGCGGCACCAGATCGGCCAGCGGACCTGCCGCTCGACCCGCCAGGCCACCTTTGCACCTGCCACCGGCAGTCCCGTGTAGGTCGTGGCCGTGCCGGTGAGCGTCACGGTGCCGCCGAGTGCCACGGCCTGCGCGGGCTTCGCAAGCTCGACCTTGAACTTCGGCCGCTTGTACTCCTCCACCCGCACGCCCACGCCCCCCGCGCCTGGCTGGGGGCCGGCCGCCTGCGCCTGGATCGACCACTGGCCGGGCAGCGCGCCGGTCGCGATCGGGAAGGTGCCGTGAAACGAACCGTTGCCCGTCGTCGTGTGCCGCGCCTTCGCCACCTCACGACCGTTTGCATCGCGGAACACGACATCGACGGCGACGTTCGCCGCCGCGGCATACTTCGCCCGCGCGTGATCCACCGTGCAGGCGATGCCCTTGTAGAACACGATCTGTCCCGGCCGGTGGATGCCGCGGTCGGTGACGAGCACGACGGTGCCGTGCGGGTGAGGGGGATGCTGCCGCCAGACGTGCGTTCGATCGGTTGCCGCCTCATGCTTCACGCCATCGAGCGTGGCCGACGCCACGATCACGACGTTGTGGGCCGCTTCGGGAAGCGACAGCGCAAACCGGCCATCCTTGTCGGTCGTCGCGGGGCCGTGTTCCTTGAACACCTGCCGGTTCTGGGCGTTGTCCCAGGTGCCCACGTATGCCTTCACCGTCGCCTCCGCCACGGGCTCACCCGTGGCGATGTCGACGACGTGCCCGGCTCCACCCTGTTCGATGACGATCGCCACGCGCGTCACACGGACGAACGCCGCTGCCACGACGTTGTCGCTGCCGCCGAAGTCGGGCCGTGCGCTCGCGATCACGAAGTAGCCCCCCGGCTCGAGCCTCTGCGGATCGAGCACGGTGACGGGCACGTCCTCATGCCGCTCGCGAAAGTCGGGTGTGGCGGGCAGATCGACGGCCTGCTCCCGCACCGCAGGCAGCTTCAGGAGCGCGGCACGATCCTCATCGTCGAACCAGTCGAGCTGTTTGCCGGCTCGTAGCCGTTGTAGCCAGTCGGCCTTCACGAGCCGCAGGTGCACCTTCGCGAGGTTGCGATAGCTCACGCGGATCGCGGGCCAGGGTGCCGCCCACGATCGCTCGGTCGCGAGCGACAGGTTCTTCGCCTCGATCTCGGCGATCAGGTTGCGACACATCGCTGCGCCGGGCGACTTCGGCTGCGCATCGATTGCGCCAGTAGCGAGCGTCCGTGCCTCGACGAGATCCCCTTCGCCTCGCACGCTCTCGGCGACGTGATACCTGGCGAGCGCCGCCGTCTCATGATTGCCCGCCCGTGCGGCGAAGGCCTCGAGCGCCTGCCGCTTCCGCGCAGCGAGCGCCTCGGAGCCGTCGTCGGCGACGGCCGCGCTGGCCGCCCACAGGATGCGGTCGAGATCGGCCGAGAGCCGAGCCGTCGTGTCGGCATCGGCTGCGTGAAACGCGATCACGTCACGATACAGCCGCACGGCGTCGAGCACGGGCGAGGCCGTGTCGGTCACGGCAGCGTCGGCCTCGGGCTTCCAGGCCAGGAACTCGTCGCGCGTGCCCAGGGCAGGACTCGACGCCACGAGTGCGAATGCGTCTTCAGGATCGACGAGACCCCGCTCGCCCGAGGCGGCGAACTCGATCGCATTGCGGGCGACCACGTCCCAGACGGTGGGCCGATACGCGTCGGGCTGCGTGCCCTTCTCGATCAGCATCGACCAGTCGGCGACGGGGAGCGACTGAAGCAGTTTTCGTTCAGCGCTGCCAGCCGCGCCGACGGCCGCGGCAAACCGGCTGCGGATCTCGGCCACGATTGTGGGCAGATCCCACTCTGCGAGTTTCGCGAGTTCACCCGTCGGTGCGCCGCCCTGGGTTCGCTGCTGATACCGCCAGCGGTTCGCCTGAAAGTAGCCCCACGTCCAGTTGGCGCGGATCGCCTGGAGCACGCCCCGCGTCTCCGCCGGCGCCTGCTCGATGGCGGCGGCCAGCCGGATCACTCGCTCGGGGTCGTCGCCAGGCCGGTCGCCCGTCTCGGCGAGAATCCGCGTGGCGATCGCCCGGGCAGCCTCGGCCCAGGCCTTCTCCTGAATGGCCGCCTGCTCGATCCCCGTCAGCGCCTCGAGCGCCGTCTTCGGCTTGCCTTCGTCAAGCGCCTGCCGCACCCGAGCCCACGCTGCGGCCCGCGGGCCGGCGGCAGGCTCGTCGCCCTGGCTCGATCGGTGCATGACGGCGATTCCTCCGAGGATCACGAGGCCGATCAGGACGCTGGCGGGCGGCTGCCGCTGCGAAGAGACGAGCATGACACGTTTCTCCAATGAATATGGATGGCCTCACCCATACGACGCCCCAGCGCCACAACCGTTACACGCGCGGAGTCAGGGCGCGCAAAGTGTATGCGGCAGTCGGGCTTTCCAGCCTCACTCCGCGGTGGTTCAGGCCCATACAGGATGCTATACTCCTGAATGTCGAGCCGGCGGAGCGCAACGCCGACTCCTGGTATTCAACGCCGAAAGCCGTGCTGGTCTGACTGCCGCGGCCTGTCTGCCCCAAGGAGATCGAATGCGTCAGCCTCGTTGCAGCGCACCCGTGAGTCGGCAAGCCGCGCCGGCCGCTTTTTCGCTCATCGCCCTGTGCCTGGCCGGTGTGCCGTTAGCCGCGGAAGCCGCTCCGCTGTCCTATAACAAGGACATCCGGCCGATCCTCGTGGAGAACTGCTTCGGCTGTCACGGCGCCGACTCGGCCGGCCGGAAGGCTGATCTTCGGCTCGACGATCGTGACGCGGCGGTCGAAAGCGGCGCCATCGCCCCTGGCGACCCCGATTCGAGCGTCGCCCTCGACCGCATCTTCTCCGACGACCCCGAAGAGGTCATGCCGCCGCCGAGCCTCAAGAAGGTGCTCACGGTCGAGCAGAAGGAACTCCTCAAGCGGTGGATCGCCGAGGGGGCCGAGTATCAGCCGCACTGGTCGTTCATCCCGCCTGCGCGACCCCAGCCGCCGGCCGTGAAGAACGAGGCCTGGGTCAAGAACCCGATCGACCGGTTCATTCTCGCCCAGCTGGAAGCCGCGGGCCTCGCGCCCGCCCCCGAGGCCGATCGCCGGGCGCTGGCCCGCAGGGTGGCGCTCGACATCACGGGGCTGCCCCCAGAGCCGGCCCTCGTCGAGGCGTTCGTCGCCGACACGCGGCCCGACGCCTACGAACAGCTCGTCGATCAGCTGCTGGCGAAGCCCGAGTGGGGCGAGCACCGCGGCCGCCACTGGCTCGACTACGCCCGGTATGCCGACACGCACGGCATCCACTTCGACAACTACCGCGAGATGTGGACCTACCGGCAGTGGGTGGTGAATGCGTTCAACCGCAACCTGCCGTTCGACCAGTTCACAATCCTGCAGCTCGCGGGCGACCTCATGGCGAAGGAGACCGAGGGCAGCCCTGACGACATCCTCGACCGGCAGATCGCCAGCGGCTTCAACCGCTGCAACATGACGACGAACGAAGGGGGTGTGATCGCCGAGGAATATCTCGTCCTCTACACCCGCGACCGCACGGAGACGACGGCCGCGGTCTGGCTGGGACTCACGGCGGGCTGTGCCGTCTGCCACAACCACAAGTTTGATCCGCTCTCGCAGAAGGAGTTCTACGAGCTGGCGGCCTTCTTCAATAACACGACGCAGGCGGCTATGGACGGCAACATCCAAGACACGCCGCCGATCGTCGTGGTTCCGAAACCTGAGGATCGCCAGCGGTTCGCTGCGCTCGAGAAGGAGTTGGCCGCCGGCCGCAAGGCGGTCGAAACTCGGAAGCAGGCGGCCCGCGCCGAGTTCGACGGCTGGATCAAAGAGGCGACGCCGGATGCGGTGGCGAAGGCCACACCGCAGGACACGCCGCTCTTGGAGATCGACCTGCTCGAGGGCGAGGGAACGAAAACGCGGGCCCGCCTCGTGGGCAAGGAAACCGACCTGCCGCTGACCACGACCACGAAGTGGCAGGCCGGCCCGAGCGGCGCGGCTGCGGTGCTCCTCGACGGGCGGGCGGCGGAGCTGCCGACCGTCGGCGACTTTGAGCACGATCAGCCGTTCAGCACCACCTTCTGGATCCGGCCGCCGGCGAACGACACGTCGTATGCCGTGCTTGCCCGGATGGACGAGGCCAACGCCTTCCGTGGCTGGGACGTATTCGTGCAGGGCCGCCGGGTCGCGATGCACCTCGTGCATGCCTATCCCGCCGACGCGATCAAGGTCGTGTCGTCGGCCCAACTCAAGGCCGATGCCTGGACGCTCGTGTCGGTCACCTATGACGGCTCGGGCAAGGCCGAAGGGGTGAAGATCTATTACGACGGCAAGCTCCAAAAGCCAAAGGTCGAGACCAACACGTTCAAGAAGCACACGATCAAGACCGAAACGCCGCTGGTGATTGGCGGCCGGTCGCAGGCGTCAACGGCCCATGGCGTGGGTCTGGCCGGCATCGAGCTCTGGGGTCGGGCGCTGACAGCCGGTGAAGTGGAAGGCCTCTCCAAAGCCCAGGCCCTGGCGCAGATCGTAAAGCTCGCGCCCGAGGAGCGGGTGAAGGCGGCCGGCGGGCTCTATGACTGGTGGCTCGCGAGCCTCGACGAGACGTATAAGGCGGCGACGGCCGATCTGGCCCAACTCGAGAGCGAACATGCCGACATTCGCAAGCGGGGCACCGTCGCCCATGTGATGAACGAGAAGAACGAGATGGCGAAGGCCTACATTCTCGACCGTGGTGAGTACGACAAGCGGAAGGACGAGGTGCAGCCGTCCACGCCTGCGATCCTTCCGGCATTCCCGGCCGACCTGCCCAAGAACAGGCTCGGTTTGGCGAAGTGGCTCCTGCTCCAGGATCACCCGCTCACGACGCGGGTGACGGTGAACCGGTTCTGGCAGGAGGTGTTCGGCACGGGGCTCGTGCGGACGTCGGGCGACTTCGGCATCACCGGCGAACTGCCGAGCCATCCCGAGTTGCTCGACTGGCTGGCGATCGAGTTCCGTGAGAACGGCTGGGACGTGAAAAAACTGTTCCGACTCATGCTCACGAGCGCGGCCTACCGCCAGAGTGCGGCGACCACGCCCGACAAGCTCGTGAAAGACAACGCCAACCGACTGATCTCCCGCGGCCCGCGGTTCCGCATGGATGCCGAGATGGTCCGCGACGCAGCCCTCGCCTCCAGCGGCCTGCTCGTGAAGCAGATCGGCGGCCCGAGCGTGAAGCCTTACCAGCCGGATGGCGTCTGGGAGGCGGTGTCGATGGGCGGCAACACGAGAAACTACCAGCGGGACAAGGGGGACGGCCTCTACCGGCGCAGCATGTATTGGTTCTGGAAGCGGTCGGCGCCGCCGGCGTCGATGGAGATCTTCAACGCCCCCTCGCGTGAGACCTGCACGGTCAAGCGGGAGCGGACCAACACGCCGCTCCAGGCCCTCGTCACGCTCAACGATCCACAGTTCGTAGAGGCGGCCCGGATCCTCGCCGACCGGGCCATCCAGACGGCCGGCACCGACGATGCCCGGATCGACTTCATCGCGAAGCGGGTGCTGTCGCGGCCGTTCGCTACCGACGAGCTGGCGATCGTGAAACAGTCGCTCTCGGATCTCGCCGCCTGGTACGGGGGGCATCCCAACGAGGCGCAGAAGCTCGTCGCCGTGGGAGAGGCGAAGGCGACCACGGCCGACGCGGCCCAACTCGCCGCCTGGACGATGCTCACCAACGAACTCATGAACCTCGACGAAGCCCTCTGCAAGTGAAAAGGGGACGCAGCATCATGAACCCGCCCATTCTCTCGCCGCTCGATGAACTCGGCCTCAGCCTCACGCGGCGACGGTTCTTCGAGCGCGGCAGCCACGTGCTCGGCGGGGCGGCGCTCGCATCGCTGCTCGCGCAGGAGTCGGCCCTGGGTAACACGGCCACGCCGCCTGCCGGCGGCGTGCAGCGGGTGGCGGGGACGATCGGCCCCCACTTCGCCCCCAAGGCGAAGCATGTGATCTACCTGCATATGGTGGGCGGCCCGCCGCAGCAGGACATGTTCGACTACAAGCCGCAGATGAACGACTGGTACGACAAGGACCTGCCGGAAAGCGTCCGCAACGGCCAGCGGCTCACCACGATGACGAGCGGCCAGTCACGGTTTCCGATCGCCCCGTCGAAATTCAAGTTCGCGCAGCACGGGCAGAGCGGGATGTGGGTCACGGAACTGCTCCCGCAGACCGCGAAGATGGTCGACGAGATGTGCTTCATCCGCTCGATGCACACCGAGGCGATCAACCACGAGCCGGCCATCACCTACATGCAGACCGGCAACCAGATCACGGGCCGGCCCTGTCTCGGCGCCTGGCTCAGCTACGGCCTGGGGTCGCTCAACAAGGATCTGCCGACGTTCGTCGTGCTCGTCGCCCGACCCACCAACAACGAGCAGAACCAGGCGATCGGCGCCCGCCTCTGGGGCAGCGGCTTTCTGCCGGGTGAGCATGCGGGCGTGAGCTTCCGCTCGGCCGGTGATCCGATCCTCTACATCAATAATCCGCCCGGCGTGTCGGCCGAGGTGCGCCGCAAGACGCTCGACGGCCTTCAGGCCTTGAACCAGCGGACGCTCCAGCAGCTCGGCGACCCGGAGACGCAGACGCGGATTTCGCAGTACGAGATGGCGTTCCGGATGCAGTCGAGCGTACCGGAACTCACGGACCTGGCATCCGAGCCGGAGAACACCTTCGCCCTCTATGGCGAAGAGGCGAAGAAGCCCGGCACGTTTGCGAACACTGTGCTGATGGCCCGCCGCATGGTCGAGCGGGGTGTCCGATTCGTGCAGGTCTACATCAACAATTGGGACCACCACGGCAACGTCGCCGGCCGCCTGCCGAGCCAGTGCAAGGACATCGACCAGGCCTGCTACGGGCTCGTGCAGGACCTGAAGGCCCGCGGGCTCTTGGACGAGACGCTGATCGTCTGGGGAGGTGAGTTCGGCCGCACGGTCTACTCCCAGGGCGGCCTCTCGAAGGAGAACTACGGCCGCGATCACCATCCGCGGTGCTTCACGATGTGGATGGCCGGCGGCGGCTCGCGGCCCGGCCAGATCTACGGCGAGACTGACGACTTCTCCTACAACATCGTGAAGGACCCGGTGCACATCCGGGATTTCCACGCCACCGTGCTGCACCTCATGGGCTTCGATCACGAGCGGTTCACGTACCGCCATCTCGGCCTCGACTTCAAGCTCACGGGCGTCGAGCACGCCCACGTCGTCAAGGAACTCCTCGCGTGACCGAAGCCGAGGGGAGTGCGAAGCATGCGGTGCGGCCACTCGACGCCAACGAGCGGCGGGTGCTGGGCGTGTTGATCGAGAAGGCGAAGACCACGCCGGACCAGTATCCGCTCTCGCTGAACGGCGTGGTCACGGGCTGCAATCAGAAGAGCAACCGCGACCCGGTGATGACGCTCGACGAGGAGCAGGTGATGCGGGCTCTCATGAGCCTGCGGCAGGCCGGCGCCGTGGCGGAGGTCTACGGCAGCGGCAAGATCCCGCGGTATCGCCACCTCGCCTACGAGTGGCTCGGCGTCGAGAAAGAAGAGCTCGCGATCATGGGCGAACTCTTGCTCCGCGGAGAACAGTCGGAGGGGGATCTCCGCGGCCGCGCCAGCCGGATGGACCCGATCCCCGATCTCGACCAGCTCCGTGGCTTTCTCGACCGGCTCGCTGCCAAGGGCCTCGTCGTCTGGCTCTCACCCCCGGGCCGCGGCCGGCTGCTCACGCATGGCCTCCTACCCGCGGAGAAGCTGGAGAAGGTGCGGTCGCAGGTGGGAATGACGGCAGCGGCTACTGCTGCAGCTACCGAGACCGAGTCTCCCGCCGTCGCCTCGCCTGTCAGCGAGTTGGCTTCGGCCGCCGCAACTCCGCCGGCCCAGGAGGTCGAGCGACCAGCAACCGGCAGCCCGCAACTCGCCGACCGCGTCGCGCAACTTGAAGCCCAAGTCGCCGACCTGGTCGCGCGACTTGCATCGCTTGAGCAGGATCTCGGCCGCTGAACGTCGGCTGCAGCCGATTCCAAACCATCCTCTGACGCCTCACGAGCTGCGCGGGCCGTTGAGCAGGCTGCCGATCGCCGTGGAGCGCACACCGTAGCGATAGGTCAGGAGCAGCACCGGCGTCACCATCGCCATGACAACGAGAAACTTGAGGTCCGCGGGCATGGCCCACGAGCGGACGACCATCTGCGCCACCATCACCAGCGGCGGGTGCACGAGGTACATCCAGTACGAGGCGTCGGCCAGCCATGACACGAGCGGGCTGGGCCGAGAGCAGAACCGGGAGAAGATCCCGATCAGCCCCAGCGACATCGCCCACGCGTAGGCGGGCTGCAGCACGCTGGCGAGCAGCCGGTCGTTCATCGTCGCAATGCCGACCACGAAGAGCGCGAATGCCGCCGACAGCAGCAGCTTCCAGTGGCGGCCGAGCCGCGTGTCGAGGCCTTCCGCGGCGAACGTGGCGACACCGAAGAAATAGAAGCAGGCGTAGAAGGCGAGCACGTGCGGCCGCGGCAGAATCCCGAACGATGAGTCGGGGCCGTAGCCTGCCGCCATCGACATTCCCATCACGAGCTGCGGCAGGCACGAGGCCGCCACGAGGCACCAGCGGCTGCGGCCCGCCGGCAGGAGGCCCATGGTGGCAAGGATCGCGAATGCGGCGACCAGCCAGCACAGGAACCAGAGGAACCAGAGATGGTGGAAGACGTTCGTCTGTACGAGGTGCAGTGACCACGAACCGACGCGCAGGCGGAGCCATTCGGCCGACAGGAGATCGGACCACGCGAGCGTCGCCCGGTCGAGCGGCCCGCCAAGCGTGCCCTCCGGATTCGGCCCCGTCGGCAGGATGGCACGCAGCCGCTCACGACCGGGGAGCACCTCATCGACGCCGACAGGACGCATGTCGGTGAGCGGCGCTAATTCACTGACAAGATCGGCCGGCAGGCTCTTCATCGCCGACGGCATCCGGCCGACCGCGTTCACGGCGGTCGGGTCTGCTCCTCGCTCCATGAGCAGCCGCGCCGCCGCATGCCGACCAAAGTAGGCGGCATGGTGGAGCGGTGTGTTGCCGCTGCCATCGCGTCCGTCGGGGTTGCCACCGGCATCGAGCACGGCTGCCACGATCGCAGGGTCGCCGCGCATTGTGGCCCACGCAAGCGGCGTGAGGCCCCAGAAGGCGTCCGTCCGCTCGACCGCACCGGGAGACGCAAGCCGCTGGCGCACCGCGGCCTCGTCGCCCGAGAGCATGTCGGTGATGGCGGCTTCCGGCCGGTTCGTCCGCAGGCCGTAGCCATCGATCACCTTGTCGAGCGGCACGATCGTGACGGCGGCGATGACCAGCGGCAGGAAGATGCGCGTGAACCGCTGCTCGAGCAGGCTCGCGAGCCCGCGGCGACTGAAGACGAGCATCGTGAAATAGCCGCTGAGCAGGAAGAAGAGCGGCATGCGGAAGCCATGCACGGCCCCGATCAAAAGCAGGAGCACGTCGCTCCGCTCAGTGTCGCGCACGGGCCAGGGAAACGGCACGAAGCTCATCGCTGCATGCAGGGCCACGCCCAGCAGCATGGCGAAGCTGCGCAGGGCATCGAGATCGGTGCGGCGTGTTGCCGGAGGTTTAGTCATGCGCGCGGAAAACCGACATGCTCCATTTGGCCACCGTAGCCCGAGTGGCCAGCCGCACGGCGAGGGACACGAGATAGTTGGTCCACCCGGAGACCACGTACGGCCGACCGGAATCGAACGCCTTGAGCCCGGTGCGGACCACCGATCCCACATCCTCGCCGCGGTTCTGTTCGGCCCAGCCGGGAACGCCGGAACGGTCGAAGAACTCCGTTCGCGTCGTTCCCGGGCAGAGCGTCGTCACCGTGACCCCGTGCGAACGCAATTCCGCCCATAGGGCCTCGCTAAAATGCAGCACGTACGCCTTGCTCGCCGCGTAGGCCCCCATGTAGCCCACGGGCTGGAACGACGCGATCGATCCGATGTTGATGATTCCCCCGTGACCGCGCTGGACCATTTCTTTCGCCGCCACGAGCGTCAGCTCGGTCAGGCCTGCGACGTTGACCTGAATCAGCTCCAGGGCGCGGCCCACGTCTGTCTCCTCGACCGACGACACCAGGCCAAACCCCGCGTTGTTAACCAGTAACTCCACCGCGATGCGACGCCGGGCCACCTCGGCGAGCAGTTCCCGACCCGCATGGGGCTGCGACAGATCGGCGGGAACGATCTCGCAGCGGATGCCGTGAGCCGACTCGAGCTCCTGCGCCAGGGCCCGCAGACGATCTTCGCGACGAGCCACCAGCACGCACTGCATTCCTCGAGCGGCCAGCTGCCGGGCAAACTCGGCTCCGATCCCCGAGGAAGCCCCGGTGACAAGACACCAGCGACCGGCATAGGCTTTCAACACGATGTGAGACTCGATGCGGATGTGGGCAAGCAGACCGCAAGGATAGCCCGGCCCGCCGCGTCCCAGCCACCGGACGCAACGGCGTCGCCGGCATCAGATACCGTCTGGACCTGTCGGCATGACCAGCCAATCGCCTCCGTCGGCCCGCCGCGGCCGCATCGCCTGGATCCTCCTCGACTGGGCCGCGAGTGCGTTCTCGACCGTGCTGATCACGCTCGTCGTGGCTTACGTCGAGAAACTGGTCTTCGCGACGGGCGGCTGGGGCGTCGAGGCCGGGGTCATCTGGGCCTGGACGCTTGCGGCGGCCATGCTCGCGTCTGCGGTGCTCGTGCCGTGGGCTGCCGCCTGGGCCGATCGCCGCGACAGCCACCAGCGGGCGCTGATCATCGCCACCTGCGTCGGCGCGGGGGGCGTCGTCATGCTGGCCGCCGCACCGCCTCAGGCCCGGATCGTCGTCGCGGCCGCGGTCGTCGCGGCCTGCGTCGGGTTCGACATCGCGCAGGTGTTCACCGGCAGCCTGCTGCGCCGAGTCGCCGGAGCACAGGATGCCGATCGTCTCTCCGCCGTCGGATTCGCCGCCGGCTACGCGGGGGGCGCGATCGCGTTGATCATCGCCACGGCCGTCGTCACCGCCCACGCCCGACTCGGCCTCGACATGGCAGGCGGCCTTCGACTCGCCTTCGCCGTCACGGCGGCATGGTGGCTTGTGTTCTCCGTGCCGGCCGCGGTCATCCGCTTCGACTGCGGCGACGGCGGCCGGCATGCCGCGACGCCCAGCCTCGAACTCGGCGAGTTTGCCTCGAGCCTGTGGCAGGCACCGGCCGGCTCGGCGGACCGCGAGTTCGCCGCGGTCCTCGGCGGTGCGATGCTCGCCCTCGGCGGCGTGCAGACGGCAATCGCGCAGTTTTCGAGCCTCGCCCTGCAACGATTCGACCTCGACGGTCCTGCGCTCGTGCGGCTCGTGCTCCTCGTCCAGGTGGTGGCGCTCCCAGGTGCGATCTTTGTCGGCTGGCTCTCGACGCGGGTCGGAAGGAAGCCGGCCACCCTGCTCTGCTTCGGAGGCTGGATCGTCGTGCTCGTGCTCGCCTGGTTCGTGAACTCGACGCAGCAGCTCTACGGCCTTGCCATCCTGCTGGCCCTGGTGCTCGGGGGTATTCAGAGCCTGCTCCGTGCGGCTGTCGCGGTGCTCGCGCCGCCCGGCCACGCAGGCGTGTCGTTCGGCCTCTTGCAGGTCGGCACGAAGCTCTCAGGGTTCGCCGCGAGCCTCGCGTTCGGCGGGCTGCAGCTGGCGACGGGCAGCCCGCAGTCGGGACTCCTCGCGGTCATCGCGCAGCTCGCCATCGGCTGGTGGCTCATCCGCCGCCTGACCTGATGCGGTGTTGCCGCTTTTACTCCCACACCACTTCAACCGTCGCCCGGGCCCCCGGGACATCAGCCAGTCGTTTGTCGAAAGTGATCAAGGAGGCATCAAGAGCTTCGGAGAGCGCAAGGTAGGCGGCATCGTAGGCCGTGCAATTGGCTCGCAACGTCCAGATCCTTTCCAGCAAGCCATCGTGGGGATATCTGGCAATCCCCATTGCCAGATGATCTTCGATCGCCTGGCGGGCACGAGCCTCCGTGAGCTCGCCGGCGATGACGAATCGGCGGAGCACATGCGTCACTTCCAAATCAAGGAAGTGGGGGGCGGCTATGCTTTCACCCGAACGCAGCACCCTGTCGACGAGCCACGGATGATCCGTTGCACGAAGCAACAGTTCGAGCGCGGCCGACGCATCGAGGACGATCATCGCCGATCCCGTTCAGCTCGCACAGCCTTGGATGGCGATGTCTTGAGGCGGACGGTGGGGCGACGGAGCAGTCGCTCCGCGAGTTCATGCGGCGCGGGCCGCTCGGCGACCTTCCGGATTTCGGCCAGCAGGTACTCGGTAAGCGGTTGGCCGGCGAGCGCCGCGCGTGATTTGAGGGTGGCATGCACCACGTCCGGAACATTTCGGATTTGGATCATCTTGCTCATGCTTCAAGCATAAACGCATGTGCTGCACACCACAATGACCGGGTTGGATTTCCTGTGCCGGGGGATACGAGGGTTTAGGAACAGGGTGCCTCACTGCAGGCCGCGTGTGCGGCTTGAGCCGAGGTGGGGTCGACACGAGGCCGGCCTCGGAGACGCCGGATTCACGGGTGATCGTCACTGGAGGGGTCGGGCGAGGCGGGCCGTGCGTTCGACACGGTCCCGAAACTGGAGCACCTCGACGTTGGAGAGCGTCGTCACCCGCGCGGTGATACCACCGCGTCGCGTACGCACGCTGACGAGCGAGCCATCGGCCGCCAGCGGGGTCACGACGTACTGCGACCGCTTGCCCCGAAACACGACCGTGTCGACGCCGGCGTCGCCGTGAATCTGGTCGTTGATGCCGTACGCGAAAATCCGGTCATTCCCCTGGGCGCCATGAATCACGTTGCCTTGGAGCCGCCTGCCGACGATCGTATTCGAGGTCGTCCCGCCCCAGATGATCATGTCGGGAATCTTCCGAGCGATGCTGCGGCCTTGCCCACCCCATCGAATCTGCTGAAACGCGTCGTCGGAGCTGGTGCGGAAGATATTGAATTGGGCGAGCCCGTCCGCGTCGTAGGCGGGGGTGGTCGTGAGGTCGCGTTTCAGGAAACCGGAGAACATGCGCCAGCCGCGCGGAAGCACGGCGGAGAAGAAGTTGCTCCGCACATCGGCCTGGTCGGTCGCGCCCGCGGTCTGCATGATGGAGAGGTTGCCCCAGGCATCACGAATGAAGTAGCGCTCGATCGGCTGACCGCCCGAATCCTTGGCAAGCCAGGTGACGATGGCATTCTTGGTGTTGGCGGAGTACTTGATGACGCCTGGTGGAGGAGTCGTCGTGACCGCGGCAGCCTCGTAGCCGCTGTCGTAGTCGGTCGCGTAGTCATCGGCGTTGAACGGCCAATTGGCGCTCACGGTCTGCGCGACAAAGAGCCAGGTGTACTCGTCGGACGTCGTGATATACGTTTCCGCGGTCGCTGAATCGGGGCTTGTAAGCACGTCTTGCGAGTTGAACTGGACGTTCCGTGTGGTGTTCTTGATGTAACCGTCCGGGGGGACGTACGCGTCCCAGGCGTCCGCCGTCATGGGGTTTGTGCCACCGGCGAGGTACACCTGCGTGGGGCCCTTGTAGTCTGCTCCGAGATTGCCGAGGTAGGCGATTTCAAAGCCGCCCGTCAGCGCGAGACGGCTCTCCAACGGCTCGACGCTCAGCGCAGCACGGCGACTGCGACGCCGGCGATGGTCGACACCTGTGGACGTGCTCTTGGCTCTCAGCAAGTGAATCAACAGGGAGATCATCTCGGCAGCCTTGTGTGGGTATGCGTCGGACATGCGAGTTGAACCCACATGCCCTTTGCAGGCAACGGATCGTGAGATCGTTCTCGTCTGAGTTGCAACTACGAGCTTTCAGTCGGAGTAGAGGACCATGCTCGGTGTGGAGTTGACGGGCCTTCACGCAGCCGCTAACTTTTTGATCGTTCTATCCCGCCCCCAAAGACGCTACTGCAAGCACCCACCACCGTCGCGACGAGTATTCGCACGCTGACGGCAATCTGACCGGCCATATCTGACGCAGGGTCTTCGCGTCCTTCTGCCGGTGGTGCTGCACATCAGGGCTGGATGGTCTTGCCCTGGTTCACGTCCGTGGGTTGTCGTGCTCGTTCTTCGTCGCGGACGTGGTGGGGCTTGTGCTCTCTGCCAGCAAGGAATGCCGCGATGCATGCGGTGAATCATCTTTCGAGCATCATGCGACGTGCCATGCCTTTGGCGCTCGCCCTCCTGGCGGCGTGCGTCGCCGCCCCGGCCTCCGCGCAGCAGCTGCGGTTCGTCACCTTCGGCACGGCCAGCGGGCTCGGCAACAACAATACCTACGGCGTCTACGTGAGCGGCAGCACCGTCTACGTAGGGACCAACGGCGGCTTGAGCATCTCGACCAACGGCGGATCGACGTACACCAACCGAACCACCGCGAACGGCCTGGGCAGCAATAGCGTCCGGGGCGTCTACGCGATCGGGAGCACCGTCTACGCGGCGACCACCGGAAGCGGGACCACGGGAGGCGTGAGCAAATCCACGAACAGCGGCACGAGCTTCCTGAACTCCGGGTCGTCGAGCGGGCTCACCCGCCCTGCGGTGCAAGGTGTGTTCGCCGTGGGCAGCAACGTCTACGCGGCGACCCTGAGCGGCCTGGGCGTCTCGACCAATGGCGGAACGACGTACACCGTCAAAACCACCACGAGCGGGCTCGGCAGCCCCAATACGTTTGGCGTCTACGCCATCGGCAGCACCGTCTACGTGGCGACCCTCCAAGGCCTGAGCATTTCGACCGATGCCGGCACGAGCTTCACGAACTCGGGCACCCCCAGCGGGCTGGGGGCGAACGCGTGCAATGGCGTCTACGTGAGCGGCAGCACCGTCTACGTGGCGACGGAAGGCGGCGTGAGCATCTCGACCGACGGCGGCGCCAGCTACACCAACGCCACCACCGCGAATGGGCTCGGCAGCAATATCGTCAAAGGCATCTACGCCAGCGGCAGCACCGTCTATGCGGCGACCGACGCGGGCGTGAGCATCTCGACGAACGGCGGCACCACCTACACCACCTTCACCACGGCGAGCGGGCTCGGCAGCAACACCGTCCGCGGCGTGTTCGCGAGCGGCAGCACCGTCTATGCGGCGACCCAGAGCGGCTTCAGCATCGGGAGCCCCGACTCGCTTTCGCTAATCTGGACCGCGACCAATGGCACCTGGAGCGCATCGGCCACCACCTGGACCACGAGCAGCGGCGGTTCGACCGTGTTCATGGCCGGCGACACGGCCACCTTCAGCGGCACCGCCGGCGGCACCCTGACCCTCTCGGGATCGCTCGCCCCCGTCTCGCTCGTCGCCTCGGCGACGGCCGGCACCTACACCTTCAGCGGCAGTGCCGGAAACCTGATCTCCGGGGCGGGGACGCTCACGAAGAGCGGCGCGGGCGTGGCGGTGTTCACGAGCGCTAATGACTGGACGGGTGGTGCGACGCTCGCGGCCGGAACGATCCGCGTGGGCGCCGACGCGGCCCTTGGCAGCGGCTCGCTCGCGCTCAACGGCGGCACGCTCGCGTCGGCCGATGCCTCGGCCCGCGTACTCTCGAACCCTGTCGCCTTCGGCGGCGACGTTGCGATCGGCGATGGGACGGGCACGGGGGCGATGACCTTCAGCGGCGGGGTCGATCTCGGGGGCGGCACGCGGTCGCTCACGACGGTGGCAGACACGACACTCACCGGCACGATCAGCAATGGCGGCCTGACGAAGCTCGGCGCCGGGCGGCTCACGCTTACCGCCACCAGCACCTACACCGGCGTCACGACCGTCTCGGCGGGCCGGCTGGCGGTGAACGGCGCCATGGGGGATTCACCCGTGATGGTCCTCGTCGCCGCCGAGCTCGGCGGCTCGGGATCGATCGGCGGTCCGGTGACCGTGGCGGACGGCGGCACGATTTCGCCCGGTAACAGCATCGAGTCGCTGGCCACGGGCACGGCCACGTTCGCCGCGGGTGCGACGTTCGCGTACGAGGTCGATTCGACGGACCCGCTCTCGCTCAGCAGCGCGGCCGATCTGCTCGTCGTCAGCGGCGACCTCAACCTCGACACAGGCAACGGCTCGTTGCTCTCGATCACGGACCTCGCCAGTTCGCCCAAATCCTTCGAGGGCGACACGACGAAGTTCGCTCTCATCAACTACTCGGGGAATTGGAATGGTGGCCTCTTCACCTATGCCGGCAATGTCGTGGCCAATGGCAGCATGTTCACGGTTGGTAGCCAGCAGTGGATGATCGACTACAACCTCGCATCGTCGGCTGGCCTCGACAACTTCACGGGCGACTACCTGCCGTCGAGCAAATTCGTGGCCATCACGGCAGTCACCCCTGTGCCCGAACCCTCAACCTACGCCATGGCCCTCGCCGGTCTGGCCTGCGGCGGCTTCTTGATGTGGAGGCGTCGTAAGCGGGCCTGACGTGAACCCCTTGTTTTCCAGAATGCCGGAGGTGGGACTTGAACCCACACGCCCTTGCGGGCAACGGATTTTTTTAGTCCGCCGCAACAGCTTGACGCCGCCATAAGGCTGCCAACGCAATGATTCCCACCAGCAGCAAAGCCCCTGTTCCAGGCTCCGGCACGCTAATAATCACCCAACCGTTTCCACCAGCGGTACCGCCGCCCCCGTCAGCACCACCACCTGCCACAAAGATTGCAAGGGTGTCTCCACTACTTACTGGAAAGGTGCCCTCCACCAAGGCACCTGCTCCACCATTTCCACCGGCGTTTCCACCAAACGGTGAAAAGCTGGCATCGACAGCCAGCGAAAAGCTGCTTCCGGCGCCGCCACCTCCACCCCCGCCCGTATAACCCGCCCCCCCCTCTCCTCCACTACCTGCTTGGTATCCGCCGCCGCCCGCGCCACCCAGTCCGCCATTGGCATAGATTACCGCGACATCGGAACTTGGCGACCGAGCGCTAAAACCAGCTCCACCAGCCGCTAATACCGAGCTCTCGAAAATGACATATCCGCCTGTTCCAGCTTCCCCATTCGCGCCTCCCATGCCACCGCTTCCACCGTAGGAAGGGCCTTCGCCATCGACATCCGGCCCGGGTTGACCATTCGATCCGGAGTTACCGGAGGCATCAAAGGAAGCGGCGCTCGTACCACCGGTTCCTGCCGGCCCGGAAGTTCCATAATTAAATCCGTCCCCGCCACCTCCCCCGCCGCCCCCAGCAATGACCCACAGCAAATCGCCAGTTTGAGAGCGCAGAAACACCGC
>JBAVTF010000016.1:0-85406 GCA_049695995.1 Pirellulales bacterium | reverse complement strand
CCGCCGCCGCCAGTTCGAGCGTGCCCCCCGTCAATCGCACGTCGGGCCGCACCGCGAGCCCACCCGGCATCCCCTGGGACACGGCGGCAAGATCGATGTCGGCCGCGATCGCAAAATCCTCGCTGACGAGCTCCTCGGCCCAGTCCCACGACCCGCCCGTCGGCAGCCGGATGGTGCCCGATGCCTCGCCACGAAACAGCGGTGACTTCGCCGTGAGCTTCCGTACGACGACCCGATCAGGCTCCAGGGTGAGATCGAGCGGAAGTTCACAGCGGGTGACGGAGACCAGTTCCGCGAGCGTGTCGGCAACGCAAAGGGCAGCCTCGTCGAGCACGAGCGTACCCGTCGCCCGGACCGATGCTGGAGCGGCCTGCACGTCGAGCCGCACGTCGGCCAAGCCGTCGAGCACATGCCGCTTGCCAAACCGCGTGGCCAGCACGCTCGACACGCCGAGCGGCAGTCGATGGGTGGCGACCGTCACCGTCCGGGCGGTGCCATCATGCGCTGCCTCGGGCGATGAGACCGACCAGCCGCCGTCGCGGGCCAGCACTGCCGTCGCGCGGGCGGCGATCGTCGTGCGGTCGAGCCGGGCCGACGAGTCTGGCGGGAGCGCAGCCAGAGCGGCTGGTGGTGGTGGCGGCGCGACTGCCGCATCGGTCGGCACCGCATGCCGCACGCGGCCGGCCACCGTCCATCCCGCGAGCGTGGCATCCCGCTCGACCGAGCCCACCGCCATCACCTCCGACACTCGCCACGCATCGTGCCGCTCCCGATCGACCAGCTCGACGGCGCCGTCCACGACCTCGAGGTCGAAGCGGGGGGAGCCGGCCACCGGCACCGCGACAAAGCTGGCCAGCCAGGGGGCGAGAATGTCTTCCAGCGAGCTGCCTCCCGACCGCACCTCGAC
Source organism: Pirellulales bacterium (assembly GCA_049695995.1). Taxonomy (GTDB): domain Bacteria; phylum Planctomycetota; class Planctomycetia; order Pirellulales; family UBA1268; genus QWPN01. The sequence continues at coordinate 84,499 of JBAVTF010000016.1, read as the reverse complement.
GATTACCTCGGGCGTTACGAGTCGTACGGTGCCGAGATCCCGGGGCGACACGGCGAGCAGGGCCAGCCCTCGGTCGATCACCACCCGCGGCACGAGCGCCACCGCCGTGCCGGCCCTATCGCGCAGAATCACGTCACGAAACTCGATCCCCGTGATCCAGTTCCAGCGAGCCGAGCCGCTCTCGATGCTGCCGTCGATCCCCGCGAAGACGGCCTGCAGGGGACGGTCGCGCAGCGACGTGAGTACGAGCACTGTCGGCGCGAGCCAGCCGCAGGCCCCGATCACGGCCAGGGCCGCGAGGGAGAACACCGCCCACCGCCGCCGCGGGGCGGCATCGTGCCGGGAAAAACGCCTCGTCATGGGGCGGAGTATAGGAGTGCCCCCTCACTCCGGCGAAGGCGGGATTCGCCGGTGGTGAACGGCCTCGAGGTCTGCGGGCGTATCGACATCCATGAATGACAGGCAATCAGGGTCGGCCGCCGTGACCTCGGCCTCCGTCACGAACGCGACGGCGGCGGGGTCGGCCCGCCACAGTTCATCGAGCAGGCCGCGCAGGTCGCGGCGACCCGCGGCGAGGTACCGCTCGATGGCCCCGACCAACTCCGGCGAGATGGCCGAGACCAACACCTGCGGATGCCCGTGCACGATCGGCACGACCCAGCAGGCAGCCGACGCGGCCAGCCGGTCGAGGAGCAGCCGCACGACGGCCGGCGCGAGGAGTGGCACGTCACAGGACGCGACGACCACGGCCTGTGGTGGCTGGCCGGTTGACAGTGCATGAACGAGCCCGTCGCGGATTCCAGCAAGCGGGCCGGCTCCGGGCGTTGAATCGCGGACGATCTCGATCGACACAGCGACCGGCGGCAGCGGCTGCTCCGGCGCGGCCACGACGATGATCCGGGCGACATTCGTCGCGAGCTTCGTGGCGACGGCATCGAGAAACGTACGGCCGGCGAGCCGCAGGCCGGCCTTGCCCTCGGCACCGACGACGCCGGCTCCCATGCGCCGCGCAGCGCCTCCCGCGAGCACGATTGCGGCGACGTGAGACATGGAATGAGCCCGATCACGGTAGCCCGGCCACGCCGTGACCGGAAACAGGTGTCACGGCGTGACAACCCCGCATCGGCTGTCACGGCGTGACAGACCAACGGGGAGTGACGGGCCTCCGATCGTACCGCGCAACTGTCTCTCCCATGCGCCCCCCGCCGCATCCGCCCCACAGCACGACGGCTTGCCCCACACGTGTCCGTTCTCAAGGCTTCACAGAGAGTCGGCTCATGGCCGCTCGGGCACAGCGCACACGAGGAGCAACTCATGGCAACCTCCGCGGCCGAACGCATCGAGGTCGAGCCGGTCTCGGCCGAGGCCGTGCGGTCGCTCATGGAGCCTCATCAGCCGCCGTGCCTGTCGCTCTTCCTGCCGACCCATCGAAACGTACCCGACAACCGCGTCGATCGACCGGCCTATCGCCACTTGGTGGAGGCCCTCGAACTGGCGCTCTCCGTCTCGAAGCCGCGCGAGGAGATCGAGCGGCTGCTCGTCCCCTTTCGGCTCCTCGGCGACGACATCGTCTTCTGGGAGCACACCCGTGACGGCCTGGCCGTCTTCGGCAGTGATGGTCGGGCGCGGGTGTTCCTGCTCCAGCGACCGGTTGTGCCCCTGGCGCTAGCGACCCGCCGGTTTCACACGATGCCACTGGTGCGGGCCGTGATGTCCTGCGACCGGTTCAACGTGCTCTCCCTCACCAGCCGCTCGGCCCGTGTCTATGAGGGCACGGCCTGGCACGATCCGCACGGCACCACGGCCGACGTGCTCGACCCCGTGCCGCTCGTGCCGCTTCCGGGCCGGGCAGCAATCGCCGACCTCACGCGGGGGGCCGTGATCGACGAGGAGACATTCGAACCCCATCGCGTGCAGCATGGCATGGGGCCCGCCGGGCTCGGTGCCGGCGGCGTGGTGCATGGCGGCTTCGGGGCGAAGCGGGACGACATCGACGCCGATACCGAGATCTTCCTGCGGCATGTCGATGCCTGCGTCCGCGACCAGGTGAGCCGTCGCTCAGGCCTGCCCCTCGTGCTCGTGGCCGGGGCCAGGCTGGCGGCCATGTTCCGCGGTCTCTCCAAGAACGATCTCCTGATCGACGAACCCGTCGCCAAGGATCCACACCTCATGACCGACCGCGACCTTGCGACCGAGGTCGCCGCGGTGTTCCGACGAGCCCATCTGGATCGGATCAGACGCGAGGTACGGGCCTTCTCGCAGGCCCGCGACCGCGGCCTCGCGGCGAGCGACCTGGCCGACATCGCCCGCGCGGCGGTTGCCGGCCAAGTGGCGACCCTGCTCATCGAGGCCAACCGATTCGAGACCGGTCGATTCGATCGCGAGACGGGGGCCGTGGAGTTTGACGGCGCGCCGCCACCCGATCTCTCGCGGACCGGTGATCGTGCGGCCGTGCGGGCCGACGATCTCTTCGGTGCCGTGGCCGAGACCGTGCTCCTGCACGGCGGTGACGTGGTCGCCCTGGCCCGCAACGACATGCCCACTGAAACCGGCATGGCCGCGATCTATCGCTATGCCTGACGCGGCCCGTAGTCCGCATGCTCCGCATGCGGCCCACGGTTCGAACACCGCATTCCCATCTATTGGCATGCGGGTTTGCAAACCTTTACGCTGAAGTCATTCAGCCTGTGGCCCTCGCACCCTCGGCCGCACACGGAGTATGCGGACTACGGCGGGCGTGGCCGCACTACAGCTTCGTCGTTCCCACGCCACACGCATGACCATACCCGATCCATTTGCCACCTGCCCCGACCGCCGCAGCACCGGCTCCGAGAAGTGGGACCGCTGGCGGGATCGCGACGTGCTGCCGCTCTGGGTAGCCGACATGGACTTTGCCGCACCTGAGGTGGTGCTCGACGCGATCCGGGCCCGGGTCGAGCATGGTGTCTTCGGATACACCCACGACACGCCGGGGTTTGCGTCGGCGCTCGCCGAGCACCTGGAGCGGCTGCACGGCTGGCAGATCGATCCGGAGTGTGTCGTGGGCACGCCAGGCGTCGTCACGGGGCTCGCGCTCGCGGCCCGACTGCTCGCCGCGCCCGACGACGGCATCATCACGTTCACGCCGGTCTACCCGCCATTCCTCACGCTGCCGGCCCGCGCCGGCCGTCGCTGCCTGCCGGTGCCGCTGGTACAGGAACCCGACCGCTGGACGATCGACTGGGATGCGTTGGAGAACGCCGCCGCGCAGGCGAAGCAGCTCTGGCTCTGCCATCCGCACAATCCGACCGGCACCTTCTTCTCGCGAGCCGAACTCCTGCGGATCGCCGATCTCGCCGAGCGGCACGGCGTCACGGTCGTGAGCGATGAGATCTGGTCGGATCTCGTGCTCGACGACGCGCTCGGCCACGTGCCCTTCGCCAGCCTCGACCATCCCGCCGCCCGGAAGGCGATCACGCTCACGGCGCCGTCAAAAACCTGGAACCTCGCCGGGCTGGCCTGCGCCGCGGCGATCCTCCCCACGCCGGCGATGAAGACCCGCTGGCGTCCGGCAGGGGGTGGCCTCGTGCCAATGGTCAATCCGCTCGGCTATGCCGCGGCCGAGGCCGCGTGGCGACATGGCGATCCGTGGCGGCGGCAGCTCATCAACGTGCTGCGGCGGCATCGCGATCTCGTGTCGGCCACGGTCGCCCGCATCCCCGGACTCACCTGCGTGCCTGCCCAGGCCACGTATCTCTCGTGGATCGACTGCCGGCAGACGGGCGTCGCCGATCCCCAGGCGGCCTGCGAGGCAGCGGGCCTCGGCCCCTCCGACGGCCGCGAGTTCGGCACGCCGGGTTTTATTCGGCTCAACAATGCCTGCCCGACCGACCGGCTCGAGGAGGCGCTCCGTCGCCTCGCACGGGCGTTTAACGCCTGACCCACTCGTGGTCGATGAATCGCCACGGCCGGCCCGGCGGCAGGGCGTCGCGAAGACACTCTGGCAGCCGTGACTCCGTCCAGCCGTCGAAGCAGATGCGGCGGGCGAACCGCAGGATCGAGAACGGCAGGCCGACCGCCGAGAAGAATGGCGGCGCTGCGGAAGGCCAGGGTCCGCCGTGCTGCATCGAGGGCGTGACCGCCAGGCCGGTGGGCATCCGGTTTTCGACGATCCGGCCGGCACGGGCCACGAGTATGTCGGCGACCGTCGACCAGAGAGCGTCATCGCGGCCATCGCGGGCGGCGTAGAGACTGGCGCCGAGCGAGCCGCGTGCATGGGCCGCTGCACGCACAAGCTGCGTGACATCAGCGCAGCTCACGAGGAGCGTCGCGTTGCCAAATGCCTCCACGAGAAAGGCATCGGGCCGCGCGAGAAACCTGGAGGCATCGATCTCGAGCAGCGTCGGCGCACGACAGCACGCGCCGGCTGCGTTACGGCCACCACCAGCCACGATCGTGCGGGCCCCAGCCGTGCCGAGTGCCGCAAGCGATCCCTCCAGCCGCGCGCAGCCACCGGGCGACAGTAGCACCTGCAGTCCGATCGCCGCCATGCGGTCGGCCACGTCCGCGGTGAATGCCCGCCCCGACTCATCGGCCACGAAGAACACGAGTCCGGGCTTCGTGCAGAACTGGCCGGCCGAGCCGGTCACGCTCTCGACGAGGTCGCCGGCAATCGCGGCCCCGCGTTCGGCGAGTGCTCCGGGCAGGATCACGACGGGATTGATGCTCCCCATCTCGACCCAGATCACACGACCGGCGGCGCTCGCGGCGGCGAACAATGCGAGGCCCGCCTGCTCGCTGCCGGTGAATGCCGTGGCCCCGACCCGCGGATCGGCCACGAGCCGGAGGCCGTCGGCGGGTGAGATGCCATGGAGCAGTTGCACCGTCGCAGGGGGCAGCCCCGTGTCCCGCATTGCCTCGACCGCGGCGCGGGCCGCGCGACACGACACGCCCGGGCAGCCAGGATGGGCCTTGGCGATCACGGGATTGCCGCCGGCGATTGCCGCCGCGAAGTCGCCGCCGGTGATGCCGCCATAGGCGAGCGGAAAGTTGGCCGGTGGAAACACGACGACGGGCCCGAGGCCAAAGGCCGCCGAGCGAATGTTGCGGGCAGTGTCGAGCATCGGCATCCGCCACGTGCCCTCGCAGGCCGCTGCGGCTGCCTGCCGCAACTGGTCGAGCAGCCGCGGAAACTCGACATCGCGCAGCCGCGGTGTCACGGCGAGCCCCGTCTCGGCATGGGCGATCGCCACGAGCGCATCGCGATCGGCCTCCAGCCGCGCGGCATAGGCCTCGAGAAACGCCCCGCGGGCCGCATCGGGCAGCCGCCTCAGCTCAGCCGCGGCGGCTGTCGCCGCTTCGAGCGCCGCATCGACGTCGTCCCAGCCGCTCACCGGCCAGACCTCGTCGCGGTCACGGCCGATCGTCGGATCGAACGCACGAAACATCTCGCTCGCCACCGCGGCCCGCCACACGCCGCCGACCAGGATTTCCTGCATGCGCTGATTCCCTTGCTGCGCTGCCGTCGTTTATTCACGTGCCCGCTCATCTTACGCGCCCCCGTAGGCCCGTCACTCCGTAGTCCACATGCTCCGCATGTGGCCCACGTTTAAAACGCCGCAGACCCGAGCTATTCGCTTCCAGGTCCGCCAACCTCCGCCCGAGTAGCCCGGTGCTTCGGCCTTCGCGCCTCAAACCGCACACGGAGGGTGCGGAGACTACGGCGCTGCGGCAGGCTAGAATCCTCGGCATGCGCCACGCCCCCATCGACTCCGGCCTCTTCATCGCTCACCGTCAGCGGCTCACGTCGCTTCTTCCCCCGCACAGCGTCGCGATCGTCCACGCGGCCGACGTGCTGCCCACCACGGGTGACGGCACGCTGCGGCTCCATCCGGCGAGCGATCTCTTCTGGCTCTCCGGAATCGAGCAGGAGGAGAGCGTGCTCGTGCTCGCGCCTCAGGCCGTCGATCCGGCCCTCCGCGAGATCCTCTTCGTGCGACAGCCCAACGAGCACCTTACGACCTGGGAAGGCGACAAGCTCACGAAGGACAAGGCGACGCGGATCTCGGGCGTGGAGCGGGTTCGCTGGCTGTCCGAACTGCCTGCCATGTTGCACACGCTCCTTTGTCAGAACGAGCGGGTGTTTCTCAACTCCAACGAGCACGAGCGGGCCACGATCGGGGTCGAGCCCCGCGACCTGCGGCTCGCCCGCGAACTGATGACGAGGTATCCGCTGCACCGCTACGAGCGGCTCGCACCCTTGTTCCGGCGACTGCGGGCGGTGAAGGACGAGACCGAGATCGACCTGATCCGGCAGGCGATCGACATCACCGACGCCGGCCTGCGGCGGCTGGTGGCGGCCTTGAAGCCGGGCGTGACCGAGTATGAGCTAGAGGCGGAGCTGGCCGCTGCGTTCATCCGGCGGCGGGCCCGGATGGCCTATGAGCCGATCATCGGCAGTGGAAAGAACGCCTGCGTGCTCCACTACCTCGACAACATGGCGGAGTGCCGGGCCGGCGAACTCGTGCTCGTCGACGTCGGCGCATCGTACGCCAACTACTGCGCCGACCTCACCCGCACGTATCCCGTGAGCGGCCGGTTCACACCGCGGCAACGGGCCGTCTACGATGCCGTGCTGCGGGTCTTCAAGTCGTCCGTGGCCCGGGCGACCGTAGGCACGACACTCCGCGACTGGAAGCGGGCCGCCCAGATTGAGATGGCCGAGGAACTGGTGCGGCTCGGCCTGATCACGGCCGACGAGGCGGCGAAGGACACGCCCGAAGAGCCGGCCTGTCGAAAGTATTTTATGCACGGCCTGGGCCACTCGCTCGGCCTCGGTGTGCATGACATCGCCCCGTTCGACGGCCCGCTCGAGCCCGGCTGGGTGATCACGGTCGAGCCCGGCATCTATATTCCCGACGAAGGCCTCGCCGTCCGCCTTGAAAACGACATCCTGATCACCCCCTCCGGCCCCGTCGATCTCTGCTCCCACGTCCCGATCGAACCGGACGAGATCGAACTCCTGATGGCTTCTCGCGCATAATACGCCCTCACCCCACCGGAGCCCCGATATGCGAATGCTCACCGCAATTCTTCTGACCGCCCTCTGCCTTTTCACACTGGAGACGACCGTGGCCCAAGACATTCCCCATCCCGCCCTCCCCGCCGGCGCCGGCAAGGTCGATGCCGATGCCCCGAAGACCTTTACGAAGACCGCCTCGGGTCTCCAGTACCGCGTGCTCCGGAAGGGCGCTGGTGCCAATCCCAAGGCCAGCAACACCGTGAAGGTGAACTACCACGGCTGGCTCGATAGTGGAAAGGTGTTCGACAGCTCCTACGAGCGCCGCGAGCCGATCGAGTTCGGGCTCAACCAGGTGATCCCGGGCTGGACCGAGGGTATGCAGCTGGTAGGCACTGGCGGCATGATCGAGCTCGTCATCCCCAGCGACTTGGGCTACGGTCCCCGCGGCACCCCGGGCGGCCCGATCCCTCCCAACGCCACGCTCCACTTCCTCGTCGAGCTGATCGACGTGAAGTAAGCATCACCGCCGCAGGGCCTCGGCGACCGCCGTGCGGTCGTCGGTCCACGGCCGGCCTGCAGGCTTTTCGGCGCAGGGCTGCCACTGCCAGCGGTCACTGGTGGGGGATGTATAGATTGCCTTGATCACGTCGAGCGACCGGGTCAGTGCCATCCATTCCGACGGGCTGCGGGCGAACTCGGCGGGCACGTCACCATCGAATCCGCGAAGTGCCATCCATCCGCCATCGGCGGCGAGCCGTTCGACGATCGGCACGAAGTCGAGGTACTTGTTCGACACATGCAGGGCCACGACGCCGTCGGGGGCGAGCGTGCGACCGTAGAGGGCGAGTGCCTCGCGGGTGAGCAGGTGTGTGGGCACCGAGTCGCCCGTGAAGGCATCGACAACGAGCAGATCGAGCGACGCATCGGGCTCGCGGGCGAGGGCGAACCGGGCGTCGTCCACCACCACGCGCAGATCGCCACGGCAGTCGGCGAGGAAGGTAAACCAGTCGGGATTTCGGGCGATCCGCACCACCTCTGGATCGATCTCGAAGAATACGAATTCCTGACCGGGTTCGGCGTAGGCTGCCACGGTGCCGATGCCCAGGCCAGCCACACCTACGCGGCGGATCGGCCGGACTGTCTTGATGCCGCGAAACACGCTGCCCAGCGGCCCTGCCTCCGCATAGTAGGAGAGCGGAATCCGCCGCCGCTCGGGATCGTTGGAAACCAGTTGCACACCATGCGTGATTCCACCGTGCACGAGCGTGCGGGACGGCCCGTTGGCAGCGTCGCAGACCCGCAGCACGCCGAAGAACGTGCGGTTCCGGTGGATCACGCCGTCGACCTGCTCGGTCAACAGGAAGGCACCGGCTGCGAGCACGATGATCGCGAGGCTTCGTCCCCAGGTGCCACATGCAGTCAGGACGATCGCCACCCCACCCCCAATCAGAGCCAGCCACCGAGTCCTGCTGAGCCAGTCGGCCCCGAGACGAGACCCACACAGCATGATGACGACGACCCCGATTACCGCCAACGCGCCCCAGCCGATCACCCCTTTCCACCGTCGCCTGGAAACCACCGGCACACCGGCCGCTGCCGCGATCGCCAACGGGAACTCATGGTGGGCATCGAAGATCAGCGGCGCCGCAATCGCATTGAACAGGCCGCCGATGGCGCCTCCGATGGCTATGGCGAGGTACAACGAGGCCTGGTGCTCGATCGGAGGTTTTTCGTCCACGAGCACACCGTGCAGTCCCACGCAGGCGATGAAGAATGCCCCGATGTGTGCGATGATCACAGGCCACGTCGGCGTCGTGATGTTGCCGACCACCAGCCAGGCCGCGACGCCTGCGGCCGCGATCACGGCCACGGGCTCGACCCGAGCCCAACGCCTGCCCCCCGACGAGAACACCACGGCGAAGCTCAACAAATAGGCTCCCAATGGCACCACCCAGAGCAGTGGCAACGGTGCGACCTCGACCGTGGCATAGGTGGTGACCCCGGCGAGCCATGATGATGAAATAGCCGCCACACCCGCCCATCGGAGCCAGGTCCAAAGGCCTTGATCCCCGGCACCTCGGCTGCCCGCCGTCACGACGGGCAGGCCTCGCGCGGGGTACCGTGCCGTGAAGACTCCGCATCCGATCGTCATGATGGCGACCGTCGCGTAGAGCAGGGCAGCGACCACGAGTTGCTGGTTCACCCCCAGCACCGTCTCGATCACCAGCGGGTAGCAGATGAGCGCCGCAAAGCTGCCGATATTGCCCGCGGCGTACAGTGCATATGACGAACGCCCACGCTCGTCATCGTTCCCCGGCCACCGGCCACGCCAATGCCCGAACAACGGAGCAAGCGTCGCAAGTGAGAAGAATACCGGGCCGATACTCGCCGCCAGGAGAATCAGCGCCCGAATACCCACCGGCCAGTCGTGGGCCAGACTGCCTGACAGGCAGGGCCGCATCGAGATCGCGCTGATGACCGCACCGACTCCGAACACGACCGCCTGCACGACGACCTGCCGCCCCGGAGAATCATGACGGATCTGGTGGGCTGCGTGCCTGTACGCAGCGACGAGCACAAGCTGAAAAAACGCGAGACACGTGATCCAGACGGAGGGCGCACCTCCGCAGAGCGGCAAGAGCATCTTGCCGGCGATCAGTTCGACGAGAAACAGGCACGCTGAAGCAGCGCACGCGGCCGCAACGAGCATCGCAGCCACGAGCCCAGCCGCCACGGGCGGAGTCCCATCCGTTTTCATGCCCGATGCGGCGTTCCGGTCATTCATCCCGTTCGTCCACTTCCCGAGACGTCGCGGCCGGCGGCGTCTTTTCGGCTGCCACGGCCGCAGCCGAATCGGAACCCGCCTCTGACGTGGGTGGCGTGGTCGTTTCCGGCACCGGGAATGCCAGATCGGGATCCAGTCCTGCCGCTTGGGCCTCGGATCGGACCCGCTCCCCCACCGACTCGAAGGCGCCGGCCTTCAGCGGCTCGGGCGCCCACGCCCACGCCCGCGCTCGCACCAATAGTGGTAGCCCGACGTCCTGAATCACACCTACGAAGGAATTCTGCACCAGCTTCGGAAATGGGAGGAGGGCCGATTCGCCCAGCACGAATTTCGCCTGTGGATCGGACGCGGCGTACCGCCGCTCATACACGTCACGAGCCACGGCAAGATACCGGTTGAAGACACCGAGGCTTTGCTTCGCGAGCCCTTCGAGGATCGCCCGGCGAATCATCGCATCGAGAAACTGGCGTAGATTCGCCACGTCGATCGCGAGCACTTCACCAATCCGGGCGGCCACGAACGACTCGACCGATTCGTCATAGACGGGATCGATCTCCCGCCCTGCCTTTTCGGCGAGCAGTCCCAGTTTCACGAAGTGGGTTTCGGCCGCGGCACGCTCGCCATAGAGAAACTCCAGGATCACCGCAAGGTTGAGGACGTTCTCATACCCGTCGAGCAGGTCCGTCTCGTCCGCGCGGCCGAACGAACCCGCCGACACACCCTCATCCGACGTTATCAACGTGATGGCATCTTGCATGGATCGTTCGTAAGCCTCGATGAAGCGTGGATCGGGCAGCAGATCCACCCGATTGGTCACGCCATCGAAATCTACCCGGCCGGTCTTCATCAGGTCGGCGAGCATGTGGAGGCGGCTGCGGATGATGAGCAGTTCATTGGTATCTTCCCGCCGCCGCAATGTCCGTCCGATCTCGATACCCTGCTCGGTCCAGTAAATCCCGTGTGCCTCCCCGTGGCGCCAGTCGAGCGGTCCATACCGCTCCATCAACGCGACCATCCGCGCAGGATCCATACGGTACCGGTCTTCGAGAATTCGCCGCTGGAGGTGCGGGACCAGCCGGTCGAACAGCACCGCGGCTGCTTCCTGGTCGTCGCGCAGCGCTTTCAGCAGGGAGGCATCCGGCCCGGGAGGGAGCGTGGCGGCGCCGAGAAGCCGCGCGTCCAGCGACGAGGCCCGCATCATGGCCCGACCGACCATGCGCATGAAGGCCTCGTCGGGATTGGCACCGTGAGCCTTCAGAAGGTCGAGCAGCCGCTGCACCCCGGGCGTGCCGGCCTCGAGTTCCGCGAGCGTCGCCGGCGCGGATGCGATGCGCCGGATCGCTTCGATCGCCTGATCAGTGGTTTTCCCAGTCGTAATATCCCCGAGAAATTCCTCGACGTCGCGGGCGAGCCGGGCCTTGTAGTACCAATGCTCCCGGTCGGAGCGTCCCGCGATCTTGTTGTGGAAGATCCAACCCAGTTCCATGTAGAGCTGCGCCGCCGTCGGGTTCAACGGGATCCCGCGGTCACGGAGCAAGGAGATGCCGCGGCGAATCCAACCCCACCGTTCCGACGGCACCTGTGCGGCTGCTGCAATGTTGTATGCCAGATTCCACGCCTGAAACGCCCAGACCTTCTGAAACCGCGGCTGCAATGTGGTGATCCACTGACTCAGTGTCTGCGCCTCGAAATACTCCCCCTCCGTCTGCAGGTGATCCGCGCGCGCCCAGAGAACATCGACGGCCAGTCCGCGGAACGTGCCGAGGGCTGCGGTGGCGATCGCCACGTGCGGCGGCATGCTCTCAGTGCCTTCCGCCGCCACCACGAGGTCGAGATCCCGTCGCTGCCGCTGAACGCCCGCCCCGAGCCAGCCGGCGCACACCGTGCCACACACAGCGAGACAGAGGGCGACGAGCGTTACGACACGGTCGGAATTCATCACCTGGCTCCGCGGCCTGATTCACGATCCGGAAACGTTCACCAGATCCCGCCGATCCAACAGCCACCAGCCACCAGCCAACAGCACGATCGGATAGGCGAGCGCCAGAATCCCGATCGAGACGAGGACCTGTGTCAGCGGGAGGTGAAGGCCGGTGGCGACCTCCGTGACGCCATCATGCATGCTGAAGGACGGCACGAGACCCAGAAATCCGTCGGCAGCGATCGATGTCACTGTCTTGACCGCATCCCACCACTCCAGGCGGTTGAGCCGCTCGAGCAGCATGGTTCCGCGCATTCGGATCATCGACGGGAGCGTGGCGTGCGCGGAATCGACACCTGTGTAGATGTCGATTGCATCCGCGAGAAATCCCCTCGCCACGGCCGAGACGTACACCATGAGGCTGGCCAATACGGCCGTTGGGAACGCGAGACAGCTCCCTGCCGCCAGAGCCGCCGCAGTCAGCATGGCGAGCTTCGCCCACCCCACGAGGAGGCCACGGAAGAAATTTCCAGTGAAGCCGCCACTTCGGTAGAGGAGTTCGAGACCTTTGCCAGGTGAGAAGGAAAGACTCGTCGGCTGTGTTTCACCGGGAGGAACGAGATTCCGATTGGCGATCGTCACTTTCAGCGATCCTGATGCGTCGACCGCCGAGGCCGGGATGTCGATCGTGTGGAACATCAGACTCGGCAGGGTGTACTCCTCGTGGCGGCCGCCGCGCACCGGATACGGGCGATCATTGAGCCACAGGGCAAAGCGCACCTCCGCCCGATCGACCCCCACGTTGTCGGCGAACGGCTTCAGCCGCAATTGGAGAATGTCGGACTTGAGCCGTCCGGGATCGAGGCCCCGGAAGACGTAGCTCGATACCACGTCGGCAGTGATCGTATGCCACGCCAGCACGCGTTCCGAACGGATTCGCCGCCGCACGGCCGCGGGATCAGCCGCGAAAGCTTCGGGCTCGTCTTTCTGAATCTGGTCGATCGCAGCGGAGATCGAGGCCTCGAAGCCATCCTGCTCGGGATGTTCCGGTCGCAGGCTGGATCGAGCGGTAAACACCTGTTCTTCCACCGCGCGACGGTCCGCAGCGTCCAGGGCCGGCATGCGACCGAGACCCAGCGCGCCGAGATAAATACCGCACCCCAGCACGCCGAGCAGCACGCCGTCGAAGAGCACGATGCCCAGCCACTTTCCCACGAGATACTGCCACCGCTCGACCGGCTTGGCCAACGTCATGTGGATCCGCTGACTGTCGATGTCTCCGCAGACGCTGCCGCAGGCGAGGACGATGGTGACCAGTGACAGAAGGAACGCCGACGCCGACAGGGCCCACGTCATGAAAAATTGGAGCCGGTATTCCAGTCTCTCCGTCGAGTCCAGCACGAGCGGCAGGATCGGAAGCCCCAGCGCGAGCACGATCATGAACAGGACTGGTGTCCGGCTGCCGATGGCCTCGTCCACAACGGCCCGGGCGACCCCGCTGATGGCATAGCCTCCGCTGAGCGCCTGCCGCAGCAGGCGGATTCCACAGGTAAACGCCAGCGCCAGTGCACACGTGGCGGCCACCGCAGCCGCGGCCAAGGGCCATCCGCCCAGCCAGAGCCCCCCGGCGGTCACGCCGAACCCGACGATCGCGAGCGGCAGGCGTTGGCGAATCCACCACGCTGGCCGGCTCGCGGCTGTTCGCCGGAATCGTGGCGCAGCTGCTGGGTGTGTCATCTTATGCTTCCTGGCATCGGGCTAGCGACGCGTCAGGCTCTCCAAGAGGGTCGTGTTCACTGACCCGTCTGCGGGGCTACCCGGGCCGGCAGCGCCCGTTTGCCCCCCGTCGTCTCCGCCGAGGAAGTCAGCGACCGCCCCCCCCGCCACGGCGCCCGCCGTCCTGACGCCTTCGGCGCGGGCAGTCGCGACGATCTCGAGAAACAGGCTCTCGAGCGATCGCCGTGGATGATCCACACGGGTCACGGCGAGATCGTGCCGCGCCAGCACACACCGCACCTCCTCGACCACAGCCGGCGACAGTTCGGTCGTCTCCAGCACCGTGGCATGACGTTGCGTGAGCAGCTCGGCGCACGTGCCCTCCGCCCTAATTCTTCCGCCATACATGATCGCGACGCGATCACAGAGATCCTCGACGTCACCGAGCAGGTGAGAGCACAGCAGCACCGTCTTGCCTCGGCGGGCGAGCGTTGCGATCAACTCTTTGATCTGATGGGCGCCGACCGGATCCATGCCGCTGGTGGGCTCGTCAAGAATGAGCAACTGTGGGTCGTTGATCAGGCTCTGGGCCAGCCCGATCCGGCGCTGCATGCCCTTGGAATACTCTCCGACCGGTCGATCCTGCACCGCCGATAGGCCGACCATCTCCAGCAGCATGTCGATCCGCTCGCGGCGGGCGCGGCGGTCGAGGCGAAACAGGCGGCCGTAGTAGTCGAGCGTCTCCCGCCCGGTGAGGAATCGGTACAGGTACGACTCCTCGGGCAGGTAGCCGATCCGCCGCTTCGTTTCCACGTCCTTCGGCCGCTTGCCGAGGATCGCGATCCTGCCGCGGGTGGGCTGCAGGAGCCCCAGCAACATCTTGATCGTCGTGCTCTTGCCCGAGCCGTTGGGGCCCAAAAGACCGTAGACCTGGCCTCTGCGCACCTCGAGGTCCACGCCTTCAACGGCGCGGACCCGCGGTCGCATCCAGAAATCACGAAATGTTTTCGTGACGCCGACACATGCAATGTCCACCGTGCCGACGTCACCATCCATGCCGTTCACCTGACACGTCCCTCCGGGCGAGCCGCCTGACACACTACTCTCCAGCCCGCGCCTTCTGCTCCTGACGTCGCGCCCGGAGCTGCTCCTTCTGCCGTTCTTTCTGGAGATTCGGATCGCGATTGAGCTGCAATTCGAGCTGGCCGGGAACCGTGTAGAACGTCTCGACATCCTTCCCTGTGAGGATCCGCTCCCGCGCATCTTCCCACAGCTTTGACAGGACAAGGAGCGGGGTCTGCTCGAACTGCGGAAGCAACTGCTCGAAGGTCTGCGCCTCCCCTGCCACCTGCTCCACGATCTGGGTTCGATACGTCCGCGCCGCATTCAGCCGCCGTGCGACGTCTCCGCCGATCGACACGCCGTCGATGGATAGCCCTTGCAGCGCGGTGGTGATCGCCTCATCGGCTGCCTGGGCCGCAGTCACATCGCCCCGCTCGGCAGCCTGCTCATGGGCGGCAATGAGCGCGAGCAGTCGCCCGCTCGCCTCTCCCGCCGTCTCGGCCAGAATCCGCGATCGCTCCTGCTCCGCGGCCACGATCCGTCCGGCTCGGTCGCTCTCCGCCGTCGTGACCGCATCGAAGCTCCCGGCAACCCGCATCGGCGCCGACACCTTGTCGAGCACCAACTGCTCCACGACGAGGCCGGTCCGCATGTCGTCGAGCCGGCGCTGCATCGCCCCCAGGGCCACGTCACGATCGACCACACCGCGGAGAAGATCGTCGGCGGCAAGGTGTGCCGCCATGTGCACGATCCCCTGCTGGGCAACCAGTCGCACGATTGCCAGCGCCAGATCCCGGCTCCCCACATTCGTGAGGTAGGCCACCGGATCCGCGATCCGCCACGTGAGTGTCCATTTGGCATGCGCGATGTTCGAATCCCCAGTGATCAACGAGCCGTCTCGCAGTGGGTTCAGGGGCATCGCCTTGAGGCCCTGCATCTGCGTCCGGCTGAGGGTTTTCTCCTGTGCAGTGGTCTCGAACCAAAACTCTTTGTCGAGGACGAGGGAGACCGGCCTGGTATCCACCTTCACGACTTCCTCGATCGGAAATGGGGCAGCCAGGTACGTTCCCCGCTCCAAGACGCGGCCGGCGGCGTCACCAACGTAATCGCCGAATCGCAGCCGCAGCGCCACCTCGTTCGACCCGACGCTGAACAGCCCGCTGAAGGCGTACGCCACCAGCAGGCCGATCATGGCGAACTTGAGGATCCCGAAGCTCACGCGAAGCGCCTCGGCGAGCGACTGCTGGGCGGGATCAATTGTCAGCGGTGCCGAGGCCGTGATCCCGACGGAGGGCACTTTGGACGCAGTCGGTGAGGGGTCGATCATGTGAGATCCTCGCGAGTCACCTGGACGGCGCCGCCGGCCGCACCGGCGCACCCTTGCCGGCAGGGTCGCGTCCGAACCAGTCAAGGATGCCGAGGCTGTCGGCTGAAAGCACGAACGTCGTGTTGTGGTCGAGCATCTTTTTCAGGGCATCGACCTTGCGTAGGAAGATCGCAAACTCCTCGTTCTTGGCGAAACTCCGATACTGTGTCGATGCCTCGCGATCCCCTTCTGCCCTGATGGCCTGCGCCCGGCGGTCCGCGAAGGCCAGAATCCGATCCCTGGCACTGGCCGCCTCGCTTCTGATCGCGGAGGCCTGAGCCTGCCCTTCCTGGAGGGCGTTTTCGGCGAGCCGCTCCCGCGACGCGATCATGGTGTCGAACACCTTCGCGGTCGTGGACTCGGGCAGGATGATCTTGTGGATACCGACGGTCTCCACGCGGATGCCGTATCCGGCATCTTCCATGGCCTTGCCCAGCATGGTCGCTGCGTCCTGTTCAATGGTCCCCAGCTGCAGCTTCGAGCGGTCGACATTCACGAGTTCGTCGAACCGATGACGGCTGATGAGGCCGCGCACCTCGCGGAGCCGCGACGACAGTTGCCGGCCGGCTTCGGCCGGATCCTTGAGGGTGACATAGAACTTCAGCGGATCGACGATCCGCCAGGTCAGGTACGTTCGAACGATCACGCTCTTGCCGTCCGCCGTCTGCAACTCCTCGATCTTGTCCTCGAGGAGCTGGAGTCGCCGCGGGTAGAGCGCGACCTTGTTGACCGGCCACGGCCAACGCCATTTCAAGCCGGGCGTGTTCTGCACGCTCGAGTCATCGGCCTTGTCGAAGGTCGTGCGAACCGCCACCTGATCGTAGCGCACCTGATACAAAAACATGTGCGACAGCATGACGCTGACGATCACCAGCCCTGCAAGGATCAGAAACGAGTTTTTCATGAAAGTCGGTCCGCCACGTGCTAATCAGAGAGGAGGGAGTCGATCGCAGATGCCGGGTCGCTGAAGTCCATCCGCAGCACCGGCGTGTCGCCGGCATCTCCCGTGATCACGAACTTCCGGCGGCTGGCCAGCCCCTCGGCCAACACTTCGAGAAACCGACGGGCGCGGTAGTAATCCGGAGATGCCTCGAAAGCGAGCAACTCGCCGGCGAAGCGGTCTCCTTCGGCTCGTTCTCCTACGGATCGGGTCCAGCGGTAGGCCCGGGCGGCATGGAGCCGCTCGGCTGCCTCTCCCCGAGCGGTCGTCAGCAGGGCATCGATTCGCGCCTCTGCGGCAACCCGATCCTCCGGGGTGCGGATGGTTTCGAGGCCACGAATTTCCGCATCGATCCGCTGGCTCAACTCGACGGACCCGGACACACTTGCGAGTCGCTCGACCGCCTCCCGACGGGCCCTTTGAATCAGCGTTTCACGATCCTGCACCGCCCCGATCTGGGCGTGAAACGCCCGCGATACCCGGCCGACTGGAGGGTGGAGGGAGGTGATGGCAACGCCCACGACATCGATGCCCAGTTGCATGTCGTCAGTCCGCGATTGAATGACACTCTGAAGCGCGGGGCCGCCGTCCGTCCGCCCCTGCCCCAGGAGGGCGTCGATGTCGTGTGTCGCGAAGAAACGCGACACCTCCCGCTGCGACGCCACCGTTAACACCTGCTCCGGATTGGTGGCAGCAAGAAGGAACTTCCGCAGATCACGCACCACGTATTGGACGATGACCTCGGCCGAAACCAGCGACACCCCTCCACCGACCGACTGCTCAGCAGGCGGTGCCGCCACGAAATCCTCCTGTGCCAGGGAGGCCGCCGTGTCGTTGTCGGTCGTCCATAGCATCGCTTCTGCATCGCGCGCCCTGCCGCTGAGGTCGCTCGACACGATGATCTGATGAACGCGTCCGACCGCATGCGTTTCCGCGATCTCGATCGGCCACGGGAGCTTGACGTGCATGCCGGGCGGCCGCGGTTCGCCTTCCATGGAGCCAAATCGGAGAATCACGGCCCGTTCATCTGGCCCGACGATCACGAGGCAACTGAGCGCGAGCAGGATGACCGCCCCGAGAATCGTGAGCGGTGTCACGGCTGTGCCGAGGAGGCGATACAGCCAACTCCCCGACACCTCCACGCCAAACTGATAGCTGATGAGATCCGCGATCACCCCGCCCAACGAACCGGGGGCGGTCAATAGCCCAAGCACGCGACTGTCGAACGCAGGCCTGGGAACTTCCCCCGGCACCCGCGGCCGATAGGACTCCAGCAGGGCCGTCAACAGAATCTCCACCCCCACGCCGATCATGACCACGGGAATGACGACTGCCAGCCATGCAAAGAATCGAGGATCGCCCGTGATGGCGATCGTCGCGACACCGAAGAACAGCACGGCCGCCACGACGAAGCAGCTCATCAGGTAGCTTGCACCGCCGCGTAACAACTGCCACTCCCGCTGCCTGGCGCAACCAGCCAGCCAACGACCGCTCACGAACGCGACGAACGCAACCCCCGCCATGATGAACAACAGGCCGACCGGGTTCGCCCGGGCAGCGACCGCCGGTCCTGAACCTTCGACGGATGACGCGGCCTGCGCGTGAACCCACAGCAGGCTCGACCCGGCCGCGATGAGCGACACAGAAACGAGGAGGCTGACGATGGGCAGCCCAAACCGATACAGTCGCTCGAGCCGGAGCCGCGTGGCATCGAGGTCGTCCGAAAGGCCTGCAAAAATCGTCGCAGTTGCCTGTGACTCGGATGCGAGTTGCTCCGCCGCGAGCCGGTCCCGGCGCTCACGCTCGTGCTGCTGGTACACCAATACGAGCACCAGCCAGATCGGTAGCCCACAGGCCATGTGCCAGGTGGCGGCGAAGATCGCCGGGCTTTCAGCCCACAACGCCGTGAGTCCGAGGCCGACGAGGAGAACCAACTCGACCACCAACCCCACCATGGCGGCGGTCGCCGCGCGGCCGGCGCTCCGCGGATCGGTTGTCTGGAAGACCGGGACGTGGAATTGTGTCATCGCTGTCGTGGCCGGCCGTGGCATCCGGCCATCGGGGGCCGTGCCTCCGATTTTAGGCAGCAAATCCGCGAGCCGCACCGCCTCACGCGATTTTCACAATTTGTCCGCTAGGATCGGTTCATGCTCTTGATCGCCATCGCCCGCAATGCGTTTCTGGAGGCCATCCGCCAGCCGATCCACGCCGTGCTGATCTGCGCGGCGCTCCTGGCGCTGGTGCTGAACGTCAACATCGCGGCCTATACGCTCGAGGACGACAATAAATTGCTCGTCGATCTCGGGCTGAGCACGCTGTTTCTCGCCGGAATGCTCATGGCTGCGTTCACCGCCACCAGCATCCTATCCCGCGAAATCGAGAACAAGACGGTCGTGACGGTCGTCAGCAAGCCTGTGCCGCGCTGGACCGTCGTCGTCGGCAAGTTCATCGGCGTGGCGGCGGCGATCGCGACCGCGTACTGGCTGCTCTCGGTCGTGTTCCTGCTCTCGGTGCGACACCGCGTGCAGGCGACGGCCCGCGTGGAAGACACCTACGACACGGTCGTGATCACCTTTGGCATCCTCGCTGCGGTGGCGGCGTTGCTCGTGTCGGGGCTGGCCAACTATCTCTACCGCCGGCCATTCCCGTCCACGTTCGCCATCGTGTCGGCGGTTTCGGCCACGATCGCCTGGGGCGTCATCTCGTGCGTGAGCCGTGATTGGCGGCCCCAACACCCAGCCAGCGACTGGAATCCTCAGCTTGCGATCGGGCTGGCGATGGTGTTCGAGGCGGTGCTGGTGCTGACCGCCGTCGCCATTGCCGCATCGACCCGGCTTGGCCGGCTGCCCACGCTCTTGGTGTGCAGCGGATTCTTTCTGCTCGGCCTCGTCGGCGAGTACTTTCTCTCGCTGACCCTTACCGGCTCCCGCCTGCTCGCGGCAGCGTCGGCCATCGTGCCCAACCTGCAGTTTTTCTGGCCTGCCGACGCCCTGACGATGGGGCACGAGATCCCGCTGGATCACCTCAGCCGGTTGACCGCGTACGCAGCCTGCCTCGCCACCGCGGCACTCGCCGTCGCCGTCTCGCTCTTCCAGTCACGCGACGTGGGCTGACGCTCCAGCCTCCGCCTGTTCGATATCCTCGCCGCACCGCACGAGCCGCGCCGAGTTGAACACGACGGCCAGCCCACTGGCGACATGCAGCGCCGCCGCAAGCACCGGCGACACGAGTCCGGCGCCGGCCAGCGACATGAAGACGACGATGAACAGCCCGCCGATCACCATGTTCTGGCGGATGACAGCGATCGTGCGCCGGGACAGATCCACGAGGAATGGGATCCGCGTCAGGTTGCTGTTGAGAAGCGCGATGCTGGCGGAGTGGATTGCCACGTCGCTGCCCGCCGCCCCCATGGCGATCGAGACGTCGCCGGCGGCGAGGGCCGGCGCGTCGTTCACGCCGTCGCCGATCACCGCCACGCGATGACCGGCCGCCTTGAGCGTATCGACCATTTCCAGCTTTTCATGCGGCAAAACCTCCGCCTTGAACTCCTCGAAATGCATCTGGCCGGCCACTCGGCGGGCCACGCTGGTGCGGTCGCCGGTGAGCAGCACAAGCCGCGAGATGCCC
Source organism: Pirellulales bacterium (assembly GCA_049695995.1). Classification (GTDB taxonomy): domain Bacteria; phylum Planctomycetota; class Planctomycetia; order Pirellulales; family UBA1268; genus QWPN01. Next base: position 64,082 of record JBAVTF010000016.1, on the reverse strand, counting down.
ATGCCCCGGAGCCGATCGACGGCAGCCGCGGCCTCGGGCCGGGCGTTGTCTTCCAGGCCGATCCAGCCGATCCACCGCCCATCCTGCACGACGTGCAGCACCGACAGGCCGTCGGCCTCCGTGGAGGACTGCACGGCCTCGAGTTGCGCCCGGTCGACGGTTGCGCTGGCCTCTGTTCCATCGGCGAGCCATGATGCCCGCCCCACCGCCACGACGCGGCCGTCGCTCCAGCGGGCGACCACGCCGCGTCCAGCGACCTCGTCAACCTGATCCGGTGGATCGAGTGCCACGCGAGCCCGCCGCGCCATCTCGACCACCGCACGAGCCACCGGATGGCGGCTACCCTGCTCGGCGGCGGCGGCGGCGGCCAGCAACTCGCCAGGTTCGACCCCGTCGAGAGGCGCCAGCCGCGTCACCGCGAGCACGCCCGTGGTCACCGTGCCCGTCTTGTCGAACACGATCGCCGAAATTCCCCGCGCCGCCTCCAGCGTTGCCACGCTCTTGATCAGCACACCGAGCCGGGCCGCGGCCGAAAGCCCCGCCACCATCGCGGTGGGTGTCGCCAGGATCAGCGCGCTCGGACAGGCGATCACGAGCATCGCGATCGCCCGATTGAAGGCCGTGTCGGGCTGGCTCTTGAGCGCGAAGAAGAGCACGACGCCGACGATCATGAGAATCGTGGGCGTGTACCAGGCCGCATACTGATCGACGAGCCGCATGATCGGCGTGCGGGTCCGTTCCGCTTCCAAGATCAGGTCTTTCACCCGGCCAAGGAGCGTGTCGGCCCCGGCCTTGGTCACTTCCACGTCGACGACGCCGGTGAGGTTGATCGTGCCCCCGAAGACATCATCATTCGCCGCCTTTTCCGCAGGGATCGACTCGCCGGTCACGCTGGCCTGGTTCACCGTGCTGGCCCCACGGATCACGCGGCCGTCGGCGGGAATCGTGTCTCCGGGCCGCACGCGGACGACATCGCCCGGCCGCAACGCCGTCGCCTCGACCAGTTCCTCATCTCCCGCGTGGAGCTCACCACCGGCCACCGGCCGCACGAGCCGACTCGCTTTCGTGGGGGCCAGCCGGATGAGCGACTCGATACTCGCTTCGGCACCCGCCGCCGTCCGCCGCTCGATGAGCGATGACACCGTCATGAAGAAGGCAACCGCCGCGGCCTCCAGGTATTGACCACTAGAGGTCGCTCCGATCACGGCAAGGGCCACGAGTGCATGCATGCCGGCCCTGCCGCGAACGAGGTCAGCTGCCGCCACGGCCACCAGCGGCGCCCCCAGCAGCAGAACGGCTCCCAGGGCAGGCAACGCTGCGAACAAGGGCTGCCGCCAGAGCCAACCGGCGACAAGCGAACACACGAGCAGCGTGCCCCCCACGAGCGTCGCCACGATTTGGATACGCAGCCCAAGGCCCAGCTTGGCCGCCGTATCCGCCGCCCGTCCAGACGCCGGCCCAGTTGCGCCGCCAGCGAGCGCTGGTCGAATCTCGTGCGCAGGAAGTGCTGCCGTTGTCATCGGTGGCTGAACGATCCTCGAGACGGTGACGAACGAAGGGGGTGTATGCCGAACTCCGGGCCACACCTCGAGCTTAGCATCCCACTCGTGGCGCCCGCACGAAAAGGCTGCGGCCGCCCGAAGGCGGCCGCAGCGTGAACATCATCAGCTGGTTACCGATGCGAACGCATCACTCAAACGCGCCACCGCCGGCACCGCCGCCGGCGCTGCCGAGCTGCTTGCTCCACATCGTCTCGCGGATCTCGTCATAGCCACCCTTGTTGATGGCGTAGCTACCGCCGATCATGCTGCCGGAGGGAGTCGACTTATACGCGCCGAGCCAGCCGTCGGGCTCCCCGGCATCCGTCGCCGAGGCACCGGCAGCCGACGTGTAGCCCCCCTCATCGTTGACCTTGGCCACGTGGCCGTCGGCGAACAGCACCTGGGCGTAGCCGCCGGCGATCAGATTGGACTCGTTCTTGCGGCCACCGTGAATCGGCACGATGTCGTTGAACTCATGGATCAACTCGCCGCTGGCGGTGCCGGCCGGACCTGTCGTGACGCCACCCAGAGCGGTCGGCAGCACGCAGTTCATGCCGTCGGTGAACGACTCCACGAGGAACTGGCCGGTCGACACGATCTTCTGGTCAGACCCGAAGAACGAGTTGAACGCGGTCAACATCGGGGCATCGACGTCGGCGTCGTTGCTGTCGCCATTGCGGGACGGCCCCATCAGGGCGATCCGGTCACGGCTCGTGCTGGCGCCGGTGATCTTCTTCTCCGACAGCGGGCCGTCGCCGTCGAGCGGGCACTTGCCCGGGTCGGTGGTCACGCCATTGGAACTCGGCGGAATCGTGGAGCCCGACAGCACCACGTCACCGCGGCTGAAGTGCCAGGTGGTGGCGTAGTTGGTGTTCAGGCCGTCTTCCCAGAGCTTGAAGTTCCTGGCCGTGGCGGTGTTGCCCGCGTAGTCGGCGGGGCCGTCGGCCGCACCAAAGTGGACGGTCGACTTGCCCTTCCAACGCTGGGTGTTGCCGCCACCGACGTTCGTTGCACCGACGTAGTCGGCCACCTTCTCATTGACCTGCGAAGGATTGGCCGGATCGAGCGACTTGCCAGGATTGGCGACCTTGATCTTGACCAGGTCAGCAACCCAGCCGATCTTCCGGGAATCACCATCGCGGAGGTGGTCGAACGCACCCGTCGAGAGCCGGCCACTCTTGTCTTCGGTGGCGAAAATCATGAACCCACGGCCGAACGAGCTGAGATTCGAACCGCTGCCCGCGGCCTGAGCCGAACTACGGGCCGACGACAATGCCGGCAGCAGGATGGCCACCAGCAAACCGATGATCGCAATCACGACCAGCAGCTCCACCAGCGTGAAGCCCCGTCGCATGGACTGGGAGAGACGCATGACGAGTTTCCTCTATGAATGAGAAATCGAACCCGAAGCCGAGCCGCAGGACACCTGAGGCACGGAATGTTTTTGCCCACCGTCCACGTTCTAGAAGCCGTCTGTCAGGCGTTGATGAGCCAAATGTGAGGATCGCGTGAGGAAGGGTGTGGTTCACGCCAGCTTTTTCGACTCCCCGAGCATCTTCGCCAGGGCGTCGGCGGCTGCGCCGGCGGCCGGATTGGCCTGTATTTTGCCAACCGAGTGTTTCCGGGCGGTCAGCCGCAGCCACCGCTTCATGCCGACCCGCTCGACGACTGCGGTCTGTTCCGCAGCCGACTTGGGAGTCACTGCCTTCTTCATACCGGTCTTTTCCATAGCGCACCTCGCAGGGTTGGGGTTCACTCCTGACTTCGGCGGCCAGCATGGCCGGGCCGCGTTAGACCCGTATCAGGACCCTGTGAGAATTGCGTGAAATCCGGACGCGTCGCACGCGCCCGCCTGCCGCTGGATCCTTCATGCCGTCTCTAGAAACAGCGGCAGCATGTCGGCGTTGAACTCCGGACAGGTCGGCACGTGGCGGCTCGCCGCGGCGAGCCCCGGGGGCTGCTCCAGCCGTTCACCTCGGCAGCCGGAGGGAGCCGCTGGCAGTCGATATCGATCACCGCAGCATAGGGGGCGCAGAACTCGCCCACGTGGTCGAGGGCGTAGGCGTAGATCTCTTTCGTGAGGGCGAGGCCGTCGCCCCCCGCCTCGGCCAGGCCGACCAGTTCCTCGAGCCAGGTCGTACCGGCCGTCTTCAGGTGGATGCCAGCGCCAGTGCTGGCAAGCGTCCGGCGGATCACGGGGTAGAGCGAAAACTTGTCACTGCCGGAGTGGACCGAAAGCTTGAGCGTCGCCGGCAGGCCGTACTGCCGCGCCGCGAAGCTGCAGACGGCGACGTCGTCACGAAACTCCCGCTCGAACTGGGCGAGGTCACCCACGTAGTCCACGCCTTTGTTGAACCGGCCGGTGAACTTGGGCGCGATCGTCTGTAGCGGTACCCGATCGTCGGCGAGCAGGGCGAGGATCACGAGCAGTTCCGGCGGCGTCTGCGGCGCGTCGGTCTCGTCCATGCTCACCTCGATCACGCCGCCACGGCCGCGGCGTCGTGGGCGAACCGGTCACCGACACCGAACGAAAGGTGGGGCAGGGTTTTCATCATGGCCGAAGCCTACGATCGATGCGCCTCGTGATGGAGTGATGATTCTTGGCTGGGGGATGGGAGCGGTATGGGGTCCCGTTCCATCAGCGATCCCCAGGCTTCCGCCTTGGGGCTTCTATGGAAACAAACCGGGGAGGCGAGGGGGTCGGTGCAAGCTCGAGGAGCATTGGACCAAGTCTTCGAGGTCCCAGCGACTGACTGCGCGGCCGGATCACACGTCGAGGTTCTTGACGTCGAGCGCATGCCGCTCGATGAACTCGCGGCGCGGCTCCACCTTCTCCCCCATGAGCACGCGAAAGAGGTCGTCAGCCGCAGCGGCGTCGGACATCGTCACCCGCAACAGCGTGCGGTTGGCCGGATCGAGCGTCGTGTCACGCAGCTCCTCGGCATTCATTTCACCGAGGCCCTTGAAGCGGGTGATCGAGAGACCCTTCTCACCGGCCCGCCGCACCGCCGTGAGCAGGCCGCGAAGATCCTCGAGGCCGATCTCGTTCTCGCCTCGCCGCAGCGTGTACCGCGGCGCCTCGCTGCCCGTGCGATCCTGCGGCATCAGCGACTCGATCCCGAAGCCCATCCCCTCGAGTTCCTTGAGGCCCGCGTTGATGCTCCGCACCTCGTGGAGATCGACGACCACGAGCTGGTCGTGACCGGTGTCGTGGGCCGTGCCAGGGGTGGTGTCGCCGGCCGCGACCGACTCCTCGATCCGGCCCACGGCCAGCGTGCCGCCGGCCGCCTGTTCCTTGCTCTTCACGAAGGCCTCGAGTTCGTCGCGGCTGGTAAACCACCGCTCCTCGACGCCGTAATAGACGTGGTACATCGGCAGCTTGCCGGTCGTCGCGTCCCGCCTCCCTGCATGGTCGCGAAGACTGATGCCCCGCTTCTCGAGCGCGACGAGCGCGTCTTCGAGACCCGACAGCGTGCGACAGAGCTTCTGCATCTCCTCGCCGGCGATCTCCCGGCTGTCGCCCGGCAGGAACACGCCCTCGCCGAGCCCCTGGTCGAGGAGCTGGTTCTTCATCTCCTCCTCGGTTTGCACGTAATAGACGGTCTTCTTGCTCCGCACGCGGAAGAGCGGCGGCTGGGCCACGTAGACGTGCCCCTCGGCCACGAGCCTGTACATCTGGCGGTAGAAGAACGTGAGCAGGAGCGTGCGGATGTGCGAACCGTCCACGTCGGCGTCGGTCATGATCACGACCTTGTCATACCGCCGCTTGCCGAGGTCGGCCTCTTCGCCGATCCCGGCACCAATCGCGGAGATCACGCTCCGCACCTCCTCGTTGGCAAGCACCTTGTCGTCGCGGCTCTTGTAGGCGTTGATGATCTTGCCGCGCAGGGGCAGGATCGCCTGGTATTCACGGTGCCGGCCCCCTTCGGCCGAGCCGCCGGCCGAGTCACCCTCCACGAGGTAGAGCTCGCACCGCTCGACGTCGCGGCTCGTGCAGTCGCGGAGTTTGCCCGGCAGACCGCCGCCGGAGAGTGCGCCCTTTCGCTCGCGGAGCAGCTGCTTCGCCTTCTTGGCCGCCTCCCGGGCCTCTGCGGCGAGCACGCCCTTCTGCACGATCGCCTTGGCGCTCTTGGGATTCTCCTCGAGGTACTTGGCGAGGTAGTCGCCCACGGCCGAGTTGATGATCCCCTCCACCTCGCCGTTGCCGAGCTTCGTCTTCGTCTGGCCTTCGAACTGCGGATGCGGCACGCGGACGCTGATCACCGCCGTGAGCCCCTCACGGACGTCCTCACCGGTCGGCACGAGATCCTTGTAGATGCCCGTCTTCTTCCCGTAGGCATTCAGGGCGCGGGTGAGCGCCGAGCGGAAGCCCGACACGTGCGTGCCCCCCTCCGTCGTCGAGATGTTGTTGACGTAGCTGTGCAGGCTCTCGGTGTATTCGCCCGTGTATTGCAACGCGATGTCCCAGCTCACGCCTTCGCCCGCGCCCTTGATCGTGATCACGTCGGCGTGGATCGCGTCGCTCGCCTTGTTCAAGTGCTCGACGAACTCCTCCACGCCCCGCTCGTAGAAGAAATCCTCGGTCGAGCCGGTGGCGGCATCCGTGAACGTGATCCGCACGCCCGAGTTGAGAAACGCGAGTTCGCGGAGCCGGCGGGAGAGGATGTCCCAGGAGAACTTTGTCTGCGGAAAGATCTGCGGGTCGGGTTTGAACGTGGTCTTGGTGCCCGTGCGGGTCGTGGTGCCCATCTTCCGCACCGGACCGGTCGGCTCGCCCCGCTGGTATTCCTGCTGCCAGACATGCCCCTCGCGGGACACCTCAACCTCGCACCATTCGGAGAGGAAGTTCACGACGGTCACGCCCACGCCGTGGAGACCACCCGAGGTCTGGTAGGCCCCCTTCTCGAACTTCCCGCCGAACTTGAGGACGGTCATCACGCCCTCGAGCGTGGAGACGTCACGTTCCATCTCCTCGGAGAGCTGCGGGTGCCGGTCCACCGGAATGCCGCGGCCGTCATCTTCCACCGTCACACTGCCGTCCACGTTGACCGTCACACTTACGTGCTTGGCATGTCCCGCCATGCATTCGTCGATCGAGTTATCCACGACTTCGTAGACGAGGTGGTGCAGGCCCCGCGACGTGTTGTCGCCGATGTACATGCCGAACCGCTCGCGGACGTGCTCGCGGTCGGAGAGGTGCTTGAGGTCGGCCGACGTGTAGTCGGGCTGCTGGGACTTGTCCGAGTCTGCCATCGATGAACTCCGTGTCTGTGTGTCGGTGTCTGTGTGTTAGGTGGTGCCGCCGACATCGGCCATGAGCCGGCAGCGAATGTCGGTGATGCCCTCGGCCGGCAGGAGCGATTGCAGCCGCGCGACCACGGCCCGTTTCTCGAAGGCGAGTTCCTGCACGTGGGCCGAGTGGCTTACGAACACTTCGAGCACGCCTCGACGCACGAGGCCCGGCCGCGAGGCCGCCCGGAGGCTTTCGGGAGCTGCGTCCCGCCACGCCGCCTCGAGTCCAGCCGACGCCTGCTCGCGGTCATAGCCCGCCCGAGCCATGAGCCGCGACATGACGCTGCCGATCGACAGCGGGCCTGCGGCATCGTTCCGTCGGGACGGGAAGGCCATTGATCGAGTCGAGCCTCTACTGATGATCTGGGGAGATGCGATCGGGGTGGGGTACATGCCGTGGGCCACGGTCGTCAGTCGGCCGCCAGGGGCATGATGACGTAGGCATAACCGTCGTCGGTGCGGCAGACGCAGGCGCTTTGTGGATCGGTCAGTTCCACGGTCAGGGCGGCGCCGCCGTCGAGTACACGGAGAAAATCACTGACGAACCGGGGATCGAGCTTGATGCGGACGGTGGCCCCGGCATGGTCGATCGGCAGTTCGACGCGGCTTTCGCCACTCTCGGCCGACCGGCCCGAGAGCACGAGTTGGCCGGGCTCGAACGAGAAATCGACCCCCTTCGACTGCTCGCTGGTGACGATCGCAGCCTGCCGCACGGCGGCCAAAAACGGCCCTGCCACGAGTGGCACACGAATCGCGTCGGGGCGCTCGGGAAACACATCGCGCCACCGGGGGAACCGGCCATCCACCAGCCGGGCCGAGATCGTCGTGGCCCCGCTCTTGACCATGATCTCGCTGGCGCGGGCCGCGATCCGCACCGGCACGTCGGCGGCACCGAGGCACCGCTCGATGAGTTGCATGGCCCGTGCGGGCACGATCGGCTGGGCGTCGGCGACCGTACCCTGGGCTCCGCTCGCCGGCCCCTCCATCTTCGCCAGCCGCCGGCCATCAGTGCCGACCGCGATCACACCCTGCGGGGAGAGTTCGACCAGCACGCCGCCGAGGGCGTAGCGGCTCGACTCGTTGTCAGTGGCAAACACCGTGCGGCGGACGAGTTCGCGGACAAGCGGCGTCGCGACCTCGAAGCATGCCTCATCGGAAAACGCGGCGACCGATGGGAATTCGAGTGGATCCTCGGCAGGGAGGCGAAACTCGCTGCGCGGTGCCTTCACGACCGCGGCTGTGCCGTCAGTGTGGATGTCGAACACGGTGCCAGGGCTGCTCTCCCGCACGATCGCCATGAGCCGACCGCTCGGCAAGAGCACACTGCCCGGCGCCGAGGTCTCGACGCTCTCGACCTCGATGCGAATGCCCACCTCCAGATCGGTCGCCGACAGGACGGCGCCATCACGGCCGGCCTCGAACTTCACATTCGTGAGCACGGGCTTAGGCGAGCGGGCCGGAACGACGGCGGATGCGCTCTGCAGGGCGGCCAGCAACGGTTCGCGGGTGCAGCGGATATTCATGGGCCGATGGTGTTCCTCACGGAGAGCGACGGTGGGGGCGTCACGGGGAGAACCCGAGAGTTTACCCGTTCCGGGGAGCCTCTTGAATGGCCTCCCGATCGCGGTTTCGGCCGTGCAGGTGTCGTCCGAGAAAGCGTGGACTTCTGGCTTTTTTCTTCCTTTGTGAAAGAAAAGGAGTAGTAGGAAAGAAAGAAGACAAAGGAGTAATAACACTGTTCACGGCATGCAGCCCGTGGCGCGAGATCACGGCGGCCCCCACAGCGAAAAGACCGTGATTTCAGCAGGCGATCGCCACAACGGCTCGCGCCTGCCTTGTGGAAAACCTGTCAGGAACCCTGTCGGAAACCTGTCGGCCTGTGATCCGTTCACTGCCGGTGGCCAGAGGTGAATGCGTTCATCTCGGGCTGAAAGAGGGCTGGCTCGTCGCCTGCCCATGCTGGTGCCGATGTCGGCTGACGTGTCGGATCGCCCTGCGCGGGGAATCGGCATCCGAATCGACAGCCAATCAACGAGTTGCCCGTGAACGGGCAGCCCGGTCACGGCGTGACTTGGCCACTGGTGTCAGTCCTCCGCCGCAGCATCTTGCTCAGTCGGGCGATCGCCTCATCGATATCATTCACGGTCGTCGTCCATCCTAGGCTGAATCGCACCGCCGCAGCCGTGAGGAGTGGCGGCAGCCCCAGTGCCTCAAGAGCTGGTGCAGGCAGGCTCGATCCACTGGCACAGGCAGTGCCGGTGGCGCAGCAGACGCCTTCAAGATCGGCGGCCATCACGAATGCCTGCCGGTCGCTGCCCGGGAACGCGATCGTCGTGATGTGGGCAGCCCGCGGGGCATCGGCCGCGATCACGACAGCGGCGCATCCGGCTGCCGCCGCCGCAGTCTTGAGGCCCGTCTCCAGGCGGTCGCGGAGGCCGCGGAGCCGGCGTGCCTCCTCGTCGCGTGCAGTGGCAGCCAGTTCGACGGCCGTGGCGCATCCGACGGCAAGCGGCACGGCCTCCGTGCCCCCACGCAGTCCCTCCTCCTGCGGCCCGGGCACGACTGCGGCGAGTTCCGCATCGCCACGCACGATAAGGCAGCCGATGCCCCGCGGTCCGCCGAACTTGTGCGGCGCGAATGCGAGCGTCGTCACGTCGAGTGCCGCGAACGAGACGGGCTCCACGGCGAACGCCTGCGTGGCATCGACGTGGATGTGGCAATCACCAGCGGCGGCACGGACGGCGGCCATGTCTTCGACGCTGCCGGTCTGGCCGCAGACAAGCGTCGTGCAGAGGAGACGCCGAACGGCCGTTGCCGGCCAGCCGAGTTGGCCGCAGTCGAGGCGGCCCGATGAGAGGAGTGGAAGAATCGCGACATCGCCCCCGCGTTCATGAAGCTGTCGGGCGGCCGCCGCGATGCTGCCGTGGTCTCGGGCGGACGAGCGGCAGGCGATCTGGCCACTCCTTGCCATGCCGAGGAGGGCGAGACGGTTGGCCTCGGTAGCGCCACTGGTAAAGACGAGCCGGTCGCGATCGCGGCCGGTCGTGCGTCCGCCCAGCAACGCGATGATCCGCTCGCGGGATTCGTCGAGGAGGCGTCGGGCCTGCCTGCCGAGCGCATGGGGACTCGACGGATTGGCGAAGCCGGCTGTTTCGGCCGCGGCGATCGCCTCCCGTACCGCGGCACGCAGGGGCGTGGTCGCGGCGTGGTCGAGGTAGATCGTGGCGGCTGTGGAGCCGGTCATGTCAGCCTGCGAGAAACCGCTCGATCCGGTCGAGCCCCTGCGTGAGCTTCTCGGTGGAGGCGGCGAACGACATCCGCACGTGCCCCTCGGCGCCGAAGGCGCTGCCCGCGACCAGCGCGACCTGGTGCTGTTCGAGCAGGGCCTCGCACCACTGGAGGCTGGTGGCGATGCCGCTGGCACTCGACCGCGCGAGCGGCGCACGGATGTCGAAGAACGCGTAGAAGGCTCCGCCGATCTCAGGGAGCCGCACGCCCGGCATCGCCCGCAGCCGGGCGGCCACGAGGTCGCGCCGCCGCTCGAACTCGCGGCGCATCTCGGCCACGCATTCCTGCGGGCCGGTGAGGGCCGCCAGGGCCGCATGCTGGCTGACGCTGCACGGGTTGCTCGTCTCCTGGCTCTGGAGATTGGCGATCGCCTTGGAGAGCGGCTCGGGGGCGATCGTCCAGCCGATTCGCCAGCCCGTCATGGAGTAGGTTTTGCTGACGCCGGCCACGACGACCGTGCGGTCGGTGAGCCCGGGCCGCAGCGTCGGGAACGAGATCGACGGGCGGCCGTCGAACACCAACTGGTCGTAGATCTCGTCGGCCACCACCGCGATATCGGCCTCGATCGCGATGTCGGCCAGGGCAGTCAGTTCGGCCGCCGAGTAGACAACCCCGGTGGGATTGCTCGGCGAGCAGAGCAGGAGCATCCGGGTGCGCGGCGAGAGGGCGGCCCGCAGTGCTTCGGGCCGGAGCTTGAAGTCGTCCTCGATCTTCGTCTCCACGAGCACGGGCTTCGCACCGGCGAGCTTGATGAGTTCCGCATAGCTCACCCAGTAGGGCGTGGGCACGATCACCTCGTCCCCCGCGTCGAGGAGCGCGGTGAAGGCGTTGTGCAGCGAGTGCTTGGCGCCATTGGACACGACGACCTGGGCTGCGGTGGCCGGCAGGCCGGTGCGTCGGGTGAAGTCGGCGGCGACCGCCTTGCGGAGGTCGGGGATGCCGGCGGCCGGCGTGTACTTCGTCTTGCCGGCGGCGATGGCCGCCTCGGCGGCACGGCAGATGTGCGCCGGCGTGGGAAAGTCGGGCTCGCCGACCGAGAGATCGACCACGTCGGCGCCGGCGGCGGCCAGCGCCTGCGCCCGCGCCGCCATGGCCAACGTGGCCGAGGGCTCGAGGGCGTTCATGCGGCCTGCAAGCCGCAAACAGGACGAGTTCTGCATCGTTTGTATGGGAACGAAGAACGGGAAGAAGAAGGGGAAGGAGGTCGGTCGCTCACGTCACATCATGTGCGCCGCGATCCCCGATGATACCAAGCCGATACCGGGTCGCTGCCTTGCGCTCACGACGGCTCGAGGTGCGTGAGGAGGTGGGGTTGTGATGCCACGCGCCGGTTCGGAGCGAGAAAAAACTGGAAAAAATTCGGGAATTTCTCTTGACAGTTTTCCGGAGAATCCTTCACAACGTGCACATCGACGTGCGGGGATCACGAGCAATCGCGGTCTTCCACATGCCGATGACGTCGTTCGTTCCCGTCGTGTGAGCGCCCCGGGGAGCGGACGTGAGCCTAGTTCGGGTGCTCGTTTGGAAGGAGCCAGATCGATGGCCAAGAAGAAGAAGAAGGCTGCCAAGAAGGTCGCCAAGAAGAAGAAGGGCCACGGCTGAGGCATCCGTTGAGTTTCCCGGCAACGGGGGACTCGACACAGCCTCGGCAGGGGAGTCTCGTGGCCTCGGCTGCGGTCGCTTCTGCCCCCGGGGTTACCTTCGGGTGCCCCGCGGTCCTTGGTCTCCGGTTCGTCCGTCCTCCCGGGTTCGCCCGCGGACGGAAATGAATCCGGGGAGTCAGCGTTCAGACGAGAAAGGCCGGCCCGGGCCCTTGGGCGCCCGGGCCGGCCTGATTTTTTGGCGGGTACTATTCTCGGAATGGAATCCTCGCCCGTCGCTGCTTCTGCTGGCCGATTTCTGCTCGTTGCCTGTCGAGGCGGGGCGGAGGCGGAACTCGTTCGTCGGCAGGAGGCAGTCCTGCCGCAGATCCGCAAGGCGGCCTGGCGGCGCGGAGTCGTGACGTTTCGGCTCGACCCGCCAGGCCAGCCGCCGTTCGATCCGCCCCCCGATTTTTTCCCCGATCTCGTGTTTGCCCGCGCCTGCATCCACTCGCTCGGCCAAGTGACGGGCCAAGACGACGCAGCGCGGGCAGCAGCCGCGATTGCTGTGGCAGGCGCTGGCCAGTGGCAGGCCGTGCACGTCTGGCCGCGGGACTCTGACTGCGCCGCACCGCTCGAGGAGATCCGGGCCCGGCTCGTGGCTGCTGCCGGCCTGGCGCAGGCGCCGGTGCTCGCTGCACCCGGCGATCGTGTGCTCGATTGTGTCATCGACTCACCCGAGCGGTGGTGGGTGGGCTGGCATCGCGCGGCGACGCCCCCCAGCCGCTGGCCCGGTGGCATCTATCCAGGCACGCTCGCGCCGACAGCGGTGAGTCGCGCCTGGCTCAAGCTCGACGAGGCGGTGGCGACATTCGAGCTGCGATTGGACCGCGGCCAGCGGGCCGTCGAGCTCGGCGCCGCGCCTGGAGGCGCCAGCCAGCGACTCCTGGAGGTCGGGCTCGATGTGGTCGGCATCGACCCCGCCCTCGTCGATCCCGTCGTCGCCGCTCATCCGCGATTCACGCAGTGGCGAAAGCGGGCCCGCGACGTGAAGCTGCGCGAGTTCCGCGGCTTCGATTGGCTCGTCTGCGACATGAACATCGACCCGGTGAGCACGATGGAGTCGCTGGGGCGTGTCGCCACCGCTCCCGGCGTGCGGCTGCTGGGGATCATCGCCACGCTCAAGCTGCCCGAGTGGTCGCGGGCGGCGGCGTTACCGGAATGGCTCGATGCGTTTCGGGCGTGGGGCTTTCGGCCGCAGGCCCGGCAACTCTCGAGCGGTGGCCGTGAAATCTGCGTCGTTGCCCGCCCATCCAAACCCTGAGCGCGAGTGAGGGGATCGTCGGGATTTTTATGAGTGCCATTCGCTGCCCGGCGGCGTGAGGCTGCCGGAGGCGAACATCCGCTGGCCGATGGGCGTGTCGAGCACGAGGCTACCGTCGGCGGCGATGCCGCGGCAGATGCCGGAGTGCTGCCCTGTGCCGACGTGGAGCGTCACCGGTCGCCCGGCGAGGCAGCAGAGGGGGCCATAGCGGCGTGCCAGCGAGCCGGGGTCGGTATCCAGTTCCCGGAGCAGGGCACAGAGCCGCGGCAGCCATGTCACCAGAAGCTGCGTGCGGGAGAGCGGGCGGCCGACGAGGTCGGGCAGCGTGACGACCCGGTCACGCAGCGCCTCGGGCGCGGCCAGCGCACATCCCGACGTGTTGACGCCGACGCCGAAGATGGAGCGGCCGCCGGTGTCGGCCTCGACGATGATGCCGGCGAGCTTGCGGCCCGCCACGTCGAGGTCGTTTGGCCATTTGATTCGCACGTCGACCCCGGGCTCGAGATCACGAATCGTCTCGGCAAGCGCGACGCCGCAGGCCAGTGACCAGACAGGCTGCGGCCCCGCGGAGGGCCGCCCCACCGTCTCTCCGTCGACCACGATACTCGCGGCCAGGCTGCCGTCGGCCTGCCACCAGCCGGCCCCACGGCGGCCGCGGCCACTCGTCTGCCGGTCGGCGATCACGAGGGCCGGCAGACGGGCCTCCGGCTCGGCGGCCAGCCGCCGGGCCTCCACCATCGTCGAGTCGGCCTCGGGCAGGTGCACGACCGTCGCGTAACCCGCCGCGGCGAGCGCGGCGGCATCGAGAGGCTCGGTGTGCGAGGCAAGCTGCGGCGAAGGGGCTGGCATGCGGAGGTCCGTGCAACGCCGCGATCTTGACCCTGCCAGCCGCCGCGCGGTACCCCCCGCCACCTGATTTTCGGCGCAGGTGGCTGCGCCGGCGGAGCATCCTTCCCTTTTACGGTCGCCGGCCGGTCTCGCCGGATCGGCCGGAGCGTGCCCGAGATGCGGCCCCCGCTCGTATCGATGCTGGCGTTCAGCGCGGCCCTGGCCGCGGTCTGGCCGGCCGTCGGCCAGACCGTGTCGCTGCCGCCGCCAGCCGCCTCGTCTTTGGACCGGATCGCCCAGGCGCCACCCCCCGGCGTGTCACTGCCGCCGCCGCCGGGAGCATGGGATCCGTACGGCGCACAGGCCCCCCAGCTCTTTCCCGCGAACGCCGCGCCACCATCGACCTGGGCTCCCTCGGCGATCACGGGCCAGCCGGGCTATCCGGGCTACTCGACCGCCGCGCCCTCGCTCATGCCGACCCAGGGGACGGGCCAACTGGCATCGCCGTATCCGCCGCCGCCGCAGGGCCCGACGCAGTTTCAGCAGGCCTACTCCCAGACGATGCACGTCTACCAAGGGGCCCGTGGCAGCTGGGCCTATCTCTTCGGTGACGGCGACGGCACGAGCGTCGGCGTGAACGAGCTCGACACCACCGCCACGTTCGCGCTGCCGTTCTTCCACAACTCGCCGGCGAACCTCAACCACGCGCCGCTCCTGCTCACGCCCGGCTTCGGCCTGCAGCTCTGGGACGGACCCCAGACCACGGACACGATGCTCGCCGACCTGCCCCCCAACACGTATGACGTGTTCATCGACGCCGCATGGAACCCGCAGTTCACGCCGCTGTTCGGCGCCGAACTCGGCATCCGCACCGGCATCTACACGAACTGGAACGTGTTCGTCACCGACAGCTGGCGCATCATGGGTCGCGCCATCGGCACGCTGCGGCTCACACCCACGATGCAGGGCAAGGCGGGTATCGTTTACATCGACCGCAACGACATCAAGCTCCTGCCGGCCGTGGGCCTCACCTGGACCCCTGACGCCGATTCGCGGTACGACATTTTCTTTCCCGCGCCGAAGCTGGCGAAGAAGTTTGCCACCCGGCCCAAGCGGTCGTGGTGGGGCTATCTGTACGGCGAGTATGGGGGCGGCGCCTGGACGTTCCGCCGCGACACTGGGGCGATCTCCCCATTCGACTACAACGACATCCGCATCGCGCTGGGTGTCGAGGCCGTGCCGAACACGCCCACGGGGCTCACGGGCAACTTTGAAGTGGGCTATGTGTTCGCCCGGCAGTTGTTCTTCGTGGTCGGCAAGCCGCAGCGTCAGGATCTCGACGACACGCTCATGCTGCGGCTCGGCCTGGGATACTGAACGCCGGCGCGGGGGAATTCCTGGGCATGGAACCCGGTCTGAGCCACCTTCCGGCGCCTTCGGGTTTCTACCCGAGTCGTTTCTGGCTGGTGTGCTGTGGGGCGTTCGCCCTGTCGGCCACGGCAGCAGGCGAGGGCGTCGCGCCGCTGCCTCCGGTCGATCGTGATGTCTTCAGTCGCATTCGTCTGGCGTCGCTCGGTGATCCGCAGGATCTCACCGAGCCGCTCCTCCCCGACGACGTGGCGCCCCCCGGACAGCCGCGGCAGGAGTTCGAGCCGCCGGCTGGACGCAAGCTGCCGCCGGGCGCAAAGCCCGGGGCCCTGCAGCAGGCGATTCTGACGGTCACCGAATTGCCGCGGCTGGGCAACGCGGGCCTGGGGCTCCTTTCGCTCGATACGAGCCTCACGGTCGGATTGCCGGCGCCGACGGTGAACTCGCCGCTCTTGCTCACGCCCGGCTTCGGCACGAGCTTCGTCGATGAGGTGTCGGGGCCGACCGACCCGGGGCTCCCCGCGCAGCTCTACGACGCCTGGCTGCAGGCCCGATGGCTCACGAAGGTCGGCGACCGGTTCGGCGTCGATCTCGCCGTCGCGCCGGGATGGTACAGCGACTTCGTCAACGACACCGCGCAGGCGCTGCGGATCACCGGCCACGGGTTCGGCGCCTATGAAGCCAGCAAAAATCTTCGTGTCGTCGCGGGCGTTATCTACCTCGACCGCTACGACGTCAACCTGCTGCCCGCCGGCGGCCTCCTGTGGACGCCAGACGACGACCGCCGGTTCGAGTTGATCTTCCCGCGGCCGCGGCTGGCTTGGCGCGTGGCGGCCGACGATCGGGCCGCCCAGTGGCTCTATCTCGCGGGTGAATTCGGCGGCAATCAGTGGGCCGTTCGTCGCGAGAACGGCGTCGACGATGTGGTCGTCTACCACGACTACCGGCTGCTCGCGGGCTGGGAGCGAAAGCCGGCCGACCTCGGCGTGAGCTGGCGGCTCGAGGCCGGCTGGGTGACTGGACGACTCGTCGAATACTACGTGACCGACACGGCCGACTATCGCCCGAGCGACACGTTCCTCGTGCGTGCGGGAGTGTGGTACTGACGCTGCACGCACCGTAGTCCGCACACTCCGTGTGCGGTTGGAGGTGTGAATGCCGAGGAGCCATGCTCCTCGGCTGGAGGTTGGCGGAACTGCAGGCAAGGAGTACGGGTCTGCGGTGTTTTGACCGTGGGCCGCATGCGGAGCATGCGGACTACGGGCCTGCTGCGTGCCTTACCCGCAGTTGTCGCAGCGGCCCTTGAGGAGCACCTCTGTCACCTTGCCGATGCCCGACGCACTCTGCGTCGGCTTCGACTTCGGTGGGGACACAGCGGCAGAGCCCGGTTTTGGCGTGATCGCCACGTGCACGTCGTCGAGGCACGACACCTCGCCGCAGGTGGTGCACAGGAAGTGGGGATGGTCCTGGCCGTGATCGCCCCCGCGCCGCAGCTCGAATCGCCAGACATGATCGCCCAACTCGACCCGCGAGACGATCCGCGACTCGGTGAGTTCGGTCAGGTTGCGATAGATCGTGGCCCGGTCGAAGCCCCGGTCGGTGAGCGCATCGGACACCTCCGCGTGTGTCTTCGGCCCGGTTGCCTCCATCAGGTGCACGAGCACCGCCAGTCGGGCGGCCGTGCACCGCAGGCCCGCCTCGCGGAGGCGGGCCTTGGCGGCGTCGAGGGACGGCAGCGGTTTGGTGCTCACGACCCCGAGTCTATCACCGCGTCCGGGGGTCACGGCACGGGCACGGCCGCCAGGAGTTCCACGATCGCCGCCATGAACGCCGGTAGGTCGGCCGGCTTGCGGCTCGACACAAAATGACGGTCGACGACGACCTGCGTGTCCTCCCAGATGGCGCCGGCGTTCATGAGGTCGTCCTTGATGCCGGGACTGCCAGTGACCCGTACACCCCGATAGACGCCCGCCGAGATCGGGATCCAGCCGCCGTGGCAGATCGCGGCGACCAGCTTGCCGTGGGCCGCGAACTCCCGGACGAGATCGAGCACTTTCTCATCGCGCCGCAGCTTGTCGGGCATCCAGCCGCCGGGCAGCAGGATGCCCTGGAAGTCGTCGGCCTCCATGTCGATGATCGCCGCGTCGCTCGTGCAGGGATAGCCGTGCTTGCCGGAATACGTGCGGCCCTGCATCGAACCGGCGACGGTGACGTGGCCACCCGCCTCCTCGAGGCGGAGTTTCGGATACCAGAGCTCGAGATCCTCGTAGTCGTCGCCCACAAGGGCGAGGATCCGGATGCCGTCGAGTGGCCGCGGGGGAAGGGACGGGGGCATGGCGTGCATCTCCTCAAAAGAGCTGTGGGGAAACCAAGGCCGGCGTCCGCGGTGCCGCGCCTGACCGCCGCGAAGCGGTCAGGATGAACACACGCATTGTCGCAGGCTGACGGCCTCCGGGCGAGTGGCAGCACGAACCCCCCTGTAGGGGATGGTGCTGCTATTGTTCTCGCCCGCTCTCGCCGGCACCCACCCAGGCGTTTCTCGGGCTGATTGTGACCTCGGCCCTCGCCACCCTTGACGCCCGAACCGGCCTCGCTACATTCACGCCCCGGCCCATAGGAAGGGGTCCGGCAGCGGCCGGCCACAATATCTTGCGATAGCTCGCAGACGGAACTGCTTCTCGACTTCGCGTTTGATTCCCGGTCGCGGTCGGCTGAACGATTCATCGCCAGCCCGTCGCCGACCCGATGAGAGTTGAGTCGGAGCTATACGCCAGTATACTTTGATGGTCGTCCCATGCCCCCCGGGGACCGCTCACAAAAGCCCCACCAGCAAGGAGCAGAAAAAGATGGCGAATTTCGAAACGTCCGCGACGCTCGCCGGCACGACCGCCGCAGCGACCGAACCCAGCCGGGCGGCGGCCCCCTCCGCCCCGCGGAACGCCCTCGAAGTTCACCCGACATTTTGCCCGACCGACGTCGATAGCCCGTTCGACACCACGGAATGGGAGCTGCGCACTGCGGCCATCAAGGGGGAAGACGGCAAGGTGCTCTTCGAGCAGCCAGCCTGTGAGATTCCCGCTGCCTGGAGCCAGCTGGCCACCAACGTGGTCGTGAGCAAGTACTTCTACGGCGAGATCCACACGCCCGAGCGCGAGCACTCGGTGAAGCAGCTCGTGCACCGCGTCGCCCGCACGATCGCCGACTGGGGCATCAAGGACGGCTACTTCAAGTCGAAGCAGGACGGCGAGAACTTCTACCGTGATCTCGCCTGGCTCTGCGTCCATCAGCACGGCGCCTTCAATTCGCCGGTCTGGTTCAACGTTGGCCTCTACAACCAATACGGGGTGAAGGGCGCGCCGTGCAACTGGCGCTGGGACGAGGCGAAGCGAGACGTCGTCATGCCCGACAACCCCTATGAATATCCGCAGGGCAGCGCCTGCTTCATTCAGAGCGTGAAGGACACGATGGAAGACATCATGGACCTCGCCCGCAGCGAGGCCATGCTCTTCAAGTTCGGCTCCGGCACCGGCACCGATCTGTCCACGCTCCGCAGCCAGCGGGAAAAACTCGCCGGCGGCGGCAAGCCGTCAGGCCCGCTCTCCTTCATGCGGGTGTACGACCAGGTGGCGGCCGTGGTGAAGAGTGGCGGCAAGACCCGCCGCGCCGCCAAGATGCAGTCACTCAAGGTGTTTCACCCGGACATCATGGAGTTCATCGAGTGCAAGAGTAAAGAAGAGAAGAAGGCGCGGATCCTCATCGAGAAGGGGGGCTACGACTCCAACTTCAACGGCGAGGCCTACAGCTCGATCCTGTTTCAAAACGCCAACCTCTCCGTCCGCCTGACCGACGACTTCATGGAGGCGGTGGATCGTGACGACACCTGGACCACGCGGTGGGTGACCGACTCGACGAAGGCGGGCCCGAGCTACAAGGCCCGCGAGGTGATGCACCGCATGGCGGAGTGCGCCTGGCAGTGCGGCGATCCGGGCGTGCAATACGACACGACGATCAACCGCTGGCACACCTGCCCCAACTCCGGGCGGATCAACGCGTCGAATCCGTGCTCCGAATACATGTTCCTCGACGACACGGCCTGCAACCTCGCCAGCATCAATCTGATGAAGTTCCGCAAGCCCGACGGTACCTTCGACGTCGAACGGTTCGCAGCGGCCTGCCGGATCTTCTTCATCGCCCAAGAGATCCTGGTCGACCACGCCAGCTATCCGACGGCCAAGATCGCCCGCAACAGCCACCTGTTCCGGCCACTGGGCCTCGGCTACTCGAACCTCGGCAGCCTGCTGATGGCCGATGGCCTCGCCTACGACAGTGACGAGGGCCGCGGGCTCTGTGGGGCGCTCACCGCGATCCTCCATGGCACTGCCAACCGCACGAGCGCCGAGATGGCGGGGGCGGTGGGGGCCTTCGAGGGCTTTGCGATCAATCGCGAGCCGATGCTCAACGTGATGCAGATGCACCGCGACGCGGTGGAAAAGATCCATCCCTCATGTCCGGCCTATTTGCACACTGCGGCGCGGAAGATTTGGGACGACGTGCTCGCCGGCGGGCGGCGGCACGGGTATCGCAACGCCCAGGCGACGGTGCTCGCCCCGACCGGCACGATCAGCTTCCTGATGGACTGCGACACGACCGGCATCGAGCCCGATATCGCCCTTGTGAAGTACAAGCAGTTGGCCGGCGGCGGCATGCTCAAGATCGTCAACCAGACGGTGCCGCTCGCTCTGCGGACGCTCGGCTATGACGAGCCGACGGTGGAAGGCATCCTGTCCTACATCGACAAGAACGACACGATCGAAGGGGCGCCGGGACTCAAGGACCAGCACCTGTCGGTCTTCGACTGTGCCTTCAAGCCCCGGCTCGGCAAGCGGAGCATCGCCTGGGAGGCGCACGTGAAGATGATGGCGGCGGCCCAGCCGTTCATCTCAGGCGCGATCTCCAAGACGGTGAACATGCCGCGGGAGACCACGCCTGAAGACATCGCCGGCGCCTACAGCGAGGGCTGGCGGCTGGGCCTCAAGGCCCTTGCCATCTATCGCGACGGGTCAAAGGAGAGCCAGCCGCTCAACACGAGCACGGAGAGCGACAAGGCAGCCGCGAAGGTGACGGCGGCACCACGGCGGGAACGGCTCCCCGACACCCGGCGCAGCGTGACTCACAAGTTCAACGTGGGCGGCCACGAGGGCTACATCACCGTTGGCCTCTACGACGACGGCCGGCCGGGCGAACTCTTCATTACGATGGCGAAGGAAGGGAGCACGATCGGTGGCCTGATGGACGCCTTCGGCACGGCCGTGTCGATGAGCCTCCAGTACGGCGTGCCGCTCGAGGTGTATGTGAAGAAATTCTCGCACACCCGCTTCGAGCCTTGGGGCTATACCAAGAACCCCGACATCCCGGTCGCAAAGAGCCTCGTGGACTATCTCTTCCGGTGGATGGGCACCGAGTTCATTCCCGGCTACCGGGAGGCCAACCGGCCCGGTGGCTATGGCGGTGAGAGCAGCGGCGGGGAGGCCGCTGCCGGGGGCGACACGGAAACAGAGCGCAAGCCCGCCGCCACGATGGCGAGCGGGCTGGCCGATGGCCAAGGAAAGGCCAAAGCGAACGGCGAACTGACGGGCAGCCGCGGCAAGCATCCGGCTGGCGGGAACGGTCAGGCTGCAGTGGCCGCGACGAAGGGCGTGGTGACGAAGGCCGCGTCGGCGACGCTCTTGGAGCGGGCCGGCCTGAAGATGGCCGTCGACCCCACGGCAAGTGCTGCTGATCGGCAGAGCCAGTTCGCGAAGTTTCAGATCGACGCCCCGGCGTGCGACAACTGCGGGTCGATCACGGTCCGCAATGGCAACTGCTACCTCTGCCACAACTGCGGCAATAGCATGGGGTGCAGCTGAGCCGGCGTGGAGATGTGACGGTTATAGGAGGGCGCGGCGGATGGGATGGAGGTGGTGCCGGGTGGCGGCCGAAGCTACTGGCATCACATTCGACCTGTCGCCGCGTTCCGTCGGAGGTGCCAACCCCTTTGCGTTGATCCGGATCCCCTGAAAGCCCGAGGCCCCGTGTCTCCGGCCCGATCCGCATCATTCTCGCTTTGATCTACCCCGTTCGCAGGCGGCTGACAGGTTCGATTCATGGCAGGGCCGCGGAGGCAACGCTTCCGCGGCCCTGCTCTTTTCATGGTCGCCGGCGTTTGCGGCGGCATTTTGCGGCAAGTAGCATCTGAGGACGTGGGCGGTCGCCTGCGCTGGTTTTTCGTGGCAGAGTTGCTCGAACCCATCTTCCGAGGTGCTTTGTGCGTCGCTGGTTTCACTGCCTGCTGATCGGTGTGCTCACCTGTTCGCTGTCGGTAGACACGGCGAGGGCCTGCTGGTATCTCCGCCGCGGCCACGGACCGTGCGGCTGCTGGCAGCCGGCATGCCCGCCCGTGGCGACGTGGCCGGCATGTCACGAGGTGGTGATTCGCGATTCCGCCTGCTGTGGCGGGGC
The DNA here is from genome assembly GCA_049695995.1 of Pirellulales bacterium. GTDB lineage: Bacteria > Planctomycetota > Planctomycetia > Pirellulales > UBA1268 > QWPN01. Next base: position 42,363 of record JBAVTF010000016.1, on the reverse strand, counting down.
AGCCTACGGCACGGTCGTGATCGTCGATGGCTGGCGGGGCGACGTCTGTTGGGAGGGTACGTCCCACGTCGTCGTGGGCGAAGTGGTCGCCGACATAGCCGAGCCAATCGTGGTGGCTGAGTCGACGGTGACCCCGAGTGAGCCGGCTCCCTCACGCGAGCCCACGCCGGCAGTGGCGGAACCGAGTGCCGAACCAACGCCTGCTCCACAAGAGGGTATCGCTGCGGTAGCGCCGGCCGTACCCGAATTGAAGCCCGCGGTCGATGCCGCACCGGCGGTGGAGAGGGTGGCCGCGCTCGAGCCCGCCCCCACCGAATCGGTTGCGGAGGCGAAGCCGTCGGAGCCTGCCGCTGAGCCCGCACCGGCCACTCCGCCGCCGGCTACCGAACCTGAGGTGGCCGTGGCAGCGCCGATTGTGCCGGCGCCGGTGGCGGCGGCACCCGAGCCCGCACCGGTGGTGACGGCAGTCGAGCCGCCGGCTCCTCGGGGCGAGCCAAACATTTTCGAAGAGGTCGAGGCGGCTGCCGATGCTGCGATCCTCGACCCGGCAGGCACCGAGCCGGCTCCTGAGCCGGCCGTCGCTCCGAGCGCGTCCGCGGCCGCGCCGAGTTCAGATGCCCTGTTCGCAGAACCCGCGGCAAAGCCTGAGCCCGCTGTCGAGCCGCTGGCCGCACCAGTGGCGTCGGAATCGTCTGCCGCGGCCGACGAGTCCGCTGCGGATCCGGCCGCCGAACCAGCCGCTGACGACGCTCCCGCTCCGGCCGCGGATGAGCCGGCCGGCAAACCCGCTGCCGACGAGCCGGATCCGTTCAGCGACGCCAGTCGCGAGCCGGTGCGGCGGTGGGTGGACGACACGGGCAGCTATGCGACTGTGGGCACGCTCGTGGACGTGCGGGCTGACGGAGTCGAGATCCGTAAGGCCAATGGCCGGACGGTGATCGTGCCGCTCGACCGGCTGAGTGAGCACGACCGCGGCTACGCCGCGGCCGCCGAGGCTCGGCTGGCCGCGGAGCGGACGCCGCCGACTCGCGACACGGCCGGGCTGTAGCGATCACTTGTCGTCGAGGACGGCCACGGTCGCGAAGGCCTTGCCTTCGAGCATCTCGAGCGATGCTCCACCGCCTGTGGAGACGTGGCTCACCTTGTTGGAGTAGCCGAGCTGCTCCACGGCCGCCGCCGAGTCTCCGCCGCCGATGATCGTGATCGCACCCTTGGCGGTCGCCTCAGCAACGGCGTCGGCCACGGCCTTCGTGCCCGCGTCGAACGGTGGCAACTCGAACACGCCCATCGGTCCGTTCCAGACGACGGTGCCGGCGCCACGGATGATGTCGGCATAGCGGCGGGCCGTCTCCGGGCCGATGTCGAGGCCCTCGAAGCCGTCAGGAATCGCGCCGGCCTTCACCACCTGCTTGTTCGCCGTGGCCGAAAAGGCGTCGGCGCAATGCGTGTCGACGGGAAGCACGAGCTTCGATCCCCCCTTCGCCAGAAGCTCGCGGGCGAGGTCGACCTTGTCGGGCTCGACGAGCGATGTGCCCGTCTTGCCCCCCTGGGCCAGCGAGAACGTGTAGGCCATCGCGCCGCCGATGAGCACGTGGTCGCAGATCGAGAGCAGGTTCGTGATCACGGCGATCTTGTCCGAGACTTTCTTGCCACCGAGGATCGCCACGAACGGCCGCTTGGGCTTCGCGATCGCTTCGGACAGGTACTGGATCTCCTTTTCGACGAGGAAGCCGGAGACGGCGGCCTTGCCGGCAGCCTTCATGGCCACGGGCACGGCGTGCATGCTCGCCTCAGTGCGGTGGCAGGTGCCGAAGGCGTCGTTGACATAGGCGTCGGCGAGGGCGGCCAGGCCGGCGACATAGGCCGCGTCGTCACCTTTTTTCTCCCCCTTGTTGAACCGCACGTTCTCCAGCACGAGCACGCCACCGGCCGGCAGCGCCCTGGCCTTGGCCAGTGAGTCGGGGCCGCCGGTGTCGGCGGCCAGTGCGACGGGGGCGGCCAGAAGCTCGCCGAGCCGCTTGGCCACGGGAGCGAGCGAGAACGCAGGCTCGTGCCCCTTGCCGGCGGGCCGGCCGAGGTGTGACATCAGCACCGCCTTGCCGCCACGGTCGATGATCGACCGGATCGTGGGGAGCGCCATGCGGATCCGCCGATCGTCGGTGATCCCTCCGGACTCATCCTGCGGCACGTTGAAATCGACGCGGATGAGAACGGTCTTGCCCCGGGGTTCGATGTCGGCAACGGACTGCTTGGTCATGGCGGCGGGCGCTCCTGGTGGTTCGGAAGGAACTGGTGAGTCGGTATGAGATGGTCGGGCGTATGCGGCGGCATTGTAATCAGGTCCCGGCGGAACGACGGGCATCGCTGGACCGAGTGAGGTACACTCGCGGCTTGCGCCAGTCCGGCGTCGGCCTGCGCCATACCCCCGCTGCAGAGGCTTCCCCATGCGATCCTTCCGCACGTGCTTGTGTCTCGCACTCGTCGTCGTGGCTGGGTACGGTCGTGAGGCCGTCCGGGCTGCCGAGCCGGCGAAGCCCGCCCGACTGCTGGTGGTCACGGTCACGAAGGGCTTTCGCCATGCTTCGATCGCGACGGCCGAACCCGTGCTGGAGGAACTAGGGCGGGCGAGCGGCCTGTTCCACGTCGATTTTCTGCGGATGCCCCCGGGCCGACCACCGGCGCCCAGGCCCTTGAAGCGGGCCGAGGGCACAACCGACGAGGCATGGGCCCGCGAGCAGGAGGCATTCAAGGCCGCCCAGGCGACGTTTCAGCGGGCCGATGCGGTCTGGCAAGAGGCCGTGCGCGAGCAGTTCGCCAAGGCGTTCGCGCCGGAGTCGCTGGCCCAATTCGACGGCGTGATATTCGCGAGTACGACCGGTGAACTGCCCCTGCCGGATCTCGATGGATTCCTCAACTGGATCAAGTCAGGCAAAGCCTTCATCGGCATGCATGCGGCCACCGATACGCTGAAGTCGTCGGACGCCTACGTCGAGATGATCGGCGGCCACTTCGCGGGCCATCCCTGGAATGCCGGAGGGGAGCATGCGTTCGTCGTGCACGAGCCGGGGCATCCGGTCACGAGCATGTTTGCGGATCGGTTCCGCTGGAAGGACGAGATCTACCAGTACGACCTGCGGTACAAGCCGGAGAACCTGAGGGTGCTCGTCAGCCTCGACATGCCGGCCAGCGCGCCCAAGGAGCCATGGCACGTGCCCGTGGCCTGGGTCCGCGAGTACGGCAAGGGGCGTGTGTTCAACACGAACTTCGGCCACAACGACGCCACATGGAAGGAACCGCGGTTCCAGAAGCACATGGAGCAGGGAATCGCCTGGGCTCTGGGCCGCTTCGACGCCCCGGCCGAGCCGAACCCAGACGTGCAGGCAGCCGAATATGTCCGCAGCGCCGTCGCTGCGGCCGCGGCCGTCGTCAACAAGAACGCCGACGATCTGCTCGCCAAGGCGAATGCGAAGATCGCGGCCAACCCGGCCTGGGCAGCCTCGCAGCGGCCGTTGCTCCTGGAGATCCGCGGGCCGGTTCGCGGTTCCGGGCCAGTCGATCGCACGGCGGTGCTCACGCAGTTGGTGGCCGAAATCGAAAAGCCGTGACCGGACGATGTCGCCGGGAGACCGAATGCCGACCGGACGCGAGGAGGGACGGACATGCCTGGAAGGTGTTCGCACCTGGTGGGGTTTTGTCTGGCCTGGATGGCGGCATGGTGCGGCCTCGCCTGCGTTGGACGCGCGACTGCAGCGCCGCCGAACATCGTCGTGATTCTCGCCGATGATCTCGGGTTCTCCGATCTCGGCTGCTACGGCGGCGAGATCGACACACCGCACCTCGACCGGCTCGCTGCCGGCGGCCTCCGGTTCACGCAGGGTTACAACACGGCCCGCTGCTGGCCGACCCGTGCCGCGCTGCTGACCGGGTATTACGCCCAGGCGATCAACCGCGATGCCCTGCCGGAAGGGAAGGGGGACACCGGTGGCCAACGGCCTTCGTGGGCCCGCCTGCTTCCCGAACTCCTCTCGACGGCCGGGTATCGCTCATACCACTCGGGGAAGTGGCATATCGACGGCGACCCGCGGCAGCAGGGGTTCGTCCGCTCGCTGCAGGTCGAAGGGGGACAAAACGACTATTTCGATCCGGACGGCGTCACCGTCGACGGCACGCTGATCAAGGCCGGCGCCGACTACTACGTGACGACCGCGATCGGCGAGCACGCCGTGGAGTGTCTTCGGGACCATGCGGCCGAGAAGGCCGGCGTGCCATTCTTCAGCTTCGTCGCCTTCACCGCGCCGCACTTCCCGCTCCATGCCCCGCAGAATGTGCTGGAGAAATACAAGGACCGCTACCGCGCCGGCTGGGATGCCCTGCGCACCGCCCGCTCCGAGCGGCTCGAGTCCGAAGGCATCGTCACCGCGGTGCTCGCGCCGCTCGAGCTAGAGGTCGGGCCGCCCCATCAGCCGAAGCCCGACGTCCTCGCCCGCTTCGGGCCCGGCGAGATCGACCGGCCGCTGCCGTGGGCAGATCTCACGGCGGCGCAGCGGGAGTTTCAGGCCACGAAGATGGCGATCCACGCGGCGATGGTCGAGCTGATGGATCGGGCCGTGGGCCGGATCATCGGACAGCTTGAAGCGATGAACGCGCTCGACGACACGCTGATTCTGTTTCTCAGTGACAACGGCGCCTCGGCCGAGCTCTTGATTCGGGGAAAAGGGCATGATCCGGCGCTCCCGTTGGGCTCGGCGGGTACGTTTCCCTGTCTCGGCCCGGGCTGGTCGAGCTGCGCCAACACGCCGTTTCGTCGCCACAAGACCTGGGTGCATGAGGGGGGCATCGCCACGCCCTGGATCGTCCACTGGCCGACCGGCATCGCCGCGACGCCCGGCCTCCTGACCCAGCCGGTGCACGTGATCGATGTCGTGCCGACGGTGCTCCAACTGGCAGGCATCGCCCCGCCGCGGGAGCATGCCGGCATGGCCGTGCCCCCGATGCAGGGCCGGAGTTTTGCCGCGTGCCTCACCGAGCCGGCCGCCCCGCCGGCACATGAGACGCTGTGGTGGTGCCACGAGGGCAACCGCGCTGTCCGCGTGGGCGATTGGAAGCTCGTCGCTGCAAAGGGCGATCCTTGGGAACTCTACGAACTCACCGAGGACCGCTGCGAGACGACGAACCTGGCGAACCGCGAGCCCGCGCGGGTCACCCAGCTCGAGCAGACGTGGGAGCGGATCGCCGCCGACTGCCGCCGGCTCGCCGGCACGGGGTCGGCGGTGGGGGGGGCGGCCGCGGCCCGACGGCCGAACATCATCTATGTGATGACCGACGATCAAGGCTACGGCGACATCGCCGCCCACGGGAATCCAGTGCTCGCGACGCCGAACCTCGACGGCATGCACCGCGAGAGCGTGCGGTTCACTGAGTGCCATGCGAGTCCAACCTGCGCCCCGACCCGCGCGGCCCTGCTCACCGGCCTGCACGAGTTTCACTCGGGCGTCACGCATACGATCTTCGAACGCGACAGGCTGGCGCTCTCGGCGGTCACGCTGCCGCAGTTGTTGCGGCGCGGCGGTGGCTATGCGACCGGCATCTTCGGCAAATGGCATCTCGGCGACGAGGACGAGTATCAGCCCGGCAGACGCGGCTTCGACCGGGTCTTCATCCATGGCGGCGGCGGCATCGGCCAGTCCTATCCCGGCAGCTGTGGCGACGCCCCCGACAACAGCTATTTCGACCCGGTGATCCGCAGCGACGGGACGTTCGTGAAGACGAAGGGCTATTGCACCGACGTGTTCTGCGACGCGGCCCTCAACTGGATCGACGGGCGGCGCACGACGGACGCACCCTTCTTCTGTTATCTCACGCCCAACGCGCCTCACGACCCGCTCGTGGTCTTCACGACCGATAACGGCACCGCCAATGGAGCGGCTGTCTTCAATGACGGCATGCGCGGGCACAAAGTGTCACCGTATCGCGGTGGCACGCGGGTGCCGGCCTTCTGGCGGTGGCCAGGCCGGCTACCCGCCGGGGTCGATGTGCCCGCCGTCGCCGAGAAGCACGACCTTGCCGCCGCACAGCCCGACGTCGTGAAACGGCTGGCCGCTACCTACGCCGCCTGGTGGCAGAGCGTGCAGCCGGACCTCGTCAACGAACAGGTCAAAGGGCCGGCGGAGAATCCCTTCAGGGCCGCCCATGAGAAGCAGTTCGGTCCGCGGCCGACCTTGACCGACGTGCCGTACGGCGACCATCCGAAGCAGAAGCTGCATTTCTGGAAGTCACCGCATGCAGAGCTGGGCAAACCGACGCCGCTGCTGTTCTTCATCCACGGTGGCGGCTGGCAGGGGGGGAATCGGATGAGCGGCCTGACCGCCATCCTCGCGCCGGTGCTCCAGGCCGGCATCTCCGTGACGTCGATCGAATACCGGTTCATCCATGAGGCGATGCAGCAGGGCATCGAGCCGCCCGTGAAGGCGCCGCTCGCCGACGCCGCTCGGGCGCTGCAAACGGTCCGGAGCAAGGCGGCGGAGTGGGGGATCGACAAGAAGCGGATCGTCGCGGCTGGCGGCTCGGCCGGGGCGTGTTCGAGCCTGTGGCTCGCATTTCACGACGACATGGCCGATCCCACGAGCGTTGACCCCGTGGCGCGGGAGTCCACCCGGCTCCTCGCTGCCGCCGTCACCGGCGCCCAGACCACGCTCGATCCCGCCCAGATGAAGGCGTGGACGCCCAACAGCCGATACGGCGGCCACGCCTTCGGCTTCATGAAGAGTCCCGACCAGCGCGACAACCAGTTCGCCCAGTTCCTCGCGGCCCGCGAGAAGATCCTCCCTTGGATCGAGGCCTACTCCCCATACGCCCTCGTCACGCCGGACGATCCACCGGTCGCGCTCTTTTACGCCACGCCGCCGGCCCTCGGACGAGACGAGAAGGACCCCACGCATACAGCCAACTTCGGCGTGAAACTCGAGGAGCGGCTCGATGCGGCAGGCGTGCCCTGCGAGCTCGTCTATCCGGGTGCGGCGGGTGTGCAGCATGCCACACTCCAGGACGCGATCATCGGGTTCCTGAAGCCGGCGGCGGAGTCTTCGCAACGCGAGCCTGCGCGGCGGCCCAATATCGTCTTTTTTCTGTGCGATGACCTCGGCAGTGGCGATCTCGCCTGCACCGGTTCGCGGGACATCCAGACGCCTGCCATCGACGCGCTCTTCGCCCGCGGCACGCGGCTCTCGCGGCACTGGGCCGGCAACGCGGTCTGTGCCCCGAGTCGCTGCGTGCTCCTGACTGGCAAACACCCGGGGCACGCTGTGATTCGCAGCAATCGCGAGTTGCAGCCGGAGGGCCAGGTGCCGATGCCGGCCGGCACGGTGACGCTCGCGAAGCTACTCGACGATACAGGCTATGCGACGGGGGGCTTCGGCAAGTGGGGGCTCGGAGCGCCGGGCAGCGATTCGGACCCGATCGCCTGCGGCTTCGATTCCTTCTTTGGCTACAACTGCCAACGGCAGGCCCATACGTATTACCCCGGTCATCTTTGGAACGGCCGCTCCCGGGTGCCGCTCGACGGCACGCAGTATGCGGCCGACCTGATCGCGGAGCGGCAGATCGCCTTCATCAAGGCCAACGCCGGCCGGCCGTTCTTTTTGTATGTGCCGACGACGGTGCCGCACCTGGCCCTCCAGGTGCCCGCCGACGAGCCATCGCTGGCCGACTACGAGCGGCACTTCGGCGCCGAGGCTCCCTATCTCGGTGGCAAGGGCTACGTCCCCTGCTCGCGGCCGCTGGCGACGTACGCCGCGATGATCACCCGCATGGACCGGGAGGTGGGCCGGATCGTGAAAGAACTCGACGACCTCGGCCTCACCGACGACACGATCTTCGTGTTTTCCAGCGACAATGGGGCGACGGTGCCGGGCCTGGGCGGCATCGACACAGTCAGGCTCGCGAGCAACGGGCCGCTCCGGGACTGGAAGGGTTCGCCGTACGAGGGCGGGCTGCGAGTGCCGACGGTCGCCGTCTGGCCCGGGCAGATCCCGGCGGGAAAGGTGATCGATGCCCCAACCGGCTTCGAGGATTGGCTGCCGACGCTGCTTGACCTCGCCGGCCTGCACGGCCAGATCCCTGCCGACATCGATGGCGTGAGCCTCGCGCCGGTACTCCTCGGCAAGGGGCCGCCACCGCGGGAGCGGGTGCTTTATCGGGAACTCACCGAGCGGCAGTGGCAGACGGCGCTCGATGCGCACGGCCGCTGGAAGGCCGTCCGCAAGGCCATCGGCACAACACGGCCTGACCAGGCGGCGCCGACCGAGCTTTACGACCTCGCGGCCGACCCGGGCGAAACGACGAACGTCGCCGCCGGGCATCCCGACGTGGTCGCGCGAATGGAAGCGATCCTCGCCAGCGAGCACGTGCCGCATCGCGACTGGCCGCTGCCGTTCGCCGACAGGCCCGCGCCGCAACAGCACGAACGGCGGAAGAGTGCCGTCTCGCCCACTGCGGCACCTGCCCGCTGACGACGCCGTGAGCCGGTAGGGTGTAGACTGCCGCACCCTCGGGAACACCACATGGCTACGGACGAACAGCCCACCGGCAGCCGCCTCGGTCTGGCGCTCTTCTGGCTCTACGTGCTGCTCTACGGCGGCTTCATGGCGCTGGTGCTGGCCCGCCCCGACCTGCTGTCGTGGCGACCGTTCGGCGGCGTGAATCTGGCGATCGCTGCCGGCATGGGACTGATCGCATCCGCCTTCGTCCTCGCCGTCGTCTACATGATCGCCCGGGCGGGCCGCTGACAGGAACCCCGCAGGATGCTCCACGACACCTCTCCGCTGGCCGTCCTCATTTTCGCCACCTTCGTGGTCGGCGTGATCGGGCTCTCTTTCTGGCTGGGCCGCAAGAAGCAGTCGGCGCAGGAGTATTACGCCGCCCATGGCCAGGTGCACTGGTTCGTCAACGGCATCGCCTTCGCCGGCGATTACCTCTCGGCGGCCTCGTTCCTCGGCATCTGTGGGATGATCGCCTTCTCGGGCTACGATGGCTTTCTCTATTCGATCGGCTTCCTCGCCGGGTGGGTGGTGGCGCTGTTCGTGATCGCCGAGCCGATCAAGGCGCTCGGCCGGTTCACGTTCGCGGATGCACTCGACGCGAAGTTCAACAGCCGCGGCATCAAGCTGGCCGTCGCCATCTCGACGCTCGTGGTCAGCGTCTTCTACCTCATCCCGCAGATGGTCGGGGCCGGCTCGCTGATCACGCCGCTTCTCGGCCTCCCCCATGCCGTGGGCGTCGTCCTGGTGGGCGTGGCGGTCACGCTGATCGTGGTCACGGCCGGCATGGTCTCGACCACCTGGGTGCAGTTTATCAAGGGCTCGCTCCTCGTCTTCTTCTGCGGCGTGCTCACGATGCTGATCCTGGGCCGGGGCCTGCAGGTGAATGCGGGCCGCCCGGGCACGGAGAACCTCGCGGCCCAGGTGAAGACGATTCGACCCGATGGCACCGTGCTCATCGATGGCCTCCCGCAGACGAAGGATCACGACCTGCGACCCGTGGGCACGCTCCTACGGCTACCCGAGAGGTACGCGGGCGGAACATCGACGGGGCCGCTCCGTCCGCTGGAATACCTGGCCGCCCTCGAGGATTCGACGATCGTCACCTGGTCGGCGAAACGGCACGTCGACGAGCAGGGGACGCACGTTACCTATTCGCCCGTGGAGCGGAAGGGGGCTGACCTGCTCACGCCCGGTGGATTCTTCAAGGGGCTGACGACCGGCAGGCTGGCCGACCGGCTCGACTTCGCGAGCCTGATGCTCGCCCTGTTCTGCGGCACCGCATCGCTGCCGCACATTTTGATCCGCTACTACACCGTGAAGGACGCCGCCGCCGCCCGCAAGAGCACCGTCGTGGGGATCGCGGCGATCGGCGTGTTCTATGTGCTGACGCTGTACCTCGGGCTGGGGGCGATGACCAGCGGCGCCCTCGACCCGACCGACACCAACATGGCGGCTCCGCTCCTGGCGAAATCGTTCAGCACCACGCTGTTCGCGATCATCTCCGCGATCGCGTTCACGACGGTGCTCGGCACCGTGAGCGGGCTGATCATGGCCGGCAGCGGCGCGGTCGCCCACGACCTCGTCGAGAACGTCTGCGGCGTGCGGATGACCGACCACGAGAAGGTGCGGTGCGGCAAGATCGCGGCGGTGGCTCTGGGGGTGATCGCGATGGCCCTCGGCATCCTCTTCAATAGCTTCAACGTGAGTTTTCTGGTTGGCTGGGCGTTCAATATTGCGGCGAGCGCCAACCTGCCGGCCCTCGTGATGCTGCTGTTCTGGCCACGGACCACGAAGCAGGGGATCGTCGCGGCCGTCACGGCGGGTATGCTTTCCTCGCTGACCTGGATCCTGCTGTCGGCAGACACGTTCGAAAAGGTCTACGGCCTGTCCCGCGACCTATCGCCAATGCCCTTCAGTCAGCCGGGACTCGTGACGATTCCGCTGGGCTTCGCGGTGCTCGTCGGCGTGTCACTGCTCACTCCGTCGCCCGCTCCTGCCTCCGCCAGCCGCTGACGCCCGTCCCATGCATCATCCCGCCGCCGATCGGCCCGTGATCGCCTGCACCGCCGCCCACCTGCCGGCGATCCAGGCGATCTACAACCACGCGATCCTGCACTCAACGTCGCTCTACGAATACCACGAGCGAACCGCTGCGGTGATGCAGGAGTGGTTCGCGGTGCGGGTTCGCGACCAGACGCCGATCCTCGGCATCGAGTGGGAGCCGGGTGTCCTCGCGGGCTTCGCCACGTGGGGACCGTTTCGGCTGCGGCCTGCCTACAAGTACACGGTCGAGCACTCGGTCTATGTCGACGAGCGGTTTCGGAGCCGCGGCGTCGGCCGGCTTCTGCTGGAGGCCATCGTCGCCGAGGCCAGAACCCGTGACCTGCACACGCTCGTCGCCGGCATCGATGCCTCCAACACCGCGAGCATCGCCCTGCACCGGGCGGTGGGCTTCACGTGCTGCGGCACGGTCTACGAGGCCGGGTTCAAGTTCGGCCACTGGCTGGACCTCGAGTTCTGGCAGCTCGTGCTCGAGACACCGGCCCGGCCCATCGACGGCTGAGTCTCACACCCGCGGCAACTCGAAGCCTTTGCGGTATTCGCGGCCGAAGAGGCGGTTGGCCTCGTCGTCCGTTGATCGCTCGGTGCGCGGATCGATCGTGAGTTCGCGGCCAAGCTTTAAGGCCGTCGTGGCGTAGTCGATCGGGTTGTCGGCAAGGTAACCCTCGAAGCTCTCCCACGTGGCCGCGACGTGCGGGTCGGCGGCGGCGAGCGACGGCCGCGTGCCTGGCGCGACAGCCTCGCCGAGCGACCACGAGACGTTGCCGAGGTGGGCCAGCGCACTCGACAGGTGGCCATCCTCGATGTCGAGGTGGAGGTCGGCATGGTTGCGGCTCTTTACGGCGGCCAAGAAGTTGGCGAAGTGTTCACGGTAGCTACCCCCCGACCAGGCTCCCAGCGGTGTGCCGTCGTAGGCGAAGGCCGCCCCCGACGTGTAGTTTGGAGCGACGGCGAAGCCCTCGGTTCCGTACCAGACGTTGCAGGCTCCCGTGAAGGGCTGCGGTCCTTTGAGCCCGTACGTCACCGGCACCTTCATCGGCAGCCCGCGGACGTCGGAGATGAGCAGGGCGTCATCCCACTGGAAGATCGTCACCTGGCAGTTCGCGACGTCGCCGTTGTCGACGTAGCCCAGGCGGCCACCGAGGCTCACGACCCGCCGCGGCAGCTCCTGCTTGCCGAGGCCCCAGCGGGCCTTGTCGAGCTCGTGGGGATTTTGATTACCGAGATCGCCGTTACCGGTGAGTCGCGTCCAGTGCCAGTCGTAGTGGAGTTTCGTGCGCGTGGGCACCTCGGCAGGAGCCGGTCCCGCCCAGAGATCGAAGTCGAGCCCCGGCGGGACGGGAGCAGGCGTGTCGACACGGCCGATGCTGTTCCGTTGGCGGTAGCAGATGGCCCGCGCCGCCTTGACCGCTCCGAGCGTGCCACTCTTCACGAAGTCGAGTGTCTGCCGCATGCCGCTCATGCTGCGGCTCTGCACGCCCATCTGGCACATACGGCCGAGCTTCCGCGCCCACTGCGTGATGACGCGGCCTTCCTCGACGTTGTGGCTGCAGGGTTTCTCGACGTACACATCCTTGCCGGACTGCATCGCCCAGACGGCCATCAGGGCATGCCAGTGATTCGGCGTGGCGATCGTCACCGCGTCGATGTCGCGACGGTCGAGCAGACGGCGGACATCCTGCACGTACTCCGGTGGCCGCAGCTCGTTCTTGAACTGCTGCTCGCAGAGCCGCACGTAGGCGGCCGGATCGCAGTCACAGATGGCGACGAGATCGACGTCGGCGATCCGCTTGAGTTCGGCGACGTGCCCGCGCCCCTGTCCGTTGACGCCGATGACCGCCAGCCGGACCCTATCGCCTCCGGGGCGAGCCGCTTCGGACAGCGGATCCGCTGCGATGCCGCGGGCCGCCGGAAGACCGGCGAGGGCGACGGTCGTCGCCGCCAGCGCATGTTCGAGAAATTCGCGACGCGATGGATGCATCTGAGGGCGACCTCCGAGAGCCACGTGGGGTACGAAGTGGGGCCGGCTGCCGCCGGCGGCAACACAACCACATCTAGCCTATACCCTGGCCAAGCGTGAGGCATTGCCTGCGAGGGGGGGCGTCGTGCGGCCGCCGCCATCGTCAGCCCGTGTGTCAGGAGCCTTTTTTGCCGGCCGAGACGCCGTTGCTCGAGCCGTTTCGCCGGCCGCGTCGCAGGCCCAACTGCTCATCAGCCGTGGGATCGTAGGCCACGCTCAGAACCTTCGCGGTCCCGCGTCCGGTGGGGGCGATCGCATGTGGGGTCGCCGCATGAATGTAGAGGCTATCGCCCGGAGCCAATTGAATCTGCTCGTCGCCATACGCGACTTTGACGCTCCCCTCGAGCACGAGGAGGAATCGTTCGCCATCATGGCTTTCGGGCTGTCTGCGGCTGCCGTTTCCCGAAATATGCAGGATGACGGGGTGCATGCGTCGGTTCCGCCACTGGTCGGCCAGCGCCTCCTGCACGATGCCGCCGCGTCCTGGCAGGGTCGTGCCGCTGCCGCGCTTCACGACCACGTACTGGGGCGGGATCGAGAGCCCCTCGACGAGCGAGTCGACGCCACATTCCAGCACTTCGGCGAGCCGCACGAGTCCCTCGAGCGACGGAGCCAAGAGGCCGTTCTCAAGCTTTGAGAGCCAGCTGACCGTGAAGGATGTCCGGGAGACGACCTCCTCGAGCGTCAGCCGCCGGGCGAGGCGGGCACTCCGGACGCGGCGGCCCAAATCGGAGAGGTTGACGGTGTGATTCATGGTTGGGAAGCAAGTATGCTTCCGACACCACACACCTACAAGAGGGGTCAATCCGCCCTCGTTTGCGGGGGAGGAATGTTCCCTTGACAGGAGCCTCTCACGACCCCCGCTTGCCGCCGGAGGAACCTCGTCAGGCGCCCGGACGCCGGAAGTGCCGATAGGCCTGGAGCACATCATGCAGGTCCGCCGAGATCTCGATCTCGTCGTCCGCGAAGTCGGCGAGCCACGTGCGGCTGCTGGAGACGGCGTCGGCCAGAAGCGGCAGCACCTCGCCCAGGGACACCCGCACTGTGTTCACCGCGGGAGCAGCCGCCATCAGCTTCAGGCCGCCGCTCTCGAGTTCCGGACCCGTGTACACACGGAGTTGACGAATCGCCATGGGGCACACTCCCTTGCCATGAGGCTTGTCGAGCGGGAGGCCGCCGTGCCGGCCCGTGGGGGCCAGCCGTCCTCATGACGGTCGGCGCCTCCCGACATCCAGTTCATCGGCAGACTGGGCCGTCAAGGTTTGGCCGAATTCCCGGTCCTTGACGATTCTGCCGACAGCGGCCGGCAAGCCAGGCAAAGTGGAGCGGTGCGTCAAGCGGCGCCGATGGGGCCGGCCACGCGGCCGGCACGGAAGGCATCACCGATACTCTTGGGCACCAGGGCCTCCGCCTGGATCAGCCGGGCACGGTTTTCCGCGGTGGCGGCCTTCATTTCCTGCTCCCGGGCGATTGCGACGCTCCGCCGCTCCTCTGCCTTGGCCCGGGCGACACGCGTATCGGCCTCGGCCTGGTCCGCCTGGAGCCGGGCGCCGATGTTCTCGCCCACCTCGATGTCGGCGATGTCGATCGACACGATCTGAAACGCCGTCTGGGCATCGAGACCGCGCTGCAGCACCGCCTTCGAGATCGTGTCGGGGTGCTCCATCACCTCGAAGTGGCTGTCGGCCGAGCCGATCGACGTGATGATCCCCTCGCCCACGCGGGCGATGATCGTCTCCTCGGTCGCGCCACCGATGAGCTGTTGCAGGTTCGTGCGCACCGTCACACGGGCGCGGATCTTGAGCTCGACGCCGTTCTTGGCCACTGCCGACAACGTCGACTTGCCGCTGGCGGTATCGGGGCAGTCGATCACCTTCGGGTTGACACTCGTCTGCACCGCGTCGAGTACGTCGCGGCCTGCGAGGTCGATCGCGCAGGCCCGGTCGAAATCGAGATCGAGATCCGCCCGCTGGGCCGCGATCAGCGCCCGGATGACGCGGGGCACGTCGCCGCCGGCGAGGGAGTGGGCCTCGAGCCGCCGTCCGGAGATGTCGGAGCCGAGTCCGGCCTGAATGGCCATGATCCGCGCCTGCACGATCGTGCGGGCATTCACTTTCCGCAGGCTCATGCCGAGCAGTTCGAGAAAGCCGACCCGCGCCTTCGACCAGTAGGCCTGAAACCACAGTTGCCCGTAGTTGAAGACGAGCAGCAGCATCGTCAGGGCGAGGATGCCCAGCAGGATGCCGGCGGCGGCGAGGGCCGGGAAGGGGAGAGCGGGGTCGTTCATGGGGCGCTCGGGACGGACCGAGGGAGGGTGAGACTGGTCCAACAAGCCTAGTTCGCGATTTCGACCGGTTCAAATTTCGGGAAAACGGCATGCGTCCGCGGGGTGTACCCGATCGATCCCGCGGCCATACAAGCCCCAAGGCGGCAGCCTGGGGATCGCGTGACGGATCGGGTTGAACGACTCCTGATCCCCTCGCTCGCGCTCAGGGCTTGTATGCCGATTCTCCTTCGATCCACCCGCCGCCGAGGAGTTCTTCGTCGCGGTAGCAGACGGCGGGCTGGCCCGGGGAGATCGGGCCGGGGGAGGCGTCGGGGCCGCCGGTGAACCGGGCCGTGAAGCGGTTGCCGGGGAGCGGCGTGACGACGGCCGGAGCCGCCGGTCGCTGGGCGCGGCATTGCACGAGGCACTCGAAGGGGGCGCTGGGCGGGGGAGCGATCCAGGTGGCGTCGGCGGCCACGAGTTCCTGCTCCGGCACCGCGTCGCGCGGGCCTACGACCACGCGACAGGTGTCGGCCTCGATCCGGATCACGTACAGCCGTTCGCCGGTGGCGATACCGAGCCTTTCCCGCTGGCCGACCGTGAAGTATTCGATGCCAGGATGGCGTCCGAGCACACGGCCGTTTGGATCGACGATCTCGCCGGCCCGTGAGCCACCGAGACGCTGGCCGACGAGCGCCGCATGCCGGCCCGGCGCGACGAAGCAGATCTCCTGGCTGTCAGGCTTGTCCGCGGTCGCGAGTCCCAGTTCCGCGGCCCGCGCCCGCACGTCCGCCTTCGGCAGGCCGCCGACCGGCAGCAGCATCCGCGCAAGCCGGCTGCGGGGCACCTCGAAGAGCACGTAGGACTGGTCCCGCGCCCGCTCGATTCCCCGCATGAGCCGGGGGCCGTCCGCTGCGTCGGTCGCCAGCCGCGCGTAATGACCGGTGGCCACGTGGGTCGCACCGATCGCGTCAGCGTGGTTGAACAGACGGCCGAACTTGAGCCACGAGTTGCACCGCACGCATGGGTTCGGCGTGCGACCGCGGCCATACTCAGCGGCAAAGTAGTCGATGATCCGGCTGAAGTCGGCCGTGAGGTCGAGCGGATAGAGCGGAATGCCGAGCCGATCGGCCACGCGGCGGGCATCGACCGCATCCGCCACGCTGCAACAGCCCTGATGGCCGGCCCGCGTGGGTTCGACGATTGGCAGACCGCCGTCGGCCTCTTCGGGCCGCCCCTGTCGCATGAACACGCCGACGCAGTCGTAGCCCTGCTCGACGAGCAGGGCCGCCGCCACGCTCGAGTCGACGCCCCCCGACATCGCGATGACGACCCGGGAACGTGCCATGGTGCCGTCAGTATACGAGCACGCTCTCCACCCGATGCGGCACGAGCCGCTCTCGGCCACCGAGCGGCTCGATCTCGACGAGGAACGCCGCCCCGACCACGACGCCTCCCCCAGTCTCGATCAGCCGCATACACGCCGCCGCCGTGCCCCCGGTGGCAAGCACGTCGTCGACCACGAGCACCCGCGCGCCGGCCTGCAGCACGCCGGAGTGCATCTCCAGGCGGTCGCGACCATACTCGAGGTCGTATTCGTGGGTGATCGTCTGCGCGGGCAGCTTCCCGGGCTTCCGCACCGGGATCACGCCAATGTCGAGCGCCAGGGCGAGCGGGCCGGCGAACAGAAAGCCGCGGGCCTCGACCGCTGCGATCGCATCGAGCCCTGCGCCGCGCCACGGCTCGGCCATCCGTCCGATCGCTTCCGCAAACGCCGCCGCATCGGCGAGCAGTGGCGTGATGTCGCGAAACAGGATGCCCGGCTTGGGAAAGTCCGGGATCGGGCGGATGTGGGCGGCGAGATCCATGCGGTGGCTCCTGGAGCGGTGTGCGATCAGGCCCCCTGCCGCAGTCGGATCGTCGCCCTCGGAGCGCCGTCGATCTCTGCGGCGAGCGTCGCGAGCGTCTCCGCCTCAATCTGCCGTACCCGCTCCCGGGTCAGCCCGAGCACGCCGCCGATCTCCTTGAGCGTCATCGGCTCCGCGCCGCCGAGGCCGAACCGGAGCCGGATGATCGTTGCCGCCCGTTCGTCGAGCGTGTCGATCCGCCGCAGGACGTGCCGCAGCGTGTCGGCGTCGAGCAGCACCTCAGCCGGACACTTCGCGTTTTCGTCGCGGATGAGCTCGCCGAGCGACCAGCTCCCCTCGGTCTGCTCCGTCTGCGGTGCGGCCTGATGCACGTGGATCGCCTTCTTGATGATTGGCAGCTTCTTGCGGGCGAGGCCGAGGCTGCGGGCTACTTCCTCGGGCGTCGGCACGCGGCCGAGGGCGTCGGTGAGCCGGATCGTAGCCCGCCGCCACTTCGAGAGCAGTTCGACCATGTAGGCGGGGATGCGAATCGCCTTGCCGGAGTTGATCAGCGCCCGCTTGATCGATTGCTTGATCCAGTAGCTTGCGTACGTGCTGAACCGGGTGCCGATGTCGGGGTCGAACCCCTCGACGGCGCGGAGCAGACCGAGGTTGCCTTCCTCGATGAGGTCGGGGAGTAGCAGGCCACGGTTGGCATAGCCACGGGCGATGTTCACCACCAGCCGCAGATTCGCCCGCACCATGTGATCGCGGGCGGAGGCATCACCGTCGGCGATGGCCCGCGCGAGCCGCTTCTCGTCATCCGCTGAGAGGAGCGATGTCTCGTTGATCTCCCGCAGATACGTCTCGAGGGGGTTTTGGACGGCGGTCGTTGGCTTGCTGCGACGGCTGGACATGGTGAGCGAAGACTCCGGGCGCGAGGCTGATGATGGATGATGCGATGACGGCACGGAACCGGCGGAGAAAGCCGCCGCGGCGCGGACGAGCGAGTCGTTCCGGCATGCTGGAAGGTATCGGCGGCACGTGGCGGGGACTGCATAAAGCCCGCGGAGAAGGCGGAGCGAATCGCCTGGCGCGGCGATACGGGCTGGCGCGGTCGTAGGACGCCGCCGAGGAATCCTCGAGAAACTCGCTGCGTCAGGGCCCAGCGGGAGGCGGCTCGGCCCGTATGCCGGGGCCAAGCACGCGATCGAGAAACTGAATGAGTGCAGTCGCCGCGGGTGTCGCTCCGCCGAGCGGAACCGCGTGGCCGGTGTCGAGGAGCACGAGCTCATGGTCGAGGCCGGCAGCCGCCAGCGCCCGGTCGAGTCGCACGGCCTGGTCGGGTGGAATCACCGCGTCGTGCGTGCCGTGCAGGATGAGCGTCGGTGGATCGTCCGGTGAGACATGGGTAAGTGGACTGGCCGCGAGCGCGGCTTCACGCAGCTCGGGGAGTGGTCCACCCACGAGCCGACTGGCTGCCGATCCGGCCCGGTCGTGACTCGCCCCGAGTGAAGTGAGCTGGGATGGCGCCGCGATTGCACAGACAGCCGCCACGGCGGGCGGTGGATCGCCATCGGCCAAGCTTGGCTGCCCGCTCCGTGCGCTCCCCACGAGCACGGCGAGCTGGCCACCGCCGCCGGCGCCCATGATGCAGATCCGAGCGGGATCAATGCCCCAGATCTCCGCATCGCGGACGAGCGTGGCGAGGGCTGCGAGAGAGTCATCGAGCTGTGCGGGGAAGATCGCCGTGTCACCCGACCGGTACCCGACAGATGCCACGATGTAGCCGTGGTCGACGAGCCACGTCACCGGACAGCCAGTTCGGGGCCCTCCCTGCCACTCATCGCCCGGGATCCAGACGACGAGCGGGAGACTGCCGCCGCTGCAGCCTGCGGGCAGATAGATGTCAAACCGTTGCCGGGGGTCGGCCGCCGTGCCATAGGGCTGGTCGTGGTGTACGGTCGGCCGCTCAGTGGCCTCGGGCTGGAATGGCGAGCCGAGGGTGGCATCGATGGCGATCGGAATTGGCGTCGCGCGGGTCGAAAGCAAAGGCTCCACTCGCGGCTGCGGCTGACTTTCGATCGGCAACCCGCGTCGGGCAGCACGCCGGAGCGCCCGGCGGGAAAGGCGGCGGTCGGCCTGTGGCTCTCCACCTGCCGAGAGATCGGCCGTCGGGCGTGGATCGCCGGCGACCACGCCATCGATCGCACCAATGCATGCGAGGCCCGCGAGCAGCATGGTGACGCACGACCACGAGCGGAATGTTCGACGCATGGTCCGCCCGGCTCCTCGAAGGAGACCGCCGGCAGCCGACGGTCTCCCCGAGTATACCTGCCGACTAGCGGCGGCCCGCCAGCTGCCCCTGCGGAGTCAGCTCGTCGATGATCTTGGGGATGTAGCGGCTGAGCACCTCGGCCAGCTGGTCGCGGTCGATGCCCTTGTTGCGGGCGAGCTGGTCGAGCTCGCGCTGGCCGAACACGTCCTCGATCTGGCGGCGATCGACCGGCTTGTTGGGGCCGGTGCGGACCCACGAGTCGACCTGGTCCCGCATTCCCTTCTCCTCGAACTGCTTCACCACGTCGGGCAGCTTTTGGGCGCTACCGCCGCCGAAGATCTGGCCGAGGATGTCGGTGAGGTCGTTCGGTGACGGCATGCCCGCCGGGGGCTGCGCCGGCCGCTGCTGCGGCTGGGGTGCCCGCTGCGGCGCCTGCTGTTGCTGCGCCGCGCCTTCGAGCACCTGCTTCAAGATCTCGCCGAGGATGTCCATGCTGGGCCTTTCGTGTGGAGGATCGAACGTGCCGGCCGTGCCGATTTCACGTTCGGGCAGTCTACGGCTGGCCTGGAGCGGAGGAAAGCAGCCGGTGTCAGTCGAGTGAAACGGCCTCGCCGCCGGCCCGGGTCGCGAGCTGCCCGAGGACTTGCACCGACGTGTCCTCCGAGACGAACCGCACAGCGCCGTCGCACATGGCGATGTTCGCCCCGCCGGTGTGAAAGGCGTAGATCAGCCAGCCCGACTCGTTGGAGCCATTGACGCGGAAGAGCTCAGCCGGAATCCGACCACTCAAAGGACTCGTGCCAGCCGGACACCATGCGTCTTGCTTTTCGCCAAAGCCGTGGGGGTTGTCGTTCGTCGCCCAGGCTCCCCCCTGTGCTCTGGCGCAGGCTGTATTTCCCGCGGTGTTGTCCGCGTTCGCCGGGGTCCGCTGCCCGGCTCGCCACACGTCCTCGCGGCCGGCACATTCCGCGAGCAGGATCGTCTTCGAAAGGCCGTCGGTGATCTTCGCGAGCGTGCTGCGGGGACGGTTGACGGCTGAGTTCACCTTGGAATTCACGCACCCGCTCCACTGTTCGGTCGGCCCGGGTAACGCAGCCGCAGGCCAGTCGGGAAGCGACGCCAATGTCTTGAAATTCGTGCCCGTCCCGGCCACCAGGAAGTAGTCGCCGCAGGCGCCGGTTTTCCGCGGCTTGGAGGCGGAAGCTTCAATTTTGTCCTGGATTCGATTGGAGAAGGAAGACGACGGGCACTGCATGACGGGAAATTGCGTGCGCACCAGGGCCCGGTTGCCCGTGACGGGAGTATCGAGCACGTTTGCCGTGCCTCCAGGGGGAACGCTATTGTCCGCGTTGACCCACCAGTTTTTCGACAGATCGTAGGCGCTCATGACCGCTGTCTCCTCGAGGAAGGGCAGCACGTCGGCCGCCCAACTCCGAAAAGCCATGCCCGGCTCGCAGCCGGCCGCCTCGGGTGTGATGGCGTCGGAACCGTACCGACGCATCAGTGGCGGCAGCGTTTTCCTGGCGCTCTCGTAGTTGTGAAACGCGAGTGGGAGCTGACGCAGGTTATTCGAACACGACGCTCGCCGTGCTGATTCCCGCGCGCTCTGCACGGCCGGCAGGAGCAGGCCGATGAGCGTGCCGATGATGGCGATCACCACAAGCAGCTCGACGAGGGTGAAGGCAGTCGGATTGGATCGTGTGGTAGGCAGCGACATGGACGGGGTGGGCTCGCAAGAGGCAGGCAGATCGATCACTCCATCCGGAACCGCAAACCACGTGCCGGATCAGGTGGCGCGTTCGCGGCGGGGTTCGCATGGTCTGACGCGATATGGCCAGCTGCAGCGCGGCGAAAAATCCTGCTGTGCGGGGAACCGTTCACCGCGCCGGTGGTCACTCATCGAGGCCGAGGAGCCGCAGGCGGGTACGGAGGGTTGCCCGGTCGAGGCCGAGGAGCTTGGCGGCCGCGGTGCGATTGCCGCCGCAGTGGGCGAGCGTCTCACGCAACAGCGTGGCGTCGAGCAGATCCGCGGCGCGGCGATGGAGATCGGGCTCGGGCAGGTCGCCGAACGTCAGGCGGGCCGCGGCCGACCAGGCCTTGATAGCGGCCGAGACCGACGCGGCGGCCACGTCGATCGGCGCGCCGCTCGCCGGCCCGGCATCGGCCACCGGTGCCGGCAGATGCTCGGGCCGGAGCACGCCACCGCGGGCCTGCACTGCCGCATACTCGATAGCCTGCTTGAGTTCGCGGACGTTGCCCGGCCACGGCCGCTTCGCGATCGCGTCGAGCAACTCGGGTGACAGAAGCTCGCCGCGGGGTGTGCCGCCGTGGCGGGCGACGAACGCCGCCAGGAAGTGTCGGGTGAGCGGCTCGATGTCTGAGGGCCGCTCGGCCAAGGCCGGCATCGTGATGGGGAAGCCGCGCAGCCTGTGGTAGAGATCGGTGCGAAACAAGCCGGCCACACAGGCGGCGGTGAGATCGCGGTTGGTGGCTGCGATCACACGGACATCCACGGCATGCCCGACGGCCGATCCCACGGGTGTCACCTCGTGCGTCTCGAGCACCCGGAGGAGCTTGGCCTGCACGTCGGCCGGTGCCTCGCCGATCTCGTCGAGGAGCAGCGTGCCGCCGGCAGCCATGTCGAAGAGTCCGGGTCGGTCGGTGGCTGCGCCCGTGAAGGCGCCGCGGACATGGCCGAAGAGCTCGCTCTCCACGACGCCCGGTGCGAGTGCCGCCAGGTTCGTGGCCACGAATGGACCAGCGCGACGCGGGCCGTGGGCGTGGATCGCGCGGGCCGCCAGTTCCTTGCCCGTGCCGGTGTCGCCGGTGATGAGGACCGGCAGATCGGTGGGAGCGACGAGCGCGATCTGCTTGAACACCTCCTGCATTGGCGGCGACGAGCCGACGATCTGGCCGGGGAGCGGTGGGGCCGCGGGCTCACCGGTGGCCGTCGACGCCGTCCGGTCGGCGAGGACGCGGGCCACCACCCCTGCAACCTTCTCGAGATCGAACGGCTTGAGCAGGTAGTCCACGGCGCCGGCCTGCACCGCCCGCACGGCCGTGTCGAGGTCGCCGAACGCGGTCATCACGACGACAGGCACGTCACCGGCGACCGACCGAATGTCGGGCAGCGCTGCCAGGCCGTCCTGGGAGCCCAGTCGCACGTCGAGCAGGATCGCGTCGGGGTGCAGCCGTGCGCAGGCGTCGAGGGCCGAGTCCGCGTCGGCTGCGACCTCGACGGCATGGCCGTCGTCGGAGAGCAGCTCGCGGAGGCTCCAGCCGATGGCGTGCTCGTCGTCGACGATGAGGATGCGGCTCATGGGGAAGGCAATCGTCCGGCGGGAACGTCAGGGACGCTGGGAGTTGGCAGGGGCAGCATTCAGTGTGGACAACGGCAGCCGGATCGCAAACCGGGTGCGGTCGCCATGGCGGCTCCACGAGAGTGTGCCACCATGTTCAGTCGCAACGGCCTGGGCGACGGCCAGACCGAGGCCGACCCCTTCCGGCTTGCCCGTCACGAACGGCTCGTGGATCGTGGCAGCCAGTGCCGGTGGTGGGCCAGGGCCGGTGTCGTCGACGACCAGGCTGGCGGCACCTGGTTCCACGACGACATCGAGCCGCACCGCCCCACCCCGGCCCGCGGCGTCGATGGCGTTGAGTACGAGATTGACGAGGGCGGCGCGGAGCGAATCGCGGCGGGCGGGCATGGTGATGCCCGCCCGCGGTCCGCGGTCGAGCGTCGCGCCGGCATGGCTTGCCCTGGCTCCGGTCAACTCGCGAACATCGTCGATGAGTCGATCGAGATCAGCGGGTTCGGCCGTGGCCTGTGGAGCCCGGCCGAGGGCCAGGAGGCCACGGACCTCCGCTTCGACGATGTCGAGCTGCCTAACCGCCACCGCAAGGCTGTCGTCGCCGCCGGTCGCGCCGGGGCGGCTGGTATCGCACCGCCGGCGATGCAGGTCGATCGCCAGCCGGGCCCCGGTCACGGCGTTCCGCAGTTCGTGGGCGAAGCCGGCGGCGAGTTGGCCGAGGAGCCGCTGCCGCTCGCTGGCGACGAGCGGCGTGCGGAGTGCCGCGAGGGCGAGGGGCACGAACACGGCGAGTGTGGCGGCGGCAGCGGCAACCAGCGGCCATGCCGCCTCCAGCGTCGCGCCGATGACCGACCGTTCAGGCACGAGCATGAGCACCGTTTCGGGCCGCACGCCGCTGCTTCGCACACGGCCGATCCGATATCGCCGGCCCTCAAGCACGGTCACGTCGCCGACCGCGTCGGCAAGTGATGCGGCAACGCCCGGTGGCAGGGCGGTTGGCGACAAGGTCGTCAGGCTGGCGGCGCGGGCGGCTGGATCCCAGATGACGAAGTGGCTACCCGTGAGCTGTTGCAGCGTGTCGAGCACCGGCTGTGTGAGGGTCACCCGCGACGATGCGAGCGCTTGGGCGACCTGCGTCTGACCCGCCTCGGCCCGCTCGGCCGCCTGTCGTGCGGCCAGCCAGGCGGCGAACGCCACGTTGGCGAGCACGGCGGCGAGCACGAGACCAACGACTGGCGCGACGATCCGGCGGAACAGCGACATGCTGCCCTGGGGGGGGGACGCAGCGCCGCGGAAGAGGCCAGTCATGACGGGTGGGAGCCAGGCGTGTCGGGCCGTTCCCTGCCGGCCGATCCTACAATCCTAGTCGTCACGCCGGCAGGCCGTCGGCTGAGGTTTCGCGCAGGGCTGCGGCAGGTCCTGCCGAACGGTCCTCCCCATGCTCGTTTCGTCTCGCGGACGCGGTTCGCCACGCATGCTCGCCGCTGCGGCTGCCGAGCCCGCCGAGGTGCTCGTCGATCTCCACACGAATGCCGGCGGACTCACCGCAGACGACGCGGCCCGGCGGCTGGCGATCGACGGCCCGAACGTCGTGACCGAGCACGTGCGGGTGGGCCCGCTGGGGCTTCTCGGCCGGGCGGTCGCCAACCCGCTCGTCGTGCTTTTGACGCTGCTCGCCGGAGCGGCGGTCGCCGGTGGCGATCTCACGTCGGCGGCGGTGATGCTCGTGATGCTCATGGTCGGCGTCGGCCTGCGATTCGTGCAGGAGTCGCGGGCCGGCCGGGCCGCCGAGGCGCTGCGCGACCTCGTGCGAGTGCACGCCACCGCGATCCGCGATGGCGTACCGCAGGAACTGCCGCTCGAGCAGCTCGTGCCCGGCGACATCGTGCAACTCGCCGCTGGAGACATGGTGCCTGCGGACGTGCGGCTCGTTGCGAGCAAGGACCTGAGTGTGTCGCAGGCGGTGCTCAGCGGCGAGTCGTTTCCGGTGGAGAAGCACGTGGCGGCCGAGCCAGCGGCGGGACTGCCGCCGCTTGCGCTGGCGAGCGTCTGTTGGCTGGGATCGAACGTGGAGAGCGGCACGGCCACGGCCGTCGTCGTCGCCACGGGCCAGGACACGCTGCTCGGCAGCATCGCCGCATCGCTCGAGCCACCCGAGGCCCCAACGGCCTTCGATATCGGCATGCAGCGGCTCACCTGGCTCCTGGTGGCGTTCGTCGCGGTGCTCGTTCCGCTCGTGTTCGTCCTCACGCTCGCCACGAAGCGCGACTGGGCGACGGCCGCGTTTTTCAGCCTCGCCGTCGGCGTCGGCCTCACGCCCGAGATGCTGCCGATGATCGTGGCCGTCTGCCTCTCGCGCGGCGCGATGGGGATGGCGAAGGAGCGGGTGATCGTGAAGCACCTCGATTCGATCCAGAACCTCGGGGCCATGGATGTGCTGTGCACCGACAAGACGGGCACGCTGACGCTCGACCGCATCATCCTCGAGCGGCACTGCGACCTGCTCCTGCGCGATGATCCGGAGGTGCTGCGCATCGGCTGGCTCGTGAGCCATTTTCAGACCGGCCTACGCAGCGCGATGGACCGTGCGGTGCTCGAGCAAGACGGGCTCCAGAGCCGGAATCTCGCCGCGGGCTATATCAAGCTCGACGAGATTCCGTTCGACTTCACGAGGCGGGTGATGTCGGTCGTCGTGGGCGGGCCCGACGGCGGCCCGCAGCTCTTTTGCAAGGGGGCGCCCGATGCGGTCCATGCCCGCTGTACCGCCTTCGAGATCGACGGCGTCGTGCGGCCGATCGACCACGACGTGCCGCGGGCCGTGCTGCGGGATGCCGATGCCCTGGCGGCGGAAGGGTTTCGCGTGCTGGCCGTGGCGTATCGGGCCGTCGAGGCCCAGCCGGCCTATACCCGTGACGACGAACAGGGGCTCGTGCTTCGCGGCTACCTGGCGTTTCTCGATCCGCCGAAGGATTCGGCGCGCGGGGCGCTGGAGGCGCTGGCGGCCGGTGGCGTGGCCGTGAAGGTGCTGACCGGCGACAACGAGCTCGTCGCCGCGAAGATTTGCCGCGATGTCGGCATTCGCGTCGGACAGCCACTCGTTGGCGATGAGGTCGAGCGGATGGCAGACGAAGCGCTCGCGGCCGCGGCGGCGTCGGCCACGCTCTTGGCCCGGCTCACGCCCGCGCAGAAGGAGCGGGTGGTGCGGTTGCTCCGCCGCCGTGGCCACGTGGTCGGCTTCCTCGGCGACGGCATCAACGACGCGCCGGCCCTGCGGGCGGCCGACGTCGGCATCTCGGTCGACACCGCGGTCGATATCGCGAGGGAGAGTGCCGACTGCATTCTGCTGGGAAAGGACTTGGGCGTGCTGGAGGAGGGCGTACGAGCCGGACGGAAGGTGTTCGTCAACATCATCAAATACGTACGGATGGGCACGAGCTCCGCCTTCGGCAACATGCTCAGCGTGCTGGTGGCGAGCGTCGCCCTGCCGTTCGTGCCGATGACGCCGCTGCAAATCCTCACCACGAACCTGCTCTACGACTGCTCCCAGGTGCCGATCCCGGGCGATGACGTCGATCCCGAACTGGTGGCGGCGCCGCGGCCGTGGGCGACGGGCCAGATCGCCCGGTTCATCCTCTGCCTGGGGCCCGTCAGTTCGCTGTTCGACATCGTCACCTTCGCCGTGCTCTGGTTCGGGTTTGGCTGCAACGAGCCAGCCCGGGCCGCTGTGTTTCATACCGGCTGGTTCGTGGAGTCGCTCGTGACGCAGACGCTGGTCATCCACGTGATTCGCACCGACCGGATTCCGTTCCTCGAGAGCCGCGCGAGCATCGGCCTCTCGGCCACGACGGCTGCAGTGATCGCGGGCGGCATCTGGCTCGTGCAGTCACCACTGGCCGGGGCCTTCGGCTTCGCGCCGCTCCCGGCGGCGTACTGGCCATTCCTGATCGTGACGGTTGCGGCGTATCTCGGTAGCGCCCATCTCCTCAAGACGTGGCTCGTGCGCCGCGGCTGGATAGACTGACGCATCGCCCGTCAGGCCGGGACCGGGAAGCCGAACAAGCTGCGGGCGTTGGCCGCGCAGACGTCGGTCACGAAACCGTCGAGCCAGTCGCGCCGGTCGGGCAGGCGGCCGGAGGCCACGTCGCCACCGACGAGGTCGCAGAGGATCCGGCGAAAGTACTCGTGTCGCGGATACGAGAGAAACGACCGCGAGTCGGTGACCATCCCGACGAACCGGGAGAGGAGGCCGAGATCGGAGAGCATGTTCATCTGGTCGCGCATGCCCCGCTCCTGGTCCATGAACCACCAGCCGCTTCCCCACTGGATCTTGCCCGGCGTGACGCCGTCTTGGAACGACCCGGGCAGGGCGGCGAACAGGGCGTTGTCGGACGGATTGATGTTGTAGAGGATCGTGCGGCCGAGGGCGTTGTCGCGGGCGAGCCCACCGAGGAAGCGGACGAGGCCCGGGCCTTGCCGCGCATCGCCGATCGTGTCGCAGCCGGCGTCGGCTCCGAGGTGCGCCGCCAGGAGCGGGTTGGGATCGCGGAAGGGGCCAAGGTGCAGCTGCGTCACCCAGCCCTTGGCATGATTGAGCCGGGCCACGAATCGCATCAGCCAGACGGTGAACTTCTCCACCTCGGCGCGGGATGCCACCGTGCCGGCGATCGCCCGCTCCCAGATGGTGTGGGCCTCGCCATCGGTGCAGTCGGTGTCAGCGAGACATTCGATGCCATGATCGGTGGCCCGGCAGCCGGCGGCGGCGAAGGCGTCGTGTCGCTGTTCGAGCGCCGCCTGGAGGCCGGTGAACGTGTCGGCGCCGCAGCCTGCGGCATCGGAGAGCCGGCGGACCCAGCGGCCGAGCACGTCGGGCAGATGCACCTTCAGCGCGGCGTCTGGACGGAAGGTCGGCACCACACGGGTGCGGCAGTCCGAACGGGCGATCGCCTCGTGCCACTCGAGGCTGTCGGCCGGGTCGTCGGTGGTGCCCACGACCTCGACGTGCATCCTCCGCAGGATGCCGCGAGCCGTGAGGTCGCCGGTCGCGAGCTGGCGGTTGGCCTCATCCCAGATCCGCGTCGCCGAGGCGGGCTCGAGCAGTTCGTCGATGCCGAAGTGCCGCCGCAACTCCAGGTGAGTCCAATGGAAGAGCGGATTGCGAAGCGTGTGCGGCACCGTGGCCGCCCAGGCCAGGAACTTGTCCCGCGGCGACGCCGTGCCCGTGATCAGCTCCTCCGCCACGCCGTCGGCTCGCATCGCCCGCCACTTGTAGTGGTCGCCTTCCAGCCAGACCGAGTGGAGATTCCCGAACCGCCGGTCCTCGGCGATGTCGCGAGGGCTCAGGTGGCAGTGGTAATCGACGATCGGCTGCCGCGCCGCCACGCGGTGATACAGATCGGAGGCGGCGTCGGTGGAGAGCAGGAACGAGTCGTCGCAGAACGGCATCGGGCAGGCCTCATGGAGAGAACTAATAGCGGGGCACGGTGGGATCGATTCGGAGCGACCAGGCGTCGATGCCGCCGGCCATGTTCTGTGCCTGTGCAAAGCCGCGCTGGCGGAGGAACTGTGTCACCCGTAGGCTGCGGCCGCCGTGGTGGCAGTGGACGACGATCCGGCCCTCGCGATGCGGCTCGAGCGAGGTGAGCCGCTCGGCGATCTCCCGCATGGGGATGAGTAGTGCGCCGGGCAGGCTGGCCGTCGCGTACTCGTCCGGCTCGCGGCAGTCGAGGAGGAGAAAGGGCGTGCCGGCAGCCCGCAGGGCCTGTACGTCTTCGACGTCGAGTTCGAGCGGGAGATCGGTGGGTGGCATCGCGGTGCTCCGGTCGTCAGGCGGCCTGTTGGTTCGGCGGTGCGCCGGCAGCGGGGGCAGCCGGCTGACGTCGATAATCGCCGCGGCTGAAATATTTTTCCAGCCAGACGTAGGCCACGATGAAGAAGTAGCGGCTCCCCATCTCGCCGATCTTGAGCTTGGCGACGCCGGTGCGGCGGTTGCGCCACGTGATCGGAATGGTCGTCCAGGAGTAGCCACGCACGATCGCCTTGAGCGGCAGTTCGACCGTAAGGTTGAAGTGGGGCGCGAGGAACGGCCGGCAGCCCTCGATCACGTCGCGGCGATAGGCCTTGAAGGCGTTGGTCGTGTCATTGAGGCCGATGCCGAAGACGAGGCGAATGAAAAGGTTGGCCCAGCGGTTGAGCACGTACTTCAGCCGCGGATAGTCGATCACGCCGCCGCCTTTGACGAACCGGCTGCCGAACACGCAGTCGTGCCCTTCCTGCAGCTTTCGCCAGTAACGGACGACGTCACGGCAGTCGTCGCTTTCGTCGGCCATCATGATCACGACCGCATCGGCCGTCATCGCGTCGAGCCCGCGCTGGATCGCCCGGCCGAAGCCATGCAGCCCATCGTTGCGCACCGGGACGAGCGCTGGAATGCGGGCCGCGACGTCGTGGAGAATGTCCCAGGTGCCATCCGTGCTCCCGTCGTCGACGACGATGATCTCGTGCTCGATGCCCGCGAGTCGCAGCTCGAGATGCAGATGTTCGACGGTCGAGGCGATGCAGCCCGACTCGTCACGGGCCGGGATCACGACAGCCAGCCGGCGTAACGGGCCCGTCACAGAAACGAGCGGCACTGCGGCCGGCAGCTCAGCTGGCGACACGGTCGAGCCAGTCGGGATTGGCTTCGGCATGGCAGGCGATCTCCTCGAAGATAGTGAAGCGGTCGTGGGCTGGCTGCCAGGCATGCGCTTGCGAGGCCTGGGTGTGGTCGAGCAGGAGCCAGGGAATGTCGTGGGGGCGTGGCGTGAGGTCGGCGGCGACATCGTGAGGCCCGAACCGCTCGGCGCACCAGGCCGAGAGCTCGGCGAGCGAGGTGGCCGAGGCGATTCCGCCCGATACGTTCACGATCGGCTGCGGGCCTGTGGTCGTTGTTGCCAGTTGCGTCGTGATCAGCCGCGCCAGGTCGTCGGGGTGGAGGCAGTCGCGAACCTGCAGGCCGCGGCCACCGAATCCGATGTATCGCAGTGGCCGCCGGCCGGCCCAGGAATGGATCCACCAGGAGAAGATTCCCTGATCGGCGCGGCCGAACTGGCCGGCACCTGCCATGACGCCACAGCGATTGATGAAGAGCGGCGTGCCAGACTGGGCTGCATACTCGATCGCCAGCGCCTCCGAGGCGAGCTTGGTGGCGCCGTAGAGGGAAACTGGTCCGGCTGTTGCAAAGGCCTCGCTGATGCCGGCAGGCCCGGCGCCGATGGGCAGAGTGGCTGCCGCGTCGAGGCGGAACGCCGTGCTGGTTTCGACGAGTGGCAGTCGAGCCAGCGGCTCGATCGCATAGACACGGCTCGTGCTGAGCATCACGAAGCCGGCTCGTCGCTCGGCTGCGGCCTCGAGCAGGTTCACTGTGCCCCAGAGATTGTGCTCGACGAGCTGCCGCGAGGTTGTGCCGCGGCCGCCGGCTGCCGCCGTGCCGGCCAGCACGCTCGGCTCGGCAGCAGCGTCGATGAACCAGTTGCACGCTGGCAGGGCGTCGATGTCGGAGCGACAGCGGGCATCGCCGTGGACGACATCGATGCCGAGCCGCCGCAACTGATCGCGGTTGGTCTCGGCCCCCGCGCGGCGGAGATTGTCGAACACCGTCACCCGGACGCCGGGTAGCCATTCGATGAGCCGTCGCGCGAGAGCGGAGCCGACGAAGCCGCAGCCTCCGGTAACGACGATGCGCATCAAGCCTGGCTCCTGCCCGGGAGAACCGGCGCGCAGGCCGCACCGGCCGGCGGGGAACTATCAGCGTGCGGCGGCGACCCGCAAGTTCAGTCGCTTCGCCCGCCGGTGGCCGGCCGGGCAGGCGGTGGAATGGGCAAGCTCGGGTGTCGGGGTAGGAGGGCAGGTCGCTGGACGCTTACGTCCGGGGCCCGGCGGCGGCGACGTCGGGGGCGACCTGGTCGCGGTACTGGCGGAAGTTGTCGGTGAACAGTCCGGCCAGCTTCGCAGCGGTCGCCTCGTAGGCGGCTGGGTCGTGCCAAGTGTGCTTCGGCACGAGGACCTCGGCCGGTACGCCCGGGCAGGCGGTCACGACCCCGAAGCCGAACACCGGATCGGGCGTCACCGGCGCCTCCCGCAGGCGACCGGAGTGGATCGCGTCGATGATCGCCCGCGTGAGCGAAAGCTTCATCCGCTTGCCGATGCCGTAGGCACCGCCGCTCCAGCCGGTGTTCACGAGCCACACGTTCACGCCATGCTTCGTGATCTTGTCGGCAAGCAGTTCCGCGTACTTCATCGGATGCCAAACGAGAAACGGCCCGCCGAAGCACGGAGAGAACGTCGCCTGCGGCTCTGTCACGCCCATCTCCGTGCCCGCCACCTTCGCCGTGTAGCCGCTGATGAAGTGATACATCGCCTGGGCCGGCGTGAGGTGGCTGACCGGCGGCAGGATGCCGAAGGCGTCGCACGTCAGGAAGATCACGTCGGTCGGGTGGCCGGCCACGCACGGGATCTTCGCGTTGCGGATGAAATCGATCGGATAGGCACCGCGGGTGTTCTGCGTGATGCTCGTGTCGTGGAAGTCGACATGGTGGGAGTCTTCGTCGTAGACGACGTTTTCGAGCACGGCGCCGAACCGCAGCGCCTGGAAGATCTCGGGCTCCGTCTCCGGCGTGAGGTCGATCGCCTTTGCGTAGCAGCCCCCCTCGATGTTGAAGATGCCGTTGTCGGACCAGCAGTGTTCGTCGTCGCCGATGAGCAGCCGGGTGGGATCGGCGGAGAGGGTCGTCTTGCCGGTGCCGGAGAGACCGAAGAGGAGCGACGAACTGCCCGTCTCGCGATCGGCGGTCGCAGAGCAGTGCATCGAGAGAATGCCTCGTTTCGGCGCAAAGTAGTTGAGCAGTGTGAATACGCCCTTCTTCATCTCGCCGGCATACTCGGTGCCGAGGATCACCATCTCCTTCGATTCGAGCGAAAGGTCGATGCTCGTCTTGGACGTCATACCCGGCGTGTGACGATTGGCCGGAAAGCGACCGGCGTTGTAGATCACCGCGTCGGGTTCACCGTAGGTCGCGAGTTCGGCAGTGGTGGGCCGAATCAGCATCGTGTGCATGAAGAGGGCGTGGTAGGGCCGTGAGCAGATCACCCGCACCTTGAGCCTGTGCTCAGGATCCCAGCCGGCGAAGGCATCGACGCAATAGAGCCGTGAGCGGGTGTTGAGATAGTCCTTGGCCCGCTCGAGATTGATCTGAAAGCTCTCGTCGTCGATCGGCACGTTCACGCTGCCCCACCAGACATCCGTTTCGGAGGCGGCGTGCCGCACGATCCGCTTGTCCTTGGGGGAACGGCCTGTCTTCGACCCTGAATAGGCGATCAGTGCGCCGGAATCGGCCAACGCACAGTCGGGCTCGCCGCGGATTGCCTCGGCGTAGAGTTCAGCCGGCGGGAGATTGCGGCGGACGTCGGTGACAGTGATGCCGTGGCAGCTCAGATCGATGTGACGCATGAGTTGATCCCTCGTTGTGCAGGCACGAGACAATTGAGAAACTAGCCGCGCATGTGCTGTCGCGGCAAGCGGCGCAAGCTAGGCAGGATCGAACCAGAAGAAAACTGGCGGCGTACCATTTCTCAGCCAAGGAGGGCCATGTGATGGATGCACACTTCAATGAGTATCTGGCGGCGATCGTCGGGATGCAGGAGTTGTATGGAGAAGGCAGTGAGGATCAACACACCGAGTTCCACGACGACGGCGTGGCAGCGGATGTGATCGCGGCCGCGACGACCGGTTGAGCGCCGCATGGCCTTGTCGCCTTTCAGCACTGCCTGGCCACCTTCCACGGAACACGAACCACCATCACGCCGATGGTCCGTGCTCCCCACCTTGGCGCTGATCACTGTCGCCTTGGCTGCGGGACACCTGTTCGGACGGTGGTATATGCGCACTGGATGGAGCCTCGGCTGGAGGACCAGCCAGTTCTTCTTCAACTGGCAAGACCTTGGTTTCGTCAGTCGCGGACTAGTCGGAACGCTGCTCCATCCTTTCCCAGCGGCCCAGCGGACCGAGGTCTTCTTCGCGGTGAGTTGGCTCATGGTGGCCGCCTTCACGGCCGCCTTCGTGGTCCTCTACCGGCGTGCAGCCGAACGGCTCGAACCGGCTGCAGCGCGGCGCCTGCTCATGGTGTGTGTCGCGAATCCGGCGTTGTTCTTGCGGCAGGGATTCGACCTGGGGCGGTTCGACCCCCTGGGGCTTGCCGCCACCATCGTTTCGCTGCTCGCGATCGAGCAGGGACGAACCTGGGTGGCAGGACTGCTTTCCGCCCTCGCGTTGCTTTCGCACGAGGCCTATCTTGTCATCGAGATGCCATTGCTGCTGGCCTGGCTGGTGATGCAGCCGGCAACGCGGCCGCGCGACTATGCTGCGCTCCTGACGCTGCCTGTGGTCGTGACCGCGTTGATCGGCATGTTCGGCCGCTACGAGCCGGGGCTCGAGGTGTTGACTCGCTACTTCGCCGGGCAACCGCGGTACCTGGCGGCGAAGGGAGGCGAGGTGGACGTCGATGCGATCGCGGTGCTGACCCGCGGGCTCGGCGACAACTTCGAGTTCATGGTGCGGATGCTCCGTGAAAAGCGGGCCTGGCTGCACCTGCCGATCATCCTCGCGTGGGGTGTGCTGATGACGGCGTTTTTCGCGGCCTTCTACCGGCTGAACGGCCTCCGGCCCGACCCGCTGTTCTGGGCCTGCTTCAGTCCGTTGCTGCTCAGCGCGATCGCCTGCGATCACTATCGCTGGGTCGCGTTGGTTGCGACGAACATGTTCATCGTGATCATGCTGCAGGTGCACCGTCTGTCCGCCCGGGGCTTCGTGCCGTGGATTCCGTCTGGATGGCTAGCGGGACTGCTCATTGCCACCGCCGTGCTCGGACCGATCAGCAACACGAAGTCGTTTCCGCTGCTGTTCGCGATCCTTGGGCACATCGTTCCTGGCTGGATCAGCGAGTAGGTCACGGTCCGCGGCTCACGCCAGCGGTTTTCTCCAGGGCCGCAGGGCGATCACCCGGTGCCTATCCCCATGTTCAGACCGTCTCGTCCGGCCGGCTCGATGTGGATGAACGCGTCGGCAATCCGTAGCGGTGAGTTTCTCAGGATGCTTCGGACCTTTCCACCGATGTCGTGTCCCTGCTGAACGGTCGCCTGACCGTCCACCTCGACGTGGAGTTCGACGAAGTACCGAGTGCCACTTTTCCGAATCCGGCATTTGTCCAAGGCTCGCACGCCATCGACGCGAGCGGCCAGATCCCGGACCCGTTGCTCGAATTCCTTGGTAGGGGCGGCATCCAGCAGTTCCCGAACGGCCATGCGGAGCAGATTCAAACCACTGGACACGATCACGACGCAGGCGATGAGGGCCGCCCAATCGTCGGCTGGCTCGTAGCCACGCCCACCGATCAGGCCGATCGTGATGCCGATGAAGGCGGCGATGGACGTCAGGGCATCGGCCCAGTGATGCCAGGCATCGGCCTGCACGGAGGTGCTTTCAGCCTCTGCTCCGATGTCGCCCATCCACCGGGCCAGGATCATCTTCGTGGCGACCACCAGCACCAACACCAGCAGCGTGGACCAGTGGGGCAGGTGATGTGGCGTGCGAATCTCGCGGATGCTCTGGACGGCGATCATGGCTGCCGCGACCAACAGGGCGAGCGAGGCGACGATGCCAGAGAGGGCCTCGGCTTTGCCGTAGCCATACGGATGCCGCTCGTCCGCCGGGACGACGCTGACCCGGAGTCCTCCCCAGACAACCAGCGACGTGACGATGTCGGCGGTGGACTCGATGCCGTCGGCAATCAGGGCGTAGGAGTTGCCGAAGAACCCGGCGAGGATCTTGATCGTGGCGAGGGCGGCGTTGACTGCCACGCCGACGAGCGGGACGGTGGAGAGCGACGGCGGAGACGAGTCATCAGGCGGCATGGCCGGACAGTCTATGACAGGGAGATCCGCGTGCCGTCGGGCGTGAGACGGAGGACGGAAGTCCGTAGGGACTGGCACCACCCAGTGCCTACGGGGCGATGCGCTCGCCATTGGCGTACCGGCCATGAAAGCGGAACCAGTCTTCGGCAGAGAGGGCGTCCGGCACGACCTTCTTGAACGCCTCGGGCGTGCCACGGGGACCTTTTTGCACTTCGTAATACAGGAACATGTGGTGCAAGTCTTTGAGCAGAAGTCGCCGCAGAACAATCGGCATGGCCAACTTGGCTTTGACGGGAACCCCACTCACCTTTGACAGCGCCGCTGCAACGTGGTTCAGGTCTCCCTGCCAGCCGATCACGTCCAGACTCTTGCCCAGCCATTCCGACCGATTGCGGAACTGAATCGCTGCCGCACGGCCGATGTCATAGGTCGCACAGTACTTGCAGTCTTGGACCGTCAGGAATTTCACGACACCCTTCTTCAGTGGGTTCCAGTTGGCGGCATCGTCGAAATTCTCGAAGAACGCGCAGGGGCGGAGGATCGAGAACGGAACGCCTGACTGGCGAAGGTATGTTTCGAGTTGCACCTTGGCTTTCAGGTGCTTCGTGTGCTCGTCGAAGCACTCGGCGTCGGCCACGCTCATGAAAATGAGGTGATCCACGCCCGCCGCCTTGGCCGCAGCGATGGCGTCACGGCCCTGCCGAAACTCCACGTCGGCGTTCGATCTGGCCGCCCGGAAGTAGTCGGTGATCACGAACACCTTCGTGGCACCGGTCTGTTGGAATGCATGGTCCAGATCCGCCCGGATCGTGTAGTTGCACACCACCGGCCTCACGCCCTGACTTGCCAGCGGGCTGTTGGAGGACCGTGTGGTGCCAAAGACCTCGAATCCCGCTTCGAGCAGCGCTCGACAGACGTTGCGTCCAACCTTGCCGGTGGCATTGAGGACCAGAACTTTTTCAGCGGGCATACGGAATCCTTTCGGCGAGGCGAGCGTCGAAGACGCCGTCAACGAACCTGGAAGTCGAGCGGACGTTCGAATCCCCAGTGCCGGAAGTCCGCAGAACGTCGCAGGAAGTCGCACTGAGCCCGGTACGCTGTCACGGCGCAGACCAGTAGTCTACGACGCACACCTTCTCGACATGCGGCTTGACGAGCGCCACGAACTCCTCATGAGCCGGATGCGGCAGGTAGGCGTCGCGGTCGGCAGCCGAAGCGAACGTGACAAGGAAGCAGTGCGTCAGGCCCTGGCTCTTGCCCTCGGGCGACACGTCGGTACCCCACTCAAAGGCCTTGATCTGGGGGATCTTCCCCGGCAGGGCCCGAAACGCCGCCACGATCGCTTCGATATCGGCCGGTGCTGACGCTTCCTTGAACTTGAAGAGCACGACGTGCCGCAGGAGTGTGCCGTTGGCGGCTTCGCCTCGGGCCACGCCGAGGGCTTCGAGCATCCGATCAGCCACGAATCGGTTGCCCGCAGCGTTGAGATGCACTCCATCGGTGGTGAGCAGGCCCCGGTCGGTCTGCTCCTTCTTCTCGGCCGCGAGGTGCGTCACGAAGTGCTTCCGCAGGTCGACGAGGCCTGTCTTCAGGTCGGCGGCCACGGTCCGCGTGACGCCGGCATAGTCGTCCAGCATCGCGTCGAGGGGGTTTGTGCCGGTGGCTTTTTCGCCGATCACGCTCGGCGTGCAGAGGATGACGCGGGCTCCTGCCGCGCGGATACGCTCCACGAGGCTGCGGAGCCCCGCTTCGAACACGTCCCTCGCCGTGCCCTGGCCGCGCTGCGAATGCCAGACGTCATTGATCCCGATGTACATGACGACCGTCGTGGGCTGCTTCGCGATCACGTCGCGGTCGAGCCGCCGCTCAAGGTCGGGCACCTTGTTGCCGCTGATGCCCGCGCCGATCACCTCCACTCCCGCCTCGGGCAACCCGGTGGCGATGGCTTCCCGCACGAGCGTGACGTAGCCCCCGGGGCCAGCGCCAGCCTGCGTGATCGAGTCGCCGAGGAACACGATTCGCTCACCTTTGGCCGGGAGGCGGATCACGGCGTCGCTGGCCTGGGCGAAGGCGGCCGTCATGAGCGCGGTCAATGTGGCCGCGAGGCGGATCGCCAACGGCGCAGGACGGAACGTGTCGGCATGCATGCGGAACTCCAGGGAGAAGTGGGCGAAGGTGGATGAACGACGTGGGGAGTATACGGCCGCGTCAGCCGAGGGTGCGTCTCGAGAGGCCTTCCGCCAGATGGCGTGGCCTGAGTGACGCTCTTGCATGCGGCTCGATCGAGCCGGTGCGATTTCTCGCGCATCGGCCGGAATCGGCCTGTCGCCGCACCAGCCCGATTCAGTAGCCTCCGCAGCGGTGTGTCCATGCTGCAAAGACTTATCGATCTCGTGTTTCGTCGGCATGGCCGCCGCTCGGCTGCGGCCGCGGCGTGGCAGGTCCGCAACGAGGCCCTGATCACTCGCCTGCGTGCCCGTGGCGTCACGATTGGCGAAGACTGCGTCATCTTCACGGATCAGTTCTCGCTCGAGCCCTATCTCGTCAAAATCGGTGATCGGGTGGCCGTGGCCGGGGGCACGGTTTTTCTCACTCACGACGGCGCCGCATGGCTTCTCCGTCGCCGGCGTCCTGACGCCCAGCACTTTGGTCGGATCATCGTCGGCGACGACACCTTCATCGGTCACGGCTGCATCATCCTGCCCGGCGCGCGGATCGGGACGAACTGCGTTGTCGGAGCCGGTTCGGTCGTGCGGGGAAAGATACCCGACAACGCAGTCGTGATGGGGAATCCGGCTTCGGTCGTGGGCAGGACAAGCCTGCTTCTGGAGTTCATGCATGCGAGCCCCTACACGCTAGACACCTTTTCGCTGTCGCCTCACGAGCGCGAGAAGCACGTCCGGACGCACTTTGGCCTCTCGTGAGGCTGCCCAGGGCCCCAAACCGCGAGCCGACGAACATGACACCTGACAGCATCAGCACGATGAACGCCGATCTCGACGCTGCGATCCGCGACGTCATTGCAGGGTCGCTGCGTATGCCTCTTGACCAAATGGTGCCGGGGGCATCGATCACCGACGACCTCGGTGCCGATTCATTGCTTCATATGACCGTCATCATGGACCTCGAGCGGCGGTTTGCCATCACGATTCCCGACGCCGAGGCGGCGCGGTGCACGACTGTTCATGATGTGGTCGCCGTGGTCCGCAGGCGAATCACGCGCTGAAAGGTGCGGTGCTGCCGGAACCCCCCCGTTTTGTCGGCGGATGAGATAGCGGGTTGGAGCGCGGAAGATGAGGCGGACATGTGGCTCCTGCAGGAGCAGTCGTGAGGCTGTTCTTCTAACGCTTGAGCGCGTCACTTTCAGCCGCCTTCTTGGAGACCGATACTATGGTCTTGCAATCATGAGCCGGAGCGACCCGGGAAACGTCTTGCGACTCGATGCGAGCCGGTGCGGCTCCCTGCGGTAAAAACTCCCCGAGTAGGATCACGCACACTTGTGTTGTTCCGCTGGAAAATGATGGGTCTCGGAGCAAGGCGAGGCAGAATCCGACGCAGTGGGAAGTTCGCAGGAAGCCGCATAATGGTGAAAGTGGTACGGCGCATTCGCTCGTGGGCTGGGCTTGTAGGCTTTGCGGATTTTCCCCGATGCATGTACGCTTGTGCGTATGGTCACGCTCGCTGACATCGAAGCCGCAGCCGTCTCGCTCTCGCCTGCTGAGAAGCAAGAGTTAATGCTCTTCCTGGCTTCGCGGCTCCGAGCTGAAGGTGCTGCGCTACCGGAGCCTCGCGTGTTCACAGCGGACGAAATGGCAGGTTGGATCGCTGAAGATGAGGCGGACATGCGCCGCCTGCGGAAGCAGCTGTGAGGCTGTTTCTGGATTCAAGTGTCATGATCGCTGGGGCCGCGTCTGCCGCAGGCGCGTCCCGGGCGGTGTTCCGCCTTGCAGCAGTGCATACTTGGGGACTGGTGACGACGCCCTATGCCGTTGCGGAGGCCGTCCGGAATCTCGCGGCATTCCCGCCACCGATCACCGCCACGTGGCTGAGGCTTCGGAGCCAACTCGTAGTCGTCGATGATGTCTTGACGATCGACAAGCCTACCGTGTTTCCCGTAGAGAAGGACAGACCGATTCTTTTCAGCGCCTTGGCATCGGCGGATGTTCTTCTGACGCTCGACCGCGCTGATTTCAGTCGCCTTCTTGGCGACCGATTCTATGGTCTTGCCATCATGACGCCCGGCATGTGGCTCTTGCGGGAGCGAGAGGCCGGACGCTTGGGACGAGTGTGACGCGGTATGACCAAATCGCCCCAGCGAGCGTTCTACGACTCGATGCGAGCCGGTGCGGCTCCCTGCGAAGAAAGCTCCCCGAGTAGGATCATGCACAATCGGGGTTTCTCGCGGGAGTAACATCGCATTTACCCGAGGGCGACGCAGAATCCGACGCACTGTGAATTCTGCAGGAAGCAGCAGCAAGTCGTACCGGGCACCGGGGTGCATGCCGAGAACGTGTTGCTTCCCGGCGAGATCGACTATAGGCCTTCGATGCAGAACAACGTGAAGCTCGCCTGCATGCCAGCGACTGTTGCGTTCAACGGCCTCCTCCAAGAATCATGGCTACCGGCTGGCCTGCCCATGGAACCCGGGCATCCTGCGCCCTAGGTCTTGTTCACCGCGGATTATCTGACGCAGGCAAGACGTGCCGATCTTCTACCGGCGGCTCAGCAGGGCAGGCCCAGCCGCATGGTGTCACTCCGGCTGTTTCTCAGCGGCGGCTTTTTCGCGAGCCTTGCGCTCTGCGATCTCGGCCGCCATTTTCTGGTCATAGGTGGCGCCTGACCATGAATCCCACCGCGCGATGTCTACCTTCGCCTCCTCGTACGACTGGCCATGGTCTTCGAGCCATTTGATGACGGCTGCACGGTCCGCCTGCATCTGGGGAGTCAAGGCCTTCAGGCTGACAGTGCCGAACTCCTGGCGAACGACCAAATGAATCAGTCGCTGGCACTCATGCCGATCGTATGTCCGGAAATCTGCTCCGGCATTGAGCATGATCAGCACCAGGTCGTTTTGCTTGAACCAACTTGCCGCCTGCATCGGTGGCGTGACGCCATCGGACAACGTATTCATGTCAGCCCCAGCCCTAATCAGTCGCTTCACTTTTTCCGCTCTGCTGCGACCGCCTGCAAATATGACGGTGAACAGCGGGGTGGAGTCGCGCCCAGCTTCCCCCGTCCGGCGCAGATTCGGATCGCCGCCGTGATCGAAGACGGCATCGAAGTATCCGGGGAAGGGCGTCGCACACGCCATGTGCGTGACCGAGTCTCCGGGAAAGGTTCGATAACCGGTATTGAAATCGCTCTCGACGATCTCGTTCGGATTCGCACCATGCTCCAGCAACCACTTAAACCTGGGCAATTGGTTGTCAGGAAACGCCTACATCGGAGGGGTCATCTTGCCCTTGCCCTGGGCGTTGACGTCGGCCCCAGCTTTCCCGAGCCGTTCCATTTCGGCCAAATCCTTGGCTTCGATGGCGTGGCACAGGGAGACCACCTGCGGGTCGGTGAAGTAATCCTCCGCCTTCCAGCCGAATCGCTCGTGGGTTGCCTTTACCGGGAGCCAGTTCGACACGCCGCAGCCCATGGCGGCCAAGCACAGTGCGACTGCCATGAGCGCAGCTGGCGAACGCATGGGCTCACTCTGCCTTCTGCTCGGCCTCGGCCTTCTCGCGGGCCTTCCTCGCCGCGATCTCGGCGGCCATCTTCTCGTTGTACTCGTCCGTTGTCCGGGACCAGGAAGACCAACGCTTGATATCCTGTTGGGCAAGTTCGATCGACTCGCCGCGGTCGGTCAACCGTTTCAGCAGGGCCTGGTAGTCGGCCTTCTGCCGAGGATCGTCTCCTCGGAATGCCTGCTCCTCGAGAACGGCAAAGTGGATGAGCCGTCGCAGGCCGTTCTTCTCGTACACCCGATGATCCGCACCCAAGTCCAAGAGGAGATTGGCGAGGCCATACTGTCCACCCCACGTC
The DNA here is from genome assembly GCA_049695995.1 of Pirellulales bacterium. Lineage (GTDB taxonomy): Bacteria > Planctomycetota > Planctomycetia > Pirellulales > UBA1268 > QWPN01. The sequence goes on along the minus strand of JBAVTF010000016.1, from coordinate 2,070 downwards.
ACCGCATTCACGGTCGGCACAATTTGCCCTGAAAACATATTCGGATCGGCGCCGGCGGCAATCAGCGCCCGAATCTTACCCTCGCGGTCGCCGCCTCCGCCTCCTTTAATGACAAGCGTCAGCGGTACGTCCTCGTAACGCCTGGTGCGGAGGTTGGGGTCGCCCCCGTGCTCGAAGACTGCGTCGAAATAGCCGGGGAAGGCCGTCTTGCACACGAAGTGCGTGACGGCATCGCCGGGGACCATGAAGCCTCTGGTATTGAACTCGCTCTCGATCTTGACATTCGGATCAGCCCCGTGTTGGAGGAGCCACTTGAACCGCGGCAGGTGGTTGTCCGGGAAGGCCCACAAGAGCGGGGTCATGTTGCCCTTGCCCCGGGCATTGACGTCAGCGCCCGCCTGGACGAGACGCTCCATTTCCGCGAGGTCGTTCGCTTCGATGGCGCGGCACAGTGCGATCACCTTTGGATCGGTGAAGTAGTCCACGGCCTTCCAGCCACATCGCTGGTGGTACGTCCTGCCAGGCAGCAGGTTCATCACGCCGCAGCCCGCTGCGACGAAGCCTAGTGCCATTGCGACGAGCAGGGCCGTTGCCATCCGCAAGGCATTACTCCGGCTGTTTCCCGGCCTCGGCCTTCTCGCGAGCCTTGCGCTCCGCGATCTCGGCGTCCATTTTTTGGTCATAGGTCGCGCCGGACCACGAGTCCCAACGGGCGATGTCCGCCTTTGCCTCTGCGTACGACTCGCCGCGGTCTTCGAGCCATTTCACCAGTTCATGAAACTTCGCCCGCTGCTCAGGTGTGTATTCATCCAGACGGTCCTCCTGCCTCACGACGATGTGAATCAAACGCGTGCTTTCGTTGTGCATGTATGTTCTGAAGTCTGCACCCGCCTCGAGCATGGGCAATGCAAGGTCAAACTGCCCGGGCCATCCGACTGCATCCATCACGGGGGTCGCAAGCGGGTCGAGCGCATTCATATCAGCTCCCAACGCGATCAGCCGTTTCAGCTGCTTTAGCTTTTCGTCGTGCTTTCGGCCAAGTGCCCCGATCACGGACACAAGCGGTGGATCGTTGTAGATCGCGTTGCCCAAGCCCAGCGGCCGCACGCACGGCTGATTCGGATCACCGCCGTTATCAAAGACCGCATCAAAGTATCCGGGGAATGAAGTCTCACAAGCCATATGGGTTACCGAATCTCCAGGCCTGATGTTGCCGCGCGTGTTGAAATCGCTTTCCACCACAACGTTCGGATTGGCTCCATGCTCCAACAGCCACTTGAAACGGGGAAGGTGGTTATCCGGGAACGCCCACAACAGCGGTGTCATCTTGTCCCTGCCCTGTGCGTTGACGTCGGCCCCCGCCTTCACGAGCCGCTCCATCTCGGCAAGATCGTTCGCCTCGATGGCACGGCAGAGCGCGATCACCTGTGGATCGGTGAAGTAGTCCTCCGCTTTCCAGCCGCATCGCTGGTGGATCGAGCGGCCAGGCAGCAGGTTCATTACGCCGCAGCCCGCTGCGACCAAGCAAAGTGCGACTGCGATGAGCAGGGCCGGTGCCAGCCGCATGGCATCACTCCGGCTGCTTCTTCACGGCGGCCTTCTCGCGAGCCATGCGCTCCGCGATCTCGGCGTCCATCTTCTCGCGAAACTCACCGGTTGTTCGGCACCACGAATCCCACCGCTCGATGTCCGCCTTTGCCTCTGCGTACGACTCGCCGCGGCCTTCGAGCCACTTCACCAGTTCGTGAAACTTCGCTCGTTGCTCGGGGGTGTACTCGTTCAGGCGACGTTCCTGGCCAGCAACGACGTGAATCAGCCGCCTATAGTCATTGTGTTGATACGTTCTATGGTCAGCCCCAGCCTCCAGCATCATCAGCGCGAGCTCATACTGCCCGAACCAGGTCACAGCCTGCATAGCGGGGGTGCCTCCTGAGACGCGATCATTCATGTCGGCCCCCAAGTCAATAAGCCTGCGAACCTTTGCCGCCTTGTCACCGGCGCCACGGGTGATCACTGCAAACAACGGCGTCTGAGAAAACCCCAACGGGCCGGTATGCCGAATGTTGGGGT
>JBAVTF010000015.1:0-30617 GCA_049695995.1 Pirellulales bacterium | reverse complement strand
CGACGGGGCATGGGCAGCCCCGAACTCTCACCACAGGAGGTCGACCCGCCGAGAAATAGACGGGCCTGCGATGTTCAGACCGTGGGCCACACACGGAGTGTGCGGACTACGGTGGGGACAGCGCATGCTGGCCTACGCGGTCACGCTGCGCCAGAAGGCGACTGCGGCCGGCCAGGTGCTCAGGGTTTCCACGTGGATCTTGGCACCGCCTTGCGAACGCACGTGGGCGACAGCGGCGGAGAGAAGTGCCGTGGCGACGCCCTGCCGCCGGGCGTTGGGATGCACCAGGAGCCAGGCGAGCGAAAACCGTCGGCCGCGGCGGCCGCTCGCTTGGACGACGAGGGCAAAACCGACGATCTCGCCATCCTGACCAGCCGCCGCGGTGCGGGCGCCGAGCCCAACCGCTACCCGCCCCTCTCGCGCGGCCAATTCGGCCCGGAGACCTGCGAGCGACACCCGCGGCCCAGGCCGGGAATCCGCACGGCACGCAAGCACCAGGGGGCCCAGGCGGTCGACGCCGACTCCGGACTCCAGCGGCCTGACCGACCAGACAGCTGATTTCTCGGGCAACACGGCCGTTTTTCCCGCGTCGAAGACGTGAAAGAGCACAGCCATACTCACCGTTTTAGACCCGCCGGCGCGCGGCAGAAAGGTGGCCTAGAGTTGCCGGCCGCAGAACTTTCCCAGTCGGCATAAGCTCAATCGCAGCATGGTTTTGCGCGAAACCAGGTCGCCGAATGCATTTATCTGATCGAGTAATGCGCGAAACCGATTGCTTTTTAATGTATTCCGGTCATACTGCTGGCCGCAGGAAGCCAGAAGCCGTGCAGAACCACGAACGCCGCAGCCGCTTGCTCGACCTCATCCGGATCCGTGGATTCGCGGCTCTGGAGGAACTGGTGCGCGAACTCGGCGTGTCCGAGTCGACGGTACGGCGCGACCTCGACGCCCTGGAGGAACAGGGCTCGGCAAAGCGAACCCACGGGGGCGTGCTGTATGCCGGCGGAATGCCGCGACTGGCTGAATTCGATGAAAGACAGCCAGCAAACTGGGCAGCGAAACGCGCGATCGCGGTCAAGGCGGCGGAGGTGATCAGCGACGGAGAGACGGTGCTGCTCGACGGCGGCACCACCACATATGAGGTTGCCCGGCTCCTGGTCGGCCGGTCACTCCAGGTCGTGACCAACAGCCTGCCGGTAGCCAACCTGTTTGCCTCCGAGGCCCGCACCGACCTCGTGCTGCTCGGCGGCTACGTGTCGCCGCGCACGGGCGTCTGCCTTGGCCCCTATGCCAACGAGCTGCTCGGTCGGCTGCATGTGACGACGACCGTGCTCTCGGCGGCGGGCATCGCCGATGAAGGCCTCTTCAATGCCCATCTGCTCCTGGCCGAGACGGAACAGGCGATGCTCAAGGCTGCGGGCCGCGTGATTGTCGTCGCCGACAGCTCCAAGTTCGGCCAGAAGAGTCTCACGCTCGTCTCGGCCCTCGACAAGATCAATGTCTTCGTTTCTGACGACGGCCTCTCCGACGGCTGGCGCGAGCGGATCGCCAAGGCCGATGCCCGGCTGATCGTCGCCGAGGTGCCGCCCGCGGATGCCGATTCCGGATCTGTTTCCCCGCCCTCGCGTAGGACTCGCCCTTTATGACCGCCACCATGAATCCGCATGCGAACGTCGTGCACACGGCCTTCGGCCAGCTTCATTCGGGGCTCGACCGCGGCTCCGTCGAACGGATAGTCCGCGAGATCGTACTCCGCTCGGCCGGCGGGCCACCTCCATCGCAGGCGGCCATCAAGGGTAAGGCCGAGCCGAAGCTTGTCGTGAGCATCTCGGCCCGCCATTGCCACCTGACCGACGAGCATGTGGAGAAGCTGTTTGGCCCCGGCCGGAAGCTCACGCCGATGAAAGACCTCTACCAGGACGGCTTCTATGCCGCCGAGGAAACGGTCATGCTCGTCGGTCCCAAGCGCAAGATGCTGCCGACCGTTCGCATCCTCGGGCCCACCCGCAAGGCCTCCCAGGTGGAGCTCGCCTTCACCGATGGGATCTCGCTCGGCATCGATCTCCCCGTGCGACCGAGCGGCAAGATCGCGGGCACGCCGGGCTGCGTGCTCGTAGGCCCCGCTGGCGCGATCGAGTTGGTCGAGGGCGTGATCCGGGCCGAGCGGCACGTGCACATGAGCCATGCCGACGCCGAGCACTTCGGCGTGAAGGACGGCGACCGCATGAGTCTCGCGATCAACGGCAGTTGCGCTACGCTGTTCCGCGACCTGCTCGTGCGAGCCGACGCGACGGCCAAACTCGAGGTGCACATCGACACGGACGAAGGCAATGCGGCCGATCTCGACCACGCGACGAGCGTTGAGCTCATCCGGCAGAAGTGAGGCGGCAGATGGCGAAGAGGAAAACGGCCAAAAGGCTGACAGCGAAACGCTCACGACCACGAAACATGACCGTCCAACCGGCGCGTGCCGGTGCGGTCGGCGGGGGCAGCCCCGCCACGGCTGATAGGCAGAGTGACACAGGAGCAAGGAAACAGATGGCGAAGAACGTCGAAGCCCTCGGCATGATCGAGGTGAAGGGGTTCGTCACCCTCGTCGAGGCGGTGGACGCGATGATGAAGGCGGCGAACGTCTCCTTCATCGGGTGGGACAAGATCGGCAGCGGACTCGTGACGGCGTTCGTCTCGGGTGACGTGGCCGCGGTGAAGGCGGCGACCGACGCGGGTGCGGCGGCTGGCGGCCGGATCGGCGACGTGGTCAGCGTGCAGGTGATCGCGCGTCCTCACGAGGACATCGGGATCGTGCTGCCGACTCAGGGTTGAACGAAGGCGAGGGCTGAACGAGCCCTCCCGACAGATGCAACTCGATCTTTTTCCTGATTTCGAAACCAGACAGACCCTAACCAAAGGACAGACCATGAACACGGCAATTGGACTTCTCGAGACCAAGGGACTCGTCGGCCTCGTCGAGGCGACGGACGCGATGGCCAAGGCGGCAAACGTGAAGATTCTCAAGCGGATCAGCATTGGCAACGCCTTCGTGGCGACGGTGGTGCAGGGTGACGTGGGTAGCGTGCGGGCGGCTGTCGAGGCCGGTGCCACCGCGGCACAGCAGGTCGGCGAACTCGTCGCCAGCCACGTGATCCCGCGTCCGGCCGAAAGCCTCGTCACGGCCTTCTTCAGCTGAACCGGCTCAGCTGAATCCGGTTCGACTGATTTGGGACTGAATCCTCCCCGCCATGGAAGGCACCCGCATCATGAAAATCCTCGTCGCCAATCTCGGCTCCACCAGCTTCAAGTACCGACTCTTCGACCTCCCCGAATCCCGGGGAGCCGTCGGCGGGCGGGAGCTTGCCCGTGGTGGCGTCGAACGCATCGGCGCGGCGGAAAGCCGCGTTTACGCAAGCACGTCTGCCGGTGGTGAACCGACGACGCTCGAGGCGGTGATGCCGGTGCCAGACCACGCCGTCGCCCTCAAGGCGGCGCTCGACCAGCTCACGGCCCCTGGTGGCCCGCTGACGGGCGTCGACGAGGTGGCGGCGGTCGGATTCAAGGCGGTGCATGGCGGACGGGTGAGCGGCGTCGTCCGCGTCACTGCCGACGTTCTCACGGCGATGGAGGAGATGGCACTCGTGGCCCCGGCCCATAACCCGCCGTACGTGCGGGCGATGCGGCTGCTCGGGGAACGGATGCCGCAGGTGCCGCTCGTCGCGGCGTTCGAGACGGGGTTCCACGCCACGATCCCGGCGCGGAACGCCCTCTACGCCGTGCCGACGGAGTGGGCCGAGAAGCACCTCGTGAAACGCTGGGGCTTTCATGGCGCGAGCCACCGGTTCGTCGCCGAGCGGATGCAGGATCTCGTGCCGGCCGGCCCGCGCGGCCGGCGGGTGATCTCTTGCCACCTGGGCGGCTCGAGCAGCGTCTGCTGGATCAAGGACGGCGCCAGCGTCGGCACGTCGATGGGGATGAGCCCGCAATCGGGCCTGCCCCAGAACAACCGTGCCGGCGACTTCGATCCGTTCGCCCTCGTCCATGTGGCGAAGGCTACGGGCAAAGGCTTCGAGCAACTGCTCGCGGAGCTCTCGAGCCAGAGCGGGCTGGCCGGCATGTCGGGCACGTCGGGCGACATGCGGGATCTCGAGGAGGCCGCGGCCGCCGGCAATGAACGGGCCCGGATCGCAATCGACGTCTACGTGGCGTCGATCCGACACTGGCTCGGGGCGGGGATCGTGGAACTCGGCGGCCTCGATGGCGTGGCGTTCGCGGGAGGCATCGGCGAGAACTCGCCGCTGACCCGTGCCGCCGTGCTGGCGGGGCTCGAGGACCTCGGCATTGCGATCGATCCAGTCGCCAACGACGTGAAAGCCAAGGGCGAATGCGAGATCGGGGCGAAAGTCGCCCGCGTGAAGGTGTGGGTGATTCCCACGAATGAAGAGCTGATCGTCGCCCGGCAGACCCGCGATCTGCTGGCCGGCGGGACCGCACACTCGAACCCATCGAAAGCAGGGGGTGGCTGATGTTCGTCGCACTCGTGACCGGATCGGTCGTGGCCACGCAGAAGACGGCGTCGATGACGGGGCACAAGCTGCTTGTCGTGGAGCCCTACCGGCTCGATGAGAAGACCCGCTCGAAGCTTGTCTCCACCGGCCGCACCTTCATTGCCGTGGATACGCTCGGTGCCGGCGAAGGCCAGTTCGTGCTCGTCGCCCAGGGCTCCAGCGCCCGCCTCACCCCCGAAACCAAATCGCTCCCCATCGACGCGGTCGTGATCGGCCTTGTCGATACCGTCCGCATCGAAGGCACCGAAGTTTTCAGCAGGAAGTAACCGCCTCCCATGAGCACTGCCACCGCCCCCGACATCGCCGCGATCGTCCGCCAGGTCATCGCCGAACTCACCGCGCCCGGTAGCCCAAGGCCACAGGCCACGGCGTCTGCCCCCGTTCACACCGGCTCCCACGAAGGTGCCAACGGCGTTTTTTCCTCCGTCGATGAGGCCGTCGCCGCCGCCGCCGAGGCGTTCCAGCAGCTGGAGCGGCTCGGCGTCGAGGGCCGCAAGAAGGCGATCGCCCATGTCCGCCGGATCGCGATCGAGGATGCCGAGGAGCTCGGCAGCATGGAGTTCGCCGAGACGAAGATCGGCCGACTCGACCATAAGATCGAAAAGCTCAAGGTGCTGGGCGAGAAGGTGCCCGGCGTCGAGTTCATGCAGAGCGAGGTATTCAGCGGCGACCATGGCCTCGCAGTGATCGAGCACGCCCCGTTCGGCGTCATTGGCGCGATCACGCCAGTCACCCACTCGCTTCCGACGATCGCCTGCAATGCGATCAACATGATCGCCGGCGGCAACACCGTCGTCGTGAATCCGCACCCGAGCGGTCGGAAAATCGCCGCCGAAGGTGTTCGGCGGTTCAACGCCGCGATCCACCGCGACCTGGGGATCGACAACTTGATTTCGCTCGTGGCCGAGCCGTCACTCGAGTCGGCCGGGGCGCTCTTCAACCACCGGGGCGTAAAGCTGATCTGCGTGACCGGCGGCCCGGCCGTGGCGAAGGCCGCGCTCCAATCGAGCAAGCGGGCGATCGTGGCCGGTCCGGGCAACCCGCCAGTGGTCGTGGATGAGACGGCCGACCTCGACAACGCCGCCCGCTCGATCATCGCGGGCGCGGCCTACGACAACAACCTGCTCTGCATCGGCGAGAAACAGGTGTTCGTCGTCGCTGCCGTGTTCGACAAGATGATGGCCGCGATGGAGCGGGCCGGGGCTCTCCGGCTCAACGCTCAGCAGGTCGATGCCCTCACCAAGCGGGCAATCGTGATGACAGGTGAAGGCGCCCATCGCCACTGGGTGCCGTGCAAGGATCTCCTCGGTCAAGACGCCTCGCTGCTCGCCCAGGCGGCCGGTGCGACCGGCCACGCCGGCCTCGAACTCGTGTTCGGCGAAACCGACAACGACAACCCGTTCGTGCCGACCGAGCAGATGATGCCCTTCCTGCCGTTCGTGCGGTGCGCGAACGTCGATGAGGCGATCGACCGCGCGCACGAGAGCGAACATGGCTTCCGGCACACGGCGATCATCCACTCGACGAACGTCCGCACAATGACCCGGATGGGCCGGCTGCTCGACACGACCCTGTTCGTGAAAAACGGCCCGAGCGTGGCCGGCCTCGGCCTCGGTGGCGAGGGCTACCTGTCGTTCTCGATTGCCACGCCCACCGGTGAGGGCGTGACGACTCCACTGACCTTCACCCGGCAGCGGCGGTGCACGCTCGTCGATGACCTACGGATCCTCGGCAGCGCGGATGCCGTGAGCTGACCCCCACGCACGACCACACCCATGCAACTAGCCAAGATCATCGGCACGGCGACAGCGACGGTGAAACACCCGTCACTGGCGGGCACACGCCTGCTCGTCGTGCAGCCGCTCATGGCCGACAGGGCGAGCCCCGACGGCGATCCGCAACTCGCAATCGACACCGTCGGTGCGAGCACCGGTGATGTGACCGTGATCACGAGCGACGGCCGCCTGCTTCGCGACCTTCTCAAGAGCGACACGACGCCCGCCCGCTGGAGCACGATCGCTCTCCTCGACGACTGACCTGCATAGGACGACATGACACCCGCCGCCTCCCCATCGCCGATCGATCGCGACACCGTCCAGCGGCTCGTCGCCGAGGTGATCCGCCGCATCCAGGCAGAGGCCAAGACAGCGCCGGTCACGACAGCGACAGCTCACGCCTCGCCAGCCGCTGCTCCGGCGAGCAGCTACGGCGCCCCGGAGCCCAAGGCTGCCGCGGCCACGCTTTCCGCCCGCGTGATCACGCTGCACTCCCTCGAGCGGCTGCCGGCCGGCACGCGACAGGTGGTCGTCGATGCCAAGGCCGTCGTCACCCCTTCGGCCCGCGACTACGCGAAAGAGGCAGGCATCGCCATCATGCGAGGAGCCGCCTCGGGCTCGCCGGTTTCGGCTCCCCCGTCACGCCCGTTCCTGATCGCCCACGCCCAGTGTGCGAACGACCCGGCCGCCAAGGCAGCTGCGATCGCCCGCGCGGTGCCCGGCAGCCAGCAGCTCCCGCCATCCGGCTTGGCCGATCTGGTTACCGCCATAGCCACGCACGCCTCCCGCGACGCTGCCCGCGGCATCCTGCTCACGAGCCGGCCAGCCGTCGCGGCGATCCTCGCCAACCGGTCAGCGAGCCTCCGTGCCGTCACCGGCCGCGATGCGGCCTCGCTCTCGGCCGCGTCCACCGACTGTCATGCCAACCTGCTCATCGTCGATCCCAAAGCCTTTACCGGCGGTCTCGAGCGGCTGTGCACCGACTTCGCCAACCGTCCCACCGCCCCCCTGCCCTCCGAACTCGCCGCTGCCCCGACCGGCTGCGGCTGCAAATCCCACTGAGCCTCCCATGCGACTCGGCAAAACCATCGGCACGGTCACCCTCGTGGAGCCCCATCCCACGATCCGCGGCGGTGTGTTCCGGCTCGTCGTGCCGCTCGGCCCCGGCGACCTGGCCGCCGGCGACGGCCCGGCTGAGCCGCTCGTGGCCTGGGACGACCTTGGAGCGGGGGACGGCCAACTCGTCGCCTTCAGCGAAGGGGGCGAGGCCGCCCAGCCCTTCCGGCCGGCCGACAAACCGATCGACGCCTACGTCGCGGCGCTCATCGACAGGCTCGATGTCCCGCTGCGACCCGCATGACCCGCACGACCATAACCACAGACAGTCTTTTTGTAGCCGACAATCCGACCGCAGCCCGAAAAGCAGGCAAGAATCGTTAGGACAGGCGCACCGCCCGCCACCGCACACCAGTTCCCGCAACACGAAGGAGCACTCATGGCAGCCACCGGCCAGATCAAGACCACCGATAAGTCGCTCTCCCAGCTTAAGGAGGAGATCTGCGACATCGGCCGCCGCATCTACAACAAGGGCTTTGCGGCCGGCAACGACGGCAACATCTCGTTCCGGCTCAATGCCAACGAGGTGCTCTGCACTCCGACGATGATCTCGAAGGGCTTCATGAAGCCCTCCGACCTGTGCATCGTCGACATGGAGGGCAACCAGGTCGCCGGCAACCGCAAGCGGTCGAGCGAGATCCTGCTCCACCTCACGATCATGAAGGAGCGGCCCGACATCAATTCGGTCGTCCACTGCCACCCGCCGCATGCCACCGCCTTCGCCGTGGCCCGCGAGCCGATCCCGCAGTGCGTGCTGCCCGAGGTCGAGGTGTTCCTCGGCGACGTGCCGATCACCCGCTACGAGACCCCCGGCGGTCAGAAGTTCGCCGACACGGTCAAGCCGTTCGTCAAGCAATCGAACGTCGTGATCCTCGCCAACCACGGCACCGTCAGCTTCGGCGAGACGGTCGAGAAGGCTTACTGGTGGACCGAGATCCTCGACGCGTATTGCCGGATCCTCATGCTCTCGAAGGACCTCGGCCGCGTGACCTACCTCACGAAGCAGGAGACGAAGGAACTGCTCGACCTCAAGGCCAAGTGGGGCTACACCGATCCGCGGCTCGACAAGAACATGGAGAACTGCGACATCTGCGCCAACGACGTTTTCCGCGCCAGCTGGGGCACCACGGGCGTGAACCGCAAGGCCTTCGACGCGCCCCCCCCGATGGGCGCAGACCCGGAGAATGCCTCCCGCGCGGTCGCCCCGGCCGGCCTCGACCACGAGGCCCTCGTGAAGGCCGTCACGGAGCAGGTCTGCAGGCAGCTCGGCATCGCCGCGGCATAGTCACTCTCAGGACAACAAAGAAAGCATTCACATGAAAGTCGGCATCATCGGCGGCGGTGGCATCGTGGGCTCGTCGGCAGGCTTCGCCCTGCAGTTGGGCGGGATCGTGCACGAGATCGTGATCGTGGATGCCAACCCCGAGCTGGCCGACGGCCAGGCGCTCGACATGCTCCACGGCACGGCCGCGATCGCCGATCAGGCGATCCACGCGGGGGGCTACGACTGCCTCGCCGACGCCGATGTGATCTGCATCACGGCCGGCCTGCGGCGGAAGCCCGACGAGAGCCGGCTCGCACTCATAAATAGGAACGTGGTGCTTTTCAAGTCGATCCTGGCCGAGATCAAGGCCAAGGGCATGAAGGCCGACGCCAACGTGCTCGTCGTCTCCAATCCGGTGGACATCCTGACCTTCATCGCCGAGAAGGAACTGGGCCTGCCGAAGGGCCGCGTGGTCGGCCTCGGCACGCTGCTCGACACGCTGCGGTTCCGTAGCCTCCTGGCCATGAACCTGCACGCCCCCGCCACGCAGGTTCAGGCGATGATCCTCGGCGAGCACGGCGACAGTATGGTGCCGGTCTGGTCGAGCGCCTCGGTCGCCGGCCTGCCGCTGGAGAAGTATCCGGGCTACACGCCGAAGCTCGGGGCCGACGTGTTTCAACGGGCCAAGACGAGCGGTGCTGAGATGATCAAGAAGAAGACTGGTGCCGGCTTCGCGGTGGGCGTGTCGATCGCCGAGGTGATCCATGCGATCGCCCTCGACTCGAAGCGGGTGCTGCCCGTGTCCACGGTTCAGGCCGGCTCCTACGGCCTTCGCGACGTCGCCCTCTCGGTGCCCACGGTCGTGGGCCACGGCGGTGCCGAGAAGACGCTCGAGATCGATCTGTGGCCGAAGGAGGTGCAGGCGCTCAAGATGAGCGCTGGCGTCCTCCAGAAAACGCTCGCCGACGTGCTCAAAGGGTGAGCGGCGTAGGCGTGTCACGCCGTGACGTGCTGCGTCCGGTCACGGCGTGGCCGGGCTACCGTAGGCCAGTCACTCCGCGACGGGCTGCCCGTTGGGGAGCAACGAGCCTGCGGGTTGGCGACGGCGGCGGACGATCTCGGCCGCCGACACACCCCACAGCCGAGTTGTGCCGTCCCAGCCTCCGCTGACGAGCGCATCACCGTCGGGCCTGAAAGCGACGGCCCAGACCTGATCGCCATGACCGCGGAGCATGAGCGCTGGCCGCCCCGAGGCCACGTCCCACAACTGCGCCGCACCATCGGCCGACACGCCGACGATCCTCGCGGCATCCGGCGAGAAAGCACATTTCCAGATCTGCTTCGCCGGCCCGGTGAGCACGGCCGCTGGCCGTCCATCTCGCGCCCGCCAGAGCCGGATCGTGGCGTCCGACGCAGCCGATGCGATCCACTCCCCGTCGGCCGAAGCGGTCAGCCAATTGACCGACGCCGTATGCCCGTCCCACTGGCCGATCTCCCGGCCGTCAGCGGCATCCCACACCCGCACAAGGCGATCCTCGCAGGCGGTGACGAGCCGCCGGGCATCGACCGTGAAGACGGCACAGAACACCCGCCGCGGATGCTTGAGCGGTCCTCCGATCGCCTCCCCGGTCGCCGTATTCCAGAGCCGTGCCGTACGGTCTTCGCCGGCCGTCACCAGACGGCTGCCATCTGGTGAAACCATGACGGAATAGACCCGCCTGCCATGCGCGGCAATCGACATCTGCCGCTCATGCGTCACCGCATCCCAGATCGTGACACAGCCATCGTCGCTTGCGACGGCCACCGCATCCGAGTTGGCCAGAAACGCCACGCCATTCACGCGACCGCCGCCTACTGACAACCGGCCTTCTTCCATGAGGGTGGCAGAATCTCGCAGCACGACGCTGCCATCCGCGAGACCCGTGGCCAACCTGCTCCCGTCGCCTGAGAACGACGCCGTGAGCACGCGATCGGATTCGGTTATCACGTTCGCCGGTGTGCCACTGCCATCCCAGATCCGCACCGCGCCGTCCGCCGAGCCTGTCGCAAGCCGTCTGCCGTCGTGGGTGCTCGCCACAGCCCAGATCGGCCCCGCATGGCCGTGTAGTTGCCGGGGCGGCTCTGGGCTCCCCGGCTCCCAGATCCGCAACACCTCGTCGGCAGCCGCGGTCGCCACCCGAGCGGTCGGGCCGACGAAAATCGCGGCGTTCACGCGGAAGGGATGCGTGAGCCGCTGCCGCTCTTCGCCCGTATTCGCGTTCCAGATCCGGGCCGTGCCGTCCTCCGATGCGGTGACGATCGCAGCGTCATCCGCCGAGAACGCGGCCGAGAAGACACGGCTCGAGTGGCCAGAGAGCGTAACTTCACACACACCCGTGTCGGTGTTCCACACCCGGGCCGTGTGATCCATCGACGCCGTGACGAGCCGGCCGCCATCCGCCGAAAACCGTGCGGCATACACCGTCCCGGCGTGATCGCGCAGCACGCACCGCTCCTTCCAAGTCGTCGTGTCCCACAGCCGTGCCGTTCGATCCCGCGATGCCGACGCCAGCGTGGCTCCGTCCGGAGCGAATGCCACCGAGTAGACCGCTGACTCGTGAGCGGCAAGCTCGGCCTCGCACCCTCCGGTTGATACGTTCCAGATTCTCACGCAGCCATCCGTCCCGGCTGATGCGAGCCGCTGACCGTCGGGTGAGACGGCCAGCGACCAGATCGCTGCTCCCTGATGGCTGCCGAGCACGACAGCCGGCGTCGCTGGAACGCCGGGCCGATGCAGCCGCACCTGTCCAGCGGCATCGCCAGCCGCGAGCCACTTGCCATCGGGCGACCATGCCACCGCCACCACGGTGCCCTCGGCACCCGCGCTCGTCTCGCTGGCCTCGTCGAGCGACGCCGCGAGGCACCGCACCTCGATCGGCTCATGACCAGTCTCGACTGCAGCCAGCCGCCGCGCCTCATCGACGAGCCGCCGCGCTTCCACCACGTTGTCACGGTCGCGGGCCTCCGCTGCGAGCAGGACTGTCGCCATGTAGAGCTGCTGCCGCGCCGCCGTCGCCTGCCGCTCGGCATCGTGCCGCAGACGGTCCGCCCGCAGCGAGGCGAGCGAGATCCCGACGACGGCGATCACGAGTGCCACCACGGTAGACGCTCCGCTCAAGGCCACCGCTCGATGTCGCCTGGCAAACCGCCGGGCCGATTGCCACGGCGTCGGCCGTCGGGCCAGGATCGGCCGATCGTCCAGCCAGCGGGCCACGTCGGCCTCGAGGCGAGCCGCTGATGAATAGCGATCGGAGGCATCGGCCTCCAGGCAGGTAGAGGCGATCACGCCAAGCGATTGGGCATCGAGGGCGTTCCCGTCGGCCGCAGCCGCCGCCCGCGCGACGTTGTTGGACGTCGCTGCAGCGTTGCCGATCACGATCCGTACGGACTCCGTGTAAGACCGGCCGCTCAGATCATAGGGGGGCCGCCGCGCCACCAATTCGTGGAGCACAAGCCCGAGCGCATACACGTCGCTCCGCGCATCGATTTCGCTGCTGCCCACGATCTGTTCGGGGCTCATGTATTGCAGCGTGCCCACCAACTCGCCTGCGAGGGTGGCACAGGTTGGCTCCCTGTGGCCACTATCGGAGTTCGTGTCGAGCAGCCGAGCGACCCCGAAATCGATCACTTTCGGTACACCGTCGGAGCCGACGAGAATGTTGGCTGGCTTGATGTCACGGTGGATCACCCCGCGGGCATGCGCATGGGCGATCGCCGCACAGACCGTGCTGAACAGGGCCACCCGCTCCCGAATCGACAGGCCGTGGTGCACCGCATACACCGTGATCGGCTCGGCATCAGGCACCAACTCCATCACATAGAAGGGCACCTCACCGCTGTCCGTCTGGTGCATGCCACAGGAATGCACCTGGGCGATGTGCGGATGCCGCAGACTGGCAAGCACGTCGATCTCACGAGCAAATCGTCTGGAAAATTCGCGGGAGCCACGAGGCCGCATCAGCTTCACCGCCACCCTGCGCCGCGGCGCGTCCTGCCAGCCTTCGTAGACGCAGCCCATGCCACCTAGAGCCAGCAGCCGGCCGATCGTGACACCTCCGATCCGGGTGCCCGGCTGTGGCCGGAACACGGGGTCCAGGGCCGTGCGGTCTCCCAGCCCGAAGGATTCATTTGCCCCAGTGAGCCCGCCACCCGACCGCTCACCCCGCCCGCTCGAGGCGAAAGGCCCGAAATCGTTCTGATCTGCGGTGGAATTGCACGGCCGGTCCATCCCCAGCGTTATACAGGCTCCCATGATGGGTGGTCGCTCCACTCGGCCAGCGGCCACCAACGGTGCCGCGCAACAATGTATGTGTGTTCACATAAACGAGAATGAAGGTGGTCAGGGGCAAAAAAATCCGCGGCAGCCCATGCCGCACCGTAAAATCAGTGTCGTTCAACACTCTCCCGAGCCTTGCACCATGGATGGCGATCAGCTCAATTCGGCCCTCGCCTCCTGCCTCAACCGGCTCGCCGCGGGCGACCTCGGGGCCCGCGACGAGATCATCGCTCTCTGTGCCGACCGGCTGCGGACGCTCGCGCATCGCATGCTCACCCAGTTTCCGAACGTCCGCCGCTGGGACGACACGGATGACGTGTTCCAAAACGCGGCCATGCGACTGCACCGAAGCCTGGGACATCTGCCCGTCGAATCTCCCCGCCAACTGATGGCGCTCGCCGCGACGCAGCTCCACCGTGAGCTCCTTGATCTCGCCCGACATCACGCGGGGCCCTCGTCTTATGCCGCCAATCACCGTACGAATGTCGTGCCTCGCGGCAACGCGCCGGGGCAGAGCCTCGTTCATCATGTCGATCGAATCGCCGCAGCCGATGACCACCTGGACCGCTGGTCGGCGTTCCACGAGGCGATCGCTCGGCTCCCGGGGGAGCAACGCGAACTCTTTCATCTCGTCTGGCACCTCGGCGCCGACCAGAAGACGGTCGCCCGACTCCTGGACTGCTCCGAACGAACCGTGAAGTCCCGCTGGCGCGAGGTCCGGGAATCCGTCAAGGCGGCCCTCGAAGGCCAGTCACCCGAATAGCCGTCAGCGGCCCGCCGGGAGTGCCGCAGCATCGACAGCCTCGCGCAGCCGCTCAGGATCCACAGCCGCGAGCGCATCGAGCTGTCTGCGAGCCTCTGGCGACGGGCATGCCATGAGATACCCTGCTACAGCCCTGCGCACGAGTGGATCGTCTTTCCCGAATCTTTCCCACAGCGCGGCCACATCGTTCACCGCCGCCCAGTGTCGATACCGCGCGAGATCGACAGCCGCGTCGGCAGCCACGGCAGGAGCGGCCAGCAAGCGGCAAGTCGCGTCTGCGACTGCCTCGCGCGGAATCGTCTCGGCCAAACTCTCCCAGGCGAAGCGCAATGCCGACAGCATGTGCCGCTGATCGACCGGCCGTGCCTCAGGGTCGAGGAGTCCGAGGCCAATGAGATACGCCAGCGCAGGTTCCCCTTCCGCGACGAGCACGCCGCCGAGCAGCCCGTCGAACCCGGCTCGAAAATCATCGGCCGGCGCATCGATCGCCTCACGCAGCACACGGATCGACTCGGAACTCTCCGCAGGCCGGATGGCGGCGACGAGTCCGAGTGCCAGCCCGTAGAACCCGCGGCGGCGCTGATCGGCCGCTCCATCACGCACCCACGCCCGGAGCTTTTTGGCATCGAAGGCGGCCGCCGCGCTCCGCACCGCCTCGTACGGAGCGAGGCCGAACTCGATGAACGCATCGGCCGCGATCACCGGATCTGGGTGCTCGAGCCGCCGTGCCAACCAGGCCAGTCGCTCTCCAGCGGGCTCATGGACCGGCGGAATGGCAGCGACATATCCGATCACACCTTCGTTCGCCGCGATCGCCGACCACGACATCGCATCGTCGGCATCCGGCCGGTCGCCAAACAGCAGGGCCGTGCCGTTCACTGCCGCCGCCACCCGTGCAACGACGCTCTGAGCTTCGCCCTCCGCCGGACAATCGCCCCGCAACGGCTGCCGCATCACGAACCGCTGCACGAGCAGACCGTTCGCATCAGCCGCGGCCGCGCCATCCGCCTCGGCCACGCTCACGCACGCTGCCCGATCCCGCCGCGACGCCAGCGACTCGCCCACAACTCCGCAGAACGGGCAGCCGAATGCAACTGCTCCGCCGGTCGTCACGAGTACGCAGCCGAGCAACACGCTCAGGGCCCTCGTACCGGCGTGTGTGCCGAAGATCGTGGTGAGCTGACTCGCCCGCCTTGCTGCCATTGCCACCGCCCCCTGCCTCACCACCCTGCGTTTCGGCAGCATGGCCGTTACCCGTCCTCAGGCCCGCCAGCATCGGCCTCGAGGGACCGCAGGCAGGCGATTGCCTCGTCGAGTGACGGGGCCTCGCCGCCGCGGACGTGGCCGCGCCGGTCGGCCTCCGCCAGGAGCAGGGCATCCTCGAAATCCGGATGACCCTCCAGCCGCTGCCGGGCCCGATGGCCGAGCGTCTGATCCGCGTAAGCTGCTGCCAGCGGCAGTGACTCGACGAGCCAGCGAGTGCGGGGCGTGATCAGGTCGCCAAGGGCTTCGAGGCCAGCCTCGACCACGCGGTCACGATCGAACGCCCGGCCCACATCGTGCACGAGTGCCGCCGTCAGCAGTTCCTCGTCGAACTGCCGTTCTGCCCGCACCCGCTCGAATACCTGCAGTGAATGCTCGAGGGCGTCCCCCTCTGGATGCATGGCCGGATTCTGCCGCACGGCGGCCAGCATGCCGACGATCGCCGCCAGCACGTCGAACCGGTCGCCGCTGAGCGGGGCAAGCGATCCAGTGGGATCGAGCCGCCGCTGCACGTCGCTCGAGATTTCCGCCTGACTCGGAAGCCGATCGTCGGGCACCCATCCTCGGGCCACCCGCCGCGCGGCTCGAAACATCGCCCGCCTGGCATCGCTGCCGCTGGTGACGCCGCGGGCCGCCTCGGTCGCGATCCGCTGCCGCAGTTTGTCGGGCATATCGTCGTTCATTTGCGGCCGCGCCTCCCGGAAGCCTCTGTCGCGAGCGGCCGCCAGCGGATCTTCCGCACCTCGCCAGTCGTGGAGTAGGTCGCGATGCCGAGCGGCCGCGATGGCTCGACCTCCGCGCGGACCGAGACTGTATGACCCTCGAGTGGCTGGTCGATGATCGGCTCGCCGTCGAGAAAACACTCGATCCGCTCGGGCGTCACTCGCACGAGCACGTCATACCACTGGTTCGTCTCGTAGGCCTTCACCTGCGTCGTGCCGTTGTCGGCCGCATCATGGCCGTCGATGCTGGAAAGTCCCGTTACCGCGCCTCCCCAGCCACCGAGGATCAGACTGCAGGCGTCGTCACCCACTGGAAACGTGAGGCCGCAGAAGAAGTCGTTGCCATCCACTCGCCGTGCCTCGAGCGCAATTTCGTATGACTGCTCGGGAAACTCGCCGTGCCACGTGACGCCGCTCAGGTCGGCGCCCATGCCGATGCGGATTGCCCCCTCGACCACCTCGACCTCCCCTTCGCCGCCGAACACCGTCACCTTCCAGTCACCGAGCCGCTCGCCATCGAAGAGCGATCGCCAGTCGGCGACCGCAGGGGCCTCGGCGGCCTGGATTCCGACGGCCACGACCGCAATCACTGCGATCCACAGGCCGACAGCCACGTTCCGTCGATGATCCATTCGTGTCATCCCTTGCCTCGACCTTCCAGCAGTATGTGAGATATCACCGAGCCGACGCTGTGCGGTCCATTGCAGCCGCCTTGACGGCTGCGCGAAACTCGGCGTCTTTCTTCCACTCTTTGAGTCGCTTGTCCGCATCGATGCCGATCTCGCTCCCCTTGAAGGCGATTGCACACCGCTGCAGCGTCTCGACCGCGGCCAGAGGGTCGTTTGCCTTGCGGGCGTCGGCATCGTCGAGCATCTCTTTGCCCCGTGTCTCCAGCCGCTCGACGACGAACCCGGCCTCGGCGGCCATGTCGGCATTCTTTGAGGTGGTCAGCCCCTTCGCCTTCTTGAGGGCGATGCCGAACTGCCGCTCGTTGCGGACCAACTCGTTGAACGCCGTAAGCTTCTCGAGCGTGCGGCCCTGGAGCACGGCCCCGGGTGCCGCCTTCACCACGGCGACAGCTGCATCGTGCACCTCGAATGGCGAACCACGATAGACGCACGCGCCCGTGTGGTCGAAGAGCATGCAGTGGGGGATACCGTCGAAGTCCATGCCCCCTTCCACCGTCGTCTGTTCGACGATCGTGAACGTCGCTCCGCGGTCCACGACCGCAGCACGGATCTCGTCCGGTGTACCGTCTTGGGCGTGGGCGCCGATCACCACGAGCCCCTGAGGTCCGAGGCCGCGGTGCAGCTCCTCCAGTTTCGGCATGCTTTTGAGACACGGCGGGCAATGAATCCCCCAAAACTCGAGGAGCACCGGCCGATGGGCGAGCGACTCCGGCGTGCATGGCGGCCCCGATACGTGCCGGCCCAGTCGAAGCCCCGCGAGTGTGAACCCGAGATTTGGCACGTCGGCGGCCGCCGCGTGCCTCGCGGCTGCGGCCATCGCGACGACTGCCAGGAGCATACCCCCACCGCGAATCACCAACCGCCGCACGTCCGTCCGCATGGCATCCTTTCCTTCGATCATTTCAGCGACTTCCCCTTACCAGCAGCCAGCCCCAGCTCGTCCAGGAGCGAATCGGCCCGATACACCCGCGCGAGCGCCGCTCGGATACCCGCCGCATCGACCGACACGGCCCGAGCCTGCGTGTCGTCATACGCGATGCCGAGCACGAGTGACTGGATGTTGCCGTCAAAGATCACGCCCACGAGCTCCCCCGCGCGGTTGACCACCGGACTTCCCGAATTGCCACCGATGATGTCGGCGGTCGAGGCGAAGTTGAACGGCGTAGCCATGAAGGTGGCGTCCTGCTCGAGCCCGCGTCGCTCCGCCTGCCACCGTGGCGGCAGGTCGAAAGGCGGAGTGTCGCGTTTGGCGGTCGCACGGGCGAAGAGCCCTGCAAACGTCGTGATCGGCTCGACGGTGTTGCCCGACTCCTCGTACGCCTTGACGGTGCCCCACGCCAGCCGGAGCGTAAAGGTGGCGTCTGGATACATCGCGACGCCGTCGCGGACGAACCGGGCCCGCGTGATCTCCGCGTGGGCCTGCCGTTTCACTTCCTGTGCGGCTTCGGCGATCTTCCGTAGCCGCCGCGATTCATCGTCGATGAGCCGAGCCAGCGCGAGCATGGGATCCTGCGACGCGGCGATGGCCGCCTGGCCGCCGTCATACAGCGCTCGGCGGGTGTCGGAGAGCCTGTCCGCGGCGGGTGCGGCCGCGCCGCGATGGCCGAGCGTCGTGCCGCGGACCAACTCCTCCGCCCGCTCCCGCGGCGCCCGCCCCGCGAGCACCTGCTGCACGAGCGGATCGTCTCCGCCGAGCGTGGCGGCGAGGTGCGTGAGCGAGTCGGCGAGCTTGGCGGTCTCGTAGGCGTCATAGAGTGGTTCGGCGGAAAACAGCCCCAGCTCGAGCGACTCGCGATTGGAGTCCCGGTATTCCCGCAGCCGCTCACCGTTGGGTTTCGCTCGCTCGGCAGCACTCCGCAGGATCGTGCGGGCATGGGCGAAGAATCGGCTGTTGAACGCCGTCGCCCCTTCGAGCAGTCTCAGCCGCACGGCGATGTCGTCGAGTTCGCGCTGTGCGGTAGCGATGCGGTCGTACGGCGACTGCTTCCCGGCGAGAGTGGCGTCGATTTCACTCCGGAGACGCTCTTCTGTCGCCCTCCGCCGGCCGATGATCCGCGGATCGAGCAGACCCGCCTGCATCCCGAGCCGCGACTTGCGGCCGTTCCTCACTCCGAACAGATCATCCGCTGCCTGCCGCTGCTCCTCCGGGCCTTCGGCAGCGTAGGCGGCGAGCAGCGATTCGAGTCGATTGAGCTGCTGGAGGTCGGCAGGTATGCGGACGTCCCGCATCGAGGTGAGCTCGGTGAGCGTTGCGGCCCGGTCGGTGTGGCCTGGGTGTCCCGACACGAACACGAGGTCGCCGGCGGCGACGGGCCGCACCGCCCACGGGAGATGGTGCGGCACGCGGGCGGGGTTTCCGTTCTCGTAGGCCCGAAAGAAGCAGATGTCGAGCGCGAACCTCGGGAACTCGAAGTTATCGGCGTCGCCGCCAAAGAAGGCGATCTGCTGCTCCGGGGCGAACACGAGCCGCACGTCGGTGTACTTCTTCGAGCGATAGAGATGGTATGCGCCCCCTTGATAGAGCGTGACGACGTCGCTCCGCAGCCCCGATGCAGCCAGCGATTCCTGCTCGACCGCCGCCATCACGGCACGACGAGCAGCGAAGGCGTCGGCGGCCGACATACCGGGTGTGACTGCCGCCTCCACCCGGGCCGTCACGTCTTCGATCGACATGAGCACGTTGAGCTCCAGGTCCGGGCACTTCAGCTCGTCGGCCCGCGTCGCGGCCGCGAATCCATTGCGGAAATAGTCGTGCGTGGCGTCGCTCAGCTTCTGCAGGCTGTCGGCACCAACGTGGTGGTTCGTAAGCACGAGCCCGTCGGCCGACACGAACGAGCCCGAGCCCCCCGAGTTGAACCTGACCGAGGACTGCTGCAGCCGCTCCAGCCACTCCGGCGTGAGCCGCACGCCGTGCCGCTGGGCCAACGTCTCGGTTGGCAGGCCGTTGAACGGCCACATGCCCTCGTCGGCGGCCACCACCGCAGCCCAGGCGACCAATAGGGCAGCAGCCCGCTGCGAGGCGAAACGGGGCGATGGCAGGCGCCACATGAGGCTGTCTCCTTGAGCACTGGAACGCATCCGTCGGAGCAGCCTACTCCAGCCGGCGAACTGGGCGGAAACGCGGCCCTTGCACAAATACTGAACGCGCGTATACTTCTTTTCGCTGGCGAACGATTTTCCGCCAGCCCGGCCTGGTCTCCGGCCGCCGATTCCCATTCCAAGGACGCCTCCCATGCTCGCCCGGCTGCAGACCTTCTCCCTGCTTGGAATCGATGCAGTTCCCGTCGACGTGGAGGTCGACGTGTCGGGCAGCGCACTGCCCGCCACGGTACTCGTCGGCCTTCCCGACACGGCGATTCGCGAAAGCACGCACCGCGTGGCCCGGGCAATGGTTAATTCCGGATTCCGCCGGCCGAACGACCGCATCGTCGTCAATCTCGCGCCGGCGGAACTGCCGAAACAGGCAGCCACATTCGACCTGCCGATCACGCTGGGCATCCTGGCTGGTAGCGGTCAGTTTTCCTCGGAGCGGCTCCGCGACTACGCGGTTGTGGGCGAGCTTTCACTGGAGGGCACAACGCGGCCAGCCCGCGGCGCGCTCTCCATTGCGATGGCGGCTGCACGGCAGAAGCAACGCAGCAACGGCGATCCGCCGCTCAAAGGGGTCGTCGTGCCTGCAGCGAGCGCGACGGAAGCCGCGGTCGTGGAGGACATCGAGGTGATCCCCGTGGCATCGCTGACTGAGGCGGTGCGGTTTTTTGCCGGCGACCTCGCCATCCCTCCCGCACCGCCGCGGGTGACTGAATGGTTCGACCGGTTCGCGACCTATGACATCGACTTCGCCGACGTCCGCGGCCAGGAAGCGGCGAAACGCGCGATCTGCGTGGCGGCAGCCGGAGGCCACAACTGCATGATGGTGGGACCGCCCGGCGGCGGGAAGACGATGCTCGCCAAGCGGATCCCCACGATCCTACCGCCGCTCTCGGCCGCCGAGTCGATCGAAACAACGCGAATCTACAGCTCACTCGGACTCCTGCAGCCCGGGCAGCCGCTCGTCGCCACGCGGCCGTTCCGTGCGCCGCACCACACGATCTCGGAAGCGGGCCTCATTGGCGGCCGCTCGATCCCGATGCCGGGTGAGATCTCGCTCGCGCACAACGGCGTGTTGTTCCTCGACGAACTACCCGAATTCAACCGACGGACGCTCGAGGTGCTGCGGCAACCGCTCGAAGACGGCTTCGTCACGATCAGTCGGGCTCGCACGTCCACAAAGTTTCCGGCCGACTTCATGCTGGTCGCCGCGCTCAACCCTTGCCCGTGCGGCTATCGGGGCGACCCGCGGCGGGAATGCCAATGCACGGTGCCGCAGGTTGAAAAGTACATGGGCAAGATCTCGGGGCCACTGCTCGACCGGATCGACATCCATTTGGAAGTACCGGCGGTGCCGTTTCGCGAACTCGCCGCTACGCGGGCCGGCACCTCGAGCAGCGAGATGCGGGAGGCAGTGCTCGCTGCCAGGCTCAGGCAGGCACAGCGATTCGGCGTGTCGAACGCTGCCGGTAGCCCCGCGCCCCGCTGCAACGCCCGGATGAACTCCCGGCAGATCAGGGAGTTTTGCCGCATGGAACCCCCGGCGGCAGAACTGCTCCGGGCCGCGGTGGCTGATCTCGGCCTCTCGGCCCGCGCCCACGACAAGGTGCTGCGCGTGGCCCGCACCGTCGCCGATATCGATGCAGCCGATACGATCAGCGCGGCCCACGTGAGCGAGGCGATCAACTACCGGCTGCTCGATCGTGGCCTCTGGACGTAGCCACGACGAAGCGTCGCGTGACATACTACGGTCATGACACACTCGATCGAGGCATCACGTGAGACGCGAAGCGGCGACCTGAGCGGCAGCTACCGCCAGCGGCTGTGTGCCATTGCATTCGGCCTGCTGTTCGTCGGCGCTGCCTGCCTACCGCTCGACGTGCCTATCGCCGCGTGGATCAAGACACATGGGCTGCCGCGCGAGCTCAATCGGCTGTTGAATTTCATGGAGATCTTCGCCCACGGCACGGGGATCACGGTTCTATTCCTGGCCCTTCTCGCCATCGATCCCTCACTCAGAAGCCGCCCTGCATGGCCAGGGACATTTGCCCGGATGGTGGCGGCTTTGCTCACGGCGAGTGCATGCACCTCACTCCTGAAGTCACTCATCGAGCGGGTGCGGCCGCGAGCCGCCGACCTCGGTTCGCTGGCATCCGTCTTCGGCACGTTTGGCACGTCGTCACTCATCGATGGGCGGGGCGGAGCCGACGTGCTGAGTTTTCCGTCGGGGCATGCCGGCGCGGCAGCAGCCTTTGCCGCGGCGCTCGCATGGCGATACCCACAGGGCACGGCCGCCTTCGCCGTCATTGCCGCGCTTGCGGCAACGCAGCGGGTGAGTTCGTCGGCTCATTATCCAAGCGACATCGCCTTCGGCGCCGCCGTGGGGCTGCTCGCTGCCTCGGTCTGGCTCGGGCCACCGCCATTGGGTGCTCAATCCCGGTCGAGCGTGCCGACAACGAACTGAATGGTCACGCCGGCTCAGTCGTGATAGTATTTGATATCCGATCTCAGCCGCGACTGCCGCGCAGATCCGCCCCGAACAAGTGAGGATGTCATGGCCGTCCAGAAGCGAGCGAGGAAAGTCGTCAAGGAAACAGCCGCGGCCGATGCTGGCCCGGGAACAGCCGTGGCCGAGCGGCCGGCAGCAGCCGGCGGTGGCCGACGAATTCTGCTGGTCGATGACGACCCGGAGATCGTGGAGTCGATGCGGACGGTCCTCGAATCCCGCGGCTACTCGATCCTGGTGGCCCGCGACGGCAACCAGGGGCTCGTGATGGCCGAGAAAGAAACTCCCGATCTCGTCGTGCTCGACATGATGATGCCGAAGCGCAGTGGGTTTCTTGTGCTCGAGAAGCTGCGACGGTCGAGCCCGAATCCCGTGCGGGTGATCATGATCACGGCCAACGAGGGCAGTCGCCACAAGGCCTACGCCGAGATGCTCGGCGTCGACGACTACATCCGCAAGCCGTTCGCCATGGATCGGCTGCTCGCCAGCGTCGACCGCCTGCTCTCGTAACGATACGTCACGTCTCGTTCGAGAAGAACGACGTCGCGCGTCGGTTCGGGGCTGCAAACTGCCCCGTCGCCGGACGCTCGCTACGAACATCCTGTTCTTCGCTCGCTCGGATGCCGCTCTCGCTTCAGCATCCTGCCTGCGCTCGGCGGCATACGCTGGCTCTCAGGGCAATGGGCAGCCCCTTACAAGTCCGGCCCCGACTGGCGATTTTCTTCATTCACTGGCGTCACAATGGGCAGGCTGCGCAGGTCGCAATCGGCGTTGACCCGTTTCCGGAACAGTCATAGATTTCGGCGGTCACTTCCGTTCGATTTCTCACGCACCTCGTCGGCCTCATACCGTGCCCCCACGCCAGAGCCCTTCATCGAGCCCGTTGTCCGCCGGTGCCACGCCGCGCGATGACATCAAGGAGCGGGTGCGGGATGCCACCGACATCATCGACGTGGTGAGCTCATACATCTCGCTGCGGCGGAGTGGCAAGGCCATGGTGGGGCTGTGCCCGTGGCATGACGACTCACGGCCGAGCATGCAGGTGAACCCGGAGCGGCAGACCTTCCGCTGCTGGGTCTGCGACATCGGCGGCGATGTCTTCAACTTCGTGATGCGGATGGAGAAGGTCGAGTTTCGCGAGGCGCTCGAGCAGCTCGCGGACCGAGCCGGAATCCAGATTCCACGCGGCCGCGGCGGGCTGCCGGTCGATGACAAAGCCGCCCTGCGGCGGGCCTGCGGCTGGGCAGCTGGACGATTTCATGCCTGCCTCGCCGGCTCGGGGGACGCAGCAGCCGCCCGGGAGTATCTGGCTGGTCGCGGCCTGTCAGCCGCCACCATCGAGCGGTTTCAGCTCGGCTTCGCGCCGCCGGCGTGGGATTGGCTCCTGCGGCAGGCGTCGGCGGCCGGCATTGCCACCGCCGATCTCATGAAGACTGGCCTCGCCGTCGAACGGCAGGATCACACCGGCCACTACGACCGGTTCCGCGGCCGCGTGATCTTTCCGATCCGCGATCCGCAGGGCCGCTGCGTGGCCTTCGGAGGCCGCGTGCTTCCGGGTGCTCCGGCCGACTCTGCCAAATACATCAACTCCCCTGAGACGCCGCTCTTTTCGAAGAGTTCGATGCTCTACGGGCTCGACACCGCCCGCGATGCGATGACGAAATCGCGGCGGGCGATCGTCGTGGAGGGCTACACCGACTGCCTCGCCGCCCGTCAGGCCGGCATCGACGACGTGGTCGCTGTGCTCGGCACGGCCCTCGGCGAGCGGCACGCGAAATTGCTCCGGCGGTACGCCGACCGGATCGTGCTCGTGCTTGACGGCGACGATGCGGGTCGTCGGCGGGCCAACGAGGTGCTGGACGTGCTCCTCGCCGAACCGATTGACGTGCGGATCGCGCGGCTGCCGTCGGGTGTCGATCCCTGCGAGTTCATTCTCGAGCGCGGCCGCGAGGCTTTTGAGGCACTCGCCGAGTCGGCGGGTGATCCGCTCGAGTATCGGATGGACGAGGCGCTGGCCAGCCTCGCTTCCGACGCCGGCGACGACGCGGCGCTCGCCTCGATCGAGAGCGTGCTGAAGGCGCTGGCCACCGCGTCGCGGCGGTCGTCGCTGGCCGGCTCGCAGTATCAGCTCCGCGAAGACCAAGTGCTGGGCAGGCTGTCGCGCCGGTTCGGGCTGTCGCGCGACGCGCTGCGGGGCCGGCTCGATGATCTCCGCGGCTCCGCCGGCCAGACCGGCGACCGCCCAGGAAACACCACCGCATCACGAACCGCCGACGCTTCCCGGCTGCCCCCGTGGGACCGCGAGGTGATCGAGGTGCTCGTGGGCGTACCAGACAGCATCGGCGTGATCGTGCAACAGGTGGGCGAGAGCGGCGTCGAGACGCCCGCAGCACGGCAGGTGCTCGAGGTGGCCGAGCGGCTCCACCGCGAGGGGCGGCCAGTGGCCCTCGGCGGCCTGTTACTCGAGCTCACCGATCCGGCGCTCCAGAGCCTGCTCGTCGCCGTCGACGAGTCGCGGGCCGACCGTGGCCAGACCGACCCCCAGGAGCGGCTGCAGCACCTCGAAGAGGCGATCCAGCGCCGGGCCGCAGAGCGGCGGGCGCGGGCGAGCGCCCGGGCACTCAAGACAGACCGGCTCGACACCGGTGCAGAAGCTGAACTTTTGGCACGTCTCGTCGCGGAGCGGCGGGCCGTGCAGGGCATGGCCGAACCCAAGGATGGGTGAGGGTGTCCATCTCGTCGCTGCGATCGATCGCGCGGGGCTTCCTGGCCCAGCGGGATCGGGGGGCGGTCGGCGAGTGACGGTAGGATGGTGAAGGAGAACCACTCGATGAAGAACCATGCAACGAACGGTCACCGCGGCACGTCTGCGGTCACGCCCTCTGTCCCGCGGATTTCGCCTGCGGCCATCGATGCCGCAGCCCGCGGCGCCGTGCCTGCTCCGGTCGCAGGCACCGATGCGGATCTCACCGCGTTGATCGCCACCGGGAAGTCGCAGGGCTATCTCACGTTCGATCAAGTCAACGAATACCTCCCCGACGAGGCGGTCGATCCGGAGAAGATCGACGCGCTTCTCGTGGCCCTCGAGGACCTCGGCGTCGAACTGCTCGACGCCCCGCCGGAGCCCGCGGCCGAGCGGGAAGGGGCGACGGCATCCGCTGCCCCGGCTCCGCGCCGTGACGAGCCGACCACCACGCCGCCGTCCAACGCGGCCAACGACCCGATTCGGATGTACCTGGCGCAGATGGCGGAAATTCCGCTGCTCACCCGCCGCGAGGAGATCTCACTCGCCAAGCGGATCGAGGTGACCCGGAAGCGGTTTCGCCGCGCGGTGCTCGGCTGCAACTATTCGCTGCGGTCCACCGTCGATACGCTCCGCCGGGTGCACGAGGGGGCCCTGCCCTTCGACCGCACGATTAAGGTGTCGCTCACCGAGCGGCTCACGAAGGAGCAGATCCAGGCGCGGATGCCGCACAACCTGCAGACGCTCGACCACCTGATGGAGCAGAACCGGGCCGACTTCCGGCTCCTGATCAGCAAGCGGACGACACCCGACGACGCCAAGGCGGCCCGGCAGCGGTTCCGCCGCACCCGCGGCAAGTCGCTCCTGCTCGTGGAGGAACTGAGCCTCCGCACCCGTCGCGTGTTGCCGCTGGTGAAGCTGCTGCGAGGCATGTCAGGCCGGATGGATCGGCTGCAGCACGACCTGCGGCTGATCAAGAAGGGCGAGATGCCGCGGGATGACCTCGCCGACATGCGGAAGGAACTCCGCGACCTCATGCTCACCACCCTCGAGAGCCCGCGGTCGCTCCGCACCCGCGTGGACATGCTCGAGAAGCTGAAGGTCGAGTACGACGCCGCCAAGCGGAACCTCTCGGCGGCCAACCTCCGGCTCGTCGTCTCGATCGCCAAGAAGTACCGCAACCGCGGCCTCTCGTTCCTCGATCTCATCCAGGAAGGCAATACGGGTCTGATGCGGGCGGTCGACAAGTACGAATACCGCCGCGGCTTCAAGTTCTCGACCTATGCCACGTGGTGGATCCGGCAGGCGATCACCCGCGCGATTGCCGACCAGTCGCGGACGATCCGCATCCCGGTGCACATGATCGACGTGCTCTCGAAGCTGCGGACAACGGCCAAGAAGCTGCTCCACGAATTCGGCCGCGAGCCAACACCGGAGGAAATCGCGCAGGCCGCCGGAGTGCCGCTCGAGGAAGCACGCCGCGTGATGGACATGGGCCGGCAGCCGATGAGCCTCGACCGTCCCGTGGGCGAGAGCGAAGACGCGAGCTTCAGTGAGTTCGTCGAGGACGTCGGCGTGGCGAGCCCCACGCAGTCGACGACCCACGGACTGCTCCGCGACAAGATCGACTCGCTGTTGAAGACTCTCACGTACCGAGAGCGGGAGATCATCCGCCTTCGCTACGGGCTGACGGACGGCTACACCTACACGCTCGAGGAAGTCGGCCGCATTTTCCGCGTCACGCGGGAACGCGTCCGCCAGATCGAGGCCAAGGCCGTGAAGAAGCTCCAGCACCCGGTCCGCTCCCGGCAACTGGAAAACTTCATGGAAGCCGCCGGCACCGACGGCTGACAGAACCCCACCGGCGGCTTCCAATGACCGCCAGAGGATCCTGCCCCACCGGTAAATGAGGCGAGGGGGTCGACGACAGCTCGAGGTCCACCGCGACGAGACTGTTGCCGCCCCCGAGCCGGCGTTTTCACATTGACGTCGGCTCCCTTGCGCAGCCCCCTCGGTCTGGTAGACTCCGGTCCACCACCCGAAAGGCTCCGCGCGCGCAGAACCCCTCATGTCCGTCGCCCTCGTCACCGAAACGCTCCGCTCCCTCCACCGCATCCACAGGCAGTTGGCCGACCTGTCGGACCAGTTGGCCGCCGGGCCACGGACGGTGGCCGTGCGCACGAAACAGGTGGAGGCTGCCGAAACCAAAAAGGCGACAGCGCAAGACGACGTGAAGAAGGCCAAAGTCGCCGCCGATCAAAAGCAGCTTCAGCTCAAGACGGCCGAGGCGAAGATTCGCGACCTCGAGGGCAAGCTCAACGCCTGCAAGACGAACCGCGAGTATCAGACGCTTACGGAGCAGATCGCCGCCGACACGATGGCCTCGAAGGTGCTCGAGGACGAGATCCTCGAAGCGCTCGAGCGGGTCGACACTCTCAAGCCGACGGTGCCCGCGGCCGAAGCCGAGGTGGCCAGTGCGAAGAAGCTGCTCGACGAGGCGAAAGCCCGGGTGGCTGCCGAGACGGGCCGGCTCGAAGGCGAGGTCGCACGCGTGCGGGCCGAGCTCGAGACCGTGGAGCGGGATTTGCCTGACGACGTCCGCGAGAAATACGCGCGAATCGTGAAGCAGAAGGGGGCTGACGGCATGGCTCCGCTCGACGGCCAGAGCTGCGGCGGCTGCTTCCAGCAGATCACCGGCAACATGGTGAGCGACCTCATGCTGGGCAAGATCGTCGCCTGCCGCAGCTGCGGACGGCTGCTCTACGTTCCCGAATCATCCCGCCCGGCGTGAGCCGCCCTGAGGGGCCCGGGGCGATTTCGTTTTCCCAGTTTGGAGAATCCAGACATGTCAGACCGCATCCCGATGACCCGCACCGGCTACGACAAGATGAAGGCCGAGGTCGACCAAATGGAGACAGTCGAGATGCCGAAGCTCGCCGCCCGTGTCGCGGCCGCCCGCAGCGAGGGCGATCTCAGCGAGAACGCCGAATATCACGGCGCCCGCGAGAGCCAGGGCATGCTCCAGGCGAAGATCAACTTGCTCCGCGACAAGCTGGCCCGGGCCGTGATCGTAGAGCGGGCCAAGGACGCCGGCGATGAGGTCGTGTTCGGGGCCACGATTCGCGTGAAGGACCTCAAGTTCGGCGACGAGGAGGAGTATGTGCTCGTCGGCGCCGGCGAGGAGGATTTCGATTCCGGCCGGATCAACGTGGCCAGCCCGCTGGCCCAGGGCTTCCTCGGCCGCAAGGTGGGCGAAAAGGTCGCGATCGATGTGCCCGCCGGCACGCTCAAGTACGAGATCCTCGAAGTCCGCTTCGACTAGAGCGCGGCTGAAATAGGCTAAGCGCCCCCTGTGCAGCCTCGGTAATGTGGGCACCTGGAGGGAGGTGTCCATGGAACAGTAGTCAAAAGAGTTCCGCGGCGACGTGCTCGCGCCGTGCGATCGAGGCCCGTTCGAAGCCGCCGCTGCCTCTGAGCGGTGCCGCAGATCACGAGGCGCTCATGAGCCGGGCAATGGTTGCGGCAGTGCCATTGACCGGGCTATGCCCTTTCACGGGCGGCAACCAGGAGAGCACCGCAGGAATCGGGCCGCCGAGACTCCACGTCTCGGCCATCCTATTCATGCCGATGCATATCGTCACACTCATCCGGCTTGAGTTCCTGAATCGTGCGGCGGACCTCGTGCCGCTGGCGCGCGGAGTTATGAAACTCTCGCAATTCTTTCCATTTCCAGCACGTCGGTGTTGCGATGCGTGACCTGCGGCTATCGTAAAGGCGTATGGGTTGAATACTCCAGAAGATGCCATGACACACACGCACCTCGTCGCATGCCTGCTGCTCGTTGCCGGACTCGGGTTTCCGTGGCCGCAGCATGCCTGCGCGGCCGGAGACCTGGCCAATTACGAACTCGGCGACCCGGCGCTTGCGATCCACCTCATGGATACGTCCAAGACGGAGTCGTTCCTCGGCGTCCACGTCGACGGCGAGGGCCGCCTGTTCGTGGGCGGCCGCGAGGCCGTCTTCGCCTACGACCCGGACGGAGCGGGCGGCTTCCGTCCGCGGGTCGAGTTGTTCCGGTTTCCACCCGACACCTGGGTCTACGACATCGCCGTCCGGGGCGACGACCTCTACGTGCAGACGGTCACCACGCTCTTCGTGCTGCCCGGCGCACGGGTGCGGCGGGAGGGCATCACCGCGCGGCCGCTGCTCTGGGGCATCCCCGCCGGCAGCGCCGGGGGCGCGACGTTCGGCGTGCACCAGGGCCTGCACGGACTGGCATGGGGCCCCGACGGCGATTTGCGGATCTCCTTCGGCGACTGCGTGTGGAGCGGTAACTCGCTCGCGATGCCCACGCGGGTGGGACACTGCGTCCTTCACTCCGGTGCCGGCGGCACGGTGCCGCTCAACGGCTGCGGCGGCATCCTTCGCGTGAAGCCCGACGGCTCCGGCCCGCGGCTCGTCGCGGGCGGCCTGCGGAACCCGTGCGGTCTGGCCTACGATCCCGACTGGAACCTCTTCACCCACGACAATGATCACGAGAGCCTGCCCGTGCAGTTCGTGCCCGGCCGGCTGCTGCACGTGGCCGACGGGGCCGACTTCGCCTGGCCGCGGGGCTGGACGCCCGCCAAGACGCCCGACCGCAAGGATCTCCTCGACACGATGGTGGACGACCTGGGCCGCACGATCCCCGTCGGCCAGGCCTTCTACGACGAGCCGCTCCTGGCCGGCGCGTGCGGCGACGCGATCCTGCTCGCCCGGTGGTGCCAGAGCACGCTCTCCGCCTTTCCGACGCGGCCCCACGGCGCGACGTTCAAGGGCCGGGAACGGGTGCTGCTCCGCGGCAAAAATTTCATGCGGCCGGTGGGCGTGGCCGTCGGCCCCGACGGCCGCCTGTTCGTCGCCACGTGCGGCATGCGCGGCAACGAGACGTCGCCGGTCTATCCGAGCGACCTACTCGTGATCTCGGCGGCCGGAACGCCCCCCGCGACCGATCGCCCTACGAACATGGTCACGGCCGAGGTCGATGAACTCCTGTCGCTCCTGGCAGGAAAGTCGTGGAAGCTCCGCCAGCTCGCCCACGAGGAAATCCTCCGCCGTGGTTCACCCGCCACCGCGCGGGCGGTCGAGGTGCTCCGCGAGCAGGCGGCGGCTCCGACCGCCAATCCGCAACTTCTCGGACACCTCGCGCACCTCGCCGCGGCCGCGGCCGCGCCACCGTGGAATCTGCTCGAGTCGCTCGCCCGGCATGCTGACGCGGGCGTGAGGCTGCAGGCCGTGAGGGCTCTGGCCGCGGGCCTGCCGGCGCAGGTGCCCGTCGCGGTATTCGTCGCCGCGCTTGACGACCCCGCGCCGACGGTGCAACTCGCGGCCCTCGAGGCGCTTGACGCCTCCGACGAGCTGCCCCCAACCGTGGTCACGGGGCCGGCCTGCAGCAACGACACCTACCTTCGGCAGGCGGCCACGCGGCTCCTGGCCTCGCGGCTTCCCGTCGCACGGCTCGCCGAGATGCTCGCCTCCACTGACACCGCCACGCGGCTGGCGGCGGTGCTCGCCCTGGGCCGCCGGCTCTCCATGCCGCCGGCCGACTTCGTGCCGCCGGCCGACTGGAAGCTGGGCGGCGTGCTCGGGCCGAAGATTTACCACGATGGGTCGATCATCGACCTCACGCAGGTCGCCCGCATCGGCTTCTTCACCGTGCCGACATATTGGCGGCACGTGCGGGCCGCGCGGGAGGCCGAGTTCGAACTGCTCGCGCGGGCGCTCGACGACGCCGACGCTTCCGTCAGCCGCCAGGCAGCGTATTACCTGGCGC
>JBAVTF010000014.1:0-1760 GCA_049695995.1 Pirellulales bacterium | reverse complement strand
TGGAATTTACCCCCGCCGGGGCCGTCTACCCCAACAAAGTCGGTGTCGCAGAACCGGCAGACAGCCCTGGCCCGGTGCCGCTCCCGGCCGCTCCACAGGTTGCAGCCGGCGAAGCGGCAGAACACGGCCGGTCGGCCCGCCTGCGCGCCTTCGCCCTGGAGGGTGTAGAAGATCTCCTTGACGGAGTAGGTCATGGCTCAGACCGGCAGGGCCGGGCGCTCGGTGCCCCAGCACAGGGTTGCGCCGCAACCGGGGGTCTGGTAGAGGTCGATGCGGTCCAGTGGCGGGAGCCGTTCGGCCATGGCCGCCCGGAGCCAGTGGAGCAGGGTGGGGAGATCGGGTTCCGGCAGGCCCGGCCGCTCGTCCAGCCGGTGATGGTCAAGCTGGTCCTAAATCGGTTTAAACAGTGCTTTCACGTCCCCGTAGTCCACGGTCCACCCCATGACTTCATCGAGCGGCGCGGTGAGGTGCAGGCGAATGACATAACTGTGGCCGTGGAGGCGCCGGCGGGGATCCGCAGCCCCGGCCCAGGGCAGGCGCAGGGCGCTCTCGAACCGCTGCTCCTTCCAGATCCGGTAGTGCGTCCCGTCATAGTGGCAGCCGGCGCTGGCGGTCTCGTAGACGGTGATGCAGGTCAGGGCCGGCAGAGCGGGTTGCAGACGGCGCCAGAGCCAGGCGGCCAGGTGTTCGCTGGTGGGGTTGGCGAGACCGGGCAGGTCGTTAAGGCAGGCGTAGTGCAGTTCCGCGCCCAGCGGCGCCCACAGCTCGCTCAGGTGGTCGAAGTCCACCCCCAGGTCCTGATTCCCCAGGTCCTGATCGGCATGGAGAATCACCTCGAAGCCGTGGCCGTGCATCCGTCCGCAGGGATGTCCGTCAGGAACGTTGGGTAACTGGTGGGCGGCCTCGAACCGGAACCGCCGCCAGATATGGGCGTGATCCCGCTCATCCAGATCCGCGCCCTGGTCGCGGGTGCTCTGGATGCCCACTGTCGCGATCCCCGGCACGGCCAGCCGCGCCCGCACCCAGCGGGCGATGTTCTCGTCGGTGGGTACCGGCAGCCGGTCATTCAGCCGCTGAGAGTCCAGCGGCGCCACGGCGGCCGCCAACCGCTCCGCGAGCTCGTCGGTCTCCGCGCCGTGAAAGGGCGCCCAGCCCGGCGGCAGTTGCGCCCGCGCCCGGGCCAGGAAGCTGTGGCCGTGCCAGCGGCGGCAGCGATGCCCTTCCGGCAGAATGGCCACCTGCCGGGCGGCCTCGAAAGGGGCGGTCGCCACCGTGTACAGCCGTGCGGTCATGCTGTGACCCCCTGGAACCGCGCCACCAGCGGATCCAGCAGGCCGGCCTCGGCAAAGCCCTTCGCCCGCAGCACGCAGGCCGGACACTCCCCGCAGGGCGGCTGCTGACCGTTATAGCAGGTGTGGGTGTAGACCATCGCCGGCACAGGGCGCCCAGCGCCTGGGCCAGTTCCACTGTCTCCTTCTTGGTCAGGAACATCAGCGGCGCATGGACGGTGAAACGGGTCTCCATCCCCAGCCGCAGCGCCTGCTCCAGCGCCTTGAGGGTGTGCTCTCGGCAGTCAGGATAGCCGCTGTAATCGGTCTGGGAGGCGCCGATGACCAGATGTTCAATACCCCGGGGATAAGCGTAGGCGGCGGCGAAGGTGAGGAAAATCAGATTCCGCCCCGGCACGAAGGTGTTGGGCAGGCGGGTCTGGGGGTCCAGATCGGTGGTCACCGCCACCGCGTCATCGGTCAGCGCATTCC
>JBAVTF010000013.1:0-22021 GCA_049695995.1 Pirellulales bacterium | reverse complement strand
GGAGAGGCCCGCGCCGCCGGTACCGCCGGCGCCAGCCAGCACACCGCCGTTGCCGCCCGTGCCGCCCGGCAGAATCGCCGTGCCGTCGCCACCGGCGCCGCCGATGCCGATCCAGCCCGCGTTGCCGCCGACGCCGCCCGTGCCACCCTTGCCGCCGTTCCCGTAAATGATGCCGCCGTTGCCGCCCGTCGCACCGGTCGAGCCGCCGGCCTTGCCGTCAGCGAAGAGTTCCTGGCCCGATGTCGAGGCGAGATCGCCCGCGCCCGACGGCGCCACGACCGTGAATGCCTTGCCGAAGTCCTGGAGGTTGACCGTGATCGAGAGCCCATCGACCAACGCCGTGAACTGGCTCACCAGCCCCTGGTTGTTCACCACCACGGTCACCGGCACCGCCTCGTTGCCGAACACGGCGGCGTAACCCAGCGGAGTCAGCTCCGACAGCGGCAGGATCGCCGCCAGCGTCGACTTGCCGATCTGCGCCTGATACTCCGTGCCACCGGCAACCGGAGTGCCGCCGTACGAGTTCAACGGGAACGCGAGCGCCGCCAGAGTGTTCCGGGGCGTCAGCCCCGCAACAAGGCTGTTCGTCGCGATGACCGCGTCTTCCGAGCCCTGCGTCGCCGAGTTGAGCACCACCCACGAGGTGCCCGTCGCGCCCAGCATCGCGGCATTCGTATAGGTCTTGCTGCCGATCTGGATGAACTCGGTGGTCTGCACCGGGTCCACGTTGCTCGCCTGCACGCTGGCATCGAGATCCGTGAGTCCACTCTTCGTGTTCACCGAACCCGTCGAGTCGATCGCCACGCCGTTGACGGTGATGTCGATCGTGAACCCATACAGCCCGTTGGCCGCCGCCTTCATCGCCGCCAAGCCGAGCGTGGAGAACTTCACCTTCAGGCCCGGCGCAGATGTCACCACGCCGCCGCTGCCGACCATGATCAGGTCGCGGACGTTGCCCCGCACGTTGTTGGCAATCTGGTTGTTGGGCTGCACCACTGACCCGGTCGAGGTGCCCGTCGCCCGGATGCCATAGCCGCCGTTGAAGATCACGCTATTGCCCGCGCCCGCACCGCCGAACTTCACGTTCCGCGCCGCCGACATCGACACGCCGTCGCCAAAGTTCTCGGAGAACGAACTGCCCGAGACGAAGATGCCGCGATACGAGCCGGAGCCCATCTGCAGGCCAATGCCGTTGCCTGTGCTCTCGACGTTCGTAATCCGCGAGCCCAGCGACCCGCCGACGAACTGGATGCCCGCTCCGCTGAAGCCCGTGATCGTGCTCTTCGGGTTCAACGGTCCCGCGAACACGACGTTGTTGACGCCCCGGCCGATCACCAGCCCGTTCGTCACGGACTCAGAGGCAAAGGCTTTGGGCAGCGGGACACCATTGAGGTGGATTGCCTTGGCGAACGTCACGCTCGCCGCCTTCGAGATCGTCAGCCCGGCCAGCGGCGTCACGCCGCCGACGGTGTCGGAAAACGAGACCGCCTTCGGCGTCGAGAGCGTCAGCCGCGCGACACCGTCCACCGTGTCTGTGAAGTTGATCGTGCTGCCTGCCTTCAGCGCGACGTCGGCCGCGTACGGCCCGACGTCCGCGTCCCTCAGGAGAGCATCGCCGACCAGAACCGGGCCGGCGTAGGTCTGCCAGCCCTTCGGCGTCGTCACGTTGGCGGCCAGCAGGATGCCGCCGCCGAGTTCAGTGGCCTGCGTCGTCAGGCTCACCTCGCCCAGGCCCTTCGTGGCGATCGGGCTCGCCACCGTGATTCGGTCAAAGATCCCGGCGGCGGTGTCGATCGTGAAGCCCTGGTTCGTCGCCCCCTTCGTGACGGCGCCGAGGTTGATGCCCCCATCGCCGATCGTGATTTGGTCAACGCCCTCGCCACCGAGCACCGTGATCCCCGAGAACTTCGGGATCAGCTTGAGGTCCACAGTGATCGTGTCGTCCACGATCGTGATGCCCGTGATCGGGGTGGTCGTCGTGACCTTGCCGGCCGTCGCTGCATTGATCGTGACCGCGTTCGCCGCGTAGCTCGTGTTCAGGTTGTCGATCGTCGCGCCTGCCGCATCGAGCGCGAGCACCACGCGGTTGTTCGCCAGGCTGACGATGATGTCGTTGGCCGCCAGCACCACACGCTGCTCGAGCGTGTCGAAGCCGTGCACGCTCGGCTGACCCAGAGCCGATCGCCCGCCGTCGAACTGCGCGGCAAACACCTCGCGCCGCCGACCGCGGCTGGCCACCCGCCGACCCTTGCGTGCTCGCGAGAAGAGCGACCGCAACATCGACTGGATCGAAAACGGTGCACGGCGGCGGATCATCCGCATGACTGGGGCCCTTGTCCTTGCCTGGGAAACGGGATCGGTCGGGAAAGCTCCCCGACTCTATCGGTCAAAGAGATTGGAAAAGGCTACCCGAGTTTTCCTACTAGGCAAAGCAATCGGCCAGCTCCTCCCAAAAAACCGGCACAACAGGCACGATTCGACGGCTCGATATGCCTGGTTCTACCGGCGAGGGAACCGTCAGGCTGGCGCCACCCCCCCGGCGTTATCGCGTTCGTGACAGCGTTGCAAGGGCCGTGCCGAGGGTCGCGAGCACCCCGCGAGCGGATGCCGTGGCACGACGCGTGTGCAGCGAAGAAATGGCTGGCAAAACGGCCTGTCTGCTCCCTGCTCCTTTCGCTACCTTCCGCCGCGAAGGAAGGCTCCGCGTGGACGACGCAACGATCGTACCCTTCGCGGCTCGCTCCCGCGTGCCCGCGATCCTGCCCTGCTACGTGCTCACGCTCGATTCGCCGCTGGGTGTGCGGTATCGCAGCGCTGCCCGCCAGCTCGCGCGGCTGCCACTCGACGTGTCGTTCGTCCCGGGCGTGCGGCTCGACGATCCGAGGATGGCTCCGCGGTATTCCGTCTGGCGCAACCGGCTGTTCATGAAGCGGCCGCTGACGGCTGGTGAAGTGAGCGTCTTCATGGGGCATCGGCGGATCTGGGGCCGCCTGCTCGCGGCCAGGCACGACCTGGCGCTGGTCTTCGAGGACGACTTCCTGATCCACGACGACGGCGCTCTGCTCACGGCAATTGCCGACTCCTGCTCGCTCCCGATCGCCTGGGACATCGTCAAGCTCTTCGACTTCAAGCCGAAGGTGCCCGTACGGCGTTGGCAGACGAACGCCACGACGTTCGTCGCCTACAAGTATCCCCCTTCCGGCTGCGTCGCGTATCTGATTCGTGCGTCGGCCGCAGCCCGGCTCTTGGAGCGGCGGACGATCTACCGGCCGATCGACGAGGACTGGTCTCACCCGTGGGAGACCGGTCTCACGATCATCAGCGTGATGCCGAATCCGGTCACCGAGGCGGCCGTGCAGCTCGGCGGCTCGCTGCTCGAGGCGGATCGACAGGCCGCGAAGGAGCATCATCGATCCGTGATGCGGGCGCTCCACGGCGGCCTGCTGACGCTGGTGAAAAACGTCCGGGCGGCCTGGTGGAACACCGGCTTGGAGCCCTCGGCCGCGGTGCCCGGTTCGGCTACTGGCGGCTCGTCCGCCACTCGGCGAGCCGCTGCATGAGCACGTAGAAGACCGGCACGAAGAAGACCGCCAGCACCGTGGCGGCGATCATCCCGCCGAACACGGCCGTGCCCAGTGACCGGCGGCTCGCGGCCCCGGCGCCGGTGGCGTTCAAGAGCGGCACGATGCCGAGGATGAACGCGAACGAGGTCATCAGGATCGGCCGGAACCGCAGCCTCGAGGCCTCGACGGCCGCCTCCGTGATCGACCGGCCGCGGCCCCGCAGCTCGCGGGCGAACTCCACGATCAGGATCGCATTCTTGCTCGCCAGCGCGATGATGAGCACGATCCCGATCTGCGTGTAGATGTTGTTGTCCATCCCGCGTGCCGCAACGGCAGCCACGGTCCCCAACAGCGCCAGTGGCACGACCATGATCACCGCCGCCGGCATCAGCCAGCTTTCGTACTGGGCGGCGAGCACTAGATAGACCATCACGACGGCCAGCGCAAAGACATAGGCCGCCTGGGAGCCGACCCGCTTCTCCTGAAACGCCATGCCGGTCCACTCGTAGCCCATCGAC
This sequence comes from Pirellulales bacterium, assembly GCA_049695995.1. Classification (GTDB taxonomy): domain Bacteria; phylum Planctomycetota; class Planctomycetia; order Pirellulales; family UBA1268; genus QWPN01. Next base: position 17,940 of record JBAVTF010000013.1, on the reverse strand, counting down.
TGCGGCAGTTGGCTGGCCGCGAGCTGCTCCATGAGCAGGAGGGCCTGGCCCGAGCTGACGCCGGGGGCGGCGGCGCCCGTGATCGTGGCCGCGGGGGAGAGGTTGTATCGTGGCACGATCTGCGGCCCGAGCGTCTGATGGACCGTGGCCAGCGTGCCGAGCGGGATCATGCCGCCGTCGCGGTTACGAACCTCGAGCCGGCGGATGTCCTCGGGGCGGAGGCGGAACCGCTGGTCGGCCTGCACCCGCACCTGATACGTCTTGCCGAACTTGTTGAAGTCGTTGACATACGCCGATCCGAGCGAGGCCTGCATCGTGTTGAAGATGGTGTCGAGCGGCACGCCGAGGCTCTTGGCCTTCGTGCGGTCGATGTCCACGAACAGCTGGGGCACGCCCGCCCGAAACGTCGACTGCACGCCGGCGAGGCTCGTCTGACCGCTGGCCGCGGCCACCATGCCGCTCACCACCTTCTGCAGTTCGGGCAGGCCCACGCCCATGCGGTCCTGCACCTTCATTTCGAAGCCGCCTGCCACGCCGAGGCCGCGGATGCCCGGCGGCGGGAACGCAAACACCACCGCCTCGCGGATCGCCTGAAACCGCCCCATCAGCCCGCCGAGGATCGCCTCCTGACTGAGCGCGGGATTGCCGACCCGCGCGCCGAACGGCTCGAACGTGAGAAACATCGTGGCCGCATTCGAGGCCACGGCCGAATCGAGCAGCGACGTGCCCCCCAGCAGAAACCACGACTCGACGCCCGGCGTGTCTTTGAGGATGGCGTTGATCTGCCGCGTGACGCCGCGGGTCCGCTCCTGCGAGGCGGCGTCGGGCAACTGCACGACCACGATCGCGTAGCCCTGGTCTTCCGTGGGCACGAAGCCCGTTGGCAGCCGCACGAACCACCAGCCGGTGAACGCCACGAGCCCGAGGAACAGAATCATCACGAGCGCCGTCTGGCGCACCGCCACGCCGACGATCGCGACGTAGGCCGCCTCGCACCAGTCGTAGACGCGGTTGAAGCCGCGGTAGAAAAGATTTTTCTTCTCAGGCGTCGGCCGCAGCCAGACGGCGCACTGGGCCGGCTTGAGCGTGACGGCGTTCACGGCGCTGATCAGGGCCGTGGCGGCGATCGTGAGGGCGAACTGACGGTAAAGCTGGCCGGTGATGCCGCCGAGAAACGCCGTCGGCAGAAACACCGCCAACAGCACGAGCGTGATCCCCATCACCGGCCCGATCACCTCCCCCATCGCCTTGATCGTGGCCGTCTTCGGATCGAGCCCGCCGCGGTCGATGTGGTGCACGGCGTTCTCCACGATCACGATCGCGTCGTCCACCACGATGCCGATCGCGAGCACGAGCCCGAAGAGCGTGAGCATGTTGATCGAGAAGCCGAGGGCCGCCATCGCGGCGAAGGCGCCGATGATCGTCACGGGCACGGTGGTGGCCGGAATGAGCGTGGCCCGCCAGTCCTGCAGAAACACGAGGATCACCACGAGCACGAGCACGCCCGCCTCGAACAGCGTCTTGTAGACCTCGTGGATCGACTCCTCGACGAACAGCGTGGTGTCGAACGGGATCTTCGCCTCGATGCCCGGCGGGAAGTCCTTCTCCTGATCGTGGAGCATGTGCTTGACCCGCTCCGCCACGTCGAGGGCGTTGGCCCCCGGCAACTGGTAGACGAGCAGGCTGGCGGCCGGCAGTCCGCCGATCTCGCACCACTGGTCGTAGCTCTGGGCGCCGAGCTCCACGCGGGCCACGTCGCGGACCCGCGTGACCCGCATGCCAGACCGCTCGTCCTCGGTCGTCTTGATGATGATCGCCCCGAACTGCTCGGGATCGGAGAGCCGCCCCTGCACAGAGACGTTGAACTGGAAGCCCTGCTCCGCGGGCGCGGGGGCCTGGCCGATCCGGCCGGCGGCCACCTGCACGTTCTGCTCGCGGATCGCCGCCAGCACGTCCTCCATCGTGAGGTTGCGGGCCTTGAGGGTGTCGGGGTCCACCCACACCCGCATCCCGTAAATGCCGCCGCCGATCACCTGCACGTCGCCCACGCCTGGCACTCGCGCCAGCGCGTCCTTGAGCCGCAGCGAGGCGAAGTTGCTCAGGAAGAGGTCGTCGTAGCGGCCGTCGGGCGCGAGCAGCGAGACCACGAGCGTGATGTTCGTCGACTGCTTCTTCGTGGTCACGCCCTGCCGCTGCACCTCCTGCGGCAGCCGCGGCATGGCCACGGCGACGCGGTTCTGCACGAGGATCTGCGCCTCGTCGAGGTCGGTGCCCACCTCGAACGTCACCGTGAGCGTGTACGACCCGTCGCTCGAGCAGGTGGAGGCCATCGAGATCATGTCTTCGACACCGTTGATCTCCTGCTCGATCGGGCCGGCGACGGTGTCGGAGAGCACCTCGGCGCTCGCGCCGGGATAGACTGCCGCCACCTGCACCGTCGGCGGCGTGATCTCGGGGTACTGCTCGACCGGCAGCACCTGGAGCGCGACGACACCGACGAGGATCGTGACGATCGCGATCACGTTGGCGAAGATCGGCCGCTCGATGAAGAACGTCGAGAACACGGCGGCGGGCCTCGCTTACCTTTCGGACGCCGCGGCCGACTCAGACGTCGTGGTCGCGGCAGGCGTGGCCACGACGCGGGCTCCGGGCCGGGCCCGCAGGAGTCCCTCCACGATGATCCTGTCGTCCGGCGATATTTTGCCGGTCACCACCCGCAGGTCGCCCTGGGCCACGCCGACCCGAACAGGGCGGGACGACACGGTGCCCTCGGCATCGACGACGAGCAGATACGGGCCCGACTGGTCGAGCCCGAGCGCCCGTTCCGGCACGAGCAGCGCGTCGGGCACTTCGGCGACGGGAATCCGCATCCGCACAAACATGCCGGGCACGAGCTGGCGGTCATCGTTGGCAAACACGCCGCGCACTCGTAACGTGCCGGTGCCGGGATCGAAGCCAGGATCGGTGTAGTCGATCACGCCCGTGCAAGGGTAGTCGTCGTGGCCGGCGGTGCCGAGCTCGACGGGAATGCCCTTGCCTGCCTGCTCGGCAGAGCCGAGTTGCCGCAGCGCTGGCACGCGGACCGCGTCGGCCTCGCTGATCGTGGCATAGGCATAGATCGGCGCCGCCTTCACGATCGTGGCCAGCACCGACGCCTGGGCATCGCCGACGAGATTGCCGATGTCGAAGTTCACGCGGCTGATCCGACCGTCGATCGGCGCCTGCATCCGGCAGTAGCCGAGGTTGAGTCGGGCCTCGTCGACGGCGGTCCGCGCCGTTTCGACGTGGGCCTGCGCGGTGAGGATCGTGGTGTCATAGGTGGCATTAGCCTGCTCGAGATTCGCGCGGGCCGACTCGACCTCGGCGGCCCGGGTCTTGAGCGTGGCCTGGGCCTGGTCGAGCTCCGACTTGGTCGCGACCTGCCGCTGGTAGAGGCTACTGATCCGCTGCTCATCCTGCTGCGAGAGCAGGAGCTGCGACTCGGCAAGGCGGACCTGGGCCTGGGCCACCTCGCGGGCCTTCGACACCGTAGCCTGACGCAGCGCCGCCTCGGCTTCTTGAAGGTGCGTCTCGGCGGCCTTGAGCTGGATGCGAAACGGCTCCTCGTCGATCACGAAGAGCAGTTGGCCCTCTTTGACGTCGGCTCCCTCGGTGAAGTGCCGCTCGTTGAGAAAGCCCTTCACGCGGGCCCGGATCTCGACGGTCTCCATCGGCTGGGCGAGGCCGGTGAACTCGAGATACTCGGTCACCGGCCGCTGCACGGGCGTGGTGACGGTCACCGCCGGCGGCGGCGGCGGAACGTAGGTGTTGGGCTTCGCACAGCCCGTGGCGAGGGTGGCCGCGAGGGCGAGCAGGACGAGCGACGGGAGGATCGGGATTCGGGCCATGCCCCAAGCATAGTTCGCGGCAACCGGCCCGTTGCGAAGCCCGTAGTCAAGCCCGTAGTCCGCACACTCCGTGTACGGCCCACGGTCGAAACACCACAGGCCCGGGCTACTGCAGCAGGTGTGAGCGGATGACGAGTGAGGGCTCGGATTCACCGCCGCCAGAGGAGCTGCAGCGACAGCCCGAGGCCGTCGCCGAACGTGATGACGTCGGTGCGGTTCGACGAGAAGCTCGTGCCCTGAAACAGCTTTCGGTCGAAGATGTATGACGCCGTCGCCTCAAGCGCGAACCCACGGCCGAGCGTCTGCTCCAGCCCCACGGCCGCCCGCTGATCGAACACGAAGAAGCGCTGGTCGTCCTGCCGGCGGTCGGCCAGAAAATAGATCTCCGTGTCGCTGCGATAAAACGCGATCAGGGAGAGCGTGTCGGCGAGCCGGCGCCGGGCCGTGGCGTTGAAGTTCACGAGCGGAAAGTAGTTGGCCGTGAACGTCCAGTCGTCGGTGGGCCGCCATTCGACCGCGGGCGGTACGCCGATTTTGGCCTCGAATCGCTCGCTCGGCCGCCACACGTAGGCGATGCCCGGCAGCGGATAGGGCAGCTGTGACGTGGGCGAATAGAAGAGGCTGAAGCTCCACTCGTCGTCGGCCCGCGCCGCTGGACGGTTGTAGAAGCCGACGGTCATGAGCGTGAGATCGCGGCCCGCGGCATAGGGACGATCGCTCGCGGAGCCGAAGAGAAAGGTGCCGCCGATCGAGCCGCCGTCGGCCAGCGGCCGCACGTGCATGAAGCCGGTCTCGACGAGCCAGAGTTGATTCGGCACGGGCTGCCCCGAGTCGGGAAGCACGGCGTCGGTCGCAAGCTCGAGCCGGCCGAACTTCGCGATCGCCAGCCAGAGCGGCTTGCCTTCCGCCGGTATGCCGATCGGCGCGGCCACGCGGGCGAACTCGGCGTTGATGGCGAGGTCAGCGGCCTGGCCGTCCACGGCAACGGCCGGCGCCCAGAAGGCACCGAGCGACACCGGCGCCGATGAGCCGAACGGCGGGCCGCCCCGCCGCCGCGGCGCAGTGACCTCAGGATCGGCGTCGGAGATCGGCTCGTTGGCGAACGTGTCTTCCTCGAGGTTGAACTCGATCGGCGGGAGGAAGGCCACGCGATCGTCGGGCGGTGGGGCGGGCTCTGCGGCGGCTGCCGCGGACAGGAGCGCGAGCCCGATGACGGTCGCCACACACAGCGATCTCGGCGATTCGGCAACGGCTCGCGGGTTCACTGGCCGGCTCCACATCCTGGCGCCCGGTGCGGGGCCGGAGTTTGTAGCTGGCCGCGAAGGCTGGAGTAACGGCAAAAGGTGGGGCGGAACGCAGGCATCATGCCGCCATCCGCCACCGTAGTCCGCACACTCCGTGTGCGGCCCACGGAGGAACTACCACAGGCCCGGGCTATTCGAGCGGGGGTACGCGGATGTCCGGCGGTGTAGTCCGAGCCTGTGGCCTTCACTCCGTGGGCCACATGCGGAGCATGTGGACTACGGCTGAACGCCCGACGATCAGGAGTCAATCACTTTCACCGGCGATGACGTGGTCGCCGTCGAGCCGATCGCGTTCACCGCCCGCACGGCCACGTCGTACGTGTTGCCCGGAATCCAGGCACCGCCGTTCGAGTCCACCGTCAGCGCGATGTCGGTGCCCGGGCCCTGCGAGGCCGTGTCGAACTTCCGCCAGGTCGGCGTGCCGGCGAGGGCGTTGGTCGAGTACTCGTAATACAGCACCGGCAGGCCGCCGTCGCTCGATGGGGCGGAGAACGTCACCAGGATGCCCAGCGACGGATCCGCCGACTTCGCCGAGAACGTCTGCGGTGCCGTCGGCGCCGTGAAGCTGTTCGTCGGCGGCGGCGGCAGCGGCGTCGGAGTCTGCAGCGTCGGCACCACCTTCACGTAGCTGCCGGTCGAGAGCGTGCCCGTGGCCGGCGTGGCCTTCGCGGAGTCGTTCCAGAAGCTGCCCGCCTTGCCCGGCGTCGTGGCCTCGAAGTAGCTGTTGCTGTTGAGATACAGGAGCTTGCCCGTCACGTTGATGGCCACGTTCACCGGCGTGATCGTGTTGCCCGGGGCAAACGAGCCGATCCGGCCGCCGAACGAGAGCCGGCTGACGTTGCCGTTGAACGTCAGGTTGCTGGTCAGGTCCTGCAGCACCCGCATGTTGCCGTTGAAGTTGCCGTTGAAGACGAGGGTGTCGCCCGGGTTGAACGAGCCCACGTTGAACCGGGCATTCGAGCCCGCGCCGTTGCCGAGGATCGTCACCTCCTGAACTGGACCGAACGAGCCGATGCTGTCCGGGCCGATGTCGCCGCCGATGGCGTAGAACTCACCCACGTTCACGATGCCGTCGAGCCGGCCGCCGATCTCGAAGTTCGCCGTGCCGGCGTTCTGCCAGTCGATCACCCATGAGGCCGCGATCCGCGAAGCCTTCGACACGTTTCCGTCCACGAAGAACCGCAGGTCGTCCGCCGCCACGGTGCCGTCGAAGTTACCGGCCACGTCGATCGCGGCCTGATCCACGGCGGAAAACGAACTGCCCTTCTGGACCGAGCCGGTGACGTCGATCACCATCTCGCCCAGTGCGGAGGCAAACCGCGAATTCACGATATTCCCGCTGACCGTCGCGTTCAGCCCAGTCGCACGTTTGAGCGCACCCACATCGCCGCCAACTGCACCTGGCAGGATGTTGTCGCCGCCCACGATCGACGAGTTGATCACGCTGCGGCCCACGTTCAAGACCATGGCCCCGGCGGTTTCGAGGCGGGCACCGCTCAGGTTGCCGCTCACGGTGGCTGCCATGCCGAGGCCGGTGGACGCCGCACCAAGGAAGTTGCCGGCGATGGCCATTTCGGCGGCTCCGGCGGCCGAGATGACCGCGCCCTTCTGCACCGAGCCGACGACCTCCATCAGGAGCCCGGCCCCCGAGTTGATGCGGGCAGTCGAGGTCAGGTTGCCGTCTACGAACAGCACCAGATCTGCGGGCGAAAAAATGGAAGTGAATGGAAGAGCCGTGCTCGTGCTGTTGATCGTGCCGGCAAAGTTGCCGTTCACGGCCACGTCTTCCCAGCCGTAGGCATTGAGCACCGCCCGCGAACCGACGCCCTTGACGAACAGCCATTCGCCGGTCGCCGGGCCGGCGAGGTTCACCACGCCGTTGAAGGCCTGATTGACGAGCACGTCGGCACCGAACTCACCAGCGCCGCCTTGGAGTTGGAACGTCGAGTTCTTGGCGATCCTCGCGTTCTGCGACCCGACGTAGAGGATGCTCTCCGGCGTCGCACTCTCCACGAACATCCGGCCGTCCACCGAGGCCTTGTTGGTCGTGCCAAGGACCACCGTGGCGGCCAGTTCCTTGCGGATGCCGATCGTCGAATAGGCCAGAAGGCCGTCGGTCAGCAGGATGCCGAGGTTGTCGATCGTCTCGCCGTCGTAGACATAGCTACCACCCTGCACGACGTCCACGAACAAACCGCCGCCATCCTTGAGGCTGCGGTTGGAGAAGTTCTTGCCCACGAACGTGGTGAGCCGGAACTCGGGCTGAACGGCCTTGGCGAGCGTCAACGCACCGGCGGTGGTGCCGGCCGCGGTGGTGACCCCGTTCGCCAGCGTGATCGTCGTCACGTTGGTATTCGAGTCGTAGGCGGCCGAGTATACGTTTCCGAATGACGGCGCGGCGGCCGAGGGCAGGAGCGGCGTGGCGCAGACCAACGCACCGGAGGGGAACGCGTTCAACTGATTGCCGACGAGCTGGAGCGTGCCGCTGCCGGGTGTCGTCTGGGTAAAGCCGACGGGCGTCAGGGCGCCCGAGATCGGGCCGGCGGTGTAGTTCGCCAGCACCTCGGTCGGGGTGAGCGCCCGGTCGTAAAGGGCGAACTGGTTCATCGAGCCGATGAACCCGGGATCAAATTCGAACTGTGATCGGCCGAGGAAGTTGTTGATCGCCTCGAGGCCGGAGAGGGTCGTGCCTGCAAGCGCGACGGTGCCGATCTGCGCGCCGTCGATGTAATACGTCAGCGTGTCGGCCGCATCGTCGATCGTGACGGTCGCGAGGTGCTGAAGGTTGTCGTTGTACGACGTTGGGCCATCCACCCGCTTCTCACCCTCAGAGCTGCCCTGCGTGATCGCAGCGCGGCTGCCGCTGGTGTCATTCACCGGCGTGAAGAACATGTAGTTCAGCGTGTCTTCGCCGAAGTCGAAGCCGCGGCCCCAGATCGGGCTGCTTGACGAGGCCGTGAACCAGAGTTCGGCCGTCAGGGCCGTGCTGCCCTGCGGGATCACGTCCGCGGGCAGCTGCATGTACTGCACATTCGGGCCCACCTGGCTGAGATCGGCGAGCACGAGCTGGCCGTTCGCGACCGTGGCGCCATTGACGAGCGTACCGTCCAACCCGCCGATCAGGTCGGTCACGGTCGTGCCACTGACGGTGCCGTCGTTGAACGTGTAGAGGTGGATCGCGGAGGTCTCGATCTCCCACGGTGAAGCAACGTTGGTGATCGGGCCGCGGACGGTGTTGATTCCGCGGATGACGTTCGACGTCGTGATCACGCCGAGGTTCACGACGCCATCCGAGCCGTAGGGCACCGCGGTGGTCGTCACGATCGACGCGCCGAACGTCATCTGGAAGTCTGGGCTGGCGTTGAGGATTTCGATCGTCTGAATGTCGGTGCCATCGGCCACGCCCGCGCCGCCATTGAAGATCACCGTGCCGCTCGTGCCCTCGATGCTCACCGTCACGAGGTCGCCGAGGTTCCCCGGGCCCGTGGGGGCGTCGTAGAAGCTGCCGACCGTCGTGCCGCCAATCTGGAGGGGCGTCGTGATCGCGAGGGCCAGTCGCTGCTCGAGCTGGTCGATCGCGAGTCGGAGGCGGCGATCCTGGTCGCGGCGGGCCTTCTGCGTGCTGGGCTTCCGACGCAGACCACGGGCGAGCGAACCGGCGCGATCGAACAGCGAGATCATTGGGAATCCTCGTGAGTGGGTAGCAGCGTCTGAACGATTGGGGGAAAGAATGTGTGCGATGCGAGTGGTCACCCACCCGGAATCTCGGATCGGTTTACCACCCGCCGTGAGATTACCGCCTGGCGAAGAGAACACAACTGTGCGGGTCGGGAAAGCTGGGTGGAGGCTGCCGCCGGGGCACCGTAGTCCGCACACTCCGTGTGCGGCTCACGGTGGAACGACCACAGGCCCGGGCTATCGAGCAGGCGCGCGGGCGTTTGGCGGAATAGTGAGGGCCTATGGCCTTCAGCCCCTGGTCCACATGCGGAGCATGTGGACGACGGCGCAGCCGGATGCAGTGAGCACTTGCGGCGAGCGACCCCGGATCAGACCGGAATCGTGACCGGCGAGAACGTGGTCGGCGTGCCGCCGATCGCATTCACCGCCCGCACGCCGACGCTGTAGCCCGGAGGCCCGGCCACGAACGCATTCCCCAGCGAATCGACCGTCAGGGCGATGTTCGTGCCCGGCCCCTGGGACGGCGTGTTGAACCGCCGCCAGTTGGTGCCACCGTTCGTCGTGTACTCGTAGTAGACGACCGGCAGGCCACCGTCGCTCAACGGAGCCTCGAACGACACATTGATGCCGTCCGGGCCGGTCGTCGGTGACGCCGAGAAATTCTGCGGCGCGGTCGGGGCGGTGTAGGTCTGCGGCCCCGGGGGCGTCGGCACAGGCACGACCTGGCGATTCGGCACAACCGTCACGTAGCGACCGGTTGTCAGAATGCCGGTCGCCGGTAGCGACGGGAACGAGGTCAGCGACGTCGTGTCGTTGTAGAACGTGCCACTCACGCCAGCGACAGCCGCCTGGAACAGGCTGTTGCTGTTGAGATACAGCAGCCGGCCAGCCACGTTGATCGACACCGGGATCACGGTGGACACGGAGTTCCCGTTGTCGAGCGTGACCTCGTACGACCCGACCGTGCCGCCGATCGTGATCCGATCGACGTTGCCGCCAAAGTAGAGGTTGGCCACCAGATCCTGGAGGACCCGGAGGTTGCCCTGGAAGTTGCCGTTGAAGGCCAGGTTGTCGGTGGCGAACCGATCGACGTAGAAGCGGGCCGCCTTACCGGCCCCGCCGCCGATCAGCGTGACGTTCTGGTAGTTGGGGGCTGCGTCGAATTCGACGACGTTGACGATGCCGTCAAACCGGCCGCCGATCCCGAAGTTCGCCGTCCCCGTATTCTGCCAGTCGGTCACCCGCTGGGCCACGATCCGCGAGGCCTGCGACACATTGCCGCCCACGAAGAACCGCAGGTCGCGGCTCGTCGTGCCGGCGTCGAAGTTGCCGGCGACGTCGATCAGCGTGTCTTCACCCGCCGAGAACGAACTGCCCTTAAGCACCGAGCCGCCGACGTTCAGCAGGATGTCGCTCGAGGCCGACTGGGCCACGCCCCGCCAGTTACGACCGATGTCGAGCGTGACGTCGTCGTCGGCGATCACCGTGTTGGAGAGGGCGTCGCGGCCGACGGTCAGCTCGACCTCATCACCCGTGACGATCTTGTTCTTGAGGAAGTCGCCCCCCACGTCGATCGTGACGTCGCTCGACGTTGCCGTGAACAGCGACGACGTCACGTTGCCCGCCACGTCGACCGAGACGTCGCTTCCGGCCTGCAGGTTGCTGCCCGACAGGCTGCCGCCGACGACGAGTTCGAGGTCGTACTCGTAGCCGACGTTGAAGCTACTGTTCGTGACGCTGCCCTGTACGTCGATCGACATATCGTCCGAAGCGCCGAAGAACCTCGAGTTGCGAATGCTGCCAGCGACGTCGAGGGATTGAGCGCCGTCGGCCGACAGCGCGGAGTTCACGATGCTGCCGCCGACGGCGAGACTGATGTCGGACGACGCCGCGATCGTGGCTCCGGTGACATCGCGGCCGATGAGGCCGCTGACGTCACCACCAGCTGTCAGGGCGCCGGCGAAGTTCCTGGCGACCATGAACGAGGCGTCGTTCCCAGCCGCGATCGTGGCCCCCTTCAAAACGCTACCGCCCACGCTGAGCGAGATGTCGTCCGCGCCATTGACGCGGGCCGTCGCTGCGAAGTTGCCACTCACGGCCAGGAAGATATCGCCGTCGTTCGTTGCGTCACCACTGGTGGCGTTGATCGAGCCCGCGAAGTTGCCGTTCACGAGCACGCCCCGCTGGCCCACGAACGGTTCAACGCCGCTCTGACCAGCCCACGAATCGGCGTTCAGCACGGCATTCGCGCCGACGCCACGGGTGAAGAACCAGCTGCCGGTCGCCGGGCCCCCGAGGTTCACGACGCCGTCGAACGGCTGGTTCACCACGACGCCTGCCCCGAACGGCGCCGGGCCGCCGGTGAGCTGAAACTTGGAGTTCTTCGAGGTCGCCCTGTTTTGCGGGCCGACGTAGATCAGGCTCTCAGGCGTGGCGAACTCGACGAACATGCGGCCATCGACGGAGGCCGAGTTCTTGGTGCCGAGCACCACGGTCGCTGCGAGTTCTTTGCGGATGCCGATCGTCGAGTAGGCGAGCAGGCCGTCGGTGAGCAGGATGCCGACATTCGGGACGGTGCTGCCGAAGACAACCGCGTCGGCCCCCTCGACCACATCGACGAAGAGCCCGCCGCCGTCCTTGAGATTCAGGTTCGAGAAGTTCACTCCGACGAACTGGGTCAGCCGGAACTCGGGCCGGATCGCCTCGGCGAGCGCGAGGGCGCCCGCGGTCGTGCCAGCGGCGGTCGGGCCGGCGAGCGTGATCGTGGTGCGGTTCGTGTTCGAGTCGTACGCGATCGCCTGCACCGTGGAGAACGTCGGGCTGCCGACGGTCGTGTTGGAGAGCAGCGGCGTCGCAGCGACCAGCGTGCCGACCGGGAAGACGGTCGTCTGGTCGCCTTCGAGCTCCATCGTGGCGCTGCCGGGCGTGGACTGCGTGAAGCCGATCGGGGCGAGAGCGCCGGAGATCGGGCCGGCGGTGTAGTTGCGCAGCACATCGGACGGCGACAGAACGCGATCGTAGATCGCGAACTGGTTCATCGAGCCGATGAAACCGGGGTCGACGGCAAACTGCGAGCGGCCGAGGAAGTTGTTGACCGCTTCGATCCCAGTCAGGTTGGTGCCTGCGAGGCTCACCTGGCCGACTTGGACGCCGTCGATGTAATACACCATCGTGTCGGTCGCATCATCGACCGTGACCGTGGCAAGATGCTGGTTGCCGTCGTTGTAGGCTGTCAGGCCGTCAACCACCTGCTCACCAAGGACGCCATTCTGCTTGATGGCGGCGCGGCTGCCGCCGCCGTCCTTTCGCGGCGTAAACATCACATAGTTCTCTTCGCCCGCGCCGATATCGAAGCCGCGACCCCAAACGCCGCTGCTGGGGGAGGGCGTGAACCACAGCTCAAACGTGGCGGCCGTTGAGCCCTGAGGAAGGACATTCGCCGGCATCTGCATGTACTGCACGTTCGCCCCGGTGGCGCCGGAGTTGTCTGCCAGGACGAGCTGGCCGTTGGAGACAGTGGCGCCATTGAAGAGCGTGCCGTCGGCGCCGCCGACCAGGTCGCTCACCGTGTTGCCGCTGACGGTGCCGGCGTTGAACGTATAGAGGTGGATCGCGGAGGTCTGGATCTCCTGCGGAGCGGCCGTATACGTCAGCGGGCCGCGAACGGTGTTGATGCCGCGGATCACGTTCGAGGTCGTGATCTTGCCCATCTGGATCACGCCGTCCGACGAGTAGGGGACGGGATTGGCGAGCGTGACCGACGCGGTGAACGTCAGCTGGAAGTCAGGGCTCGCGTCGATGATCTCGATCGTCTGGATGTCGGTGCCGTCGGCGACACCAGCGCCACCGTTGAACACCACCGTGCCCTTCGTGCCTTCGATGCTCACCGTCACGAAGTCACCGAGGTTCGACACGCCGGTCGGGGCGTCGAAGTAGCTGCCGACCGTGGTGCCGCCGATCGAGAGCGGCGACGTGATCGCGAGCGCCAGACGGCTCTCGAGCTGATCGATCGCGAGCCGCAGGCGACGATCCTGGTCGCGGCGGGCCTTCTTCGAGCCAGGCTTCCGACGCAGACCACGGGCGAGCGAACCGGCGCGATCGAACAGCGAGACCATGTGGACGTCCTCGTAAGGGTTGGCAGTGGGTGGACGGTGAGGTTGAACGAACGTGTGCGATGCCGGTAGCGACTGCCCGAAAATGGGGATCGGCTACCCGAATTGGAAAAGAGTAACGCCTGGAAAAGGCAACGCAACTTTGCCGGTTAGGAAGTCTGTAGGGCCTCCGCAAATCCAGGCCCGACACACGGTCAGACAACCGCCACGACCGGGCCGACAGTCACGTATTTCCCGGCCGTGAGGGTGCCGGTGGTGAGGAGACGGCCGTCGAGGAAGTTGCCCGTCCGCTTGCCCGAGCCGGTCGGCTGGAACCAGCTGTTGGCGTTGAGGGAGAGCAGCGTGCCGCCGACCGTGATGTCGGAGAGCACCTGCCCGCCGATCGTGATCCGGTCGAGATTGCCGACGAACTGAAGGTCGGCCACGAGATCCTGCATCACCCGCACGTTGCCCTGGTAATTGCCGCCGAACACGATCGTGTCGGTCTCGAACCGGCCGACGTAGAACCGCGCCGACGAGCCGGCGCCGCCGCCGATGATCGTCACGGTGATGTCGCCCGGGGAGGCGTCGAACACGCCCACGTTCACGATGCCATCGAGCCGGCCGCCGATGAAGAAGTTCGGCTGGGGCGTGAAGGCGGTGAAATCCACCTGCCACTCACGGACGCTGCCGGCCACAATCCGCGAATCCTTGGTCACGTTGCCTTGGACGCGGAACTGGAGGGCGTTCACGTTGACGACGCCGTCGAACGTGCGGGCCACCTTCACCGCTGCATTGCCGCCGGTGACGAGCGAGCTGCCCTTTTGCACCGGGCCGCCCACGTCGAGCGACACGTTCGCATTCGCCGCCTGGATCGAGCCCTGGAAGTTGCGGCCGATCGTGTACTGCCGATCCCCCCGGTTGGAATCCCGGCTCGCGAACCGCACACCACGGGCGTCGCGGGCGACGTTCACGATCGCATCAGCTCTGGCGCTCCGACCGACGACCTCGCTCGTGAGCAGATCGCCGCCCACGTCGAACTGAAGGTCGGCGTCCGAACCATTGAATCTTCCGTAGAAAACCTGCGACTTGGAGACCGTGCCATCCACGTCGAGCGTCATGTTGTCGTACGCATCCACGAGCGACGAGGTCATGGTGCCCTTGACGGCCAGCGACACCGCATTGTCTGCACTCTTCAACTCCGACCCCGACACGCTGCCGTTGATGCGGCTCCGTATGTCGTTGCCTGAAAGCAGCCGGGAGTTCACGATGTTGCCCCCGATATCCAGGTCCACGGCGTCGCTGCCCGCGCTCAGCACGGACTTCGAGATGTTTCCACCGACGGTGCCGGACACGCCGTACAGGCAGGCGAGCGTCGAGTTGGTGATCGAGCCCGTCACCGCCAGTTCCACGGAGCTCCCCCCCGTCATCACGGCGTTGGTCACGTTGCCGCCAACCGTGGCATTCACTGTGTCCGCCGAGACACGGCCGGCGAAGTTCCGGGCCACGTCGAGCATGGTGTCTCGTTCGGAATTGATTTCCGCGCCGGCCTCGACGCTCTGGGCGGTGAGGCTCACCCTGCCGTTCCCGTTGATCCGGGCCGTGCCCTTCACCGCACCGCCGACGGTGAGCGAGGCGTCGCCTTGGGTCGAGTTGAGCGTGCCGGCGAAACTGCGGCGGGCGATCACGCCCCGCGGCAGGTCGTCGCCGATGGTCAGGCCGTTCCAGTTCGCGGCCTTCAGGACCGCCGACGGGGCGACATCCCCTTCGAAGAGCCACGTGCCGCCGGCCGGACTCTGGAGGTTCACGGTTCCGGCGAACGGGCCGCGGAAGGCGACGCCCGCGTTGAACACACCCTCGCCTCCGAGGATCTCGAGCTTCGAATTGGCCGACATGCTGCCCGCGTTGTTGACGAGGATGAGGCTTTCGGCGGTGGTGCTCTCGATCAGGAGCCGGCCGTCGGCCGTGCCTTTGTTCTCGGCGCCCAGAATCACGAACGCATCGAGCTGCTCGCGGATGGCGATCGTGGAGTAGGGACTAAAGCCCTTCGTCAGCAGGATGCCGACGTTGTCCTCACCACCCTTCACGAGATCGACGAACAGGCCGCCCCCCTTCGAGAAGTCCACGCCGACGAACGATTCGAGCGAAAACCGGATCGTGTCGCTGCGGGCGACCGACGGGCCGCCCACCGGAATGAACCCGTCGGAACGGACCGTGTTGATGCCGCGAATCACGCTGTCGGCGGTGACCCTGCCGAGGTAGACGGTATCGACGCCGTTGAGCGGTCCGATGCCTCCGGGCACCAGACCAAGCGACGCGCCGACGGTGAGCTGGAAGTCGGAACTCGCTCCGGTGATCGCGATCGAGGCGATGTTGTCGCCGTCGTTCACGATGCCGCCCTCCGCGTCGCGGAACACGGCCGTGCCGGCCGAGCCCGTGATCGAGATCAGCACCTGGTCGCCAGTGAAGTCGGTGAAGCCGCCGATGGTCTCGCCACCGATCGTGAGCGTGTCGACGGCGAGCGCGATCCGCGACTCGAGCCGGTCGATCGCGAGACGGGCCTTCCGAGACGGGGCATTCGCTGAGCGGCGGGAGCGGCCGGCGTGGCGACGAGCGAAGAGAGACGTGAGCATTTGGCGTGGCGACGCGAGTCGCAGTCCTTGCGTGGAGTGAGAGGGGATATTCCGCCGGCAGAGCCGCGAAACGCTACCCCGGGGATGCTGGCCACGCAAACGCCGAGTAGGCCCGTTACTCCCCGTAGGCCTGGCGCTCCGTGATGGGCAGCTCTACCGGTCACGGCGTGACCGGGCTACCTGGCAGCCCGTTGCGGAGCAACGGGCCTACAGGGTGGCGGCGATGGTGGTGAACACGCTTTCCCAGTCGCCGGGCCGCGGCTGGCGGAAGAGCCGCATCGAGGGATACCACGGGGAGCGGTCGCCCGAATCCATCCAACGGAAGTCGGGGTTGGCGGCGACCGCCAGCCAGACCGGCACGCCCAACGCACCTGCCAAATGCGGGATCGACGTGTCGCTCGTCACCACGAGATCGAGCCCCTGCATGATCGCAGCCGTATCCATAAATGAGCCCGCCGTCGTATCGACCTCCGGCCCAGGATCGACGACCGGAAACGCGGGCCGCGTGGCGGGATCGGCCAGCCAGCCCTGCCCCGCCCCCTGCTGCAGGCTCACGAGCGTGACGCCGGGCACGGCCGCCAGCGGCGCGAAGGCCGCCAGTGGCAACGATCGAAACGCATCGCGGCGATATCTCGGATTGCCCTGCCAGGCGATCCCGATCTTTCGTCCTGGCAGCCGCTCGAGAAACTCGCCCCACCGTGCGACGAGCTGCGGATCGGCGGAGAGATACGGCCCGCCATCCGTGAGCCCATCGGCGTCGAGGCCGAGCACGTGGGGCAGACTCAAGAGCGACACATGGGCGTCGTGTGGCGGCAGGGGCGTGCCCTTCGCCACGAACTCATCCACATACTCGCACCGCGACACGAGTGGCACGAGCGCCGGCTGACATTCCACGACTAGCCGCTGCACCCGCGGGCGGATCGTCCGTGCAAAGCGGATGAACTGCAGCGTGTCGCCCAGCCCCTGTTCGGTATGCACGAGCAGCGTTCCCGTGGGGAGCGGCTGCCCCTGCCATTCGGGGCTGTCCCATTGCCGGCGGTCGGCCGCCCGGAGCTTCTTTCGCCACTCCCATTCGGCGAAGCCCCGCCGAAACTCGCCACGGAGCAGCCAGGCCTGCGAGCGGTTGAAGTGCGCCCAGGCATGCGTGGGGTCGAGGGCGAGGGCCTGCTCGTAGGCCGCGAGGGCGCCGTCGGTGTCGCCCGTGACGGCGAGCGACGCCCCGAGTGAATTGTGAAACTCGGCGTCATTCGGCTGGGCGGCGAGCGCGATCCGGAAGTCCTCGAGCGCCTCGGCGTGGCGGTGCAGGTTGGCGAGGGCCGCGCCGCGGTTGTGCCGGGCGTCGGCAAAGCCAGGGTCGAGCTGCAACGCCTCCTCGAAACACGCCACTGCCTCGGGATCACGCCCCGTGTCGGCGAGCAGAATGCCGAGGTTGTTGAACGCGGCCGGAAACCGCGGCGCGATCGACAAGGCCTGACGATACGCCGCCTCCGCCTCGGCGATCGCGCCGGCGTCCTTGAGCGCCACGCCGAGATTCATGCGGGCCCGCGGATCGCCCGGAGCCGCGGCCACCGCCTGCCGAAACGTGTCCACCGCCTCGGCGAACCGGCCTGCCGCATGGGCGGCGATGCCCTGCTGCATGAGCGTTGCCTGCGGCCACGCCGCGTTCACCGTGGCAGCCGGCACCGGATCGAGGCCGGCAGGCACCGCGGGCTCCGCGATCTCCTGGCCGGCGAGGGCATCGAGCAGCGGACCGAGATGCGGCTCGTACCGCTTCCAGCGGGCCACCGATGAAGAATAGATCGGCTTCCGCACCTGCAGGTTGCTCGCCGTCTTCACGCGGCGCTCGAGCGTATGAAACTCCAGGCAGCGGTCCGACCACTCGAGCCCGACGTGGTCGAGCATCCGCCGCGCCCAGCCTTCGACGTCGGCCACGACCGCCTCGTAGGGCACGTCGAGGATCACGCCCGGCAGCCTGGCATGCCAGTGAGCCATGAGCCGCTCCTTGCCGCGGAGCACGAGGCCGAGGTCGCCGAGATCGTTCGTGAAGTTGAGGGCGGCGCCGGTGAAGTTGTGGAAGAGGCACGAGACGGCCGTGTCGCGTTCGTCGCGAAGCGTGTGGATGATCTTCGCACGCGGGAAGAGGGCGTGGATGAGGCCGACGTGCAGGAAATTGATCGTCGTCTTGTCGATGATCCGCGCGGGCCAGTCGGCCGGCGCGGTGGCGGGGCGGGCTGCGGCGGCCGATTCGCGATACCTGGCAAGCACCTGCTCGGCCGCGGCCGCGAGCTGCGCGAGCGTGAGCCGCGGCATCGCGCGGGGGTAGGCCGCGGGATCAGCGCCGTCGATG
>JBAVTF010000012.1:0-27968 GCA_049695995.1 Pirellulales bacterium | reverse complement strand
CACGTCACTCACCAAGGACGGTCCCGGCCAGTGGAGGCTGACGGGCTCGAGCACCTATACCGGCACGACACAGATTCTGAATGGCACGGTCTCGCTCGCCGTCAACGCTCAATCGAACCTCGCCGGCGGCTTTGGGTTGTCCACCGGCCGGGTGCTCCTCGGCAATGCCGCGGCCGGCGCATCCGGCACGGCGGCGATTCTTTTGGAGCAGGGTGTCACTGTCTCTCGCGGGATCGATATCGCTTCATCGGCAGGTTCCCAGGTCGTGTCGCTCGGCGGGAGCCATACCGCGGGGATTTCGAGCTTTGTCGTGGACACCCCAGTCCGCCTGGGTGCAGGTCGCACCGTTGCCCTGCTGGCCGCTTCCAGCGGCACGAGCCAAGGGACGGTGAGGTTCAACAATGTCTGGCAGGACTCGACCGGCGGCACGAACGTCACAAATAACTTCACGGTGGGCGGCACGGGCTTTGGTGGCATCGTCGAGATCGGAAACCCCCTTGCGACAGCAGGGAGTGTCAGCGTGCTCAACGGCCGGCTCGCTGTGAGGGGGAGCACCGAGCAGGGCTCGCTGTCGGCGGGCGGGGGTGTCTTGATCAACGGCGCGGGAGCGGAACTGAAATTCAACAGCACGACCCCGCTGACGTCGCCCGTCACGCTGACCCAAGGCATTCTGTCGGGTACCGGCGCGATCAATGCCGCGGTCACGCCCGGTGGCGTGGCCGCGATCCTCTCCCCGGGCAACTCGCCGGGCATCATGCCGTTCGGCACCTCGCAGACGTGGAACTCGTTCACGTACCTGTGGGAGACGAACAACTTCACGGGCACGACCGCCGGCACGGACTTCGACCGGATCACCATCGCTGGCGGGCTGTCGCTCACGGGCACGACGTCCGGGGCGTACGTGCTCGACATCACGTCGCTGACGGCGCTCAACGAGCTCGGCATCGTTCCCAACTTCGACGAGCAGGCCCGGTCGTGGACGATCCTCACGACCACCGGGGGAATCACGGGCTTCGATGCGACTCGCTGGACGCTCAACACGGCGAACTTCTCGACGAGCCCGGCCTGGCAGACCAACGGGTCGTTCTCGATCGCGACCGCAAACGCGGGGAATGACCTCGTGCTGAACTTCGTGGTCGTGCCCGAGCCCGCTTCGGCTGCCATCGCTGGCATCGGCATCGTCGTTGCCGCATGGGTCGGCTATCGCCGACGCCGCTGAAAGACGGCAGTCGCTGACGTTGGAGAGAAGGCAACATGCGCCGAGGACAGGCCAGCCGCCCCGGCCTGACGCTCATCGAACTGCTCGTTGTCGCCGCCCCATTGGCGACTCATGGGCAAAAAACCGACTTCTCGGACTCAACGCCCGGGGAGTTTTCTGCCGAATGAAATCTCATTCGGTTGCCGGGAGGCCGGTCGCCGACTGACATTTACTCAAGTCATGCCACAGGAGGCTCACGCATGGGCAAGGGAAACAACTCGCAGAAGAACGACAAGAAGAACCTGAAGCCGAAGCAGGACAGGACCAAGCCCGCCGCCAAGAAGTAATTCATCTGACTCGCTTGATTGACGTCTTCAGCGGTGCGGCGGTTGCCCTGTGCCTTCGACCGGCCAACCTCGGAGCTTTGCGTGCACGACGGCCACCTTACCCATGTAATGCTCCATGCGAAATGACCCTGCGGCCTGCGTGATGTGCTCGCGGGCTTTCGCAGCGTCACCCGTGGCTTCGTAGAAGAGCCCCACATAGAGGTGGGCGTAGCACAACTGGTTTCGCTGGGCATCAGGTTCGCCTCTCTGGGCGGCAGCGAAGACAGCCGCGGGTTCGCACCGGCCAGCGTAGAGGTCCAGGATCTCTTTCATGGGGACCCGGGGGTCTTCAGCGACTGGAAGCAGTTTGTCTCGGGCGGCCCGAACCCCCTCGAGCCTTGCGACGCACAAAAAGTGCCACGCGGCGTTCTCGACGTCGTTGGGATTCACGGTCTTGTGCAGCTCGAACAGCCTTCGGCCGTCGTTGCAGCGTTCGGCGTAATACAGCGCCAGCCCGCGTTGCCACAGGTCGGGCTCCGCACTGGGCACGGCCACGACGAGCTGATCAAAGACGTGGGCCGATTCAACCGGTTTCGCATCAAAGAACAACGCGACCGCTTCGCTGAAAAGTTCTTGGGGAGCTTGTTCCGCACCCAGGCTCGAAAGTGACGCGGCGAGAACCCAAGCGGCCAGCAAGAAACGTCGCCACATACGAATTGGCCCCAGCCCGTTGGGAGAACGGGAAGAGTATCGAGGGTTCAAGCGTCTTCCGGTGACGCTACGTCCTCGAACTCCTCGTCGTCTTCCCATGGCCAGAAGAACATCTGGACCTGTCGGAGAATCACGACGTCCTCTTCCTCATTGACGTCAATCTGAAAGAGCAGCCCCTCGAATTCGGGCAGGTCTTTCGGGTCCACCGACGAGATCACCACAGTCGTGGCGTCACCGGGGCTCCTCTCCGCCGTCACGAACGAGTAGCGGGCAATCTCGCCGCGGATATCGATCTCCTCGGCGGTATCGAAGATTTCCGCCTCACCCTCGATCTGAAACTGCGGCATACGTTCGGCCCTTTTTCGGCAGCAGGATATTCCGGCCCAGCAGTGAATCCCGAGCCAGCGAGCCGGGATCATACCCCACCTTCGCTCCACGGAGAGACGGCAAGGCGGATGGGGTGGGATTCGAACCCACGAGCGACTTTCGCCGCTGCCGGTTTTCAAGACCGGTGCATTCAACCGCTCTGCCACCCATCCGACGTGACGCCACTCACCCGGTATCGGGCCGCCTGGAAACGTCCCGATCGATTCTACCGTCTTTCCCCCCGCGGCCGGACCAGGCTTTGACGGGTAACCCCGGTTTTCTTACAGTTTTGGCTTTCCAGAACACTTGAACAGGAACGCAAATACATGGGCGGTATCAGCAACCGGATGAAGGAAGTCAAGCGGCGGCGGCATCGCAAGCAGAAGCTTGCCAAGATGGAAACAAAGCTAAAGAAGGCCACCACGAGCGAAAAACTCGTCATGGCCGAGAAGCTGCGCAAGATGACCCCGGGTTGCAACGACCTGATCGCCCGCATGGGGCTGGAAGACCGCAAGCGCGGCTGATGCACGCGGGTAGGCCGTCGCTCCGCGCCGGGGCCCACGTTGTACACCCTACGGTCAAGCCTCAATGCTGAGACCGCGGGCACGAACTCACTTCCGGGCCACCGCGGTCAGGCGACCGTCGCGAACGTAAACCCGTCCTGGACGAAGTCGACCCGCACGGTGCTCCCCTCGGGGAACTTGCCCGACAGCAGCTCGCGGGCCAGCTCGTTCTGGAGCTGCTGCTGGATGACTCGCTTGAGCGGCCGGGCGCCGTACACCGGGTCGTAGCCGAGCCGGGCGATCTCCTCGAGCGCCGCATCGGTGCACTCCAGTGCGATGCCGGCCTTCTCCGCCTGCTTCACAAGCCGCTTCACCTGGATGTCGACGATCCTGCGGATGTGCTTCTTGTCGAGCGGGTGGAAGACGATCGTCTCATCGATCCGGTTGAGGAACTCTGGCAGAAACCGGGCCTGCAACGCCTCTTTCACGGCGTCGCGAATCTCCTGCTCGCTGCCCCCCTCCTTCGTGATTTCCTGGATAGCCTGACTGCCGACGTTGCTCGTCATCACCACGATGGTGTTGGTGAAATCGACCGTGTGGCCGAGGCTGTCGGTCAGCCGGCCGTCGTCGAGCACCTGCAGCAACACGTTAAACACGTCGCGGTGGGCCTTCTCCATCTCGTCGAGCAAGACGACGGAGTACGGACGGCGTCGGACAGCCTCCGTGAGCAGGCCCCCTTCCTCGTAGCCGACATAGCCCGGCGGCGCGCCGATGAGCCTCGCCACGGTGTGCTTCTCCATGAACTCGCTCATGTCGATCCGCACCATCGCGTTTTCGTCATCGAACAGCACCTCGGCCAACGCCTTGCAGAGTTCCGTCTTTCCGACACCCGTGGGGCCGAGAAAGATGAAGGAACCAATCGGGCGGTTCGGATCCTGCAGCCCGGCTCGACTGCGGCGGACGGCATCGCTCACCGCCTCGACCGCCTCCTCCTGTCCGACCACCCGTTGGTGCAGCCGGTCCTCGAGCACGAGCAGCTTCGCCCGTTCCGTCTCGACCAGCCGCGTGACCGGAATGCCGGTCCAGGCGCTCACGACCTCGGCGATCTCCTCGGGGCCAACCTCGCGCCGCAAAAGCCGCTTCGCGGACGACTTGCCTGCATCTTTCCCGTCCTTTTCCGTACCCTCCTGCTCCAGCCGCTGCTGCAGCGCCTTCCGCTTCACGTCCAGTTCGTACAGCTTTTGGTAGAGATCCTCGCCGACGGGCTGGCCAGAGGCCTGTCGCTCCTTGATCTGCACGCCGGCCTGGTCGAACGCGAGCTGCACCTCGTCGAGCTGCTTCCGCAGCTCCTGCGTGCTGCCCACACCCATCTTCTCGGCCTCCCACTGCTGCCGCAGGTCGGCAAGCTTCTTCCGGAGATCCGTGGACTCTTCCTCGATCTCTTTCAGCCGTTCCTTGGCGTGCTCCTCCGTCTCCTCGGCGAGCTGTCTGGCCGCAAGTTCCAACTGGACGAGCCGCCGCTGTACCTCGTCGATCTCACTGGGGACGCTCTGCAGCTCCATCGCGATTCGGCTGGTCGCCTCGTCCATGAGGTCGATCGCCTTGTCGGGAAGGAACCGGTCGGCGATGTAGCGGTGCGACAGCTCCGCCGCCGCCACGAGCGCCGAGTCCTTGATTTTCACCCCCTTGTGGTGAGCCTCGTAGCGTGGCTTGAGACCCCGCAGGATCGCGATCGTGTCTTCAACGCTCGGCTCGCCGACCATCACCGGCTGGAACCGCCGCTCGAGGGCCGCATCCTTCTCGATGTGCTTGCGATATTCGTCGAGCGTGGTAGCGCCGATGCACCGCAGCTCGCCACGGGCGAGCGCTGGCTTCAGGAGATTCGCAGCGTCGGAGCCCCCCTCGGCCGCCCCGGCCCCGATCACCGTGTGCAGCTCGTCGATAAACAGGATGACGTTGCCCGCGGCAGCCTCGACCTCGCGCAGGATCGCCTTGAGCCGGTCCTCGAATTCGCCGCGATACTTCGTACCGGCGATGAGGGCGCCGAGGTCCAGAGCGACGACGCTGCGACCCTTGAGCGTCTCGGGCACGTCGGCCTGCACGATCCGCAGGGCGAGGCCCTCGGCGATCGCTGTCTTGCCCACGCCCGGCTCGCCAATGAGCACGGGATTGTTTTTCGTCCGCCGCGAGAGCACCTGGATCACGCGGCGGATCTCGGCGTCACGGCCGATCACGGGGTCCAGCTTGCCCTGACTCGCCCGCTTCGTGAGGTCGTTCCCGTATTTCTCGAGGGCTTGAAACTTCGCCTCGGGATTCTGGTCGGTCACCCGCGACTGGCCGCGCACGGCCTGCAGGCCCGCCAGCAGCTCCTTCTCGCCGATCGCCGCCAGCTGGAGCACGTTCTTCGCCTTGGACGGCACCTTCACCAGTGCCAGCAGCAGGTGATCGGTCGAGACGAACTCGTCCTTCATCGTGTGCGACTCGGTAGTCGCCGTCTCGAACACCTTCACGAGTTCCTGGTCGGGCTGCGGCTGAGCACCCCCCTGAACCTTCGGGAGGTGCGACAGCTCCGCCTCGACGATCCGCTCGAGATGGCCGCGGTCAATGCCGATCTTCTCGAGCAGCGGCCGCACGATCCCCTCACGCTCGGTGACGAGCGCATGAAGCAGGTGCACCGGCGTGACCTGCGGATTGCCACGCTCGCCGGCCAGTTCGACGGCGGTCTGCACCGCCTCCTGCGCCTTGATCGTGAACTTGTCGAATCGGAATGCCATCACCCCTCCTCCCCGCGTCGATGGCCGGGTTCACCCTATCCTTTGACCTCGAACTCGGCGTCGATCGCATCGTCGGGGCCCTTGCCGGTGGCGGCCGCGGCGGCTTCAGGGCCGGCTCCGGCCCGCTGGGCCGACGCCGATGCCTCGTAGAGCACCTTCGAGAGCGCGTGCGTGGCCTGCTCCAGGGCGTCGTGGGCCGACGTGATCGCGTCGACGTCCTCCCCCTTCGCCATCTCGCGGGCCTTGGCGACCGCCGCCTCCAGCGGGGCCTTGTCCGAGGCCGACAGCTTGGCGTCGTTCTCCTTGATGAGCTTCTCCGTCTGGAAGCAGAGAGCCTCGGCCTTGTTGCGAGCTTCGGCCAAGCGGAACTTCCGCTTGTCGTCCTCCGCATGGCTCTCTGCGTCCTTCCGCATCCGCTCGATTTCGCTCTCGTTGAGCCCGCTCGACTGCTCGATCTTGACCGTCTGCTCCTTGTTGGAGCCGAGGTCCTTCGCGCTCACCGACAGGATGCCGTTGGCGTCGATGTCGAACTTCACCTCGATCTGCGGCGTGCCGCGCGGCGCCGGCGGGATGCCCTCCAGATTGAACTGGCCGAGCAGCCGGTTGTCCTTCGCCATCGGACGCTCGCCCTGGTAGACGCTCACCGTCACGGCCGTCTGGTTGTCGGCGGCCGTGCTGAACACCTGCTTCCTCTCGGTGGGCACGGTCGTATTCCGCTCCACGAGTTTCGTGAAGATGCCCCCTTCGGTCTCGATGCCGAGCGAAAGCGGCGTGACGTCGAGGAGGAGCACCTCCTGCACGTCGCCACCGAGCACGCCGCCTTGAATCGCCGCGCCCAGCGCCACGACCTCGTCGGGATTGACGCCCTTGTGAGGCTCCTTGTTGAACAGCTTCTTGACCAGCTCCTGCACCTTCGGAATCCGGGTCGAGCCGCCGACGAGCACCACCTCGTCGATGTCCTTCGGATCGAGCTTGGCGTCCTTCAGCGCCTGGAGCACAGGCCCGCGGCACCGCTCGACGAGGCTGTCGCACATCCGCTCGAACTCGGCCCGGGTGATCGTCATCTGGAGGTGCTTCGGCCCAGAGGCGTCGGCCGTGATGAACGGCAGGTTGATGTCGGAACTCTGGGCCGTCGACAGCTCTTTTTTGGCCTTCTCGCAGGCCTCTTGGAGCCGCTGCATCGCCATGGCGTCCTTCCGGAGGTCGATCCCCTGCTCCTTCTGGAACTGGTCGGCCACATGGTTGATCAACGCCTGGTCGAAGTCGTCGCCGCCGAGGTGCGTGTCGCCGTTGGTGCTGATGACCTGGAAGACGCCGTCCTTCGAGACGTCGAGCACCGATACGTCGAATGTGCCGCCGCCGAGGTCGAATACGACGATCTTTTCGTCCTTCTTCTTTTCGAGACCGTAGGCAAGCGCCGCGGCCGTCGGCTCATTGACGATCCGCATCACCTCCAGGCCCGCGATCTGACCGGCGTCCTTCGTGGCCTGTCGCTGGGCGTCGTTGAAGTAGGCCGGCACGGTGATGACCGCCTTATTGATCTTGTGGCCCAGGTAGGCCTCGGCGGACTCCTTGAGCGAGCGGAGCACCTTTGCCGAGATCTCCGGCGGCGTGAACTCCTTGTCGCCGGCCTTGACCTTCACGTAGTCCTGAGGGCCGCCCACGACCTCGTAAGGAACCATCTTCTCTTCAGAGGCCACCTCGTCGTGCCGCCGGCCCATGAATCGCTTGATCGAGTAAACGGTTCGCTTGGGGTTCGTGACGGCCTGTCGCCGGGCGATATCGCCAACGAGCGTCTCTCCCTTGTCGTTGAAGGCGACCACGCTCGGCGTGAGGCGATTGCCCTCCTTGTTCGCGATCACCTTGGGCTCCTTGCCCTCCATCACCGCGACCACGGAGTTCGTGGTGCCGAGGTCGATGCCGATGATCTTTTCGCCTTGCTTGGTTGCCATGTGGTTTGGTTCCTCTCGTGAGTGCTGCCGCTGGGTCTGCCGCCGGAGTCCGGTGTCAGAAATGATTCGTTTGTGGATGGCGAAGTTGGGATGCAAAGGCCGTGCCACCCGCGAAAAGACCGCGGTGAGCCTCGTTTTGAGCGTATTTACGGCCGGGATGTTCCGGGTACAGTTGAGTCCTGCGGCTCGGGACATTCCGGCGGCGGCCTCGAGGCTGCCATTTTGGCCGCTTGCGAAGGAAACCATGGCCAAATCGTCACCGGAATCGAAGCCGTCGAAGGGGGCCGCGGGCGGCGGCAAGGACGGTGGCCTCGCCGGCCTCCGAGCCCAGATCGATGCCATTGACCATGACCTCGTGGGACTGATGAACCGTCGGGCCGAGGTCGCGCGTGAGATCGGGCATCTGAAGAGCTCGGCCGGCCAGGCAACCTACGACCCGGCTCGCGAGGAAATGGTGCTCGAACGAGTCACGGCCTCCAATGCCGGCCCGCTCTCCAACGACAGCCTCAAGGCGATTTATCGCGAACTGATCTCGGGGTCTCGCGCGATCGAGCAGCATCTCCGCGTGGCGCATCTCGGTCCGGCCTGGACCTACAGCCACCTCGCCGCCTTGCATCGCTTCGGCAACGCCGTCGACTTCGTGCCCGTGGCAAGCATCTCGGCCGCCTTCGAGGAGGTTCATGCCGGTCACTCACACTACGGCGTCGTTCCCCTCGAAAACTCGACTGATGGGCGGATCGCCGACACGCTCGACAACTTCGCCCGGCTGCCGGTGAAGATCTGCGCCGAGGTGCCGCTGCGGATCCATCACAATCTCCTGGCCGCCTGCGACCGCTCGGCGATCAAGGAGGTGTACAGTCGGCCGCAGGCCCTCTCGCAGTGCCGTAACTGGCTGGCCCGCCATCTGCCGTCCGCCCGGCTCGTGGAGGTGACGAGCACGAGCGCCGCCGCCGAAACGGCCTCCAAAACACCCCACGCAGCCGCGATCGCCAGCCGGCAGGCGGGCGTGCACTACGGCCTCGACGTGCTCGCGGAGAACATCGAGGACGTGGCGGGCAACACGACCCGCTTCGCCGTCATCGGCCATGCCGACGCCAAACGCACCGGCAAGGACAAGACCGCCCTCATGTTCGAGATCGAGCACAAGCCGGGCGGCCTGGCCGACGCCCTCTCGATCCCGAAGAAGCAAAAGCTCAATCTCACCTGGATCGAGTCGTTTCCACTGCCCGGCGAAGAACGTGGCTACATCTTCTTCGTCGAACTCGAAGGCCACAGAGACGACCTCCGCGTCCGCCGGGCCATCGCCGCGCTCGAAAAGCGGTGTAAACGCGTGGTGATCCTCGGTTCCTATGCCCTCGCCGCTGCCGTCGGCTGACCCCGTCTTCCCTACCCCAGGAGTATCCCGATGTCCCGCACTGCAATCGTCGCCGGTAATTGGAAGATGAACCTCGATCGCGCGAAGGCCCGCGATCTCACGGCGGCGATCGCGGCCCGGCGTGGCGAGGCGGCGGCGGTGGACCTCGTTCTCTGCCCCCCTGCCCTGTATGCGGAAACGGTGGGCGCGGCACTCGCGGCTGCGAAGTCCGACGTCGCCCTCGGCGGCCAGAACATGCACGACAAGGCGAGTGGCGCGTTCACGGGCGAGGTGGCCCCGCCGATGCTCGTCGACCTCGGCTGCCGCTATGTGATCCTCGGCCACTCGGAGCGGCGGACGCTCTTCGGCGAGAACGACGCGACCGTGAACGCCAAGACGAAGGCGGCCCTCGCGGCCGGCCTTACGCCGATCGTGTGCGTGGGCGAGACGCTCGAGGAGCGGGAGGGTAACCGCACCGAGGCCGTGGTGACGACGCAGGTGAACGGGTCGCTCGCCGGGCTGTCTCCGTCGGATCTCGAGAAGGTCGTGATCGCCTACGAGCCGGTGTGGGCGATCGGCACCGGTAAGGTGGCCACGCCGCAGCAGGCCCAGGAGGTGCATGCCCTCATTCGCCGGCTACTCGCTGGCCTGGCATCGCCCGCCGTGGCGTCGAAGGTGCGGATCCAGTACGGCGGCAGCGTGAAGCCCGACAACGCCGCCGACCTCGCGGCCCAGCCCGACATCGATGGCGCCCTCGTGGGCGGTGCCAGCCTCAAGGCCGACGATTTCCTGGGGATCGCGAAGGCGTTCGCGTAGGCGCGTCGCTGTCCGCGGCCGCCAATAGAAGCCTCCAGACGCAAGGCGGGGGATCGTTCACGCCACGATATGCCCTCGCCTCCGCTCGGGGCTTGTATGCCGGGCAGCGCGAGCCGGGGTAGGCCGCTACGGCCGCCTGGGATAAGCTAACGCCCCACACATTCTTCGGAGTCGCCGTCGTTCATGATCCCGCTGATCCGCTTCTTTCTCGGCTTCACGCTCGTCCTTACGTCGCTGTTCCTCATCCTGCTTGTGCTCATCCAGCGGGGCCGTGGCGGCGGCCTCACGGGCGCCCTCGGCGGCATGGGGGGCCAGAGCGCGTTCGGCACGAAGGCGGGCGACATCTTCACGAAGATCACCGTCGGCGTGGCAGCCTTCTGGATCGGCCTCTGCATCCTCTCGATCAACGTGCTCGGCCGGCAGCAGTCGCTCTTCAGTAGCTCGCTCGGCACCGCGGCGCCGCAGGCGGTCGCCCCGCAGACCCAGCCGACCCCGCCCAGTGGAGGCGTGCCGCAGGCTCCTGACTCCGCAGCCCCCGCCCCGGAGGCGAAGCCTGCCGAGCCGGCCGCGTCTACCGAGCCCGCATCTGCGGACCAGAAGTCCGAGGCCGCCTCCGACGCCAAGCCCGCCGCCGAGCCAGCCGTAGCGGCCCCTGCGGCGACTCCCGAGCCAGCGGCCAAGTAGCCGCCTCCCGCACATGGCGCTGAGCATGACCGGCTGTGGCGATGGCGTCGCCACCGACGGCGCGAACACCTGCCGCGTCGAACTGCGGTGTGTCAACAACCGCCACTTGAAGTTCACATTTCGCTGCCGCGATGGCTTCGTGGCGCTCGAAGGGCGGGCCGAGGCCGCCGTCCGCAAGCGTGTCCGCCGTGGTGGCGTGCAGATGTGGCTCGACGTCGCCGGCCCCGTAGCGCCAGCCGGTCGCCGGCTCGACGCCATCCAACTGGCCGCCTATCTCGACGCCGCCGCAGACTTTTGTCTCTCCCGCGATCTGCCGGCCCCGCATGCGATCGAGAGCTTCCTCGGACTCCCGGGCGTGCTCGTGGAAACCTCGCCCGACGGCGACGCCGCCGAGCGAACCTGGCCCCTGGTGGCGCAGGCCCTCGACGTCGCGCTTGATCGGCTCGACGAAATGCGGCGCCGCGAAGGCGACGCCCTCGCCGCCGATCTCCGGGCGACCTGCGCTGAGATCACGGATCTGACCGGCACGATCAAGGGTCGCGTGCCGCAGATGGTCGAGGCCCACCGTGTTCGGCTCGTGGAACGAGTTGCCAAGCTGCTCGCGCCACAGAGCGTGCCGCTCGCGGCTGCCGACGTGGCACGCGAAATCGCCCTCATCGCCGACCGCACCGACATCGCAGAGGAACTCGTGCGCCTCGATAGCCATCTCACCCAGTTCGCGCACCTGCTGGGCACCGAGGCCCCGGGGCGGTCGCTCGACTTCCTTTCGCAGGAGCTGGGCCGCGAGGCCAACACGATCGCCTCGAAGGCTTTCGACGCGGAGATCGCCCACGCGGTCGTCGAGATCAAAACCCGCATCGAGCGGCTCCGGGAACAGGTGCAAAACCTGGAGTGACCCGCCCGCGGCTTGCGCCACGGGATCCCCCTCGCTCGCGCTCAGGGCTTGTATTGGCGAGCAGAGAAGCCCCCGGGCACGAGCCGAGGGATCGTTTTCATACAAGCCCCCAGGCGCAAGCTGGGGATCCCGACGCGGAAGCGTCGGCAGCGTCCGTTGCCCGTCCGCTTTTCAACCCGCCGGGGCCTGCGGTACAACTTCGGGATGGAAGTCCTCCCGGGCAAGCTCGTCGTCATTTCCGGCCCCTCCGGGGTCGGGAAAACCACGCTCCTGCGTCGCCTCCTCGCCGATTTGCCCCACCTGCTGCCCAGCGTGTCGGCTACCACCCGGCCGCCCCGGGCGGGCGAGCGGGACGGCATCGACTACCACTTCATCCCGCTCGACGAATTCGAGCGGCGGCGGGCGGCAGGCGAATTCCTGGAATGCTGCCGGGTCTACGGCCGGCAGCACTGGTACGGCACGCTCGTGAGCGAAGTGGCCCCCCGGCTGGCCGTCGGATCGTGGGTCGTGCTGGAGATCGACGTCGAGGGTACACTTTCCATCCTCGCCCGGTATCCTGACGCCATAACGATCTTCGTCGAGCCGTCTCACCCCGACCAGTTGGCCGAACGGCTGCTCGGTCGGGGCACGGAGTCGCCGGAGGCGATGGCCCGACGGCTCGAGGTGGCCCGCCGCGAATTGCTCGAGGCCCACCGCTACCGCCATCGGGTCGTGAACGAGGATCCCGACGAGGCCCTGGCGGCGATCAAACGCATCCTGTTCGACGCCGGGCTGCCCGCTCAACCATCTCCACCGTCCCGCCCCGCCTCCCCGAAAACACAGAAAGCCAACACATGATCGAAGACCTCCGCGAAGAAGAGATCGTCAACAAGGTCGGCGGCCGGTTCAAGCTCTCGACGCTGATCCAGAAGCGGCTCGTGGCCCTCAACGCTGGCAGCCGGCCGCTCGTCGACGTGGCCACGGACGACAAGATGCAAATCGTGATCGAGGAGATCAAGCAGGACAAAATCTTTCTCGACACGTCGATGAACCTGCGGATCACGGGTGAGTCGCCCGAAGCTGGCGGCCCGCTCGATTTCGACGCCTCCATTCTGTGATCGCGGCCGCGCTCGTCGCGTCAGCAGAGAGATGCGCATGGTCGAGGGTCGGGAAATCGTCGTTGGCGTGTCTGGCGGGATCGCGGCCTACAAGGCGGCGGCGCTGACGAGCCTGCTCGTGCAGCAGGGGGCCCGCGTCACGGCCGTGCTCACGACGAATGCGCTGGAGTTTGTCGGCGCGGCCACGTTCGCTGCCCTCACGGGCCGCCCGGTCGTCTCGCGGTCGTTCGACCCGGCTGCCTTTCCACTCGGGGCCCATATCGAACTGGCCGCCCGGGCCGATCTCGTTGTCGTGGCCCCGGCCACGGCCGACGTGCTCGCGAAGG
The DNA here is from genome assembly GCA_049695995.1 of Pirellulales bacterium. Lineage (GTDB taxonomy): Bacteria > Planctomycetota > Planctomycetia > Pirellulales > UBA1268 > QWPN01. The sequence continues at coordinate 14,966 of JBAVTF010000012.1, read as the reverse complement.
TTGCTTTCGGGGCCGCCGACGATCTGCTCACCACGCTGCTTCTCTGCGCTGAATGCCCCGTGCTGATGGCCCCGGCGATGAATGCGGCCATGTGGGCCAAGCCTGCCGTGCAGCGGAACGTGGCCCAGCTGCAGGCCGATGGCGTGTCGATCATCCAGCCGGGCACCGGCTGGCTCTCCTGCCGCCAGACCGGCGCCGGCCGCATGGCCGAGCCCGACGAGATCGTAGCCGCGATAACCGCGGCCCTGGCCCGCCGTCCGCCGCACTCCCGCACCTGATGCGATGGCGAGAATCCTGCTCACTGCCGGACCGACGCGGGCCTACATCGACGATGTGCGGTATCTGACGAATGCCTCCAGCGGGCGGATGGCGAAGGCGGTGGCGGAGGCCGCCCTGACTCTGGGCCACGAGATCACGATCGTGAGCGGGCCGGTGCATGTCGAGTATCCGCGGCGGGCCCGCGTGATCCCCGTCGTGACCACGGCCGAGATGCTGGCAGCCTCCCTCGACGAGTTGCCACACTGCGACGGCGTGATTGCGGCGGCCGCCCCATGCGACTTCGAGCCGGTGAAGCGGCGGCCCGGCAAGATTCCTCGGCAAGGCACCGGACTCAGGCTGGAACTCAAGCCGACCACCGACATCATCGCCACGCTCGCCCGCCGCGAGCGGCCGGGGCAGTGGTTCGTGGCCTTCGCACTCGAGCCGGGAGCCGACCCGCAGCGGGCCTTCGCGAAGATCACCGCTAAGAAGTGCGACCTGATCGTGGTCAACGACGTGACCGCGCTCGAGGCGGAGAAGAATGCGGTGGCGGTCTACAACGCCCGCCACGAGCATGTGGGCACGAAGCAGGGCACGAAGCGGGCCGTGGCCAATTGGCTCGTACGGCTCATCGACAAGCGGCTGGTCGCACCGGCCGGGCGGAATTCCGTATAACTCCGCCGGCTGTTCGTTCGTCCTCCTGCGAGGCTCCCGCCATGATCACCGTCGCCGTTCTGGGTGCCACCGGCTATACGGCCCTCGAGGCCATCAAGATCCTCCTCCGCCATCCGGAGGCGAAGATCGTTGCCGTCACGAGCCGGCAGGAGGGGAAGACGCCCATCTCGAGCGTCCATCCAAGCCTCGTCGGCCGCCTCGACCTGCCGCTCGAGGACCTCTCGCCGGAGGAGGTCGGCTCACGGGCCCAGTGCGTCTTTGGCTGCCTGCCGCACTGCGCGAGCGCCGAGATCCTGCCGCGGGTGGTTGCCGCGGGGGCAAAGGTGGTCGATTTCAGCGCCGACTACCGCCTCGACGATGCCGCCACATACCTCGAATGGTATGGCCACGAGCATCCCGACGCGGCCCGCCTCGGCCACACGGTCTACGGCCTGCCCGAGCTGTTTCGAGACCGCATCAAGGGACAGTCGCTCGTGGCCAATCCCGGCTGCTATTCGACGTCGGCGATCCTGCCGTTGGCGCCGCTCGTAAGGAGCGGCCTGTTTCAGCTCGACGACATCATCATCGACTCCAAGAGCGGCGTGAGTGGCGCGGGAAGGCAGCCCAAGCTCATGACGCACTTCCCGGAGTGCAACGAGAGCATGTCGGCCTACAACGTGGGTCGGCATCGCCACACGCCGGAGATCGAGCAGGTGATCGCTCGCCACGCCGGCTCGCGTCCGAGCGTGATCTTCACCCCCCAGCTCGCCCCGATGGATCGCGGCATTCTCTCGACGATCTACATCCGTCCGAAGCAGGCGGTGACCGAGGGCCAGGTGATGCAGCTCCTCCGCGACGCCTATGCCTCCGAGCGCTACGTCCGCGTGGTGGACCACCTGCCCGGCACGAAGGACACGGTCGACACCAACTTCTGCGACATCACGGCCCGCGTCGTCCGCGACCGCGTGCTTCTGATCAGCTGCCTCGACAATCTCGTGAAGGGCGCCGCCGGCGCCGCCGTCCAGAACTTCAACGTCCTCTTCGACCTCCCGGAGCACGCCGGGCTGCTGTGAGATCCCCCGGCTTGCGCCTGGGGGCTTGTATAGAAATGACACGACACGCTAGCCACACCTCATGAGCATCACTGATACGCCCGTCCGTCTCCCGATTCCTCCCCTGCCCCGCGGCTTCCGCATGGGGGGCGTTCATGCCGGCATCAAGCGGAATGCCTCGCGCGAGGACGTCACGCTCGTCGTATCGGATGCACCGGCCACGGCGGCCGGCGTCTACACGACGAACCTCGTCTTCGCGGCCCCTGTCGCGTACGACCGATCGCTGACGCCCGGCCGAAACTTCCGAGCGATCGTGGTCAACTCCGGCAACGCCAACGCATGCACGGGCGCCCGGGGCCTCGACGACGCCCGGGCCATGGCCGCGGCGGCCGGCGTGGCAGTGAAGGCGGCCGCGGACGAGGTGCTCGTGCTCTCGACCGGGATCATCGGCGAGTTTCTGCCGCTGTCGAAGATCGAAGCCGGGATCGCGAAGGTGGCGGCCCGCCTCGGCGATGGCGAAGAGGCCGCCGTGACCGCGGCTCGCGGCATGATGACGACCGACACGCGACCGAAGCTTGCAGGCGCTGGCTTCACCGTGTCTGGCACGCAACACACCGTCTTTGGCATGGCGAAGGGGGCGGCGATGATCGGTCCCAAGCTCGCCACGATGCTCGGCGTGGTGCTCACCGATGCTGCGATCGAGCCCGATGATGCCCAGCGGCTCCTCCGGGAGGCCTGCGAGGAGACGTTCAATTGCGTGAGCGTTGACGGCCACATGAGCACCAACGACACGGTGCTGCTTCTGGCCAACGGTGCCGCAGGGGGCAGCACGCTGCACGGCGCGGCCCTGGCGACCTTTGCCGCCACCCTGAAGGCCACGTGCGAATCGCTCGCCCGGGAGATCGCCGACGACGGCGAAGGAGCGACGCACGTGCTCGTGGTGGAAGTGACGGGCTGCCGGTCGCGGGACGAGGCCCGGCAGATCGCCCGCACGATCGCCGATAGCCCGCTGGTGAAGACGGCGGTGCACGGCGCCGATCCCAACTGGGGACGGATCGTGTCGGCGGCGGGCTACTCCGGCGTGGCATTCGATCCGCTGAAGCTCCGACTGCGGGTGAACGGCACGCTGCTCTTTGAAGCCGGCACGCCCGTGCCGTTCGACGCCGATGCCGTGTCGGACTCGATCAAAAATGCCCGCGACACTCTCATCCAGGTGGAACTCGACTCAGGGCCGGGAGCGATCCGCTTCTTTTCGAGTGATCTCACGGCCGAGTATGTCCACCTCAACGCCGACTACCACACGTAGGCCCGTTGCTCCGCCCGTAGTCCGCACACTCCGTGTGCGGTTGGAGGCGTGAGAGCCGAGGAGCCGGGCTATTCGGCCTGAGGTTGGCGGACCTCCAGGGAGGTCGCTCGGGTCCGTGGTGTTTTCGCCGTGGGCCACATGCGGAGCATGTGGACTACGGGCATACGGACTACGGGGTCACCAAACGCCGGGCCTCCAGTCAACCGCGTATATTTCCCGTGCCCGGGCGCCCTGGCTGCCCCAGCCTTGACGCCGCCGGCGCAAAAGAGTTTGCTCTGCGTGCCTGCCCACTCCATTCCGAAAGGTTTCGTGCGTTGCTCAGCGTCGTTTTCGTTCCTCCGCTGCCCGTTCCGCTTGGCCCCGTTGCCGATCCGCTGACCGCCCGCCCGGGCATCTGGTCGGTACCCGGCTTCGCCGCGGCCGAGCCTGCCCTGCCCTCGGTCACCTGCGCCGTCGACCCTGACGAAGAGGATGACATCGGCGACGAGGAGGATCTCGCGGTTTCGCAGCCCCTGGCTGACGAAGAATCAAGCTTCGACGATTTTGACGACGAATTCGACGATGACTTCGAGGAGGAGGAGAACGATCCTGATTGGGATCACCCCGACGAAGGCGACGAAGAGCCGCCGCCGGGCAAGGGAAAGAAGTAGGCCCGTTCCTTCCGGGAACCGTTTCATGTCCGGTCGAGACACCCCGCACTCAACCCCCGATGACCCCGGCGCTGCCGGCGCACGGGGGAAGTCTGGCGGTCGTGGCCGCAAGAAGCCGTCCGACCAAAAGCCTGCCGAATGGTTCGGCAATCTCGGCCAACTCGACTTCGACATCGACTTCTTCGAGCGACTCCTCGCCCGCAAGGCCGACTCGGTCGAAGTGCTGCGGATCCTCGCCGAACTCGTCTCGCGGAAGGGACTCGTGAAGCGAGCCGTTGAACTCGACCGGCGGCTTGTCGGTCTGATGCCCGACGATTTCCTGGCCCGCTACAACCTGGCCTGCTCGCTGGCCCGTGCCGGCCAGTCCGACGAGGCGATCGACTCGCTGTCGCGGGCGATCCTCCTGGGCTATGACGATCTTGCCCACATGGAGACCGATCCGGATCTGGAGTCGCTCCGCGAACACCCGGATTTCCGGGCGTTGCTCGACACCGACTGAGTCGGGCCGCGGCAGCCGCTCTCGGGTATGATGCCGGCTCAGCATCTCCCCTTTCGAGAGCACGCATGCTCGACCAATTCGACAAGATCGCGGACGCTTGCTCGTTTATCTCCGGCAAGTGGGCCCACAAGCCCAAGGCGGCAATCATCCTCGGCAGCGGCCTCGGTGCCGCGGCGGCAGCGCTCACCGACACGGTCACGCTCCCCTACGACGAAATCCCGCACTTCGCTCGCTCGACGGCCCACGGCCATGCTGGCCAACTCGTCTGCGGCCTCTTGGAGGGCGTGCCGGTGGTGGTGATGGAAGGGCGGATGCACGCCTACGAGGGCTATCCGCTCGCCCAGATCACGTTTCCCGTTCGCGTGATGAAGCGGTTGGGGGCCGATCTCTTGATCGTCACGAACGCCTGCGGCGGCCTCAATCCGCAGTTCCGCACGGGCGACCTGATGGTGATTGACGACCACATCAACCTGATGAACGACAACCCGCTCATCGGGATCAACGACGACCGGCTTGGGCCGCGGTTCCCCGATATGTCGGCCCCGTACACGCCCCACCTCATCGACGCCGCCCTCGCAGCGGCCCGCCACGAAAACTTCGTCGCCCACCGTGGTGTCTACGTGGCCGTCACCGGCCCCAACCTGGAGACGCGGGCCGAGTACCGCTTTCTGCGAACGATCGGCGCCGACGTGGTGGGCATGTCCACCGTGCCCGAGGTGATCGTGGCCGTGCATGCCGGCATGAAGGTGCTCGGCGTCTCCGTGATCACCGACATGTGCCTCCCCGACGCCCTGGAGGTGGCCACGGTCGAAGCAATCCTCGCCGTCGCTCGCTCTGCCGAACCGAAGCTCCGCGCGATCATCACCTCCACCGTCCGCGCTATCGGCGCGACGTAAGCGCGTTGACAGAGGTAGGCGAAGGGGGTCGGTGCAAGCTCGAGGAGCATTTGGACCGAGTCTTCGAGGTCCCGCGACGAGACTTGTACCGCCCCCGAGCCGGCGCACTTTCGCCAGCCATGCGCGTCCAGGCGTCTCAAGCCTTCCGCCCGATAAACATGTAATACGGCGCCCGTAGCAGCGGCACGTAGGGCAGCTTCGCCATCTCCTCCTCGAGCCGCACCGTTTCGAACTTGCGACGGAGGTACGGCACGTGGTCGGGTGACGGAAACACGTTGTCGGTCGCGAACCACACCGGCCACAGCGAGCGGCAGAGCCAGCCGTGCCGCTGCAGTGTCTCGGCAGGGTGCTTCTGGGCCACGTAGAAGTCGACCACACCGATCAGTCCGCCCGGCTTGAGCATCGCGAGGGCGTTGTCGATTGCAGCATGCCACGGTGGGATCATCGTGAGCGAATAGGAAAACGTCACCACGTCGGCCAAGCCCTCGGCTGGCCGAAACGTCGTGGCATCGGCCTCCACGCACTCGACGTTGGCCCAGCCCCGCTGCCGGCAGCGGTCGCGGGCCACGGTGAGCAGCGACCGGGAGAGATCGACGACGTACACCTTCTTCAGGCTCTCGATCCCGGGGCCGAAGTTCTCGAGATTCGCGCCGGTGCCGCCACCCATGTCGACCCAGATGCCTTCATCGGGCCGCGGCAGGGCATCCCACAAACGCTCGCGCCCCTTGAGGAGCCGGCGGCGGAAGTCGTCGTAGTCACGGGCCTGGCCACCGTAGAAGCTCTCCAGCCGTTCGGCGTGGGTGCCCCCACGAACCGGCTTGAACGCCATCTGCGTGAGGATTTTGAGGTCGGACCAGAGACTCACGCGATGGCCTGCGAAGGATGGGATCGAGCCGGGCCGACAGGATAGCCGCCCGCGCGCACGAGCCTCAAGCTGCGCGGGGATCGGGCGGCGCCATGGCCCCTGTGGCGCTGCGGGCGGCCGGGGTACGCTTAACGTTTTGGCTATCCCGTCAGATCCGACGCCGATCCTCCAGACCGACCCCGATGTTCGACCCCGTCCGCGGCAAGCCCGACTTTCCCGCCCTCGAAGCCTCGATCGCCGCGTTCTGGCGAGATGGGAAGATTTATGCGAAGTCGCTCGACCGGCGGCGGAGCGGGCGGCGGTTCGTCTTCTACGAGGGGCCGCCCACGGCCAACGGCATGCCGCATCCCGGCCACTGCCTGACGCGGACGATCAAGGACCTCTACCCCCGCTACCGCACGATGCGGGGCGACTTCTGCGAGCGGAAGGCCGGCTGGGACACGCACGGCCTGCCGGTGGAGGTGGAGGTCTGCAAGGAACTCGGCATCCATTCCAAGGCCGAGATCGAGGCCTACGGTGTCGAGCCGTTCATCCATAAGTGCCAGGAGAGCGTCTGGCGCTACATGAAGGAGTGGGAGACGCTCACTGAGCGAATCGGCTTTTGGATCGATCTCTCCGCCGCCTACGTCACATACCACCAGAGCTTCGTGGAGAGCGTGTGGTGGGCGCTGGCCGAGTTGTTCAACAAGGGGCTGCTCTACGAGGGGCACAAGATCGTCTGGTGGTGGGCCCAGGGAGGCACGGCGCTCTCCAGCGGTGAAGTGGGCCAGGGCTACAAGGAGGTGGCCGATCCGAGCGTGTATGTTGCGTTCCCGCTGCTCGACGATGCTGGCCAGCCGACATCCCGCAGCCTCGTGGCCTGGACGACGACGCCGTGGACGCTGCCGTCGAACCAATTCGCCGCCGTGAAGGCCGACCTCGAGTACGTCGTCCTTCGCGAGACGGACGTCACCGACGCGCCGGAGCTCATCGTCGCCGAGCCGCTCGCCGCTGCCCTGATCGAAAAAACAAAACGTCAGTTCGAGATCATCGACCGCCTCCCGGGTTCGGCCCTCGTCGGCCGCAGCTACCTGCCGCCGTTCGACACGTTCCGCCCGACCGGGGCACCAGCGACGGCCCATCTCGCCGCCGGCGGCTCCACGTCCGTCGCCTGGCGGGTCGTCGCCGCCGACTTTGTCACAACCGACTCGGGCACCGGCATCGTGCACATCGCCCCGGCCTTCGGTGAGGTTGACTACGGCGTACTCGTAGCGGAGCAGGTCCGGTTCGCGGCCGGCACGGGCCCACAACTGATCAACTGCGTGGCCCCCGACGGCACGTTCACTGACACCTTTCCGATGGGGAGCGGCCGGTTCGTGAAGGACTGTGACCGCGACATCACCCGCGATATCAAAGCCCGCGGCCTGCTCGTCCACCAGGAACAATACGTCCACGACTATCCATTCTGCTGGCGGGCCGATGCCGATCCACTCATCCAGTATCCGCGGCAGAGCTGGTTCATCCGCACGAGTCAGTTCCGCGAACAGATGCTGGCCAACAACGCCCGGATCAACTGGCTGCCCGAGCACATCAAGGACGGCCGGTTTGGCAACTTCCTCGAGACCAACGTCGACTGGGCCCTGTCGCGCGAGCGGTACTGGGGCACGCCGCTGCCGATCTGGAAGTGCGAGGCCACGGGGAAGGCCGAGGCGGTGCCGTCCTACGCGGCGCTCCTCACCAAGCCGGGCGTCGCGGGCACCGACGTGTTCGAGAAGGCAAAGGCCGCCACCCCGCAGCTGTCCGATGACCTGAAGGTCCACAAACCCTACATCGACGCTGTCACCTACGACTCGCCGTTCGCGCCTGGTGCGCGGATGCGGCGGGTGTCCGAGGTGATCGACTGCTGGTTCGACTCGGGGGCGATGCCGTTTGCCCAGTGGGGCTGGCCGCACCGTGGCCAGGAGGAGTTCGCCCGGCAGTTCCCGGCCGACTTCATCTCCGAGGCGATCGACCAGACCCGCGGCTGGTTCTACAGCCAGCTCGCCATCAGCACGCTCCTGTTCGGCGAGTCGTCGGCTGGAGCTGCCCGCGAGTATCCGCACCCGTTCAAAACCTGCATCGTCCTCGGCCACATGCTCGGCGAGGACGGGCAGAAGATGAGCAAGAGCCGCCGCAACTACAAGGAGCCGGCGGTCATCTTCGACACGTATGGCGCCGACGCCCTGCGGTGGTTCTTCCTGGCCGGCCAGGCCCCCTGGACGAGCATCCGCTACAGCGAGCGGTCGATCCGCGAGAGCGTGCCAGAGTTTCTCCTGCGGCTCTGGAACGTCTATTCGTTCTTCGTCATCTATGCCCGCATCGACGGCTTCGATCCGGCCGCGGTGCTCGAAGCGCCCGGCAGCCTCGACCACGCGGCCCTCGCGCAGGCCCGCGGCTGGCGCCCGGTCGCCGAACGCAGCGAGCTCGACCGCTGGATGCTCTCGGAGCTGAATGCGACCGCCGCGGAGATGGTGGATCGGCTCGACCGTTACGACCATTTTGGCGCCGCCGGGCGGCTCTCCGCGCTCGTCGAGGCGGTGAGCAACTGGTTCGTGCGGCGGAGCCGCGACCGGTTCTGGGCTGCCGGCAAGGCCGACACCGGCTCCGACGGCGACCGCGAGAAGCTTGACGCCTACTTCACGCTCTATGAGACGCTGCTCACGATCGCGAAGCTGGCAGCGCCGTTCGTTCCGTTCGTCACCGAGGCGATCTGGCGGAACCTCGCCGTGGCGGCGTTCGGCGGGAAGGTGCCTGAGAGCGTCCACCTCACCGACTATCCGACCGGCTCGGATACGCTTGTCGATACCGACCTCGTGCGGCGGATGGCGATCGTCCGCGACGTGTCGTCACTGGGCCGGGCGGCACGGGCAGCAGAGAAGCTCAAGGTTCGCCAGCCGCTCTCGAAGGTCGAGGTGATCCTCGCCGAGGCATCGCCCGACGACGCGGCCTGGCTCGCAGCCCACGCCGATCTCGTGTGCGACGAGCTGAACGTGAAGCAGTTCGAGATCTGCCGGGAGCCCGACCGCTACATCACGCGGTCGCTCCTGCCCGACCTCAAGAAGCTTGGGCCGAAGCTGGGCAAGAACCTGCCCAAGGCCCGCGACGCGATCGCAAAGGCCGACGCCTCCGCCCTGCTCGCCGCCCTTGCCCGCGACGGCCGGGCCACGCTCTCGCTGCCCGGTGGCGGCGAGGCGGTAATCGAGAAGGACGATGTGCTCGTGCGGACGACAGCCAAGGAGGGCTGGGCGGCGGCCGAGAGCCCACAGGCGGTGGTCGTGGTGGCCAGTCAGCTCACGCCGGAGCTCGTGGCCGAGGGTCTCGTGCGCGAGGTCGTGCATGCCGTGCAGTCGGAACGGAAGACGCTCGATCTCGACTTCACGGCCCGGATCGAGCTCGAGTTTGCGACCGACTCGGCCGAGCTGCGGTCAGCGCTCGAAACCCATCTCGACTACGTCGCCGCCGAAACGCTCGCCACCCAGGCCGTCTGCCATCCGCTCGCGGCTGCCACCGCCGAGCCGATCGACATCGATGGCCATCCCCTCGCGATCACGATCCGGCAGGTCACGACATGACTGCTCCCCGTAGGCTGCGTTTGGCGGTGCTGATTTCCGGTGGCGGCCGCACGCTCGCCAACCTGCTCGACCGGATCGCCGCCGGCACGCTCGCGGCCACGGTGGAGACGGTGGTGTCGAGCCGGGCTGATATCCGCGGCGTTGAGATCGCCCGCGCGGCTGGCATTCCGGTCCACGTGCTGCCGCCGCAGGACCGTCCGCTCGCGGACTGGAGCACCGCGATCTTCGACTGCTGCCGTGCAGCCCAGGCCGACCTTGTCGTGATGGCGGGGTTTTTGCATCTCATCGAGATTCCCGACGACTTCGTGAACCGGGTGATCAACATCCACCCCTCGCTCCTACCCGCCTTCGGCGGCAAGGGCTACCACGGGATCCACGTCCACCGAGCCGTCCTCACCCGCGGCTGCACCGTGTCGGGCTGCACCGTGCACCTCGTCGACGGCGAATACGACCACGGCCGCATCCTGCTCCAAAAGGCCGTGCCCGTCGAGCCGCACGACACGCCCGAATCCCTGGCTGCCCGCGTCTTCGAGGCCGAGTGTCAGACACTCCCCGACGCCATCAACCGTCTCGCCGACCCGCGAAGGCCCGTCACGCCGTGACGTGCTGCCGTCCTCGCGACGGAGTCGCGGGACCACTGATCACTGCTTTTCTCTGAGGAACACACTCATGCATCGCTCGCTCGGCAACGTCATCGCCGACTCGCTCCAACTCTCCGTCGGCTACGCCGAGCGGCTCTTGAAGGGCGTACCCGCCGAGCGATTCGCCCGGTTCGCCGCTGTCGGCGGCGTGGCGGTCGAGTCGAACCATCCGGCGTTCATCTACGGCCACTTGAGCCTCTACGCCCCGAAGATCCTCCGGCAGATCGGCCATCCCGCCCCGCCGGTGCCCGATCAGTTCGAGGTGCGGTTCTCGAAGGAGGCGGCGTGCGTGGACGACGTCGATGGCGACCTCTATCCCGCCATGGACGAGATCATCGCCTTCTTCCTCGAAGGCCATCGCATGGTCGCCGGGGCCCTGCGGGGCACACCCGACTCGGTCTTCGACCAGGCCAACCCGGCCGAGGGGCGGATGAGGGAACTGTTCCCCACGATCGGCTCGGTGCAGGCCTTCTACTGCGGCGGCCACATGATGATGCATCTCGGCCAGATGAGCGCCTGGCGGAGAATGGCGGGCCTCGGTGCCGCCTGACCGCCGCTTCCCGTACGCCCGTGGCCGCCCCCGTAGGCCTGTCACTCCGTGACGGGCTGCCCGTTTTGGAGCAACGGGCCTACCTCGGCGCCCCTGGGCCAGCCGGCGGCACACCGCCATCGCGAAAGCTCCGCAGCATCATCCCGATGCCAGCCGCCACCATGCCCATCATGAGCAACAGGTTGCTCGTCCGCATGTTCATGAGGAACTGGATCCGGCTGAGAATCTCGATGATGATGAGCGCGAGCCCCACGTAGAACAGCGCCCAGCCCCATTTCCAGCGGGCGTCGTAGAAGAGCAGCACGAGGCCGGCGAAGATCGGGGCGAACACCACGCCCGTGCTCATGGCCGGCATCCCGTCGCCAAAGAGGCCGCGGTTGAAGAGTCCCGACACCATGCCGATCGGCATCGTCGTGACGTGGACGTTCGAGAGAAAAAACCAGATGCCCGCCGCGGCGAGTACGAGCCCGGTGAAGAAGAGCCAGGTGCCACCAGGGGTGCCACCCGCGCCGCGGGCCAGCGACTCGTGCATCTCCCGCACGCCCTCGATCTCCTTCTCGAATTCCTGCCGTGGCGACTGGTTCATACCCCGCTCCTCGCATGCAACCCGGGATCTTCGGCAACCGCACGCATTCTACCGGCTTGCGGCCAAGTCCTTCACCTGCTCGTCCGTGAGCGATTGCTTATAGATCCGCACGTCATCGATCACGCCGTCCATGTGCTCGCCGGCCCCCGTATCACCGATCCGCAGCGTCCGTTCCGGCTGCATCAGCTTCGGCTCGCCCTGGAAAGGAATCGTCTTCTTGCGGTCGCCATCCAGGTAGAGCCGGCACTCCTTCGCGGCATCGTCGATCACGAACGTCACGAGATACCATCGCTCCAGTTCGAGATCGCCCCCCTGCCCGGTGGCTCCGACATCGTCCTTGTAAAAGTTCACCTTCGTCTCGATCCAGCGTTTTCCGTCACCGATGTCGCCGTGCACCTTGTCGGTATTGACCTTCATGTCGAAGAGCATCGCCCCGCCCTGCCGAGTGCCGACGATGCCGGAGTAGGTCGGCGGCTTCGTCAGCCACACCCAGGCCGATACCGTGTAGGTCGAAAGCTGCAGATCGGCCGCGTATCGCACGCTTACATGGTCCTTGCGGCCACGGTCGAAGAGCAGTCCTTTCCCGAACTTGCCGGCATGCGGCACGGCCCCCTGCACGGTCCCATGGTGGCTGCCCGCGGAATCGCGCCCTTCGGCCCCCGCCTCATCGAACGTCCAATGGGCGATGGGCTGGGCTCCATCGACGTGGGCACCAGTGGCCAGGGCGACAAGGACCATCCCCGCTACCGTGACCACCTGCAGTCCAATGCTCCGCCTCATTGCGTAGGATCCTCCAAGCACCTGGGAATGCCGCCCCGGCAGTCTAGCGTTTCCCGGTGATATCGCCGGGTCATGCCGCAAGAGTCACAGCGTAAAGCCGGCGGCCGGAGGGCTCGTCGCCCCCCGGCCGCATCGCTGTCCGCCTAGTGAACCGACCGCGCCGCTCCGGTCGCTCAGGCCTGCGCCGGCTTCTTGAGGAAGCTGACGATCAGCGGCAGCAGCGCGCCGACGATCGCCGACAAGCCGCCCGTGCCGGCCAGATTGTCGGTTCCGCCAACAAGCCCGCTGATCGCCGGGACGAGCATGGGGAGGAGCTTCCCACCCACGCCACCGCCCACGAGGCCGAGCACCGTGTTGAGCATCGGGCCAAGGTTCCGGTTCTTGACGAGCGCGCCCACGATGTTGCCACCGGCACCGCCCGCAATCAGGCTCACGATCCAACTGATGATCTGGGGATCCATTCGAGTTCCACCCTTCGCGTAAAAGTCAGCAGTTCAGGGGTCGCGTCCACCGCCGGACTCGCCCGCCAGAGAGTGAGTTGCCGGACCATGGGCTCGTGTCACACATCGGGGAGGAACTTTTTCTCGGGTTTCCTGATCGCCGCACCGGTTGCGGCGGTCGTGCGGGTTGTTATGACCTGTGATGCCGCTACAGGAATGCGGGTGCTGCGTGTATCCTTCCGATATCAGCATCTGCCCAACCGCTGATCCGGAGCGTCCCGATCCATGTTGCCGCTCGGACTGCTCATCGTTGAGGCCGCGTTCTTGACCGTGGCGCACGTTGCCGGCGGGCCGCCGTGGACCGTCGTAGCGGCGACCGCTTTCGGAGTGCTCGGCATCGGTGGTAGCCGGCCGGATGGTACAGGGTGGGAGCTCGTCTGGCTCATCCTTCCGAGCCTCGGCTGGCTCGCTGCCTTTTGGGCTACAGGAAACCGCGAACTGTTCTTTCCGTTCACGATGTATCTCGCTGCGCACGCGGCTTTGACCGTGAGCGGCCGAGGCGTGATCGCCGCGTGTGCCGCAGGCGGGCTCGTCGTTGCGGTGTTTCTCGTGATCCGTTTTTTTCAAGCAGCGACGCCCGCTGTGCTCGCCGTCGAGGCCGTTGCCGCCGGCGTGATCCTCGTAGCGACCTGTCTCGTGCTTGTCCGCCGCGAGCGATCGCTTTTCGGCGACGGGCTATTCTTGGCCTTAGCGTCAGCAGCGGCCTTCGTGAGCCTCCAACTGCCGAGCTGAATGCTGGCTCAGCCTTATCTGCCGTCGCCGGCGACACAGACGGCCACGACGAGGTCACCCGTGACGTTGAGCACGGTGCGACACATATCGAGCAGCCGATCGACGCCGAGAATGAGTCCAATTCCCTCCGCAGGCACGCCGACCGACTGGGCAATCACCGCCACGAGCGGCAGTGACCCGCCGGGTACACCCGCCGTGCCAATGCCGGCCAGCATCGACATGAGCACAACCTGCAGTTGCTGGCCCGCCGTGAGCGATACGCCGAAGACCTGGGCGAGGAACAGCACCACCACGCCCTCGAAGAGCGCGGTGCCATTCTGATTGCCGGTGGCCCCCACCGTGAGCACGAACCGGGCTGCGTCGCGGCGGAGGCCGAGGTCCTGCTCCGCCACCCGCAATGCCGTCGGCAGCGTGGCATTCGACGACGACGTGCCAAACGCCACCTGCATCGCCTCCGCCGACCGGCGGAAGAACTCGAGCGGACTGAATCGGCTCAGGGTCCGCAGCACTGCAGGATAAACGAGGAATAACTGCACGGCAAAACCGGCGAGCACCGTGAATGCAAACCAGAACAGCGACACGATCGCATCGAAGCCGAGCCGGGCGACGGTGGCGAACACCAGGCAGCCCGCCCCGAGCGGCGCGCAGGCCATGCCCCAGCCGATGACCGTCATGGCCACGCTATTCCAGGCCTCAAGCCAGCCTAGAAGCGGCCGGCACTCTTCAGGACAAGCCGCGATCGCCGCCCCGAGCAGGAGCGCAAACACCATCACCGCGAGCATGCCGTTGCCCTTCGAGCTGCCGTCGATCGCTCCCACCATTTCCTGGAGCGGATTCTGCGGAATCATGTCGACGAAGATGTCGCGGAGTTTTTTCATGCCCGTCGCCTGGGCGAGCACGTTGCCCGCTTCGGCCGAGGCAGCGGCGGCGTGGTCATCGCCGCGGGCAGCAGCGAGCGCATCGCCAGGCCGGATCAGGTTCACGAGCCCGACGCCGATGACGACCGCTGATCCGGAGAGCACGATCGTGACGCCGAGCGTCGCTAGCCCGAGCCGACCGAGTTTGCCGAGGTCACCGATCTCGGCAACGGCGAGAGCCAGGGCCGACACGACAAGCGGCACCACCATCACGAACAGCAGCCGTAAAAACAAGTTGCCGGCCACATCGGCAACGGCCACCGCTTGATCGACAAGCGGCGTGGCTGCACCGAGCCGATTGGCTATCAGCCCACATACCACGCCGATCACCAGCCCGATGAACAGCCGGCGGGAGGCACCAGGTCGATGTGCAGTCGCATTCATGGGTGTCCACTGTACCGGAGCCGATGAGAAACAGTTGCCAACCAATACGCCGTGAGGACCAAAACGCCGTGAGGGGCTGCCCATGCCCCAGGAGCCGGCGTATGCC
>JBAVTF010000011.1:0-3974 GCA_049695995.1 Pirellulales bacterium | reverse complement strand
AGGCGCCGAACAACCAGGGCTTCGACCGAAACGGCAACTACTACAACTCCGACTACACCGGCTCGGGCACGAGCGACCCCATCCCCGGCACGCCCATCACCTACAACGGGATCACATTCCCGATCGGCCCCATCCCCACGGAGGACGGCCAAGTTGGCGGCGGCGGGAATAGCTCGAAGCACAACCCCCCGAACTTCGTCCAAGCCAAGGGCCAGACGATCGACGTCAGCGTGGATGCCGACAAGTCCGACTATCTCTACCTCGCCGGAGCGGCCTCCAACGGCAATCAGCTGTCGCAGAAGATCACGCTGAACTTCACCGATGGCACCTCGGAGACGTGGACGCAGTCGTTCCACGACTGGGCGAGCGTCGGCCCTCCGCAGTCGGATGCGACGACGACGCCGGCCAACCCGAAACTGCCGGTGATAGTTGCCTCGACTTCCAGTATTACGGCAACCGGCCTGCAAACAATCGACGGGCTCGCACTTGTGGCCGGCGATCGCGTACTCCTGCAAAACCAGGGAGACGCAGCCCAAAACGGTATCTATGTAGTCGCCGACGGTGCGTGGTCCCGTGCGAAGGACGCGGACACGGGTGCCGAGTTGCTCGATGCGTACACCACCGTGACGTCCGGAACCTACGCCGGCAAGACGTTCGTCAACACGAACACCGGCTCCATCGACCTGGGCGTGACCGCCATCACGTTTGCCGAGGGCACGCCGCCGGTCCAGGCACCCCGTCCGTTCGCCGGGGAGTTGCTCCTCAAGACCGAGCCCGAGCGGATCAACCAGCAGGGCAACCTGGTTACCACGCCCGCCCACATCTTCGCCTACTGCTACAACCTCAAGGGCAAGCAGCTGGAGAGCATCACGCTGCCAAACAACGAGAACATCGGCATCTTGAGCGCCGTCGTGGCCAAGGCGCCGGTGATCGCCCTGGACGAGGGGATCGCCTCGGTCGTGCTCGGCACCACCAACCTGACGGGCATCGACCTGGTGGCGTTGACCATCAAGAACGAGTCGAACATCGGGGCCGGTGGCGGGCCGCTCACGTTCTTCTTCGCCGATCAGCCGGTAAAGGGATCGACGACGTCCGTCGCGCTCAGCAGCATCGCCACCACCGGCGGCATCAGCAGAGACGGCCAGTCTTTCAGCGGGGGCGGCTTCGACGGCGATGGCAACGCCTACTCCTGGGAGGCCCTCGGGTCGTCGAAGATCCTTCGCGGGACGAGCGTCAACTTCGAACTGGGCCTCCCCGGGCAGCCCAACTTCGTGGTCGCCAACGGCCAGACGATTCAGGTGCCGCAGGGCAGCAGCTACACCACGCTGAATCTGGCCGGGGCCGCCGTCAACGGCGGCCAGGAGAACCAGCCGCTCACGCTGACCTTCACCGACAACTCGACGGCGGTCTGGACGCAGTCGTTCAGCGACTGGTGCGACCCGGAGGACTACACGAACGAGTCGACCATCGCCACGGCGTCGTACCGTGACAACGCCTCCGGCGAAACGAATCAGACCACGAACCATATCTACCAATACAGCTACACGATCCCCTCCGGCAAGACGCTGAAGAGCATCACGCTGCCGACGAACTCGGACGTCCGCCTGCTCGACATCCAGATTACGCCTCCGACCTACACGACGAAGCAGGTGACGGTGCCGATGGGGCAGCAGACGACGATCGCCTACGTCGCCCCGGACAGCACGAGCCAGATGACCTTCTACGTCCAGAAGGGCGACGACACGTGCGTGGGGCCGAACTGCAGCACGTACCTCACCAACTGGAAGGGTGGGTCGGGTTCAAGCGACGTCTGGGCCGCCAACATCAGCCCGTCGCTCAACTCGCAGATCAAGGCCGGCCAGCACTGGACGATGACGGTCCAGAACGCGGGCCTTGGCTACTACGGCTACCTCGATTCTCCGAGCGGGCAGGGACTGCCGAGCGCAAGCGGCAACACGCCGGCAGGCGCCCAGTTCAGGCTCGAGACGCAGACCGAAATCAGTGCGCAGCCGCCATGGGCCGTGGCCCTCGAGGCTACCGTTGGCACTATCCTCGTCCTCGTTGGGGTCGGAATCCTGACGGGGGGCACGGGCGACGTAGCTCTCGGCGTTGGCGAGGGTACCGAACTCATCGTCGACGGTGCCGGGGATGCTACCGCCGACGTTGTCGTACAAACTGGAGCCCAAGCGATTGTGGAGCCCGTGGTTGTGGACCCGCTCACGTATGAGTACGCGGGCGACCTTGTTCTCGACGGGGAATTCGCCCAGGCCTCGTACATCGCGCAGGACGGGGATTCGTACACAGTAAGGAGAATTATTTCGAACATCACCCCTCGGCCCGCGTTTTTCTGAGATCTTCGGGCAGCGGGTGGCGGCTCATCGGGGACGGGAGCGATTGACGCCGTGCCTGGCCGGACGGCAGCGGCTGTGCCGCTCATGCGGGCGATCGGCCCTCAGGGGTAATCGGGGACGGGAGCGAATGACGATCGCGTGCTCGATCGCGGTCGGCCGCTCACCGGGGGCGTAGCGAACTTTTTCATCGCTGACGCGGCGGGTTGGCTTGGTATCGTTGGGCGTACCCTCTTCAAGTCCTCTACCAGCGGTAGCGACGAGGAGCCGATCGTGCCGCCTTGCTGCAGCTCCGAGGGTCCGCCTCGCCAATCCGTCCGATTCCGGATGGGTGGGTCACGATTCCGGCCGCTCCGCTGGCCACGACCGCGGCCACGCTGCAAAACCCCCCTGCGAATCGGCGGCTGGGGTTCAACGAGGTCGTCCGCTGGACGCCAGGCCGCGGTGACGTCGGCACGGCTCCGGCCTTCGCGATCCGCCCGTTGGACATGCCGGGCGGCCTGACCGCTCCCACCCCGGAGGCGGCAACGGTGCCCGGCAAGGTCGTGGACGCGCAGATCGCCCCCCTGCAGGGCCTTGGATCCACGATGACCTGGAGCGATCCGACCGACGGCTGCGGCTGCGGGAGCACCCGCTACTCGGTCGAGGTGAGCCGGCAGGATGGACAGACCCTGGTCTACAGCGTCCCACGCACCGTTCACGGCATTCCGATCGTGGAGGGGGGCCAGGTGCGGCAAACCCGGATTTGGGGCGCCACCAAGACGGGCGCCGGCGAGGCGCGTAGTTACGACGCCACAACGACCGCAGAGGCCCTGGGCCGACTGAGCTATACCGTCGCCAGCGGCCTCTTACACATGGATCTTGGAAAAGTCGCGAGGGCGCAACTCGGGTCCAGCCCCACTGGGTCAAGGTTCACGACCAGCCTTCCCTTCGGCGGCACCAACTCGCACCTCGCGTATCTCGAGGCGAACGCGGTCCCGGATGCGACCGAAGCGGCGCAGGGCCTGCCGGCCGGAACCCCGATGATCATCTCGGCGGAGTCCAACACGCTGTCGCCCAAGCAGCTCGCGGACCTCAAGGCCAATCCAATCTACGCGAGCCGTCTGTTCCCTGGCACCGTCAACGGGGACGTGCAGCCTGACCAGGTGCGGGCGCACTTCCAGGCCGGCGAGACACTCCAGTTTGCGGGCACCGTCGACCCGCGTGTCCGTGCCGGCGCCACGGTCGTGTTGGAAGAGGCCCAGAACCTCGGCGATGGTTCGCTCGGCCCGTGGTTCGAAAAAGGCCGGATCGCGGTCGGCGCGGACGGCAGTTATTCCCACAACTATGTCGTGCCCTACGGCTTGAACAGCGTCCGCGTGCGGCTCGAATATCGGGCCCAGCCGGCTCAGGCCTCCGTTCGCGCGTCCTCCGTGGGAGCGACCTCGTCCACCACGGTCGTCTCGACGCCGATCGACCTGTCCGGCAGCTTCAACGCCTTCGGGATCACGACGGCGCCATGGCAGGCGCCGAACAACCAGGGCTTCGACCGAAACGGCAACTACTACAACTCCGACTACACCGGCTCGGGCACGAGCGACCCCATCCCCGGCACGCCCATCACCTACAACGGGATCACATTCCCGA
>JBAVTF010000010.1:0-26929 GCA_049695995.1 Pirellulales bacterium | reverse complement strand
AGGCGCCGAACAACCAGGGCTTCGACCGAAACGGCAACTACTACAACTCCGACTACACCGGCTCGGGCACGAGCGACCCCATCCCCGGCACGCCCATCACCTACAACGGGATCACATTCCCGATCGGGCCCATCCCCACGGCGGCTGGCCAAGTTGGGGGCAGCGGAACGAGCGCAACGAACAACCCCCCGAACTTCGTTCAGGCCACGGGCCAGACGATAAACGTCAGCGTCGATGCCGACAAATCTGACTATCTCTACTTGGCCGGGGCGGCATCCAACGGCAATCAGATGTCGCAGAAGATCACACTGAACTTTACCGATGGTACCACGGAGACGTGGACCCAGTCGTTCCACGATTGGGCGAGCATCGGCCCGCCGCAGACGGATGCGCTCGCGCCGCCGGCCAATCCGAAGGCGCCGGTGAAAGCTGCGACGACTGCGAGCATTACTCTCTCCGGTCTCCAAACCATCGACGGGGTGGCGCTGGCCGCGGGCGATCGCGTTCTCGTGAAAAACCAAACCTACGAACAGAAAAACGGCATCTACTTCGTCGCCGCAGGGACGTGGTCCCGTGCCAAGGACGCCGAGGTCTCCTCCGGAGATTATTCGGCGTTGTGGAATGCAACCACGACTGTGTTACAAGGCACCACGAACGGCGGCCTGTACTTTTGGGAAAACACCAACCCATACGAATCAGACGGTGACATCACCTTTGTCCAGATGACGCCGCCGGTTGCGGCACCCCGTCCTTTTGTCGGTGAGCTGCTCCTGAAGACCGAGCCCGAACGCATCAATCAGCTGGGCAACCTGGTCACCACGCCCGCCCACATCTTCGCCTACTGCCGCAACCTCTACGGCAAGCCACTGGCGAGCATCACCCTGCCCAACAACGACAACATCGGCATCTTGAGCGCCGTCGTGTCCAAGGCCCCGGTGATCGCTCTCGACGAGGGTTTCGCATCGCTCGTGCTCGGCACCACGAACCTGACGGGCATCGATCTGATGGCGTTGACGATCAGCAATGAGTCGAACATTGGGGCCGGCGGAGCCCGCTGACGGTCTTCTTTGCCGATCAGCCGGAGCAGGGATCGGTCGCGACTCCCACGCAGCCTGCGACATACACGACAAAGCAGGTGACGGTGCCCATGGGGCAGCAGGCGACGATCGCCTACATCGCCCCGGACAGCACGAGCCAGATGACCTTCTATTTCCAGAAGGGGGATGACACGTGCGTCGGGCCGAATTGCAGCACTTACCTCACCGACTGGGCCGATGGCTCTGGCAGCAGCAGTCAATGGGCTTCAAACATCAGCCCGTCCCTCAATTCGCAGATGAAAGCCGGCCAGCACTGGAAGATGACGATCCAGAACGCGGGCCTGGGCTTCAACGGTTACCTCGACTCTCCGAGCGGGCAAGGCCTGCCCAGCGGTGGGAACAACACCCCGGCAGGCGCCCAGTTCAAGCTGATGACGTAAGCTGAGATCAATGCGCAGCCCCCATGGGCGGTGGCGATCGAGGAGGCGCTCGGAGAGGCGGTGGCCATCGTCGGGCTCACGATCCTGACCGGCGGAGCGGCAGACGCACTCTTTGCCACAGAGGATGCCATCATTACGGTTACGGTGGACGGAACCGGTGACACTACTACCGACATTACCATGGAAAATGCGGAACAAACGATCACGGAACAGATCGCCACAGATTCCCAGTTAGAAGGGCCGGATTACCAGTTCAGGAAAGACGGCTGGATACATACGATCAAGCCCGACGGTACGATCATCGCGGAGTTACCGTGGGTTGATCCGGATGCACCCGATTGGCTTGAACAAGTGCTTGCCAATGCGAGATGAAGGCGTGGGGAGCAACCAAGACCGGCGCCGGCGAGGCTAGCCGCCTCGACGTCGTGAAAGCGGCACAGGCGTTGAGCCGGCTGGACCTTACGATCACTTCCATTGCCTCTTTCACGTTGCTTGAAACGGCAGCACAGGCGCAACTCGGGGCCAGCCCCACTGGGCACGGTTCACGACCAGCCTCCCGCTCGGCGGCACCAACGCGCACCTCGCGTATCTCGAGATGAACGCGGTCTCGGATGCGACCGAAGCCGCGCAGGGTCTGCCGGCCGGAACCCCGATGATCGGGACGTCCGACTCCAACGCCTTCGGCATCACGACGCCGCCGTGGCAGGCACCGAATAAACAGGGCTTCGACCGGAAGGGCAACTACTACAACTCCGACTACACCAGCTCGGGCACGAACGACCGCATCGCCGGCACGCCCATCGTCAACAACGGCGGCTCGTTCCCGATCGGCCCGATCCCGACGAAGGATGGCCAGGTGGGAGGGAGCGGGACTCACCCGACGCGCAACCCCCCGAACTGGCCTGCGGCGGCTGTGTCGTTCGGCGGCGGATGCGGGCCTGACGGGGCACCGGCCAGCGGGATACGGCATTTTCAGGCCTCCCAAGCGTGCATCGACCGAAACGTTGAGGCCTACTCGCACGCCAGCTACCCTTTCGGGCAATCATGTGCCTGGAGATTTCGGGCCGCCAGCGACCGACTTTTCCCGCGGCATGCTTTCCCGGACGGAACTCTTGAATGGCCCCTGCCGCCCGGCTTTCCACCACGCTGGCTCGTCGCTCCCGCGAGGTGGCCCGCCGCCGGCGTGACCGCGATCTGACGGTCGAATCGCTCGAGCCGCGGCTGGCGCTGGCCACAGGCCTTTTGAGCACGCTGGTGTCGGTCGTCGGCGATCAGTCCGGCCGGAGCCTGCTCGCCCCGGGAAGGCCGGCCGTTGTGTCAGAGGGGCAGGAGATGCTGGCCAGCGTGCGGCTGACGCGGCAGCCGACCAGCGCGATTACGGTGTCGTTCAAGAGCCTCGCTCCGCTCGAGGTGGCCGCGCCCTCCACGACGCTGCGGTTCACGCGGGCCAACTGGAGGCAGCCGCAACCGGTGTCGTTCAGCTCGCTCCAGGACAACAGCCGCGACGGCGACAACCTCGTGCCCGTGAACATGAGCGTGGCCGTTGCGGCGAAGCCGCAGGTGAAGGCCGCCCGGCGGATCTGGATCGATTCCCGCGACTCTGGCGTGACGGCCACCGCGACGCCGGTCACCGCCACGCACCGGGGCCAGATCGTCGGCGGTAAGAGCACTGGCAGCGTGGTCGGCAGCTACGACAGCGTGACCAACCGGGGCACGGCCACATTCACGGTGACGATGCCGACGCTGAAGAACGTCCGCAACCGCGTGATCACCGCGGACTACTCGATCGGTGCCGACAACCGGGTGCAGATCGAGAGCCTCGCGGGAATCACGGCGAGCCGGTTCCGCTGGGACGCGACCTACCGCGAGCTTGGCAATAATCGAGGGCTGTTCGGCACCGTGACCGTACTCCAGCCGCAGGCCGGCAAGTCGGCGACCGTGATGATGACGGCCGCGGCGGTGCCCGAGGTGGTGCAGAACCTCGCCGTGGCACCGACCGGCGTCGGCAGCCTCCTGCTTTCCTGGGACCCGCCGACGGGCGGCGCGACGAGCTACACCGTCACGATGACCACCACGACCGGGACGGCAACATCAACCCAAACCCTGGTCACGTCGAACACGTCGGTGAACTACTCGGGGCTGTCGCCAGCCAGTTCCTATGCGTTCACGGTAACGGCCAGCAATGCCAGTGGCTCCGGGCCCGCGGCGACGGCGTCGTTCGCCTCCGTCGAGGACGTGGCGACCGAGCCGCTCGCCCTTTCCGCGGTCGCTGGGTCGACGAGCGGTGAGTTCGTCCTCAACTGGCAGCCTCCGGCCGATGATGGAGGCTCGCCGGTCCTCTCCTATACGGCCACGGTCTATCAGGGCAATCGCCAGCAGACCGTGACCACCACCTCCACCTCGTTCACCTTCAGCGGCCTCGCGACCGGCAACGCGCCGCTGCTGTTCCGCCTGCGGGCGACCACGTTCGCCGGAAATGGACTGCCGGCCTCGCTGGCCGTCGCCCCGGACGGCACGCGGCTGTCTCTGCCGCCGAGCAACCCCTACATGGGCCTCGAAGGCACGTCCACGATGCACGCCAACGCGGCGTCTTCCAACGCAATTGTCTTCGCGGGCCCCGGCACGACCGATCTCGAGCCCCACCACAACCTCGACCTGAATGCCACGGTGCCGTCGATCTTGATGTCCGAGAACGGCGCTCTTGTGTGCGTCGGCGTCAGCACGGCGCCCAAGACCGCCCAAATTCCGATGGTGATGCTGATTTCTCCGAAGACCCTGCAGCCGCTCCAGCCACCCATCCTGCTGACAAAGCCCCAGACCGGCAACCTCGCGGGGGGGCTCTACAACTTTCTCGACCACAAGAACCGTCTCGTGCTGGTCAATGGTGACGGCGTGCTGCAGTGGTATTCCAACACCTACGACAGCACCACCGATACCGGCACGCTGACGCTCGAAAAGAGCGTCAACATCGGCCAGCCGATGGTTGTCGGCCTCGTGCCCGACTACGAAGGACGCATCTGGTTCGCCACGCAGGGCTCGCTGTCCAACACCGGGCAAACGGCGGTCGTGGGCTACTACGATCCGCAGACGCAGACCACGCAGACATACAACCTCCCCGCGGGAGAGATGGTGGCCAACAGCATCTCCGCATCGCCCGCCGGAGTGGCCGTCGCGACCACCACGGGGCTGGGGCTTTTCACGGCCGGGCAAAACGGCGCGGTGCAGCCGGTCTGGCGGCAGGTGTATGAGAACAGCGGCGTGCGCAAGCCGGGGCAGCTCAGCCCCGGCACGGGCTCCACGCCCGTCTTCTTCGGCCCCACGACGGGCTACGAGTATCTCGTCATCACCGACAACGCCACCGCCCCCAACACCGGTAACCAGACCCCCGCCGAGAATGTCAACGTCTACAGCGTGGCGGATGGAACGCGGGTCGCGCAAACGGGTTTTCTGGCGCCATCGAACTCCGGCACCGAGAATGCCCCAATCGCCTTTGGAAACCGCATCTTCGTGCCGAGCACGTATGGCTACTGGTATCCGCAGCCGTCGGAAACGGGTGCCGCGGTTCCTGGATCCGCACCGTTCGTTGGTGGTTTTCAGGGCATGACCCTGGCTGCCGATGGCACCAGCCTGAACACCTCGTGGGGCCCCGCCAACAGCGTGCCCTCCTCCGCGTTGCCGCGGCTCTCGCTGGCCGACAACCTGATCTATACGGTGCTCGCGAGTTCAACGACCCAAGGCAGCGGACCGTCCACGCAGACGACCGTCAGCTATTCCTTCGCGGCCATCGACGCCGCCACCGGAGCGATCGTGGGCACTCCGCTACCTCTGGGAGCGAACACGTTTTCAGGCAGCTCGCCCGACTACCGTGACACCGCGAGCTACACCTGGAACACGATGCAGATGACCGGCGTCATCAGCCCGTCGGGCGTGTTCTACCAGGGGACCGCAGGCGGCATCTTGATGGTGAGTCGGCAGCCGAAGCAGTAAGGCGTGCGTCCGTCTCAAAACGGCACTTCAGCGTGCGCACACCTTCCCGGATCGGGCCATCGGACGGCTGACCGGACGACGCTTTCCACCCGAGTCGCAGCCGCCGCCGGCGTGCCTTTCGCCGGCAAGTCCGTCGGTTTCGGCTTCGACCCGCCTGCCTCGCTATAATAGTTAGCTCGCACGGAACACGCGTCCCCGTGGCAGGCATGCCGACCTCACTTCACGAGTGTCTGCATGCCCCCATCCGTCGCTTCTGCCACACCGCGGCTTCCCGATCCACAGCTCAACCGGATCGCGTTCGTCGGCAACTACGTGCCGCGTCGCTGCGGCATCGCCACCTACACCCGCGACCTGCGGTGTGCCGTCGCGGAGCATCTGCCCGGCACCGAGGCGCTCGTCGTCTCGATGAACGATGCCGGCGGGCCCCATGCCTATCCGGAGGAGGTGCGGTTCGAGTGCGCGGATCAGGATGTCGCGGCCTACCAGCGGGCGGCCGACTTTCTGAATCTTGCCAACGTCGACGTCGTCTCCCTGCAGCATGAGTACGGCATCTTCGGCGGCGAGGCGGGCAGCCACGTGCTGGCGCTTCTCCGGGGCCTGCGGGCGCCGGTGCATACGACGCTCCACACGGTGCTGGCCGAGCCGGAGGCCGCGCAGCGTCGCGTAATGAGCGAGCTCATCCATCTCTCGGTCCGGCTGGCCGTGATGACGGAGCGCGGCCGCACGCTGCTTCGCGCGGTCTATGGCGTAGCCGACGACCGCATCGACGTGATTCCGCACGGCATCCCCGACATGGAGTTCGTCGATCCGAGCTTTCACAAGGATCGGTTCGGCCTCGAGTCGGCCCACGTGCTGCTCACGTTCGGCCTGCTCTCGCCTAACAAGGGTATCGAACACGTCATTCGAGCTCTGCCCGACGTGGTGGCCCGGCATCCGCGTGTGGTCTACGCCGTCCTCGGGGCGACGCATCCCCATCTCGTGCGCGAGCAAGGAGAGCACTATCGTGAGGGGTTGGTACAGCTCGTGAACGACCTGGGCATGCAGAACCACGTCGTCTTTCACGACCGCTACGCGGACATGCCCGAGCTGCTCGCCTTCCTCGGGGCGGCCGATATCTACGTCACGCCCTATTTGGCCCAAGACCAGATCACCTCCGGCACGCTCGCCTATGCCTTCGGTTGCGGCAAGGCGGTGCTGTCCACGCCCTACTGGCATGCCGCGGAGCTGCTCGCCGACGGCCGTGGGGTGCTCGTGCCGTTTCGCGACCCAGCTGCGGTGGCGACGGCGATCTGCGAGCTGCTCGAGGATGAGGCCCGCCGCCATGCCATGCGGAAGCGGGCCTGGCTCCTCGGCCGCGAGATGGTGTGGGGCCGCGTCGCGGAGCGATACGTGGATGCGTTCGCTCGCACGCGACGCAGCACCATCGTGAAGCCACGTCGGTCCGAACCAACGCGGCTTCCCCACCGGGACCTCACGCCGCTCGTGCTCGACCACCTCTGGCGGCTCTCCGACTCGACGGGCGTGCTCCAGCATGCCACGTACGACGTGCCGTCGTTCACGGAGGGGTACTGCACCGACGACAACGCCCGGGCGCTCGGCCTGATGGTGCTCGTTGAGGAACTCGGCCTTGAGACTCGACGCAGCGTGCGGGCGACGGCGGCCTACGCGGCCTTCCTCGATCATGCCTTCGAGCCGAGGACCGGCCGGTTTCGTAATTTTCTTGGCATCGACCGGCGGTGGCTCGATGACGCCGGGAGCGACGATTGTCTGGGCCGCGCGGTGCATGCGCTGGGCCTCTGCATCGGTCGGTCGCGGAGGGAGTCGCTGCGGGCGTGGGCACTGCGGCTGTTCGATCCGGCAATGCGGGCGGTCGCCGGAACCACGAGCCCACGGGCCTGGGCCCTGGCGATCCTCGGCATCCAGGAGTATCTGCGGCGGCTCTCCGGTGACCGATTGGCATGCGGGATCCTCCGCGAACTTGTCGACCGACTCGTGCGTCAGCAGCGGACGAATGCAGGCCCTGACTGGCCGTGGCTCGAAGACGTCGTCGCCTACGAGAACGCCCGTCTCTGCCAGGCCTTGATCTCGGCCGGCCGCTGGACAGGCGACGCCGACGCGCTCGACACGGGTCTCGTCATGCTCGAGTGGCTGTGGGGGATTCAGCGGTCGAGCTCGGGACGATTTGCACCGATCGGCTGCCACGGCTTCTATCCGCGCGGCGGCAAGCCCGCCGCCTTCGACCAGCAGCCACTCGAGGCCCAGGCGATGGTCGCTGCCTGCATCGAGGCACTGCATGCCGTGCGCGACGACCGGTGGCGGGATCGCGCCTGGGCGGCCTTCGAATGGTTCCGCGGCCACAACCTTCTCGGCATGGCTCTCTGCGACCCGCTCACGGGTGGCTGCCGCGACGGCCTGCTCGCTGACCGCCTCAACGAGAACCAGGGGGCGGAATCGACGCTCGCCTGGCTTCACGCCCTCGCCGATATGACCAGCCTGGAGTCGTCACGATGCACGTCACCCGTACCGGCATCATCGTCCGGCCGAACAATGCCCGCGTCCTCTACCGCCCGTTCCAGCCCACCAACCCGCAGCGGGCGCTGAGGATCATCGGCCGTGTGATGGAACTGCCGGAGCCCGACGTGGAGCAACTGCTGCACGATGTGCTCTCCGAGTTCCACGGGCGGCATCAGCGGCTCCTGCCGTTTCTGCTGGAGCGATTCGAGGCGGTGCGGCACCACCTGCTCACCGACAGGCCCCTGAGCGAATCACGACGGCTGCTGATCGGCTCCTACTTCACGCAGGAGTACGCACTCGAAAGCGCTGCGCTCTTCAATCCGTCGCTCGTCTGGCATCCCGACCAGTCCGGACTGCCGCGGGGCACGCGGCGATTCATCCTCAGTCTGCGTGCCGTGGGGGAGGGACACGTGTCGAGCGTCGGCTTTCGCTGTGGCACGATCGACGCCGGCGGCGTCATCTCGCTGGCCAAGCCCACGGGGTTCGTCACCGCGCCCCACGTCGTGGCCACGAGCCTCTACGAGAAGTCGCTGTTCCAAAAGAAGCTCGCCGAGTTGGGCGTCTGCGATGCCTTCGTCGATCTCGTGCTCGAGACCCTCGGTGACCACTTCACGCTCGGCGACTTGGAGGCCGCGCTTGCCACGACCGGCCGCCAGCACCGGGGCCGACGGCGGGAATGGGAGCCGGTGGCCAGCGCGATCTTGGCTCTGGCCCGGGCGAATTACGAGATCGAATGCGACCCCGCGTCCGACCTCTCGGAGCGGGTGATCTTCCCGTACTCGCCCGCCGAAACCAATGGCATCGAGGACGCCCGCTTCGTGCGGTTCGCCGATGACGACGGGTCGGTGCGGTATTTCGCCACCTACACCGCCTTCGACGGCGCGGTGACGCTTCCACAGTTCGTGGAGACCGACGACTTCGTGCACTTCCGGATTGGGACGCTGAACGGGCCCGAGATCACCAACAAGGGCATGGCCTTGTTTCCACGGCGAATCCGTGGCTGCTATTGGATGCTCTCGCGACAGGACGGGGAGAACATCTACGTGATGCAGTCCGACATGCTGCACTTCTGGTATGCGAAGCAGGCGGTGCTGCGGCCGACCCAGCCGTGGGAGTTCGTGCAGGTTGGCAACTGCGGCTCACCAGTGGAAACGCCCGCCGGATGGCTTGTGCTGACACACGGCGTGGGTCCGATGCGGAAGTATGCAATCGGCGCGATCCTTCTCGACCTCGACGACCCCACCCGTGTGGTCGGCCGCCTCCACCAGCCGCTGCTCGCCGCCGATGAGAACGAGCGAGTCGGCTACGTGCCGAACGTGGTCTACAGCTGCGGCGCCGCGGTCCACGACGGCCTCCTCGTGATTCCCTACTCCATGAGCGACTACGCCACCACCTTCGCCACGGTGCCCCTCGCCGACGTGCTGGACGCACTCACGACCACGCCGCCCGCGTAGCCCGGTCGTTTCCCGGTAGGCCCGTCACGGAGTGAGGGGCTGCCCGTTGCGGAGCAACGGGCCTACGTGGAGATGCGTGATATCGTTATGATTCCGGTATTCCGCACGTAGAAAGGCATGCCATGAAGTCCTGTCGTCCGTTCTGGTGGCCGGTGTGCACGTTGCTCGCCGCATCCGCAGTCGCCGCCGAGCCCGCCGTGAAGCAGAAGCCCCCGTCTCCCGTCGAAATGCGGCGGCTCGACGCCAAGCTGGCCGCGGTGAGCGAGTCGTTCCTGCGCGACACGACGACGCTGATCGCGTCGTATGAAAATGTCGGACAGTTCGACCGGGCCAAGCTCATTCTCGAGGTGCTCCAGAAACTCGATCCGAAGAACGAGGCGATCCAGGCCAAGCTGAAGTCGCTGAACGAGCGGATCATGGAATCGACGCTCCAGGACCTCGACCTCGACGCCGATGCCCAGTGGACGCCCGTAGGCCGCGTGGCGAAGGGACGGCCGATCCGCATCGAGGCGAGTGGCGAGTACAAGGTGACGGCCACCGTCGAGACCGGTCCGTCGGGTATGCCGTCGGCGAATCCAGTGACCGATCTCGTGGCGGGTGTGCCGTTCGGGGCGCTCATGGGCGTGATCCTGCCGGCCCCGGACTCGGCAGCAGGCGAGCAGCAGCCCGGGGCGAACCAGCAGACCCAGCAACCGCGCCCCTTCGCCGTGGGCGTGGCTTACGATCGGCCGGCCGATCGCGACGGCATCTTGTATTTGAAGGTGAACGTGCCCCCCGGCTCCAGGTGCACCGGTGGCCTCAAGGCCCGCGTGAGTGGTGCTGACAAATCCGGCTGACCGGAAAAAAACCTGTCACGGCGTGACAGGCCTACTTCCTTCGGATCGCGTACAGCGCGTCATATGACCGCACGTACAGCGTCCCATCGGCCACGATCGGTGACGCCGTCACCGCCTCACCATCGAGGTCGATCGAGTCGAGCAGTTCGAACTCCCGTCCTGCCTTCACGATCGTCACCCAGCCGTCATTCGATCCAAACCAGAGGCGGCCTTCCAGCAGGAGCGGACTCGTTCGGTGCTGGCCTGTGTGGGTGCGGTGCAGATAGACATCCTTTCCGGTCTCCAGATCCACGCACTGGAGCTTGCCGTCCTTGTGGAGCAGATACACGAGGCCGTCGGCGATCACCGGAATGCTCACGTCGGGCGTGAGCGGGTTCACCCAGCGGACGACGCCGGCCTTCGCAGTGCAGTCGCCCGTGAGGTCGTCATTCACCCGCAGGGCCACCGTCGGCCCGCCTTTCGCGGTCGGGATCACGATCGTGCCGGGGGCCACACCTGGCGAGGCCACGAATCGAAACGTGTTGTCGAACGGCTTGGGATTGGTGGACGTGGGGCCGTTGAGCCCCCCGAACCGCCACAGTTCGCGGCCGTCGGCCAGGGCGTGCCCCGTGGTGCAGTCGGCACCGTGCACGACGAGAAACTCCCGGCCGTCATGCCGGTAAAGCACGGGAGACGCATAGGAGTGCTTGCACTCGAACTGCGCGTGGGTCACTCGCTCGACTTCCCAGACGGTTCTGCCAGTCAGCGCGTCGAGCTTGACAACCTTCCCCGTCCGGGTCTGGTCATCGAGCTTCATGGGGCCGTGGATGAGTTGCAGGTAGAGGGCATCGCCATCAAGCACGGGCGTCGAGGTCATGCCGAATTGGATATCGATGCGGCCGAACCGGTCGTTGACGTCGCACGCCCAGACTTCCTCTCCATCCACCGTGTAGCAGGCAAGCACGCCGGTGCCGAAGAACACCCACACGTGCTTCCCGTCCGTGGACGGCGACGGCGAAGCCGAGTTGCCCTCCCCCGAACGGGCGTCGGTATTGCCGCCGGTCACCCGCTTCTTCCAGCGAATCGTGCCGTCGGCTGCCTCGACGCACAGAAGCACGAGGTCGTCCCCTTCGTTGCTCGTGAGATAGAGACGGCCGTTCCAGACGCAGGGCGTGGCACCGGCCCGGCCCGGGAGTGGAGTCCGCCAGGCGACGTTGCTCGTCTTTGACCAGGTCGCCGGCAGACCCTGCTCGGGCGAGATCCGATCGTTCCGCAGGCCACGCCACTGCGGCCAGTTTTCGGCATGGACGGCGGCTGCGGTGAAGCCGGCGAGGCAGAGGGTCAGCGCCGCGACGTTGCACTGGCAGGAACGGGGCATGACGAGCGTCCTTGTCTGGATGACGGGTGGAGGATGGCGAGTAGTTTTAGGCGAGTTCGAGGATTGCCTCGATCTCGACGGCCACATTATTTGGGAGAGCGGCGACGCCGAAAGCGCTCCGCACGCCGACGCCGAGTTCCGGGCCCCAGATGGAGCCAAAAAGCTCGCTACAGCCGTTGATGACGTGCGGATGCTTGTCGAACTCGGGCGTGGAATTCACCATCCCAAGGACCTTGATGACGCGGCGGATGCGGTCGAGGCTGCCAAGGCGGTCGATCACCGTCGCGAGCATCGTGAGCCCTACCTGCTGCGCCGCCAGCTTGCCGGCGTCGGCATCGTGGTCGCAGCCGACTCGACCCTTGATGAACGAACCGTCGGGCAGCGTCGGCAGATGGCCCGAGAGGTAGAGATGCGGGCCGACGACGAGGGCGGGCATGTAGGCACCGATCGGCTTCGGCGCCGGGGGCAGCGTCAGCCCGAGCGCAGTGAACCGGGCGTGAGGGGATGCGGCAGTCATGAAGACTCCATGTGGAAACGGCGACGGGTCAGTCAGCCATTATCCACACGGCCTCGACGATCAGCCAGACGCCCAGGGCAAAGGTGAGCACCACATACCAGCCCGCAATCGTCTCGAACATGCAACGAACTCATCGTGACAAGAGCCTCGGTCACCCCGACCGCGGCTGTGGGGCAACTCTAGGTCACGAACGTCTGCCCGGAAGGCTGTTACGGCGGCCGGCGGGCGTGGCAGAATGGCCCGCAAAGCCCGCAACGTCGGCGTCTGCGGCATAACCCAACCGCACCGGAGGCCCTATGAACGGCCCGCTGACCAACGCATCGTACGTCAATCCCGGCTTCGTCCTGGCGGTCTTGGCGTCTGTCCTCTGGGGACTGACCTATTGCCTCGATGAACGGGTTTTGACGAGCCTGTCGGTCTTCAAGCTCTATTTCCTGCATTGCCTGTGTGGTGCGCTGGTTGCCGGCGTGATCCTGTTGGCTCAGGGGACTTCGCCGGCTGGACTGTTCACGTTTGACCGAGCGAAGGCCAGCCTCCCGTTGGTCGGGCTGACCCTCGTGACGGCCACGGCGGCGGCCCTGTCCATTCTTGGTTCAATCCAGTTGCTGGGTGCGAGCAAGTCGGCCGTACTGGAGATCTCCTATCCGCTCTTCGTCGCCCTGTTCTCGGTGCTCCTCTTCAAGGGCCAGTTGCAGTTGCCGGTCGTTGTCGGGGGTGCGTTCATCTTTATGGGGTCGGCCATCATCGTGCTCGCCAAATGAATGGCGTCCGGCTCCGGTGGCCGGCTGCTCACGGATCCGGCGTTCGGTAGAGGAATGAATCGGAGCTGAGAAGCGACACGACAAGCGCCTGCATGCTTCCGCCCGCCTCCTCGTAGGCCGCGTTGGCCTCTTGGAGCGTTCGGGCGTCGCGCAGCGTCTCGTTGCGGCCGAGGAAGTAGCGGAACGTATACCTCACGAACATCTCCTGGGCTCGCTTCGAGGACGCGATCCGGCGCATCATGTCCGCCGGCTCCCCGACCGGCCCATCGATCGCCGGGTCGCCGCTGCGGACGATCGCCCCCGATGTGTCGACGGCCGCATGTTTTTCCAGCAGCCGTGCCCGGCCGTAATGGTCGAACCGCTCGAACGGCATCCCGAGCTGATTCATCTGCTCGTGGCATTTCCAGCAGTAGGAGTCGTTCGTGATCTTGTCGAACCGTCTTCGCAGCGTCCGGGTTTCGTCCGAGGGAACGTTGGCGCACACGGTCACCGGCACGTCTGGGACGGTGCCGCCGAGCAGATGTTCGAGGATCCACTTGCCCCGCCGAACCGGATCGTTGTCGAAATTGGTCGATTGGGCGACCAGCCACGAGGGCTGCGTGAGCACCCCGGCCCGGTGGTCGGGGTCAAGCGGCACGAGTCCGGTCTCGACTCGCCAGTCGTCCGGGAGGTTGTAGCTGCGGTGCGCGACGCCGGTGATGTAGGTCTCGTTCGTCGTGAGCAGCCGCCGGAGGACGTCGCGGTCATCGGCCACTGCCGTGGCGATCAGACGGTCGGTGTCGGTCACGAGATCCTTGATGGGGAAAGCGATGCCGCTGGGAATGTCCTTGAAGACGTCCACCGCCTTGCGGTAGTCGAAATACTCCGCGAAGAACCCGAGGACGCGGGCGTTGGGCTGCGGGCTGGTCGTCGGGGCGCCGGCCGGGGCTGCCGGTGAGTGGGCCAGCAACCGCCGGACGAGGTCGGCGACCTCGTCGCGCGTGCCGAGCGTCACCGACTGGTCCTTGGCGGCCTCTGCGATCGGGGCGACCGGCTTGGCGGTGTCGAACAGCGTCTGCTGGAGCGCAGTGAGGATTTCGTGTTTGGAGAGTCGGCGGCGGCCGTGCTCGTCGAGCGGGCCAGCGCCCAACTCCAGCCGGTAGACCGCCTCGGGCAGAAGCATGGGCGCGGCGAGTGCAGCACGGGTGGCATGAAGGTTGCCATGCTGCGCGGCCACCCGGTCGTACAGCGCTCGCGTGCTGGTCAGCTCCTCGTCGGTGGCCTGCCGCCCGAGTGCCAACTGCGAGACGTGGTGGATGGCGGCGGCGAACTTTTCGGGTGACGGCTTCGTGCCTGGCTGTGCGAGGTCGACGAACGACTGCACCGGGATCGCCACCTTCGGGGCCGGCACGAGCCGCCCGCCCTGCTCCACAAGCTGCGTCCACCGCGTTGCCAGCTGCTGGGCGTTGCGCAGCACGATCTCTGTGGCCGATTCATCGATCGTGTAGATCGCGGCATAGTCCGCCACCTGCTGCCCCGGGAGCATCGAAAAGGGCTGCGGCCCCTCGGAGTGGCTGCCGAAGACCTGGGGGCGTTGCCTCCACATCCGGATTCTTGTCGCGGGGGCGGGGTGGGGCGCGCCTCGGAAGAGTTCCTCGTGCGGCACGTAGTTGCCGTAATTGGGCCACTCGAGCTTGTTGTTGAGATGCTGCCCGGCGGCCCGCATCGACTCAGCGATCCACGATACGGCCCGCTGCCGCTCGGCGGCCGACGGCTGGTCGGCGTCCTTGGGTGGCATGTGCCCGAGCTGCAACTGCTCGTAGATGGCCGCCCAGACGTCGGGCTTGGCGTCTGCAAACGCGGCGACACGATCGAGCGAGATGCCGCCTTCCTCGGCGCCGTCGCCGTGGCACTCGAAGCAGTATTGCTTGAAGAGGGGTGCGACAGGCTGCACATGCGAATCTGCCGCGGCGCACACCGCCGCGAAGACGCAGCCTGCCGCCGAAAGAAGTCCACGATGGATGGTCATCGGATCATTCCCGGATGAATGAAAGACGAAACCTGGCCGGCGCGGCCTTGTTGCCAAACCGCATCGTCACGACGATCGGGGCCTTGGGCTGCGGCAACTCTGCCGACGTCGTCGTCGCTGACCCGGCAGGTGCGAGATTCCGCCAGCGGGCACCGTCGGCGCCCTGCCGTGACGGCGGCACGATGTGGAACACCGCGGCCGTGTCACTGCTGCCCCCGACCACCGTCCAAGCAGTTTGCGGGCTGCCATCGACGGCGTTGGCCGAGATCCCGACGCCCTTCCTTCCGGCGGCGGTCGGGGGAAGCCACTGCACGGGGATGGTGGCATCCTGCAGCCCGGGCGCTCCGAATGCGGCGGTGATCTCGGCGATGACGACCATGCCGGTTGGACCGCGGCCCGGGCCGCCGCGCGGAAGCTCCTCGCCGGGGAACAGCTCGAGCTTGACCGCCTCGAGCGGGCTGCCCTCCGGGACGACGCCCGCGAGCGTGTAGGTGTCATCCGATGTCGTGCCGCTGACGACGACTATGCCATCGCTTCCGATCGCTGCCGTCGAACCTCCCGAGCAGTCGCAGGAGACGGGCACGAACGTCGTGCAGCCGCGCTCGACCGCGGCCACGGTCTCCGGCGGCCGGATCACCAGCCGCATGCCCTGATGCGCGTCGAGGGCCGACGTCCATACGGTGTCGCCGGGCATGTAGGGCTCGGCCCGCACCGAGCGGGCGGCGGAGCGGCACGTGGCGTACGTGCTGAGCCAGCTGCCGCCGCGCAAGACGAGTTGCGTCGGCGGTGCCTTCACGCAGAAGGCGTCGGTCGGAAGCCGTAGGGGGTGGTGGTACGTGGCCGTCAGCTCCGACACGTTGCCATGCATGTCGTGCAGTCCCCAGGGGTTGGCGGGCAGGCTGCCGACGATCGCGGCGGTGACGTGGCCGTCGGACCAGGTCTTGTGGGCGTAGGTAAACAGGCCGGTCTCTTTCTCGGCGACGAGCGGCCGCATTCCGGTCGAGTCGCTCTCCCGAAGGCTGCGGTCGGCGAAGTTGCCGTGGGATCGCAGTTCCGCCGGGTCGTCGCCAAACCAATACGCGGTCGTGGTGCCCGCCCGCGCGGCGTATTCCCATTCGGCCTCGGTCGGCAGGTCGTACGTCCAGCCCGCAGGGGCCGTTGCGTCGAGCGCCGAGAGGATCTCGGCGATGGGCGCCTTCCGGTGGCCGACCACCGTGCTGACCGGATGGAGCTTGTGGCCGTTATCGCCGATGGGACTGCCCTTGCGCAGCCCGATGAGCGCCTTTTCTTCTGCCCGCGTCAGCTCGTACTTCGCCATCCAGAAACCCTGGGGAAACTCCACGTCGGCCTGCGGCTCGTCGCCGCGCCGCTCCCGCTCGCCCGCGGGACTGCCGATCGTGAATCGGCCCGGCGGGCACCAGCAGAACACCATCCCGAGCGGGTTGACCCATTCCGCGCCCGGCGCGGTGCCCGAAATGAGTTGCTTCGATTCGCAGACCGGCCGCGATGCAGGGGCGGCCAGGAACGCAAGACTCTCGATCGTCGATTCCTGCGTCGGAGCGAGCCCGGCGAGCACGGTGTCGAGCGGTTCGGGCGATGCCAGCCCGTCCACGAACCGCTGGGCAAGCGGTGAGAGCCCCTCCGTGACCGGCGGCACGGGCTCGCCGAATGGGGCGGCGTAGATCACGAGGCTCTCGGCAGCAGGCTTGGCCGGCTTCGGCAGGCCCATGAATCCGGCGGGGGAGCAGCCGTCCACGATGAGGATCGTGGACGCTGCGCCACTCTGTCGCCGCCGTTCCTCGTAGGCTCTGGGTCTCGGCGACTCCGGCTCGTCCGTGAACACCTGGTCGGTCGCGAACATCTGCAGGAGCCGCCGCGTCGCCGCCTGGGAGCGGGTCAGGGCGCCTTGGTCGACGGGATTGACGTCGATCGGCAGGAGCACGACATCCTGCTCAGGGGCGGTCGGGGGCGCGCCCTTCAGGAGCGGCACCGCGTAGCCCGAGAACCAGACGAGGGCCGTGCCCCGCGTGGGCACGGAGAGTGCGAACGTCTTGAACGTCCGCCGCAGCTCCTCGGCCGTGAGGTTTTCGGCCTCGGTCACCGTGAATCCGCGGCCGCGCAGTGCCGCCGCCACGGCCCGGACGTTGGCCGGCGGCGCAGCGAGCGGGTCCGTCGCGTAGCGTGCGTTGCCCACGACGAGCGCCGCGCGATGCTCCGCCCGCGCCGGGCCCGGCAGCGCGATTGCGCTGGCGGCGCCGACGAGGAGGGCCACCATCCGGCAGGTCAGGCGAGAATGTCGGTCCATGGGCCTTCCTGTTTGAAGCCATACCGCAAGAGCACGCGGTCTTTCATGCCGAACTGCTCGACCGGCGCTCCGGCCGCGTGCAAGAGCGAGTTGTAGAACTGGGACACGGTGACGTGCGCATCGCTGGCGAGGTACTGCGGCACGTTGAGAAATCTGTTTCCCGTCTTGAGCCGGCCGCCGAGGTTGCCCACGAGCACCATGGGCCATTCGAAGCAGGTGCTGTGGTGGCATTCGGCGCTGTCGCTCAGGTAGACGATCAGCGTGTTGTCCATCATCGTGCCTTCCCCCTCGGGGATCGCCTCCAGCTGATCGACGAGCTGCGCGACGAGCTCGGCGTGAAACGCGTGGATCTTCACCCGCAGGTTCATCTCCGGCGTGTCGGGGTTGGCATTGATCTCGTCGCCGGCCCGGTGCGCGAGGCCGTGGTTGTCGAGTTCGGAACCGAGGCTCCGCCACGTGGGATAGGCGGCGCCGCCCGAGCAGAGCGTGACCACGTTGGTAAGGCCCGTGATCAACGCCGTGGCGGCGATCTCCACGTGGGCCGACATGCGCTTCGTCTCCGACATCGAGCCGTAGGCCTCGTCGCGCTTGGGCGGAATCCGGGCGGCGTCGATGTCGCCCAGCCGGGACTGGCGACGGGCGATGGCGGCGAATGCGTCGGCATACCGCTCCACCTTTTCCGCCTCCGCCGCCGGCAGCTGCCGTTCGAGGCGCCGGATGTCCTTTGCCATGTGGTCGAGCAAGAGCGACTGCGTGCCGACGTCAGCGAGCTTGTTGCCGCCGAGGATCGTGCCGAAGAGCATGTCGTAGGCGAGCATGGGGTCCTGGTAGTGCGGCACCTTCAGATTGGGGCCCGACGCCGAGCAGCCGTAGAAGGTTGGCGGCGTGGAGGGCGAGGGATTCTGCTGGAAGCCGAGGGCCACGTGCTGATGGACGCCCGGATGGGCCTTGGCGAGCGCCGCGTCGATCGTCACGTCCTTTGCGCCGGCCTGCTGCGGGTAGCAACCGAGCGCCCCGAAGGCATTGAAGTGGCCGCCGCCGCAGATCCGGCCCGACATGCCCTGGATGATCGTGAGCCGGTCGCGGTGCCGGTCGAGCGGCGCGATCGACGGGGGAAGGCTCACGTCTGAGCCGGACAGCGGCTCGTCGACGAGCGAATCCGCCGCGCTGATCTGCCGTCCGAGCAGAAAGCCGGTGTCGGTGATCTCCTTGATGTGCGGAATCAGGCCGAACTTCCGCTCGATTCCGACGGGCTGGATCTGGGCCGGATGCAGGCCGTTGCCCTCGATGAGAAACACGAACCGCATCGGCCGCCGGCCGGAAGCCTCCGCTTCCGCACGGGCCACGAGAGGCTCGAGGAACGGTGCCACCGAGCCCGTGGCCAGGGTTTTTAGGAGTGTGCGACGTTGCATCGACATGTCGGGTTTCCTTTCAGGCGAGGACTTCATCCAGGGTGCGGGTCGAATCGCCGATCGCGTCGGCCTTCGCGCCCACGCGATCGAGCAGGGTCAGCCAGAGGTTGCACAGGGGCGTCTTGTCGGGAAGCACGATGTTCTCACCGAGCCGGATCCCTGCCCCGCCGCCGGCCACGAGCGTCGGGCAGTTGTCGAGGTGATGCATAGCGCGGATGTTGCTGCCGTACACGACGCAGGTGGTGTCGAGAAGTGATGAACCATCCGGATCCCGCGCGGCTGCCAGCTTGTCGAGCAACTCCGCCAGCAGCTCGCTTTGTGCGAGATCCCGCTTCTCCGAAGCCTGGCGGCTTTCGCCGTCGCGGTAATGGCTCATGTCGTGGCCGGCGACGGTGATGCCGATGCTCTTGATGAGCGTGTCGACGGGCTGCCGGTAGGTTACCACGCGGGTGGAGTCGGTACGCAGTGCGGCAACGAGCAGGTCGTACATCACCCGAACCTCCTCCCTGCCCTGCAGCTTGGCATCCGGTTCCCGAATGTCCGTCACCGTCGGTTTCGGTGTGGTCAGCCACTGCTCCTCACGCGCGATCTGCGTCTCGATGTCGCGGATCGACTGCAGATACTCGTCCAACTTATCGGCGTCCACCGCCGAGAGACTGTGCTCGAGCCGGCGGGCGTCGGCCCGCAGGGCGTCGATGACGCTGCGGCCCTCGCGCAGCATGCGCTGCCGTTGTTCCAGTGGCGTCGTCTCGGCCGAGAAGAGCTTGTGGAACGCCAGCACGGGGGTCGTCAGGCCGGCCAGCGGCTTCCCCCGGGCGTCCCAGGCCATCGAGAGGCCGGGGCCGTGCCCCGACGGGCTTGAGCTGTCGAGTTCGAGCGACGGATAGCGGGTCTCTTTCCCCAGAACCGCGGCGGCGACTTGGTCGACGGAGATCGTATTGGCGAAGGTCTTGCCCGGCTGGGCGTAGCGATTGGCCCCAGTCAGCCAGAACGTGCTGCCGAAGTGCGGGTCGACGGTAAACCTGTTCTGCATTCCCTGCAGCAGCGAGAAGCTGTTCTTGTGCCTGGCCAAGGGCGCCAGTCCCGGCGGAAGCGGATACTCGCGGCCGATCTGCTTCTTGTCGGGGAACCACGTCTCGGCAGTGACACCCCAGCCAAAGCCGAGGAACACGAGTCGCTTCGGGGGCGGGCTGGCCGCCGCTGCCGCGGCCCGCCGGGGCTGTCGCAGCGACTCGAGCAACGGCAGCGCGATGGTTGCCGTCGTCGATCGCAGCACGGCGCGCCTGTTGACGAAGCTTTTCATGATGGGAGTCCTCATGGGAGAGACGATGGCCCGCTACTTGGTCTGGAATTCCGGCGCCTGCACGATCTCATGCACGATGTCGCGAAGCCCGCCGCCCGAGGCCTTCGCTCGCGCCATGACCCCGCGGATGCCCTCGGCATCGGCAAAGCTGGCCGGGCGGCCCACGGCGTACTGGAAAAGGTTCTCGACGAGCCCCGTGAGGAAGGCGTCTCCTCGTTCGGCCACCCGATCGCGAAGCTCGAAGTAGTCCTTGAAGGGCGTGCCATCCCGCAGCTCGCCCGCCGTTTCCAGCGGCCACGTGTGCGCGACGGAGACCTCGCTGACGGCCGGCACCCATTTCTTTTCCTCGTCGACGGTGCGGAATTTGCCGGATGCGTCAAAGCATTCGAGGGCGAAGCCGAGCGGGTCGATCCGCCGATGGCATTGCGCGCACTGCGGCTCTTCCTGGTGCAGCCGCAGCCGTTCCTTGGGTGAGAGCGGCTTGCCGTCGAGCCGCGACAGCTGCGGAACGTTCGGCGGTGCCGGTGGAGGCGGATCGTGAAGCAGCTTCCGCAAAATCCAGGCGCCCCGCTCGACAGGGCTGGTTCGCTCGCCATTGCTTCCCATGCCGAGGATCGCCGCCATGCCCATCAGGCCGCCGCGTGGGCTGTCTGCCGGCAGTGCGACCTTGCGGAAGTGCATGCCATTGATCGGCTTCCCTTCCTCGGTGAGCCCGTAGAACGACGCCATCACCGCATCGACGACCACGAAGTCGTTCTTGATCAGCCGCCGCGCGTCGATGTTCTCACGCACGAGGGTGTCGAATGTCCGATACACCTCCTGCTTGGCCAATTCGCGGGTCGGCTCGTCGAAATCGGGATAGAACGCGTAATTGAACTTGAAGAAGTCGAGCCGATCCATCGAGAGCCATTGGTGCGTGAAGCCCCGGGCCAGCGCGTACGACCTGGGGCTCGCGAGCAGGCGGTCGACCTGCTGCCGCAGCCGATCGGGATCCCGGAGAGCCCCGTCGATGGCGGCGGTGATCAGCTCGTCGTCCGGAGGTGCCGACCAGAGGAAGTAGGCGATCCGCGATGCAAGCTCCAGGTCGGAGAGTCGGCGGTCGGCCGCCGGCTGGGCCGGCCCGGTGGAGCCCTTGGCCGCTGCGGTCGGCGGTTCGTGCAGGTAGAGGAACCCAGGCGATGCGAGCACGACCGCCATCGGTTCCACGAGGGATGCGCGGAAGGATTCGCCTGCGGCGTGGCGCTCGCGTTGGATCGCCACGAGACGGTCGATGAACTCCGCTTGCGGTGCCACGCCGCGAAACGCCCGCGTCGCGAAGGCCGTGAGGATCTCCCGCGCGGCGTCGTCCGTCTCGTCCGGCGTCCTCGAGCCGAGCAGCCGGGGCGCCCGCTCGGGGGCGCGCGGGTCGGGCAAGGGACCGTCCCACTCGAGCCAATCGACCCACAAGGCCGGCGGCGGTCCGAAGCCCGTGGCCCTCCGGCTGACTGCAAACTTGTACCAGTCGATGTCCTTGGAGGCGTAGCGCTTTTGTTGGAAGAAGAAGGTCCGGGTTCCGTCGGACGTGATTCGCACCGGCACTTCGACCACCTGTGGGCCTTTCGCATGACCGGGCACGCCGCCAAGCACCTCGTAGATGCCGAGCGTGCGAAAAACCTCGCCCACCGTTGCGTTGCCTTCGTTCACGAGCACCTCCAGAAATCGCTCTTCCGGAGGCATGTTTTCTGCGATGCCGCACCGGGCCCGCAGCAGATACTCACCCGGCGGGGCGGACTTGGGGACGTCGATTCTCACGGTCGGTGAATGGCGGGCGTTGGTGAGATAGGCGCCCGTCTCCACGTGTTTGAGCGACAGGTACATCGCCAGCGTGCGACCGTCGACGTCGAAGCGGTCGGCGAACTTGGCAGCCGCCTCGTCGGGGAAACCGAACTCCTTGGGCGACTTCCCCTTCGACGCCTTCCACCGTTCGTGGTTCGTCTGGTGGATGATCGCACCGCGGAGCAGATGCGAGAGATGTCCGCGGTATTGCACCTCGACCTCCGTGCGCTGCGACTGCCGGGCCGGCGGCTCCCGGCTCGCATCATCGATCGCCTGCATGGCGAGGCTGACCGCCAGGCGGCCGTTCTCCAGGTAGCGGCGGATCTGGTCGCTCGACATGAAGAGCGACGAGCCGAACGTGTCGTAGGTGCCGGTGCCGGAGTCGTCGGGCAGGCCGAGCGCCTCGGTCTCCACGTCGAGCAGGTCGCGGATCGTGTTGACGTATTCCCGCCGATTGAGCCGGCGCAGGGCGGCGGTCTGCCCCTGATCGCCGATCGTCCGCCGCGCGACCACCATCGCCTCCGACAGGCTCGCGAGGAGTTCCGTCTTCGCCTCGGCCGGCAGGGGCGTCTGCCCTGCGGGCGGCATGTCGCCGGAGTTCAGCACGTCGAGCACCCGCTGCCAGCGTTCGGCCACGACGAGCGAATCGATCGTGGACGGCAGGTCATCGAGCCGAACCCCGCCCTCCTGCTTCGCCGCGTCGTGACACCGTAGGCAGTGGCCAGCGAACAGAGTCTGATGGGCGGCGTCGACGGTGGCCCGATCTGCCTCGCCCGCCGCGACGCCCACCATCCGTCCGCACGCCAGCGCAACGGCGGCGGCCATGCCGAGACGCGAACCATTCGGAGCGATTGCAAACCAGCGGAGGGCGGGGTGCATGGCGTTCAAGCCCGGCGATGTCGATGAAGCTCAGCGGTCGTGCGTGGTGAGCACGAGCCGCACGTCGTCGCAGTAGTGGTGACCGAACTCGGTCGATTCGTTGTCGCGGCGGCTGACCAGCACGCGCACCACGAGAAATCGTGCGTGGGACGGGAGGGTCATCCTCGCGGTCATCCGCCGCCAGGGCTCCGATGCCGGTTCGGCGGCGCAGCTGAGGTTCGCCGTCTGCCTGGCGACGGCTTCGAGCCGTGACTCCGGCCAGCCGGCCAGAATCCGGTCGGGATCTCCGTCGAAGGCGTCGACGTGGATCTGAAAATTGACGGGCAGGGGCTGGTCGCCCGCATTCTT
Organism: Pirellulales bacterium; assembly: GCA_049695995.1. GTDB lineage: Bacteria > Planctomycetota > Planctomycetia > Pirellulales > UBA1268 > QWPN01. Next base: position 3,956 of record JBAVTF010000010.1, on the reverse strand, counting down.
GAACGATGCGGAGCACTCGACCGTCGCATGTCCCTTGCCGATCGCTGCTTCGTGGGCCGAGAGGTCCACCAGTTGGATCAGATCGCATGCGACGGGCAGCCGGACATCCGGGCCGCCGACCGCCTTCTCGAAGGCGAGCATGGCGCGGCCTTCGGGCGGCGCGACGCCCTGCTCGCCACCCGTCAATCGCACCGGATCGGCCAGCCAGCGGCCAAACAGCGAGCCGGCGGCGGGCAGGTCGGCGAGGGGCTCGAGTGGCAGCGGGATCTCGTGCTTCTGCTCGAAACCGGGATTGCCCAGCGGCAGGGCGATCCGCATGGCGTTGACGGCCATCGGCACGATCGCGAAGGCGACGCCCGCGGCCGACCCGGCGGCGAGCGCGAGCAGCACGGCAGCGCGGCGAGAGAGAGCCGCAAGCGGAGCAAACGCTCGCGCGCACCTCGATCGCAGTGACGGAACCGCCTCCCGCTCGGTGGCGGCACGTTTTCCCCACTCCTGCCGGCCGCGCCGCCGCAGGGCCGTGTGGATCGAGGCATTGCTCCAAAACCGCTCGCGGGCAGCGGCCGAGGAGAGCAGCTCCCTTTCCAGTTCTCGGTGGTCGGGCGCGTCGAGGCTGCCGTCGAGGTAGCCATCGATCAGGTCGTCAAGGCGTTCGTGGTGCATGTGAGAAGCCAGCTCCGTCGACCGGCTCTGGTTGAGGGTGGGAGGCAGCCGCGAGGCCTACATGTCGTTCAGGGCGATCACTTTTCGTTCGACGCATTCCCGGAGGCTCGCCCGCGCACGGCAGAGGGCGACCCGCACGCTCCCTGCCGTGAGGCCAAGCATCCGGGCCACTTCCCGCGGCTTCATGGCTTGGACGTATCGCAGATCGATGATCCGTCGGGCTTGGGGGGCAAGCCGTTCGATGCATTCCTCGAGCGCCCGCGTGGCGGCGGGCGTCTCGGGGGCGTCGCGGCGGCTCGCCAGCAGCACATCGAGCACGTCCTGAGAGAAAAGCCAGGAATCGTGGCCGCTTCGGCTAGCGAGGGCCGCAAGCTTTTCTCGGGCGATGCCGTACATCCACTCCGTAAAGCTCGTCTTGGGGCTGTAGGTTGCGGCCCGCGCCGTGGCGACGACGAACGTCTCCTGGACGAGGTCGTCGACCAGCTCGAAGTCGGGCACGAGGGGCATGAGGTAGCCGCGTAGCTGGTCCATGTGCGCGATGAACATCCGCTGCACCGTGTCGCGGCTTTCGGGGTAGGACTTTCGGGGGCGGCCCATGGCCTGGATTCCACGAACACGCGGTTCCATGTCTTGCGGTGCACCCTTCGGGCTCTTTTTCCGCAAGCCCTTGGATTATCGCATCGTCGCCGTCCCGTCCGCGACGCGCTATCCGGCATTTTGAGACGGCTTTCGTTAGCAGTGCGGTCTCACAATTTTTCTCCGTTTTTTGGTGCTAACGATTGGCGGTCGTACCTTGTTTATCGGTCATTGCGAGCGGGCTCAGGGGGGGGTAGCCTCCCCCCTGGCATCGATTTCAGTCCCGGCCGTGTCATTGCTCCGAGGCGGTGGCTTATGTTCCATCCATGCGGAATGTTTCGAGTCGGTCGGGCGACGCTCGTCGCCGGCATGCTCCTCGCGGGTAGCGTCACCGCGACATCGGCCACCGCCCAGTCGACCTACTACTGGGACGCCAACGGCACGACGGCGGGCTTCGGCACGGCGAGCGGCACCTGGGGCAGTAGCAGTTTCTTCAGCACCAATGCCTCGGGCACGGTCGCGACGTCGAACCTCACGACGACGACGAGTGACAGCCTCAACTTCGGCGCCGGGAGCCTCGGGCTCGCCGCCGGAACGATTGCCGTGAACGGATCGCAGAGTATCGGATCGCTCGTCTTCGGCTCAGTCTCCGGCGCGATCACGCTCTCCGGCGGCACGATCAGCCTGGCCGACGTGGGCAGCATGCAGGTCAATAATTCCGCCGTCACGATCGGCTCCGTGCTCGGGGGCGCAGCCACCAGATTCACGAAGAGCGGCACAGGCGGGCTCACGCTGACGGCGAACAACACGTATTCGGGTGCGACGTCGGTGGTCGGCCTGCTGATGTCGGCGACGTCGGCTCCCGGAAACGTGGCGGGCACGGGCGGCCCCTTGCGAATCTCCGGAGCCGCGGGGCGGCTGGCCAACACCTCCGCCCTCACGGTCACCGGCGCGACGCTGATCAACGGCGACGATACCGCGGCCAACAACAGTGGGATTACCGACCGGATCGCGAGCGGCATCACGCTCACCCTGGGGGGCGTGTCGGGCGGCGGTATCTATCGCCAGATGGCGCCGGCGGTCGGCGGCACGGCGTCGCAGTCGTTCGCCGCGCTCACGGTCCGCCGCGGGCTGAGCTCGATTTCCGGTTCGGGTGCCACGGGCAGCAATCTGCTGACGTTCACGGGCGACGCGGCGACCGCGTACGCCCGCTCCGTCGGCTCGCTTGTCGACATCGTGCCCGATGCCGGCTTCAGCGTCTCGTTCACGAACCTGCCCTCCCAGACGGCGGGCACGGGCGCGAACCGGATCCTGGCGGGAGCCACGATCAACACGAACGATTTCGTCGGCTTCTCCGGCTCTGGGCCCTACGTCACCGGGACGGCGAGCTACACGAATCTGTCGAGCGGCACCTGGGCAACGGCTGGCGGCAATCTGCGGATGAACGGCGGCGTCACCGCCACGCTGGCCAGCGGCACCGCCGCCAACTCGATCCTCTTCTCCGGGTCTACTGCGTCGACGCTCAACCTCTCCGGCGTCAACGTGATTGGGAGCGGCATGGTCATGGTTTCGTCAACGACCAAATCCAGCACGCTGTCCGGCGGCGTGATCACGTCGGGGTATACCAACAGCGACGGCGCCAACGAATTGATTCTCACCAACCGCTGGGCTCAAGATCCTCGCGGCGCCTTTGGTCTGCTTGTCTCGTCGACCATCGCCGACAACGGCGCTACACCGCTGTCGCTGACGCTGGGTGGAGTGGGTGGTACTTATGGTGCGACAACGAATGCCGGCGGCGGCATCCGGCTGAATGCCAACAACACGTTCACGGGCACGACGACGATCAATGGGGCCGCTGTCTACGTCGGCAACGACGCTGCCTTTGGGGCGGTGCCCGCCACGCCGCAGGTGAATATTCGCGTCACGGCGGCCGGCGGCTACCTCGCATTCACCGCCACCGGCACGCTCGCCGCCAACCGGACGATCCAGCTCGAAAATGCGTGGCTCGGCCTGCAACCGGCGGGCTCCACCTTCGCGAGCAAGATCACGGGCACCGGTGGTCTCTTCGGGGGGCCAGCGAATACCCCGACTAACATCGTCGTCACGGGCACAAACGACTTCGTGGGCTACATGGAGACCGGCAGCCTCTTTTGGCGGGCCGACGATGGCGTTGGCCTCTCTCCGAATGCCAGCCTGCGGTTCACGGCCAATAACGGCAGCCCAGGCGCCGGCGTAATCAGCACCTCCGGAACTTTCGTCCGCCCGCTCGGCGGCGGGGCCGGCCAGGTGCAGTGGGGCGGCAGCATTGTGGGGGGCCCTTACCAAAGCGGCGGGTTCAGTGCCGTCGGTGGCCCGCTGACCGTCGCGCTCGGCGGAACCGCCTCGCCCAATGTTTTTACGTGGGGGGCGTCGTCGGTGAATTCGGCCAGCGCGCTCTATCTCCAAAACACCGACGCGACCCAGCCGCTCACCTGGGTGAATCCGCTCGATCTGGCCAACGCCATCCGGATCGTGGCGGTGAGTTCGACGACGCAGGCGACGCTGGCGGAGATGACCGGGGCGATCAGCGGCACCGGCGCCAGTAGCGCGTTCCAAAAGACTGGCGCGGGCGTGCTGCGGCTCAGCTCGACGGCGAGCACCTACTCCGGCTCGACGTCGCTCGCGGCCGGCACGCTCGAGTTCGTGTCGCTGGCCAACACGGGAAGCCCGAGTTCGCT
>JBAVTF010000009.1:0-34341 GCA_049695995.1 Pirellulales bacterium | reverse complement strand
TCCCTACGGCGTCACTGGCACCAGTTCGCTCGTGCTCAACGGCGGCGTGTTCAGCACGGCTCGCGGCATCGCAAACGGCAGCCCCGGACAGACAGCCATGGCTTTTAACGGTGGCACCCTGCGGCTGAGCGCGAGTCTCTCGGACGTGACGACCTCGATATCGACGATTTCCATCCACTCGGGCGGAGCGGTGATCGACACGAACGGCTTCAACGGAACGTTCAGCCAGGCGCTGGCGACAGGCACGGGTGCCACTGCCGGCGGCCTGACGAAGCTCGGCAGCGGCACGCTCACATTGTCGGCTGCCAATACGTTCAGCGGCACGACCCGGAGCGCGGCGGGCGTACTTGCCATATCCAACACCAGTGCCCTGCAGAATTCGACGCTCAATCTCGATGCCGCCGACTCCGGCGCCGTCACGTTCGCACAGAACTCCACGCTGGGCGGCCTTGCAGGGTCGCGGAACCTCGACATGGGCACCCGCACGCTCAGCATCGGTAATAACAACCAGAGCACGACATACAGCGGCACCCTGTCAAACGGCGGAGTGATCAAGATCGGGAGCGGGACGCTCGGGCTCTCGGCAGTCAATCCGTATACCGGGCCCACCATCGTGAGCGGGGGTGTGCTGCAGATCGCATCGGGCGGTGCGTTGACCTCGACCGGCAACGTCAATTCAATCTCGGGGGGCCAGCTATCGATCGTGGGCAGCGTCACGATGGCTGCGAATACGTATTTCGCCGTTGGCAGCGGCATTGCCAGCACGTCGGGCACCGCGACGATCGATGGTGGCACGCTCACGGTCGGCGGTAATGCCTTCCTCATCGGCGGCGGTCGCGGCGATGCCACCGGCACGCGAGGAACGGGGCGTTTCGTTGTAAACAGTGGCACCGTCACGGTCGCTGCAGCGGCAGGCACCGGCGGGGGGTCTGACACCAGCTCCGTTTGGCTCAACCCCTACGGCACCACGGGCACGAGTTCGCTCATGCTCAATGGCGGCGTGTTTAGTACGGCGCGGCCGATCCGGGATGGCGGCAATGGGGGCACGACCATGGGATTCAACGGCGGCACGTTACGGGCCGCGGCGAGCATCGATCTTATTCCTGACTCCCAACTGGCCGTCTCGATCCACTCAGGTGGCGCCGTGATCGATTCTGGCACTTTCTCCACCACGATCAGCAATCGAATGGTCACGGGCACGGGCGTGACGGCTGGCGGCCTGACGAAACTCGGCAGCGGCAGGCTCACGCTCTCCGCCACCAACACCTACACCGGCCTGACCACCGTGAGTGAAGGCGTGCTGGCTGTGAATGGGTCGATCGCCGGTCCGCTGGACGTGGGCATTGCGGCGACCCTCGCCGGAGCCGGCACGCTCAATGGCCTCGTCACCGTAGCGGACGGCGGCATCGTCGCGCCGGGCAACAGCCCGGGCACGCTGACGATGACGTCGGGCCTTTCGCTGGCTGATTCGTCGGTTCTCGACTTCGAGCTGAGCGCGACGAACGTTACCGTCGGCGGCGGGATCAACGACCTGATCAATATCACGGGCAACTTCACGCTCAATGGCATACTCAACGTGACAGGCTCGGGCGACTTCTCCACTGTGGCCGACAACACGAAGTGGCGGCTCTTCAACTACACGGGTGGCACATTCACCGATTCTGGCCTCTCGCTCGGCACCATGCCGTCGTTAGGTGAGGGGGGCAGGTATTTCCAAATCGACACAGCGACCGTGGGTGAGGTCAATCTTGTGGTCGTGCCCGAACCGGCCACGCTCGGACTCCTGTTCGCCAGCCTGGGCTGTGCCGCGGCCCTGATGTCCCGACGTCGCCGCTGAGCGGCGTCGCATCCGCCCGCACTGCGCCCGCGGAGAGCCTGAGGTGCAGGTTGGCAGTCCGTACCCGGCCGCCGCCGGGCAGAGGACATTTTCTGTCATGTGGCCGTGGGTTTCGATCATGGACGCCTCGAGGCGTCCGCACTACCGTGGGAGACATACGGGGATCGACTCCTTTTATCAGCAGATTGATCATGTCGTTGCAGGGCCGTACATCCGCGAAGCATGGGCTGACGGGCAGACGCGACGTGGTCATCGTAATGGAGACGTCGTCGGCCTTCAGTCGCGGGGTGCTGGCGGGTGTGTCCCGTTGGATGGCGGAGCACGACAACTGGGCGATTGCCGTCGATGACCGCAGGGCAAATGCCACCGCGTCGCGTTGGCTCCTGCGGTGGCAGGGAGATGGCCTGCTCAGTGGTGTGGATGAGAGGGCGCTGCCGCGGCCGTGGCGAGGGGGCCTGCGACCGGTCATTCAGGTCCGTGGGCGACTCACGCCCGAATGTCTGCCAGGCGTCTATCCGGACGAAGATGCTGCCCTGCGACTCGCGGCGACACATCTGGCTGAGCGCGGAGTGACCCGCCTCGCATTCTGTCCCGCAGCCACGGCGGAAGACCGAGAGCGATGCACCGCGCTGGTCAGGCACGTGGAATCCATGGGCTGCCACATCGACGTCTTCGAGCCGTCGCGGACAGCCGCGCGAACCCGTTCGGCCGCCGAACCGGATCGGCATGCGGTGGGAAAGTGGCTCGCCGGCTTACCAAAGCCGGTCGGCGTGATCGCCGCGAGTGATGTGCGGGCCGTGCAGATTCTCGAGGCGTGCCGGGAGGTGGGGGTCGCGGTGCCGGATGACGTGGCCGTGGTCGGCATTGGCGACGACGATGTGCTCTGTGATCTCGCCACGCCTGCCCTGACGAGCGTCACGCACGACCGGACCCGGATCGGGTACGAAGCCGCCCGCATGCTCGACGAGCGAATGGATGGCCGGCTGCCGGCCACTCCAGTGGTTTTGCTGCCCCCGAGGAGCATCACCGTCCGCCACAGCAGCGATCTGTTTGCCATCGAGGATGCCGATGTCCGGCAGGCTCTGCGGCTGATCCAGGCGAGAGGCTGTGCCGGCCTGGTGGCCGCAGACGTGGCGACTGCCGTGGGACTGCCCAGGCGACTGCTCGATCGGAAATTTCAGCGGTTTCTCGGCCGGACGATTCACGACGAACTCACGCGGGTCAAACTCGCGGAGGCCAAGCGGCTCCTGCTGGAGACCGATGAGAAATTGCTGGTCGTGTCGGCCCATGCCGGATTCTCACATGCCGCCCAGTTGTGCAATGTCTTCAAGGCGGCCGTCGGCGTGCCGCCGATGCAGTTCCGAAAGGCTGCTCGAACATGCCGAGAAGCCACCACCGGACGTACATAGCCGGCGGTTCGTGCCGATCAACGTTTCGGTGGCGGCGATGTGAGATCGAAGTCGAACGTGTTGGCACTGCCGGCGGCGACATGGACCTCGAGCGTTGATTCCAGGTTGAACGCGGGGGGAATGAAGTCCTCATAGACTGGCACGCCCTCGATGCGCGGCATCATTTTTGGCAGCCGTGACTCCGCGATGGGCCGCATGCCGCGGATCTCGACACGATGGCGGCCGGGGCGACTCGCGATCGTGAACCGTCCGCCGCTGATCGATGCGCCTCCCGCGTCATCGCCGCGGTCGAGAGGGCGGAACACGATCATGCCATGCTCGACTGGGGTGCCGTCGAACGTGACGCTGCCCGTGCTCCACGCGCGGTCGTTCGGACGGCACGCCGCGATGCCGATACTGAAGCCGGCGAGAAGGAGTGCGAACAGTCGCCGTGCCGGCGGCTCCGGAGCTTTACAGTTCACGAGGCACTTCCCGTCCGGCCCGGCTGCCGGCATCGAGCCACACGCCGGAGTTCACGTCGTCGCCCACGAATTTCACGGACCCATCGGCCAGGCCTGCCACGACACCGCCAGTGTGGTGGCTGCGGGCGAAAACCACGATGTTCGTGGATGACGCGACGTAGGGGGCCCGGGCCACCGTGTTGAGGCCATACGGAAAGACGTCGGGCACGCTGGTGTTGGGCGGGTAGAGCGTGCTGAACAGGGCGCCGGCGTGCACGGAATTGTGATAGCGGCCGCGAACGTCGTCACCCGAACCGCGAATATCGGGCACGAGAACGAGTTCGCTGGAGACGAGCGTGTGGGAAAGGCCGTCGCGAATATGGGCCGGAGTGACGGCAGACAGCGGAAACACGATCCCACTGAGCGTGCCGCTCGACGCAGGCCCCACCGGGTTGAACGTCGTGTTGCCCGCATTGAGAACGTAATTGCCGTGGAAGCCCTGCTGATTGCCCGGCCAGCCGTGCCCGGTCTCGATCTTGGGATTCGCTGGGTCCGAAGGGCACATGAACGTTGGAACGACCGTCTCCTTGCCGGGAAGTGCGTCGTAGGAAACGCCTGGTCCTGGGTACCAATTGATGCCCGAATAGTATCCCCACTGCATATCATAGAGTGGCTGCTGGTCGATAAACGGCAGCGCCCGTACGAACCACGACCAGCGGTGGTTGCTCCAGCCTTGTCCGGGAGGAAACGTACCCGGGGGAAAAGGCTCGACGCTGTCGATCCAGCTCTCTTGGCCGCGGGGAAAGTGCCCAAGTTGCTGGACGTGCCGTTGGAGCGCGATGCCCAGTTGCCGCTGGTTATTACTGCACGTCGTGCGGCGAGCGGACTCGCGGGCACTCTGCACCGCCGGGATCAGCAAGGCCACGAGCAGGCCGATGATCGCAATGACGGCGAGCAATTCGACGAGCGTGAGGCCCGGCCGGCGCTGCTTCTGTGCGGCGATGACGATCATGGTCAACCAACGCGGTTTCCGCGAAGTATGTCTCTCTGAATGGTAGCAGCGAGATCGGCCCGTCCATTGCCGAATGACGGACGAAAAGGTTGCCAAATCTGTCGCTGTGGGGCGATATGGCCGAGCGGAGTATTCTGCGGATATGCCGAGCTCGTGCAGTTCCCTCCCGACTCGATCCTGTCATTGGCCGCCGCTCGCCCGGCGAGCCGCGTGCCTCTTGTTCGCACAGATACTCGTCGGTCAGTCGGCCGTCTGGGGGGCATCACCCGCGGTCGCGGTACGCAGCTTTCTGGCTGATCCCGCGATCTGCCGAGCGGGCCGCCCCGTTCCCCTGACGGCAGTCATCGTCAATGACGGCACGGCCGACGCGGAGGTGACCGCAACGCTGCGCCTGCCCCGGGGCGTGAGGCTCGTTTCGACCTCACCCCCTGCCCCGATCCGGATCTCGGCTACCGACGGCGAGCATCGGCTCCAGTTCGTCATCGAGGCCGAGGAGGACGGCCCGCAGGACATCGTGCTGGAGCTGAAAGATCCGGGTGTGCCGGTCGTCACGCACTCGCTGACCGTCACCTTCCTGCCCGCCCGCCCTTTCGAGAAACTCGACGCCGTTCCTCCTCCGCAGCCAGTGGCGACCGACATCCTCGTGGGCGCGATCCATTGTCCGCTCTGGGAAGAGAAGCAGGTCGATCTGTGGCGGGGCGTGCTGCGGCATCCGGAGCGACTCCCGGCACTCGGGCTGTATTCCCAGGAGCACCCACAGGTCGCCGAGTGGGAAGCGAAGTGGGCGCTCGAGCATGGAATCTCGTTCTTCGTCTACTGCTGGTATCGCGACGGCCAGGGAGGCGCCGTGCGAACCCGGTTTGGCCGTGGTCTCCACGACGGCCTCTTCCGATCGCGGGTCGCAGACACGATGCCGTTCGCGATCCTGTGGGAGAACCAGGCTCAGGGCGTCGGGGGTGTGGCCGACGAGCGCGACCTGCTCGACAACGTGGTGCCCTACTGGATCGAGACCTTCTTTAAGCGGCCGAACTACCTGACCATCGACAAGAAGCCGGTGCTCTTCATCTATGAGATGGAGAGCTTCATCCGCGACCTCGGCGGTGTGCAACCCGCGGTGCGGGCCATCGAGGCGATGCGAGCCGCCTGCCGGGCCGCAGGCTTCGGAGGCCTCACGGTGATCGGTGAGTACCGCGGGTTCGTGCCTGCCACGCTCGACAGGATGCGGGATCTCGGCGTCGACGCCTCCTTCGCCTATTGCTGGCATCTCCCCGGCAGCCCCGACCCCGACGCGGCCGTTGCCGGTCAACTCGCCGCGATCCGCGCGGTCCGTGACCGCGGCGTGCTGCCCCAGGTGGTCACGGTTTCGCAGGGCTGGAGCGGCTGGCACGACGAGGGCACCGTCTGGTCGGTGCCACCGGATCGGTTCGAGCGGCTGTTGCGCGAGGCGAAGGCGATCGTCGCGGCGTCGCCTCGGGATTCCCTCGCCGGTCGGATGATCCTGCTCGACAACTGGAACGAGTGGAGCGAGGGGCATTTCATCGCTCCGTCGAGGCGATACGGCTTCGGCTATCTCGACGCCGTGCACAACGTGTTTGCGAAAGCCCCGTCCGCACGCGTCGACCTGCTCCCGGAAGACGTCGGTCTCGGGCCCTATGACGCGGCAGCCCGCGCCGCACTGGCCCGTCGGGAGGAGTTGCGGCCGCTGCGCACGCGGCGGGTGACGGCCGCACCACCTCCGGCCGACCTCGTGGGCTGGTGGACGTTTGACGAGCCGTCCGACACGCCGGTGGCCTACGATGCCTCGGGGCACAGGCTGGGCGGGGAGTTGGTGGATGTCAGGCGCGTCGAAGGACTCGAGGGCGGGGCAATTGCATGCGACGGAGGCGTCGTCGTCGTGCCGGACTCCCCGCTGCTTTCCGTATCCGAAGCCCTCTCCATCGACTGTTGGGTGAGGACGGACGTCGCCGGGCAGCACAACCGGTGGATCGTGAACCGCGTTCATGGTGGCGGTGAGTCAACGGGCTATCGGCTCGGGCTGCTTCACGGCAAACCCTGCTTTGAGGTGCCGCAGGCCGCGTGGAGCCACCATCTCACCGCAGCCGATCCGCTCCCGCTAGGCCGCTGGGTGCATCTGGCCGGCACGTTCGACGGCCGAGTCATGCGGCTGTATGTGGATGGTGATGAGGTGGCAGCGCTTGACCGCCCAGGTTCGGTGAATCGCAACCACTTTGATCTCGTGATCGGTGGCTACGCGCCGGGCAGTGAGGCCAACTTCCAGGGAACGCTCGACGAGGTGAGATTGTTCTCCCGGATCCTGAGCCCGGACGAGATTCACGCTCACTCCCGGTAGCGCTTCGGGCTCTGACCCACCCAGCGCTTGAACGCGCGGGAGAACACAGGTGCGTTCTCGAAGCCGACCTGCTCCGCGATCGCCTCGATCTTGTCCTGCGTCGTGTCGAGCAGTTGCTGGGCCCGCTCGATCCGCAGCGAGGTCAGATGCTGCATCGGGCTGCGTCCGAGCTCGCGGAGGCAGACCCGGCGAAACTGTTCCTTGCTCGTCCGATACTGGGCGGCCAGCGTGTCCAGCGTCCAGTCGGCGGCGAGGTCGCGGGCCACCTCGTCCCACACCTTCCAGAGCCGGTCGTCCACGTGCCAGGGCTGGGCAATCCGCTTCGCTTCGCCATGTGCCAGTTCGATCCAGTGATGAAGCAGCCGCTGCTCCTTGCCTCCCTCCCACTCTGCCCGCAGCCCGGACAGGATCCGCCACAGCACATCGGCATCGCACCGCACCCGCACCGGTGACGCCGCCGACACCAACGGCCGCACGTGCTCCGGCTCGTCGTAGCGAATCCAGGCAAACCGCCAGCGGGATCCGGGCACGGCGTGGAAGGCGTTGAGCACCCGCGGCGGCGCCAGGCAGGCCACGCCCGTCTGGCTCATCTGCCAGCGGCCATCGAGCAGAATCCGCCCGCGGCCCTCATGGCCGACCATCACGAAACTGCCCGACGGTTGCACCCGCACGCGGCGATAGGGAACCGCCACGTCCGACAGGCCCAGGTGCAGGATTCGGTGGACGGCCAGCTCAGGGCAGTCGTTGCGGTGCACCGACCAGAGCCGGGTGCCCGGCCCATCGACGGTGGTTTCGGTGAGGTCGAGGTGGATTTCGGTCATGGACGAGCCTTCTGCCCCGGCCTACGCTCAACGAGTCAAAAAGCAGGTATACCTCGCGAGCGTCGCCATGCCGAATCCCTGGACAGGCACCGGAAATCCCTACACGCGTAGCGAGGTGCTCGACCGGCTCCATGCCACGCTTCGGGCTGGGAAGCCGATCATCGCCGCCGGCGCTGGCACCGGGATCAGCGCAAAGTTCCTCGAAAAGGGGGGCGTCGACCTGATCATCATTTACAACTCCGGCCGCTTCCGCATGGCGGGCCACGGCTCGACCGCCGGCCTGATGGCCTACGGCGATGCGAATGCCGTGGCCATGGAGATCGGTGAGTTCGAGGTGCTCCCGGTGGTCGAGGAGGTGCCCGTGATCTGCGGCGTGCATGCCTCCGACCCGCGGCGGCGGATGTGGCACTGGCTCGGCCGCGTCAAGGAGATGGGCTTCTCGGGTGTCAATAACTTCCCGACGCATTGCATCGTGGACGGGCAGTTTCGGCAGATCCTCGAAGAGACCGGGATGAGCTTCCAGAAGGAGGTCGAGATGATCGGCCTCGCCCGGCGGATGGATCTGTTCACGATCGTCTACGTGGGCACGCCCGACGAGGCCCGGGCCATGGCAAAGGCCGGGGCCGACGTCGTGATCGCGCATGTAGGCACGACGGTTGGCGGCTCGATCGGCGTGACCAACGCCACCTGCACGCTTGACGAGGCGGCCACGCGGGTGCAGGCGATCGCCCGGGCGGCCCTCGACGTGCGAGGTGACGTGATCTGCCTCTCGCACGGTGGGCCGATCTGCACGCCCGACGATGCGGCCTACATCAACGAGCGCACCGACGTGGTCGGATTCGTCGGCGCATCGAGCCTGGAGCGACTCGCCTTCGAGCGATCGCTGCCCGAGCTCACGCGGCAGTTCAAGAACATCCCGCTCGGAAAGCGGACCTAGGCGGCGGGAGGCGCAGCCATGGCGACGATCGCCGTCCTCGGCACGCTCGACACGAAGGGCCGCGAGCATGCGTTCGTAGCGGAGCGGATCCGGGCCCGAGGTCACACCACGCTGCTCATCGACGTGGGGACGGGCGCGGAGCCTGCCGTCACGCCCGACATTCCACGAAACGAGGTCGCTACAGCGGCGGGCATCGACCTGGCGGCGCTCGAGGCCCGCCACGATCGGGGCGAGTGCGTGACCGCGATGACGACTGCGGCCCCACGGCTGCTCCAGAGGCTCGTTGCCGAGGGACGGATTCAGGGCGTGATCTCTCTCGGCGGCGGCGGTGGCACGGCGATCGCGTCGGCGGCGATGCGGCCGTTGCCGATCGGCTTTCCCAAGCTGATCGTTTCGACGCTCGCCAGTGGCAACACCGCCCACTACGTAGGCACGACCGACATCACGATGATGCCGGCCGTGGTGGACGTGCAGGGGCTCAACCGGATCTCCCGCACGATCCTCGCCCGAGCAGCCGGGGCCATCTGTGGCATGGTCGAGGCCGACGTCACCGGCGGCGACGACAAGCCGCTCATCGTGGCCAGCATGTTCGGCAACACGACGAAGTGTATCGAGGCGGCCGTGCCGCTCCTGGAGCAGGCGGGCTATGAAGTGCTCGTCTTCGCCGCCACGGGCACGGGCGGCCGGGCGATGGAGGCCCTGATCGCCAGCGGCCTCGTGGCGGGGGTGCTCGACATCACGACGACAGAACTGGCCGACGAACTCATGGGCGGCGTGCTCTCCGCCGGCCCCGAGCGGCTCGACGCCGCGGCGACGCACGGCGTGCCGGCCGTCGTCGCCCCTGGCTGTCTCGACATGGTGAACTTCGGCGAGCGCCACACGGTGCCGGAGACATTCGCTGGCCGCACGCTCTACGCTCACAACCCGCAGGTCACGCTCCTCCGCACCACGCCGGAGGAGTGTGCGACGTTGGGCACTCTCCTGGCCACGAAGGTAAACGCCTCACGCGGCCCCGTGACCGTGCTCCTTCCCCGCCGAGGGATCAGCGTGGTCAGCGCGGCCGGCGGCCCCTTTCATGACCACCAGGCCGATGCGACGCTGTTCGAGGCGATCGAACGCGGCCTGCGGCCGGACGTGCCCTGCGTGTCGCTCGACTGCGAGATCAACGACCCAGCCTTCGCCCGGGCCTGTGTCGAAGCCCTGCTCACGAACATCCGCAGCGTTTCCTCAGGAGTCGGTTCATGCCCCACGTGAAGCATTACGGCGTCTTTCAGTTCAAGCCCGAAGTCAGTGCCGGCCAGATCGCCACCTGCTTCCGCGAGATGGCGGGCATGGTGGGGAAGATTCCCGGCCTCCTCGACTTCCATTACGGCCCTTATGACAGCGGCGAGGGGATGAACGACGGCTTCACGCACGGCTTCATCATGACGTTCGCGAGCCCGCAGGCCCGCGATGAATACCTGCCCCATCCTGAGCACGAGCGGGTCAAGGCAATCGTGGTGCCGTGCCTCGCCCGCGTGATCGTGTTCGACTTCAACATGCCCGCCTGATCTGGAGTGCCTTCCATGCGTCGCTTTGTGCTCTTTCTGGCCGTCCTGGTTGCCGGCATGGCCTATGCTGCCGAGCCACGGTCGCTGTTCGATGGGGCGTCGCTGGCGGGCTGGGATGTGCGGGCGGGGGAAGAGAAGTGGTGGAAGGCGGCCGACGGCATGATCGTGGGCGGGTCGCTCACGGAGAACGTGCCGCACAACACCTTCCTGTCCACAAAGGACTCGTTCGACAACTTCGAGTTGACGTTCAAGATTCGCATCCGCGAGGCGGGCGGCTTCGTCAACTCCGGCATCCAGATCCGCAGCACGCGGGTGCCGCAGTCGCACGAGATGAAGGGGTACCAGGTCGATGCCGGACCGGGCTGGTGGGGCAAGCTCTACGACGAGTCGCGCCGGAACAAGGTCATCGGTGAGCCGAAGGACGCGAAGGCCCTGGCCGCTGCGATCGAGGAAGGCGACTGGAACGAATACAGAATTCGCGCGGAAGGACCGGCGATCCGGTCGTGGATCAACGGCGTCGCGGCGCTCGACTTCGTCGAGAACGATCCCGCGATTCCGCTCACCGGCTTGATCGGCATTCAGGTGCACGGCGGCGGAAAGGCCCTTGTCGAGGTGAAGGACATCACGATCCGTCCGTTGCCGCCGACCCCCGCCGGCGCTGCGCTACCGACCGCGCCGGCTCCCACGGAGCCGCTTTCCGCGGCCGACGAGGCGAGACACTTTTCGCTGGCCCACGGCTTTACGGCCGAGCTTGTGCTGGAGGAAGGTACCGATCCGGCGAACCCCTACGGCAAGTTCGTCGCCCTCGCCTTCGACGCACGTGGCCGGCTCTGGACGACGACGGCGCTCGAATATCCCGTCGATGCAAACGAGAACCCGGAGGCATCGCGGCGGCTGTTCGAGGCCGGCGGCCGCGACAAGGTGCTGGTGGTCGATGACCCCTGGGCCGCGACGCCGTCGCCGCCGCGGGTGTTCGCCGATGGGCTTGCCATCCCGCTGGGCGTGCTGCCGTATCGGGACGGCGCCTTTGTGCAATATGGCCCGGAGATCCGCTTGTACCGCGACACGAACGGAGACGGACGGGCCGACGCGCACGAGACCGTGCTCGATGGCTTCGGTGTCCAGGACTCGCACCTCTTTCCTCATCAGTTCACCCGGGTGCCTGGCGGCTGGATCCTGCTGGCACAAGGCCTGTTCAATAAGTCGACCGTGAAGCGGCCGGCCGGCGCTTTGTTTGCGGATGGCACAGCGGATGCCCGGTTCGACGCCTGCAAACTCGGCCGGTTTAGGCCCGATGGTTCGCTGTTCGAGTCGCTCACGGCCGGCCCCAACAACATCTGGGGCCTGACGACGTCGCGCGACGGGGAGATCTGGCTTCAGGAGGCGAACGACATCGGGTACCCCATCTTTCCGTACGAGCCGGGCGTACTCGTGGCGACGGGCTCTCCGGATCGCCTGCGGCCCTACCAGCCGCTGATGCCCGCGCCGCTCGGTCCGCCGCAGATGGGAGGTACTGGTCTGAGCGGCCTCGCGCTCGCCGACGATCTCGACGGCTGGCCGGGCCCATGGGGCGTTGGCGCTGGCGCGGCGCCCGCCGAGCGAGTGTTCTACGTCGCGAATCCGATCACCAATCGGATCCAGTCCATCATCGCGACGCGTGCGGGCGGGCGCTACACCTATCGCAAGGGTCCCGATCTCCTCGTCAGCGGCGACAAGGCGTTTCGCCCGGTGGCGATCCAGTTCGGCCCGGATGGCTGCCTCTACGTCGTCGATTGGTACAACAAAATCATCTCCCACAACGAGGTCCCGCGGAACCATCCTGACCGCGACCGTGTCCGCGGCCGGATCTGGCGGATCCGGCATGCCTCGCAGCCGCTACGAGAGCCGGTCGCCGTAGCGAAGCTGCCCACGGAAGAACTGCCCACGCACCTTGGCGGCCCGAACGCGCGGATCGCCGACCTCGCCTGGCAGGAGATCGTCGACCGCAGTGCCACGGCGCTCGTGCCACTGCTCGCGAAGCGGGCTGCCGACGCGGGCGAGCCGGTCGCCGCACGTCTCGGTTGCGTGTGGGCGCTCGAGGGGCTTGGTGCCGTGACGCCGCCGCTAGTGGAATCGCTCGCGGCCGATGCGAGCCCCGACCTGCGTCATGAGGCGGTCAGGATCGCGGCCACGGTCTGCTCCGAGGCGGAGTTTCGTCGCCTGGCCACGCCTCTCGTCGACGACCCGGCGCCGAAGGTGCGTGCGGCCGTCGGCGACGCGCTGCGGCGGATTCCCGTTACGGAGCCCGACACGATCGCCCTCATGATGCGGCTTGGCCGCGAGCGGGCGACGGGTGAACCGTGGGCCGTCTACGACCGCGACTTCGAGCGGTATCTGGCCCGGTGGGCGCTGGAACGGAATGCCGATCAGGTTGCCGCGTTCCTCGACTCGCCGGCGGGCCGGGCGCTGCCGATCGAGAACCGTCTGCTTGCCACGTTGGCCCTCGCGCCGAAGGCTGCCGCGCCGGCGCTCGCGAAGCTGCTGCCCGAGGTGGCCCATCCCCTCGACGCTGAGGAACTCAGGGTGCTCGCGAGTCAGCCCGAACTACCCGAGGTGGGGGCCGCGGTGCGGCGGCTCGCCCTCGACCCGGCGTCGCGGGTGGCCGCGCTCCGCGGGCTTCTGGCCTTACGAACCAGTCTGAACAGTCCGGGCATTGAGCCGATCGTGGCGGAGGCCACGCCCGCTCTCTTCGCCGCGGGAGCCACTGCCGGCGACGTGCAGCTGGCCCTCGAACTCGCAGGCGCGTTCAAGCTGCGGTCCCTCGAGCCGCAGGTGGCAGCGGTGATCGCGAACCCGAGCACCACTGCCGAGCAGCGCCGGGCTGCGATCCGCTGCCTCCGGGAAATGGGCGGGATGACCGTCGAGACGATGCGCACACTCCTGGCGGTGACGGCGGCCGATCCGCAGCTCCGTTCCGATGCGATCACGGCATGTGCAGAATCACGCGATCCGGGCACCTGTGCGGCGATCGTCGACGCCTGGGACGACCTGACGTTTCACGAGCGGCAGGGTATGGCCGCGATCTTGGCGCGGCACCGTGAAGGGGCGCGAGCCCTCGTGGCCGCGATCCGCGCTGACGACATCGACGCCACCACGCTGCCGCTGGCATCACTGGCCGACATGCGGACGGTGCTCGGCAACGATCCGGCGGTCGAGAAAATCTGGGCCGAGCTGACTGCCGGTGCGACGGCTGTCCTGCGACTGCCGGGCAGTGATGCGGCCACTGGCGCGACTGTGTCGCTGGACGGCCCGTTCACCGTCGAGGCCTGGGTGAATCTCGAGGCCCCGATCGGCAACGAAGACAGCCTGTTGGCGGCCGACGGCCTGCTCGACATGAATTTCTGTGACGGACGCTTTCGCGTCTGGACGAAGCAGCACGGCGATCTGGCCATAGCGAAGTCGACCACCACGCCCGAGGCCTGGACGCACTACGCGGTCACCAGGGATGCCGAGGGTGTGTTTCGGATCTACGTGGACGGTGAGCTCGATGCCGAAGGGGCGGCCCGGGAGACGATCCCCTACCCCGGCGTGCGAATCGGCTACAGCACGCCCCAGGGCAAGGAGAAGGGAACCCGTGGTCGACTGGCCGAGTTCCGGATGTGGAACCAGGCCCGCGCGGCCGACGAGATCCGGGCCGACTTCGACCGCAGCTTCGCCGGTGATGTTGAGCGGCCGGCAAGCCTCGTGTCCTTCCACGGCGGCGCGGCGTGGGGCGCGACTGCGGGTGACGCCCGAGTGGAGCCCGCGGTCGATGCCCCGAAACTCGTCACGGCCGCGGAGCTTGCGGCCCGCACGGAGAAGTTCGCTCGGTTCCGCTCACTCGCTGGGAACGCCGGCGATGCCGCCCGGGGGCAGGCCTTGTTCGCGGCGAAGTGCCTTCTCTGCCACCAGCAAGGTGGCCAAGGGGGTAAGGTGGGGCCCGCACTCGACGGTCTTGGCGTGACGGGCGTCGAAGCGATTCTCCGCAACGTGCTCACGCCGAACGCGGCGATGGAGGGGGGCTACCGCAGCTTCCGCGTCGTCACGAAGGACGGCCGGATCGTGCAGGGCCTGCTCGTCTCTCGCGATGCCGATGCGATCGTGATCCGCCAGCCCAATACGGCCGACATCCGCATCCCGGCGAAAGATGTGACGCAGGCCGACTTCACCGGCATTTCCGTGATGCCCGAGGGCCTGCTTGAATCGATGCAGCCGCAGGAGGTGTCAGACCTCTTCGCCCACCTGAAGTCGCTCGTCGGATCCGCGACACGTCCGTAAAGCGGGCGCGGTATCCTATCTGCGGTTCGCAACCGTCGATCCCACTTTCACCCGGGGTATGTTTCGCGATGGCCGACTTTATTCAAGGATTCTCCATCCTGTGTCGAGGCGCAGCGTGGGTGGGCGTCGTGGTGGCATCGCCCTGTGTACTGCTCGCCGAATCTTCTGTCGTGTTCGAGAAGACTGTCCTCACCGACAAGTTCCACGCCGAGGCGGCGGGTATCGGCGACATCGACAAGGATGGCCACGGCGACGCCGTGTACGGGCCGTATTGGTATGCGGGCCCGACGTTCGCTGAGCGATTCGAGATCTATCCGCCGAAGGACTTTGACCCCTATCAATATTCAAACAACTTCATGACGGCCGTCGCCGACATCGATGGCGACGGCCGCCTCGATGTGCTCGTCAACGAGTGGCCCGGCAAGGCCGTGCACTGGTTCAAGAACCCCGGGAGCCGCACGGGCACCTGGGCCAAGCACCTCGTCCACCCCACGGTCGACAACGAGTCGCCGACGTGGCTCGACGTCAGCGGCGACGGCCAGGCAGAGCTCGTGTTTCATACCGGCGGCGTTCTTGGCTATGCGCGGCCGTCGGAGAAGACCGCCACCGAGCGATGGACGTTCACTCCCTGCTCCGCGCCTGAGAAGTGGGGCCAGTATCAGCACGGACTCGGTGTGGGCGACGTCAATGGGGACGGCCGCCGAGATCTCCTGATGAACAGCGGTTGGTGGGAGCAGCCGGCCGCCGCTGCGGCCGGTCAGACCCCGTCCGCGTGGACGAAGCACGCCGTGGACTTCGGCAAGGGGGGTGCCCAGATGCACGTTCTCGATGTGGATGGCGACGGTGATGCCGACGTCGTCACGAGCATCGAGGGGCACGGCTACGGCCTCTCCTGGTTCGAGCAGGTGCGAAAGGGTGACGCAGTCGAGTTCATCGAGCACGCCATCCTGCCCAGGCAGGCAGATCAGACGCTCGAAGGTGTGCAGTTCTCTCAGCCGCATGCCGTCGTCGTCGTGGATGTCGACGGTGATGGCCTTCAGGACGTCGTGACCGGCAAGCGGTTTTGGGCCCACGGCCCCAAGGGAGACCCCGACCCGGCCGGCACGCCCTACCTCTATTGGTTCAAGCTGCACCGCAAGAACGGCGCGGTCAGCTGGACGCCGCACGAGATCGACGCGACCTCCGGCGTCGGCACCCAGCTGGCTGTGGGTGACCTGAACGGCGATCGGCGGCCGGACCTCGTTGTCGGGAACAAGAAGGGGGGCTTCGCATTCATTCAGCGGCCGAGCGAATCCAGCCAGCCGCGGTGACGGAATTCCGCCGGCCGGGCCGTTCCCTGATTTCAGCGGGGAATGTAGTCTTCGATGACCCCTCCATGCGCACAAGGAAGCCCCATGCGTACCCGCCTTCTGGTGTCTTGTGTTCTGATCGTCGCCGGCGGCCTGAGGGCCCACGGTGAGGAGGCCAAGAAAGCCGCTCCTGACGCGTTTGCGACGGCCCGCGAGCTTCTGAAGCTGCCTCCGCGGCCGGCCCGCCCTGCCCTGCCTCCGAGTAGCCTGCCGCTCCAGTTGATCGATGGCGAACGGATCGCCTTCGTTGGTAATTCGACTGCCGAGCGGCTGGACATGTTCGGCACGTTCGAGGCGCTCCTCCACGAGCGGTTTCCGACCAAGCATCTCGTGGTCCGTAATTTCGCCCGCCCGGCCGACGAGGTGGCTCGCCGGGATCGCGGTGGCAGCTACACCGCTCTCGACGATCCGCTCGCTGCGTTCGGGGCCGACACCTATTTCCTGTTTTTCGGGTTCAACGAGTCGTTTGCCGGACCTGCCGGTGTCGAGCTGTTCGCGAAGCAGTACGAAAACTTTCTGAACGGCTTTGCCAAGCAATACCCGCGAGACGACACAAAGGCCGCGCCGCGGTTCGTGATCGTGTCGCCGATCGCGGTCGAGCCGACGGGCGATCCCCGTATGCCCGACGCCGATGCCCAGAACAAGACGCTCGCCCTCTACCGCGACGCGGCGAAGGCCGTGGCGACCAGGCGCGGCATCGCGTTCGTCGATCTGTTCGACATCACCCGCGACAGGTTTGCGGCCGAGTCGGGCCGGCAGTTCACGATCAACGGCTGCCACGTGAACGAAGCTGGCGACGTGGTCGTCGCCGAGGCCCTCGATCGGGCCCTGTTCGGGGCGGCGCCGGCGAAGCGGCTCGACGCGGCCACGGTCGCGAAGCTGACGGCCGCGGTCAACGACAAGTCGTGGATCCACATGCAGGACCACCGGATGGTAAACGGCTGGTACGTCTACGGCGGCCGACGAACCTGGGACACGGAGACGTTCCCGCGAGAGTATCTGAAGCTCCGCAACATGGCGGCCGTCCGCGACCGCTACGTCTGGGACATCGCCGCTGGCAAGCCGGTGCCGCCGCAGCCGGACGACTCGCAGACCGGTGAACTGTTCCAGCCGCAGACCCGCTTCGGTGAGCCGCGGCAGAAGTACAGCGAAGACCAGGAACGTGGGCCGACGATCAAGTCGCCCGAGGAGCTGGCGGCGAGCTGCGAAGTGCCGGCGGGCTTCGAGATCAAGCTCTTCGCCGACGAGCGACGGTTTCCCGAGATCGCCAACCCCGTGCAGTTGGGCTTCGATTCGAAGGGCCGACTGTGGATGTCCACGATGCCGAGCTACCCGCAGTGGGAGCCGGGCCAGCCGAAGCCGGCCGACAAGCTCGTGATTCTGGAGGACACCGACCGCGATGGCTCGGCCGACAAGAGCACCATCTTCTACGACAAGCTCCACTGCCCGACCGGGTTTCAGTTCTTCGACGGCGGCGTACTCGTCATGGACCAGCCGCGAATGCTCTGGCTCAAGGACACCAACGGCGACGACAAGGCAGACACGGTGGTGACGGTGCTCGACGGCTGGGCCACTGAAGACACGCACCATACAGTCGGCGCGTTCGAGATGAGCCCTGCGGGCCAGCTCCACATGCTCGAAGGCGTGGCGATGACCACGGCCGTCGAGACGCCGTGGGGGCCGTTCCGAAACTCCGGGTCGTCCGGGGCCTACGTGCTCGACCCACGCACCTGGAAGCTCAGCCACTTCAACACGCCGGGCTATGGCAACCCCTGGTGCTACGTGTTCAACGAGTGGGGACAGGGCATCTGTGGCGACGGCACCGGTGCCGCTCAGCACTGGGATACACCCCTCTCCGGCGCCCAGTACCGGGGCCGCAAGGGGATGAACCCCGTGTTCCCCACCGAAGGGATGCGACCGGTGGTGGGCAGCGAGTATCTCCGCACGCGGCAGTTTCCCGACGACGTGCAGGATCAGTTCATCTATGCCTGCGTGATCAACATGAACGGCATGCCGCGGTGGAAGATTTCCGACGACGGCGCCGGCTACAAGGGGGAGCGGATTCGACGTGAGGTGGAAGGCAAGCAGGTACCGTTCGACCTCATCAAGAGCACCGACAAGCACTTTCGGCCGGTCGATCCGCAGATCGGGCCCGATGGCGCGCTCTGGTTCGGCGACTGGGCCAATCCCCTCATCGGCCACATGCAGTACAGCCAGCGGGATCCCAACCGCGACCACAAGCACGGCCGTGTGTATCGGCTCGTGTATAAGGACAAGCCACTCGTCGCGCCGGAAACGCAGGCCGGGAAACCGATCCGCGACGTGCTCGAGCAATTGAAGTCGGCCGAGTGGCGGACACGGTATCGGGTCCGGGCCGAATTGCAGGCCCGCCCGCAGGCCGAGGTGCTGGCCGAGGCCGCTGAGTGGGTGAAAGCGAATGCGTCGGCTCCCGAGGCCGACCGCCTGCGGCTGGAGCAACTCTGGCTGCAGCAGTGCTTCCACGCCATCGACGAGGGCCTGCTGAAACTGCTGCTGAAGTCGGCCGTGCCCGATGCCCGCGCTGCCGCCACACGCGTGCTCGCCGATGAGCGGGATCGGATCGCCGGGGCCGAGCAGTTGCTGATCGCCCTGGCGACTGACGCTCATCCGCGGGTGCGGACGGAAGCCGTGCGGGGGCTCAGCTTCTACCCCACGTCCGATGCGATGGCAGCCGTCGTGACCGCGGCGAACGTGACGCCCGAGGACAAGTATGTCACCTACACATGCGACGCCGCGCTGGGCGCCAATCTCGATGTGTGGAAGAGCCTGCATGCGGCAGGCCAGTTCGTCGCCAAGGGGTCGCCTGCAGATCGCATTTGTGCCAGCGTGCTCGGTCTCGACAAGATCGCGGCCGAGATGGCGCCGCACCTCAAACTCCTGCTCTCCGAGGAGTCGCATCCCGAGGAGCAGAAGAACAAGGCGCTCACGGTGCTCGCCGGCATGAAGGGGGGCAATGCCGACGGCGGCAAGGCCGTCTTTCGCCGCGTGTGCATCAATTGCCACAAGGTGGGCGACGACGGGGCGAATCTCGGGCCCGACATGACGCAGGTAGGCAAGCGGCTCGACGGCTACAAGCTGCTCGAGTCGATCATCTACCCCAACGCGGCGGTGGACGAGAAGTATCTCTCGACGATGATCCTGACCGACGATGGCCGCAGCATCACGGGCCTGCTCGTGAGCGAGACGCCGGAGGAGGTCGTGATCTTCGACGGGAAAGAACAGAAGAAGATCCCGGTGGCCGAGATCGACGAACGGACGAAGCTCAAGCAGAGCAGCATGCCCGACGGACTGGCCGGCACGCTCTCGCCGAACGAACTCCTCGACATCGTCGAATACCTCCGCACACTCAAGTAGCCCGATCCCGGCGTGACTTTCCGACCGTAGGCCCGTCACTCCGTGACGGGCTATTTTGGCCCGTTGCGGAGCAACGGGCCTAAGGGGCGGCGGCCTTGATCGCCTTCACGCGGGAGGCTTCGGGCTCGAGCTGCTTGTAGTAATCATCGAGGGGATAGCAGCCGCTGCGGAGGCCGTGGCGGGGAGCCGTCGTGCAGTCGCTGAACGTACGGCAGATGCTCGTGCGGGCGAGCGTCGTCCCGGCGAGGGCATCGGCCGGAAGCTCGGGATAGGAGAGCACCATCCGCCCCAGGCCCACGATGTCGATCCAGCCGGCCCGGACGACCGCCTGGGCCGCATGGGCCACGTACTCCTGGAGATACGTGTAGCCCGACCCCACCATCACCAGCCCTGGCACCGCGGCCTTGGCATGAGCGGCGGCCTCGATCTGCCGCCACACGCCCACGAGCGGATCCTCAGGAGGCGGGTAGCCGTCGGAGGGCGGGAAGGCGGCGGGCCGCTGAATGTGTGGCACGGTGTAGGGGCTGCCCGCCGACAGGTTCACGCTCGCCACGCCGAGGTCGCGAAGCATTTCGAGCAGGGCGATCGGCTCCGCCAAATCGGCTCGCAGCGGATTCTGCTGATCGACGCCGAAGCCGCAGTCATAGGGGAGTGCGGTGCCGAACGGAAACGGCTCGCCATGGTCGCCGACCTTGTGCCAGGGCACTGTGTCGAAGAGCGAGAGCCGCACGCCGATCGTGAGTCCGGGGCATTCGGCTCGCACCCGCTCGACGAGCGTGCGGAGTAGCCGCGTGCGACCCGCGAAGTCGCCGCCAAAGCGGCCCGGCCGGCGCCGCGCCGACAGGAACTCGTGCAGGAGGTACCCGTGACACGCCTTGAGGTCGACCATCTCGAACCCGACGGCCGCGGCAGCGCGGGCCGCGGAGACATAGGCGTCGATGAGCCGCTCCACGTCGTCGTCGGTGAGCACGCAGGCTTCGTCGAGGGGATCCACGCCGTGCCGGGCGTCGAGCAGTGGATGGTGGTAGGCAATCCGCGGCTGCCGGCCGGCGGAGGTGGGCTTTGAAAACCGACCGGAGTGCGTGAGCTGGAGAGCCACAAGCAGGTCGTCGGTCGTGCCGTGTCGTTCGAGGTGGGCGGTCTGCACGGCTTCGAGCAGCCGCGCGAAGCCCTCACGGCCGCAGGCACCGGCCAGCAACTGGTTGGGATTGGCACGCCCCTCGGCGAGCACGGCCACGGCCTCGCCGCCCCAGATCAGCTTGGCACCGCTCTCACCGAACCGCCGCCAGCGCCGCAGGAGCGTGTCGGTCGGCTGCCCGTCGGCCGACGCGTCCCAGCCCTCCATGGGATGGATGCACCAGCGGTTGCCCACGCGACGGCCACCGATCGTGATCGGGGCGGCAAGAGGCGAGTCCTCCGCGGCCGATAGGATCGTGTCGTCGAGCGGGATCGGTGCCGCAATCGTGCGGCAGTGGGCTCGCAGGTCGTCGGCGGTGCGAAAGCGGGCGATGCGTGGATACATGGTGCGGTCCTCCACGCTCTAGCATAGCCAGCCATGTGGCGTTTCAGTGCCCAGCGGCAGTCGAACATCGGTGGATGGGCACAAAACCATTAGACGCTCACACGCACATATCAGTGTGCCGGCTCGGGGTCGGCAACTGTCTCGTCGCGGTGGGCCGCGGCGGCCCAATGCTCCTCGAGCAGTCGCCGACCCCCTTGCCTCGTCGTCTGGTTTGCTCTTGAGGTTTGTGTGAAATGAGCCGGTGACCGATACTCGGGTCATGACACACACTGCATCCGACATGGGCCACGCGCCTTGTGATCCCGCGACGCTTGTGCGGCCACGTCGCCACATCTGTGGCATGTCCGCGATCCTGCTTCCGTTCACCGCCGACCGGCGGATCGATTGGGATGCGTTTGCGGCTCACGTGGCCCGTACGGCCGCGGCTGGAATTACGCCGGCCGTGAATATGGACACGGGCTACGTGCAGCTCATCGATGACGCGACTCGCCGCACCGCGTTGCGGATCGCACGCGACACGCTTGGCCCGACTGGCGAATTCGTGGCCGGTGCGTGCGTCGTGGATGCGGCCGGGGCCGGCTTCGACGAGCCGGCGTACGGGCGACAGCTCGACATGATCACGAGCGTCGGCGGTCTGCCGGTCATCTTTCCGTCGTTCGGGCTCACGACTGGGCGCGATGCGGACTTCGTGGGCCGTTATCGGCAGCTCGCATCGCGTGTGGATCGCTTCATCGGCTTCGAGCTCTCGACCGAGTTCGTGCCAAGTGGCCGGGTGCTCGCGCTGGCAGCCTATGGCGACCTGATGCAGATTCCGAACTGCATTGGAGCCAAGCACTCGTCGCTCTCGCGGCGGCTTGAATGGGAGCGGCTCGCCCTCCGGGACCGCGTGCGACCCGAGTTCCACGTGTTCACGGGCAACGACCTGGCGATCGACATGGTGCGGTATGGCAGCGACTGGCTGTTGGGGCTTTCGACGGCTGCGCCGGCGGCGTTCGCCCTCCGGGATCGTTGGTGGGCCGAGGGGGACTGCCGCTTCGACGAACTCGACGACGCGCTGCAGGCCCTCGGGGATTTCGCGTTTCGCCGCCCGGTGCCCGCCTACAAGCACTCGATGGCTCAGGCCCTGCATCTCCAGGGGCTGCTCGCCTCCGATGAGCCGCATCCCGACAGCCCGCGGCGACCGGCATCGGATCGGGAGATCATCGCCACGATCCTCGACCGGATCGACAGAGCCGTCACGGCGCCGGCCGTCGCCGCACCGTTGCCGGTGTGAACCCTGCGATCCGACGAAACTGCGCGTTGAAGTTGGAGAGGTTCTTGAAGCCGCAGGCCCGGGCGACCTCGGCCACCGAGAGCGAGGTGTCGAGCAGGAGTCGGCGGGCTCGGCCCACCCGTAGCTCGTTGACGAACTGTGGCAGCGTCTTGCCGAACCGAGCGTGAAACGTGCGGCTGAACGATCGCTCGGCGAGGCCTGCGATCCGCGCGAGTTCGCCACGGCCGGGCGGCTCCGCGGCGACGTCGAGCCGCGCGTGAATGAGCTCGACGATGGTGGCGAAACGATCTCGCTCCCCCTCGTCGAACCGGGGTGCATACCCGGCTGAGGCGAGCGGCCGGGCCCGGCCCCCCGTGGCGAGACGATCGAGCACGCCGATGAGCCCGAGCAGCCGCTGGAGTCCGCCGAGTGTCGGGAGGCGCACGATCTCCGCCGTCACCCGGTCGCGGGCCGTCGCGGGAAACGCAAGCCCGCGTGCGGCCGACTGCAACAGTCGCACGACGGCCGCCGTTTCGGGCACTCCCCAGAACTCACGGCCAAGGAACTCCGCGCGAAACTGGACGATCACGGCGTCGACCCGCCGGGCCCGCTCCGCCGGCCGCGGCGTGCGGGCCATGTCCACGTCCCAGAAGTGGGGCAGGTTCGGCCCGAGGAGCGTGAGGTCCCCGGGCTCCAGTGGCTCGAGCGAATCACCGACGAGACGCTGGCCAGAGCCGCGGCGGACGAGCGTGAGCTGATACTCGGGGTGAAAATGCCACGCCGCTACGAGCTTCTGCTCCCGCACCCGCACGCAACGGAACGACGCCTCGGCGGGCGGAGCGACGGTGAGCAGTCGAGCAGGCATGAGACGACCGGTGCGTATGGATGGCAGGACGATGTCCTACGGTACACTAGACACCGGTTGAAGTCGTGAAGAGCGTGTGCCGCGGATCATGAACAAGGCCTTCTGCAAAGAGCCCGACACGAGCCTGCCGCCGCAGTGCCCGAGGTGTGGCAACGTGGGGATGCAGGTCGGGCCTGATACGCTTCAGGCCCATGTGAAGGCTGGGGCCGCCGAGACCCTCGGTGAACCGGCCTATTGCTGCGGCACCGACGCCTGCGACGTTGCCTACTTCGACCTCCTGGAGCGGGTCGTGCCGGTGGCCGACGCCTGCGGCCTCGCCTGGCCGAAGGACCCGGCCGGGCCGCTCTGCGCATGCCATGGGCTCACGGTGGACGACGTCGATGCCGATCTCGCCGAGGGTGTGCCGACGCGCGTGAAGGCCGTCGTGCAGCGGGCGGGACAGGCCGGCGCCGAGTGTGCGACCAAGAGTCCTGACGGTCGGCCGTGCGTGGCCCGCGTGCAGCGGTACTACATGCGCCGCCGGTCCGAATCGGGACGCGGCTGATATGCGGCTCCTGAGCTGGAACATCCACAAGGGCATCGGCGGCCGTGATCGCCGCTATTCGCTCGCGCGGATCATCGACTGCATCGAGGCCGAGAACCCCGACCTCATCTGCCTGCAGGAGGTCGATCGTCACGTGCGTCGCAGCCGGTATGACGACCAGCCGCGGCTGCTGTCCCACTTCTTCCGCTGCCACGCGGTGTATCAGTCGACCGTCGCCGTCGGCGCGGGCTCGTATGGGAATCTTGTGCTCTCTCGCTGGCCGATCGCGAGCCGGCATCGGATCACGCTGCGGCGTGGAGCGCGGAAGCCACGTGGGGCACAGCTCGTCGTCATCGATTCGCCGGAGGGGCGGCTGCACCTCGTGCACACCCACCTCGGCCTCGCGGAGCAGGAGCGGCATTGGCAGGTGCAGCGGCTGCTTGGCCACATGCTCTTCCGGTCGGCCGAGCCGCACCCCACACTGATCGTGGGCGACTTCAACGACTGGCGCGACACGCTGGCGTCCGGCCTGCTGAAGCTCGAGCGGTTTCGGCAGGTGACGAGCCCGATCAGCCGGTTTCGCACGTTTCCGGCGTGGCTGGCGATCGGATCGCTTGACAAGGCGTTCATCCGCGGCGGCATCGACGTCCGGCACGCCCGGGTGGTGCGGACGAGTCTGACGAAGGTGGCCAGCGATCACCTGCCGCTCGTGATCGACTTCCACGTGCAGGCGTAGGCCCGTTGCTCCCCGTAGGCCCGTTGCTCCGCAACGGGCAGTCCGTCACGGAGTGACGGACCTACTCAACGAGAGGTCATCCCGCTCATCACCTCCGTTGCAGCGGCAACGGTCGCGTCGATGTCGGCGTCCGTGTGGGCCGTCGAGAAGAAGAGAGCCTCGTATTGGCTGCATGGCAGGTAGATACCGCGGTCGATCATGCCCCAGAAGAATGCGGCATAGCGCTCCGTGTCGCTCAGGGCGGCCGTCTTCCACCCCGTCACGGGCGCGGGCTCG
Source organism: Pirellulales bacterium (assembly GCA_049695995.1). Classification (GTDB taxonomy): domain Bacteria; phylum Planctomycetota; class Planctomycetia; order Pirellulales; family UBA1268; genus QWPN01. The sequence continues at coordinate 9,773 of JBAVTF010000009.1, read as the reverse complement.
GAGCCCGACTGGAAAAACGTGGTCATCATGCTTCCGACGCGGGCCGTCCAGGTCGTGAGCCCCGCCTGGGCCGCAGCCGCGCGGAAGCCTGCTTCGAGACGTGCACCGCGGCGGTCGAGCGCCGCATAGGGTGATGCGTCGCGCAGCTCTTCGAGCGTGGCCGTGCCTGCTGCGACGGCCAGCGGATTACCCGAGAGCGTGCCCGCCTGAAACACCTTGCCGGCCGGAAGCACGTGGTCCATCACGTCGGCCCGGCCGCCGTAGGCGCCCAGTGGCAGGCCGCCCCCCACGATCTTGCCGAGCGTCGTGAGATCAGGCGTGACGCCCAACAGCTCCTGGGCGCCGCCGAAGGCGAGGCGGAAGCCGGTCATCACCTCGTCGAACACGAGCAGCGCCCCGTGCCGGCTCGTGAGCCGCCGCGCTGCCTCGAGGAATTCGGGCGAGGGCACGACGAGCCCCATGTTGCCCACGACCGGTTCCAGGAGCACCGCCGCGATCGTGTCGCCGTGCGTGCGAAACGCGTCCTCCAACTGCTCCGGCTCGTTGTAGTCGAGCACGACCGTGTCGCGGGCGGTGCCCGCCGTGATACCGGGCGAGTTGGGCACGCCGAGCGTGGCGGCCGACGAGCCGGCGGCGACGAGCAGGGCATCGACGTGCCCGTGGTAGTTGCCGGCGAACTTGATGATCCGATCCCTGTTCGTGAATCCGCGGGCCAGCCGGACCGCGCTCATCGCGGCCTCCGTGCCACTGCTCACCATCCGCACCTTCTCGATGCTCGGCACCGCGGCCACGATCAGTTCGGCCAGGCGGCTCTCCGCCTCGGTCGGTGCACCATAGCTCGTGCCCGTGGTGAGCGCCCGCTCGATCGCGGCCATCACCCGCGGGTGACGGTGGCCGAGGATCATCGGTCCCCAGGAGCCGATGTAGTCGAGGTACGTGTTGCCATCAATGTCGGTGAGCCGCTGCCCGAGGGCACTCTGAAAGAAGATCGGTTCGCCACCGACGCCGCCGAAGGCGCGGGCGGGCGAATTGACGCCACCCGGGATCAGCTGACGGGCACGGGCGAAGGCCTCGCGGCTTCGGGGGCGGCGGGCGGCGGTGACGGTGGAGGGATGGCGGACGGCAGTCATTTGGGCTCTGTGGGAGTCGGTGAGGAAGATGCGGAATCGGCCAGAAGCTGCTTCGTGCGGGCGACGATCTCGGCCATGTGCGGCCGCTCGGCGTAGATCTCGACGATGCTTTTCAGGAGGTCGGTGCGTGTGGCCAGGAGAGCCTGCCGCTTGGCTGCATCGGCCGCGGAGGCCGCCTTGGCAAGCGCGGCGGCCTGATCCAGCGTCGCCCGCGCCCGAGCTGTGTCTTCGGCCTGCTCACGGGCGACGAGCGGGCGGAGCCGATCGAGCTGGCGGCGGGCCAGTGCGAGCCAGAGTTCATGATCGGCGGGGGGCATCCCGGGTTCGGACACATTCCCGTGCACGGCCAACAGGGCGTCGAGCAGTGCCGCGCAGGCTGCGGGGCTCTCGGGCTCGCGTTCGAGCGCCGCCCGGTAGTCGCGCTCGATGGGGGGCAGTGGCCGGCCGCCGAGCGGGCGGCGACGCACCCGCCGTTCGAGGGCGTCGAGTTCGAGCGTCTGGTCGAGAGTTCGCACCTGCTCGGCCCGTGGATCGGCGGCATGCCGCTCCAGGAAGAGGTCGATGAGCGAGCCCGCGTCGCGCAGGTCCGCTGATTCGTCGGCCGCGATGGCCATGATCCGGGTGTGCAGTTCGTCGGCCGTCGGCTGGCGGAAGAGCAGCGACGCCCCGGCCACCACCAGCCCGCCGATCACCGTCGCCGCCAAGCCCCGCACGAGCCACTCCCGACGCTGGGCGCGGATGGCCTGCGCCTGCGTGGTTCGATGGAGCTCCTCCAGCGTCGTGAAGCGATTTCGCGTTGCCCGATCCTCCACGGGGCCGGAACTGCTCGGCTCCGTGAGCTGATGGGTCCGACCGTCGCCAGCCGTGGGCCGTTTGTCGCCCATGACCTCGGTGGCCGCGTCGGGGGCCACCAGCCTGCCGGTCGCTGCGGATGGGATGACGACCCGATCATTCAGGCGCTCACCAGCCTCGATCGCTTGCGTGGCGGCGAAGTGGTCGATCACAACGGCGGGCGACGACTCGGCTGATGGGGCGTCTCCGGCGCTGGGCGCACGGCTCGTGTCGATCGCGGAGAGAAGCCGCCCCAACGCGAGGGCGCTGGCCGGCCGCCGCGCTGGATCCTTGGCGAGCAGCCGATCAATGAGGTCGTCGAGCTCGGGCAGCATGTTGGGCACGACCGTCGCGATCCGCGGCGCAGGCTCCGTTCGCTGCCGCTGGATCACCTCCGCTACGTGGCTGCCCTGAAACGGTGGCCGTCCAGCCAGCATCGCGAACATCACGAGCCCGAGGGCGTAGAGATCGGCTCGATGGTCCACCGGGCTGCCGGCGGCCTGCTCGGGCGCCATGTATTCGGCGGTGCCGATGATCGTACCGGCCTGCGTGTGGCCGGCGTCGCCGAACAGCCGGGCAATCCCGAAGTCGGCCAGCTTGACGGTGACGCCATCGGTCGGCTGATCCGGGAACAATAAATTCGCCGGCTTGAGGTCGCGATGCACCACGCCGTGGTCGTGGGCACTCTTGAGGGCCCGCGTGATCTCGAGGGCGAGGGCGATCGTCTCTGCGCAACTGAAGCGGCGGCCAGCCCGGAGAATCTGTTCGAGCGTGCGGCCGCGGACGAGTTCCATCGCGTAGTATGGCTGGCCATCTTCCTCGCCGAAGGCGAGCAGTCGCACGATGCCCGGATGCGACAGGCTCTTGAGCGTGTCGATCTCCGCGGCGAACCGCCGGCGGAGCGTGGCGTCGTCGCCGAGGTGGGCAGCGAGCATCTTCACGGCCACGAGCCTGCCGGTGGCCGGGTCTTCGGCCTCGTAGACGGCTCCCATGCCGCCGCGGCCGAGCCGGGAACGGATCATATAGGGGCCTAGCTGCGTCGGATCCATGGCCGGAGTGTATCCTGCGGCCATGCATACCACCCAGCGGACGACACTCCTGCCCCGCGCCACCAATCAGGCCCGCGGCCTGGCCCGTTACTGCCTCGATTTCCTCCGTGATCCCCAGCCGATCGGCGCGGCCACACTCGCCACGCTCGAGCGGTTTCATGCCGACAGCGTGGGCTGCGGGGTGTCGGCCCTCGCCCACGGGGCCAACGCCCCGACGGTGCTGCGGCGTGAGGCCCTCGACACGGGGCCAGCCCGGGGCAGCCGCGGCGGCATCTGCTTTGGGTCGGCCCAGCCCTGTGCGGTGGAGAAGGCCGTGGCGGCGAATGCTTCGGCGGTTCGCGAATGGGACTCCAACGGCACGAACTTTGGCTACGACGCTGCGAAGCATCGGACGGCCGGTGAGTTTGGCCACAACGATTTCTATCCGGTGGCCCTCGCGGCGGCCCGTGAGGCCGGGCTCGATGGTGACGCCACGCTCCGGCTGATGCTGCTCATCGACGAGATCCGCGGCCGGCTCGCCGAGGTGTTCGCACTGCGGAAGTACGCGATCGACCACGTGCATCACGGTACGGTGGCCTGTGCCGCGGCTTATGCCGCTGCCCTGGGGGGCACCGAAGCCCAGATCGAATCGGCGATCGGCATGGCCGTGGCCCACTATGTGCCGTTTCGGGCGATTCGGGCCGGCCATCAGCTCTCCGACTCGAAGGGCGCCTCGGCGGCGCTGGCAGCGGAGGCGGCCGTGATGTGTGCCCGTCGGGCCCTGGCGGGATTTCTGGGGCCCCGGGACGTGTTTCGCAATCCGCTGGCGATCTACCGGCTCAATCAGCGGTGTCCCGACGGGGAGAGCCCGTTCGACCTCGAACTCGGCGTGGCGGGTGATGCCTTCGCGATCAACGCGATGCACTTCAAGCTCGGCCTCTACGAGCACCAGTCGGCTGGCGCACTCCAGTCGCTCGTCGATCTCTTCGGTGCACACCCCGCCCTGGCGACGGACCTCGACGGCATCACACGGATTCGCGTGCGGATCTACGAGCCCGCGTATTCGATCATCGCCGATCCGGCCAAGCGAACGCCAACGACGCGGCAGTCGGCCGACCATTCGCTCCCCTTCATCCTCGCCCGCACGCTTCTCAAGGCCCGTGAAGCCGCGGGCCGTGGAGAGGCAGTCGGCTGGGAGTCGCTGATGTTGCTGCCCGACGACTACGCCGACGCAATGATCACGAGCGGCGACGTGAAGCGGCTGATCGAGCGGATCGTGATCGAGCACGGCGGAGCAGAGTATGACCGGCTCTACCCGGAGGGCATTCCGACGAGTGTGGCCATCGAGCACGCGCGGCTGGGCACGCTCGGCGGCAGCCTCGTGAGCTTTCCATTGGGGCACGCCCGCTCGGATCCCGCCCGCACGGCAGCCGTCGTCGATCTCAAGTTCTCCCGGCTCGTGGCCGGCGCCGTCGATGATCCCACTGCATTGCGAAAACGAATCCGGGTGTCAGGCCGCACCCCCACTGAGATCGCGGAGCTTTACGCGTTTCCCATTCAGGGGCTGGATGCTGGCTGACCCGTGGCGACGGGCAGGAGCCTGATCTGCCGGATGTCGCAGGCTGCGGCCTTGGCGATCGCCTGCGGTTGCACGCGGAGCGTGTGTCGGCCGGTGGCGAGATTCACGCGGCCGACGATCCGGGGCTTGAACGCCTGGAAGCCGCCGGTGTCTTCGACCACGAACGTGATCGGCTCGAGGTTTCCAGCCCCGGTTGCATCGAACGCGACGGCCATCGTGCTGCCCCCCTGCCCCGTGCCGCAGCCCTGGAGCACCTCCACGTCGAAGCTGCCCGGGGTTGCGACCGTGAACGTCCACTCGGCGGCGTCGGTGGCTTTCGTCCAGAATCCGAGCGTCTGCTTCTTTTCAGCCGGCTCATAGCGGAGGGTCGTGCCGCGGACGGTGGCGTCGCGTCCGTGCAGCGTGATGCTGCCGTCGTCGCTCTGGACCGGCGGCGTGCCTTCGCAGGCTGGCTCGAGCGTCACCCCCTTGAGATTCATGACGGCGCCGCCGACCTTTTTCGTGCAGTGGACGCTCACGGTCTGGGAGCCGGCACTTGGCAGATAGACGCGGCCTACCGGCAGTCGATGGTAGCGGTACCAACTCCCCGTCGAGCGAAGCGAGAGTGGGAACGCCTTGTCGTTGATCCGGACTTCGATCTCCGTGCCGTCGGGTGAGGCCGTCGAGAAGGTGAGCCAGACGTCGTACATGCCCCACCGGGTGCCCGCGCGGGACCAGTGGACCGACTCGGACGCGTCGGTCCAAAAGCCGATGCGGTGATTGCCGGGATGCGTCTCGAGTTTCGCGCGGGTGCCCTCCACCCGCGCGTCGCGAGCCGTGAACACGATCCGGCCGTCGGCAAACTGGGTGGTATCGTCGGCCGTGTCGAGAGCGATCACCGTGGGCATGGAAGCCGGGCCGGCCTTCGGCAGGAGCACGGCCACCCGCGTGGCGTCGGCGTTGTATTCGACGGGAACGCTTTCCCGATCGCCGTCCACCGTGGCCCTCGTGACCGCGATGATCTGCGGAAAGCCGGCCGGGATCGCAAGCCGACCATCGGCAGGCCATTGCTCGATGACGCAGGCGAATCGCCCGCAGCCATTGGCCTGCTCGACGATCGCACCCCACGGTTGCGGCTGCGAGGGGGACGGCGGTGTCGCCGCGGGCACCGCCGTGAAAGCCGACAAGGCGATGACGACCAAGACCATTGATGAGAGGAATGATCGCGGACTCATCACGAATCCTTTCTGCGGTACGGATCGGCCACGAAGATTTCGCTGAGCCACGATGCCTCGATCACGTCCAAAAACCCCGCTCCGGACGGCTCTTGAGGCCATTGGCCTCAGCATCGGTCCGTCCGCCACTCATAAATGTCTCAGTGGAGGGATTGAATTCCAAAGGGCGTCCGAGAATCCACGAGATGGCTGCAGCGTGACTGGCGACATGGCTCTTTCTCATGATCGCCGCATTGCAGACCGGCTGCTGTCGCGACTTCACACAGTCGAAGAAGTTGCGGGCGTGCAGGGAGGCGTCCGTGCCGCGAATCCGTCGGTAGCCTTCACCGAGCTGGTCGTGAAGCGACTCGGGGGCGGCGTCCATGCCGCCTGCGTCGCCGGTCGCCACCCAGCCCTCACTGCCGACGAATTTCACGGGGCACGTGCCGAGTTCCGTGTTCCAGTTGGGGCCACGATCGCCGAACGGAGTGGCGAGGAAATCGAGTTCGAGTGTCACGCCGTCGGCATAGCGACAGAGGATGTTGTGTTCCGATGGCGTGAACGACACAGGCCCGGTCGCGTCATAGCCACCGGCCCACTGACAGAGATCGACCGTATGCGCGCCCCAGTCGAGCAGCCTGGCGCCTGATTCGAAGTCGAAGATCCCGCGCCAGTTCCGCTTCACGACGTAATCACTGTTGTATGGACGCCACGGGCACGGCCCCAGCCAGAGATTCCAGTCGATCTCCTCAGGGTCGGGCGTGGGCTGGCCGGGCAGCCAATCGTTGTTCAATTGCGGCACATACACCGAAGCATGAAGCTGCTTCAGGTTCCCCAGTCGGCCCTCCTGCGCCAGGGCGACGGCCTTTTGAAAGTTCGGCACGCTGCGTCGCTGCGTGCCTGCCTGGAAGATGCGGCCGGTGCGCCGCATCGTCTCGTCGATCTGGCGACAGATATCGATCGTCAGGCCGCAAGGCTTCTCGCAGTAAATGTCCTTCCCTGCGTCGGCGGCCATGATCGCGGCCTTGCCGTGCCAGCGATCCCCGGTGGCCACGAGCACGCAGTCGATGTCGTCGCGGGCGAGCAACTCCCGCAGATCGCGGTAGGTTCGGCAGTCGGCGGTGCCGTAAGTTTCATCGACGAGCTTCTTGCCTGCCTCGCGCTGTCGCTTCTGCACGTCAGCGATCGCCACGCACTGCACGTCCGCGAACTTCAGCATCTCGGTGAGCACGTACGCACAGCGTGGCCCGAAGCCGATCACGCCGAGCGTGAGCCGCTCGCTGGCCGCGGCTGCTGACGACTCCAAGCCGAGTGCCCGGGCTGAGACGATCGTCGGTGCCGCGATGGCTCCGGCGACAGCCTGCGACGCGGAGGTGAGAAAATCCCGGCGCGAACCATGCGCCTGATCCGAGCGGGCGGTCGTGCTGGTCATGAATTCGACTCCGGAAACGAAGAGGAGCCTGTGGTGCCATCCATGGCCCCGTCCTGCCGGGCAGCCGACGCGAACACCGACGAACGCTGTTTCATCGGAGCGAGAGTGTATCCTGCCGGCAGTTCTCTGTCCTGCGGTGCATTTTCATCCGACGCGAGCGCGGAGTCCTATGCGGTTCCCATTCACCGGCGTGATTCCGGTCGACAAGCAGGTGGGCGTGTCGTCGCGACGGGTCGTTGACGCGGTGGCCAAGGCTCTCGGCACGAGGGCGGTCGGCCATGCCGGCACGCTCGACCCGCTCGCGTGTGGCGTCGTCGTTGTCTGCGTGGGGCACGCTACGAAGCTGGTGGACTTCGTGCATGCCACGCCGAAGCACTACCGGGCGACGTTCCTGCTCGGCCGGTCGAGCCCGTCGGACGACTTTGAGACCCCCATCGAGGAAGAGACCGATCCGGTGCGGCCCAGCAGCGACGAGATCGAGCGGGCGCTGGCCGGATTCCGTGGCGACATCCTCCAGCGGCCCTGCGACTACTCGGCCGTCCACGTCGATGGCAAGCGGGCCTATCGGCTCGCGCGGAAGGGGCGGCCCATCGAACTTGCGGCGAAGCCCGTGCGGATCGACCGACTGGAGATCACGGGCTATGAATGGCCGCGACTCGGGCTCGACATCGAGTGCTCGTCGGGCACGTTCGTGCGGGCCATCGGCCGCGATCTCGCGGCGGTGCTCGGCACGACCGCCGTGATGGAGTCACTCGTCCGCACGGCCGTGGGGCCGTTCATGATCGTGGCAGCGACGCCGCTCGATGCATTGACGCCCGAGACGACGCGTGCCGCCCTCCTGCCCCCTGCCGCTGCGGTCCGGCATCTGCCGCAGACGCGGCTCGTGGGCACGGAACTCGACGTGGCTATCCGCGGAGGGCTGATCGAATGCGAGGCGTCTCCTGCGCAAGCCATCGCGGCCTGCGACGAGACCGGCGACCTCGTAGGCATTCTCCAGCGGCACGACACGGGCCGATACCGGCTGAAGCCCAACTTCCGCGGCCTCGGCTGACCGCGCGGCGATCAGGCCATGATGCCCTTTACTACCTTGCCGGCGACGCCGGTGAGCCGGACGTCGAGGCCCTGGAACTTGGTCGTCAGGCGGTGGTGGTCGATGCCCATCAGCGCGAGCATCGTGGCATGCAGGTCGTGCACGTCCACGACGTTGTCCACGGCCCGGTAGCCGAGTTCGTCGGTCGCACCCCAGGTAGTGCCGGGCTTGATGCCGCCGCCGGCCAGGAACACGCTGAATGACAGGATGTGGTGGTCGCGCCCACTCCCCTGCCCCATCGGCGTGCGGCCGAATTCACCCCCCCAGAGCACGAGCGTGTCGTCGAGCAGGCCGCGGCGGGCGAGATCCTCGATGAGCGCAGCCGACGGCTTGTCGACCGCCTCTGCTCCGTCCCTCATGCCCGGCTCGATGCTGCTGTGATGATCCCACGCGCGGTGATAGAGCTGAATCATCCGCACGCCCCGCTCGGCGAGCCGGCGGGCGAGGAGGCAGTTGGAGGCAAAGGAGCCGTCGCCCGGCTGCTTCACGCCGTAGAGATCGAGCGTTTCCTGCGTCTCGCCGCTGAAGTCGGTCAGCTCCGGCACGCTCGCCTGCATGCGGAAGGCCATCTCATACTGGGCGATCCGCGTGGCGATCTCGGGGTCGTTCTGCTGCTCGGCGAGATACCCATTGAGTCGGCCGATCTCTTCCACCACCTGCCGCTGGGTGCTCTGGCAGACGCCGGCGGGGTTGCCGATGTAGTGGACGGCGTCCCCCTTCGACTGAAACATGATCCCCTGGAAGCGGCTCGGCAGCACGCCGCTCGACCACTGCCGCGCGGAGATCGGCTGCTGGCCGTACTTGCCCGCCGACGTGAGCACGATGAAGCCTGGCAGTTCCTGCGTGGCCGACCCGAGGCCGTAGAGGAGCCACGACCCCATGCTCGGCCGGCCCTTGATGATGGAACCGGTGTTCATGAACGCGTGGGCCGTGTCGTGGTTGATCTGCTCGGTCTGCATCGAGCGGATCACGCACAGACGGTCGGCCTGCGTGGCGATGTGCGGGAAGAGGTCGCTGACCTCGATCCCCGATTCGCCATACGGTTTGAAGCCGACGAACGACCCGCGGGCCTTGAGCACCGTGTTTTGCAGCTGGGCCAGCTGCTGCCCCTTGGTGAATGACTCGGGAAACTCCTTGCCGTCGAGCGCCTTGAGCGTCGGCTTCCAGTCGAACGTCTCGAACTGTGACGGTCCTCCCGCCATGCAGAGGAAGATCACCCGCTTCGCCTTGACCGGAAAGTGCGGCTGCTTGAGGGCGCCATGCCAGTCGTCGGGCTTCGGCAGGCCGGCGGCCTGCGGGGCGACGCTCGCCGCCGCGTCATCGGCGAGGAGCGCCAGGGCCATGCCGCCCAGGCCGTAGGCGCTCTGCTGGAGAAAGCTGCGGCGAGCAATCGTGGTTGGGTCGAGGGGGTTCATCACATGTCTCCTATGGGGCGCCGGCTCGGGGGCGGCAAAAGTCTCGTCGCGGGGACCTCGAAGACTCGGTCCAAT
>JBAVTF010000008.1:0-36071 GCA_049695995.1 Pirellulales bacterium | reverse complement strand
CACCGGCGGTGCGGCGGTTACCGTGGCCGGCAGGCCGGCCGCAGGTCGCGGCCGACCGGCGCGGCCGCGCCGGCCGTCATCGGCACCGAGTAAGAGGCACGCGACGCCCACGATCGCCAGTCGCCACGGCCAGACGGCTGGCCGCTGGGGGATGTGCCGGATCATCTTCGCACCCGCTTTCGGCAGTGCTGGGGTTTGTTTCAGCCGCGTGTATAAACGGCCGGGAGCGCCACGAGTTGCGGCGGTTTTTGGCGAGCCGAAGGCCGCCCCGGGCCGAAAACAGGGGGTCTGGCGGCCGGCCCTTGGGTTCCGGCGGCTGTCGGGTACGCTATGGGGCTCTGCCTGACACCCTGATTGTCCCTGAAACCATATCAAGTTCGGAGAGTTGCGACCGTGGCCGTGGTATTGCGAATGAAGCGGATGGGCCGGAAGAACCGCGAGTATTACCGGATCTGCGCGAGCGATCGCCGCAGCCCGCGGGACGGCCGCGTGATCGAGGAGCTCGGCACCTACGATCCGCACGTGCCGGAGACCGACGCCCGTTGCACGCTCGATGGTGCCCGCGTCCAGCATTGGCTCTCGGTCGGTGCGCAGCCGAGCGATGCCGTGCGGGTGCTCATCAAGAAGTATGGCCCCAACGGGACCCACCTCGCCCAGATGGAGGCAGCCCGAGCCAAGCTCGCGATGCCCAAGATCGTGCCCGATGCCGGCGAGCCGGCGTTCGTGCCCGTTCCGAAGGCCGAGCCGGCTGCAGAGGCCGCCGCTCCGGCTGCCGAGGCGACGCCCGCAACGGAACAGGCTGCTCCGGCTGCCGATGTGGCTGAATCCCCTGCGGCTGAGGCTCCTGCGGCCGAAGAGCCGAAGGCGGAATAACTCCCGGCCGGGATGCGACCCACGGCCGTCCGATTCATCACCAGGCTCAGGCATGCGTCTTCGCACCCGCCGACTGTCATGCGCATCGACATCGTCACGCTGTTTCCCGACATGTTCACGGGCTTCCTCGCCGGAAGCCTGCTGGGCCAGGCGTGCGCGCAGGGCCTGATCGACATCCGCCTGACGAACCTGCGCGACTTCGCCGAAGGCGTGCACCGGCAGGTCGATGACCGCCCCTACGGCGGCGGCCCGGGCATGCTCTTGATGCCGGGGCCGGTCGTATCGTGCGTCGAGGCGGTGCAGGCCCGCACCGAAACCGGAGCACCCGGCCACGTCGTGCTGCTCACGCCCGGTGGCCGCCGCTTCGATCAGTCCGTCGTCGAGGAACTCGCCCGCAAGGAGCGGCTCGTGCTCGTCTGCGGCCGCTACGAGGGCTTCGACGCCCGCGTGGCCCAGACGCTCGCCGCCGATGAGATTTCGATCGGTGATTACGTGCTCTCCGGCGGTGAAGTGGCGGCGATGGTGATCGTCGATGCCGTCGCGCGGCTCGTGCCCGGCGTGCTCGGCGACGACGAGAGCGCCCGCCAGGACTCCTTCTCCGGCGTCGATCGCCTGGTGGAGGGCCCCCAATACACGCGGCCGCAAGAGTTCCGCGGCCTCGCCGTGCCCGAGATCCTGCTCTCGGGCGACCACGGCCGGATCGCGACATGGCGGCACGAGCAGGCCGTCGCCGCCACGGCCCGCCGTGGCCATGCCACAGCCGCCATCCCATCACACCCCAACCAGTCCCACCAGAGCCATTCCCGGAGGAACGCATCGTGAGCCGGAAAATCCTTGCCGCCGTCGAAGCCTCGAGCCTTAAGTCGGAGGTGCCGTCGTTCGACATCGGCGACACCGTCGACGTTCACACCCGCATCCTTGAAGGCGAGAAGGAGCGGGTGCAGATCTTCAACGGCGTCGTCATCGCCAAGAGCGGCTCCGGCAGCCGCGAGATGTTCGTCGTGCGGCGGATCGTCGCCGGCGAAGGCGTCGAGCGGAAGTTTCCGATCCACTCCCCGAAGATCGCCAAGGTCGAGGTGAAGCGGTCGGGCGTCTCGCGCCGCGCCAAGCTCTACTATCTCCGCGACCGCACGGGCAAGTCGACGCGGCTCCGCGAGAAGCGGGACGACGTCGTGACCGACGCTGCCGGTGAGAAGGGTGCCGGCAAGAAGGCAGCCCGCAAGCCTGCAGCCGCCAAGGCCTGATGGAGCGAGGCCGTGTTCGGCCAGTCGCGTGACGAGGTCGGCCGACGCGGTGAGGACGAGGCGGCGAGGTATCTCCGCAGCCTCGGCTACCGGATCGTCGGCCGACGCGAGCGAGTGCTCCGCGGCGACATCGACATCGTCGCCCTCGACGGCCGCACGGTCGTCTTCGTGGAGGTACGATCGCGAACCTCCACGGCCCACGGCCATCCAGCCGAGACGGTGGGCTATGCCAAGCAGCGGCGGATCTCGGATTTGGCCGCTGCCTACATCCGGCGCCACCGTCTCGAGGACTGCAGCGCCCGCATCGATGTCGTGGCCGTTACGCTGCCCCCCGGCGAGAAGCCGGTCGTCGAGCACTACCAAAACGCCTTCGACAGTCCGTGACGCGATCCGCGTTACGTCGTCGCCGTGACCACGGCGGCCAGTTCATCGGGCTCGCTGAAGACGTGCAGCATGCCGGCGGGGAGCCGCCGAGCCAGGTCATCGAACCGGTCGCCACGCTTCCGCGGCCGAATCTTCGACGCCACGCGGCGAATCGCGATGCCCGTGACCTGTTCCGGCCGCTGGCGGGCAACGGCCGCATAGACCTCCGGGTCGCGCTCCCCTGAATCCCCTACCAACAGGAACCGGCGGTCGGGAAAATCGGCCATGATCTGCTCGATCACGCGACGCTTCGACCGTTTCCGCGACGGCAGCCGCCCCAGCGGCGTCGAATCCTGGAGGCGGAAAAGCTTCAGGTGCATCGAGCCGGCGGGCAGGCCGGCCGTGGTGATGAACCGCGAGAGGCAGGGCGACAGCTGCCAGGGGCTCGCCGATACGTAGTGGAAGGCCGTGCCTGCGTCCTGCCAGCGGCGGTAGACGGCGGCCATGCCGGGCACGGCGGCGAACTCCCGCAGGAGCGTGTTGCGGAGCAGTTCGCGACGGTCAGCGACGTTGGTGATCTTTACGGTGTCGTCGATGTCGGAGATCACCGACAGCCCGGCCGACTCCACCACGTAGATACTGCCCTGCACGACGTGTGCCCCGACAGCCTCGGGCGGATCGCCGGCCGCCGGCCTGAGCCGGGCAACGCAGGACAGCACGCCGTCGGCTGCGGCGATCACCTCGTCGTCGAGATCGATCTGAGCCTGGAAATGCCCCGTGCGGTCGCTGCGGCCGGTGGCAACGGTGTGGCCGGCGACGTCGATCGCCACCCGGCGGCCCGCCAGCCGCTGAAACAGGAACGCCTCGGCCCGCCGCCGGAAGACCTCGGTGTCGAGGTCGCCCGCATCGAGATCGAGCAACCGCTTGAGGACCGCCTCGGCCAGCACCCGCCGCCGACTCCGCTCCGGAAGCGGTCGCGACACCATCCCGGCCACGGAAGCCCGCCAGCGGCGGCTGCCGGGCAGCCGCCGTGCGTAGGTTGGGAAAAGGACGATCATGCTGACCGCATCTGCGCGGGCGACGGGCTCGGCCTTGAAAGCCGGGGTCGCCCATCTTACAACGTCCCCCGGATTCGGGCCGCCCTTAGCGGTCAACCACCGGAGATCACCATGGGCGTCAAGAAAACGGGCAAGGGCCGCCGCAAGCTGGGCCAGAAGAAGCGGCGCATGCGAGCCCGGATCCGCCACCGTAAGGGCTGATCACCGCGGCCGCCCACGCCGGCCCCCGTGCGTGCGCCACGACCCGCACAGCTTCCGCGCCGGCCTCCCGGCGACGCATCCTCGCGCCGCGGTTTTGTTTGCCGCGCACCGCACAGGGGGTAGTGTTGCGAGGCTTCGCCCCGACCTGTCTCCGCGGCTCTTCTCTCGCGGACGGTCGAAGCCGACGACGCGTTCAGCGAGGAGTGGTGCGATGCGTGCGAATGGATGGTGTGTCCGGGCCTGCGCGGCTGCCGCCGCGATCCTGGTGACGGCCGGATTCAGCGGCTGCAAGTCGCTCAATGAGCGGTACATCGCCCTGGAGGTCTGGAAGTACGAAAAGTGCTTCGGCCACTACCCGCCGGGCTTCACTCCCCCCGGCGCCGCCGCGGCCATGGCCGCTCCCCCGGCACGCGTTTGCGGCCAGGGCAATCCCTGCCCGCCGGCCAACGCGTGCGACGCGTGCCAGGGCGCTCCGATGGAAGGTGGTATGCCGCTGCCCCCGGGTGCCATCGGCGTGCCGAGCGGCCCCGGCGGCTCGCCAGGCCCCGCGGCCAGCCTGCCGACGCCCGCCGGCATGACTGCCGGCCGTCCAGTCGTGATCTCCGACGAGGTCGTGCTGCCGTAGCGCGATCGCGACCGGCCGCCTACCCGAGCGTTTCGGCGGAGCCGGGGAAGTCGCGGCTTTCGACGTCGCGCCGCCAGCGGGCGACCGCGGCGGCGATCGTTTCCTTGACGTCGGCATACGGCCGCACGAACCGGGGGACACGGTTGGTGGAGAGCCCGACCAGGTCGTGCATCACGAGCACTTGACCGCCGCAATCGGGGCCAGCCCCGATGCCGATCGTCGGCACGCCGATTGCTGCGGTGATCGCAGCGGCTGCCGCCCGTGGAATGCATTCGAGCACAACGGCACAGGCACCGGCGTCGGCGGCGGCCCGGGCGTCGGCCATGAGCTGATCGCCGTCGCGCTGGAGGCGATAGCCACCGAGCTGGTGGACGGCCTGCGGCCGCAGGCCCACGTGGCCCATCACGGGAATGCCGGCTCCCACGAGCCCGGCGATCACGTCGGCCTGACCGGCCGTGCCCTCGAGCTTCACGGCCTGGCAGCCGGTCTCCTTGAGCAGCCGCGCGCACGATTCGATCGCCGTGCGCACGCCGAGGTGCTGAAGCGGGAACGGGAGATCGACGACCACGAAGGCCCGCTGCACCGCGCGGCAGACGATCTCGCCGTGGTAGATCATCTGCTGGAGCGTCGCTGGAATCGTCGAATCGCGGCCGGCGACGACCATCGCCACGCTGTCGCCGACGAGCACGCAGTCGATGCCCGCCTCGTCGGCCAGCCGCCCGGTCGGCCAGTCGTAGGCGGTGACCATCGTGATCGGCCGCCGGTCGCGGCGGGCCGCGGCCAGGTCCTTCACCGTCACCCGCCGCGCGGGGCCCGACTCGGCAAGCGACGTCATGTGAGGCTCTTGAAGAAGTCGTCGAGTTTGTCGTCGCCGCCGGACTGTGGCTCGGCAGCACCGCCGCCCAAAAAGTTGAACCCTTCCGGCTCGGCCGCCGGCTCGGCGGCGGCGAGTGAGCCAAGGTCGGCAGCCTCGACCGCTGGGGACGCATCCGGCACGTCCACGTCCGCGACGGGCTCCGTTTCCGCCGGCCCACGTGTCTCGAGTGTCTGGTCGGCAGCCGCCATCGGCACAGTGTCGTCGCCCCGTGGCTCGGAGGCCACCACCGCAGCCGCCGACTCGTAGTCCACCCGGAACATGATCCCGCCGACACGGATCTCGGCTCCGGGCGGCACGACCATGGCAACCGACGAGGCGATCCGTGCGCCGTTCACCAGGGTGCCGTTGGTCGAGCCGAGGTCCCGCACGAATACCACGTGGTCGTTGAGGAAGAACTCGCAGTGCCGCCGGCTCACGCTGTCCTGCTGCACGCGAAACTTCGCCTCGTCGCTGCGGCCGACGAGCACGGGCAGCCGCACCGTGTGGGCAGCCTTGCGGCTGGCGGGCGACATGATTACGAACCGAACGTCCATGGGGTGATCCACGACGCGGAGGGGCGGGGCGGGCGGCGAAACGCCGCCACGGGGGATGTGTCCTGAGTGTACCCGCGCCGCCGAACGATCCAATTTCTGCGGCTTTCCACGCCCCCGTAGCAGGCCCGAACCGCCTGGGCGGTGACCTTGCGGCACTTTCCCGCCGCCCTATAATCGCGGGGTTCCCGGTCACGGCGCAAGCCGCCCGAGACGCCTGCGGGTGTAGCTCAGTTGGTAGAGCACCACGTTGCCAACGTGGTTGTCGTGGGTTCGAATCCCATCACCCGCTTTTCCTTCGGCTCGCTGTGTGCCGTCGTGCTTGGGCGCGCGTCGCTCCTGACGGCCGCCAGGCCCGGCTGCACATGCCGCGGTGCCCGCCGTTTGCCACTCACTTGTTTTCCGCTCACTCTTGTCCTGATCATCCTCCCGACACACCCGCTGAACGAAACCCTGCATGGCCTCTTCTGAATCCTCCGCCGTGGCCGCCCCGGAGGCCGCCGACACCAACCGTCCCCTGAACCTCGACGTCGCCATCGACGCCGTGTCGACCTGTGAGCGACGGGTGAAAGTCACGATCCCGCGGGAGGACATCGATCGCTACCGTGAGCTGGCCATCGGCGAGCTGATGCCGACGGCCCTGCTGCCGGGCTTCCGCCCCGGCCGGGCGCCAAAGAAGCTCGTCGGCAGCCGTTTCAAGTCGGAGCTTGGCGAACAAATCCGCTCGAAGCTCGTGACCGACGCCATGACGCAGGTGTCGGACGACAAAAAGCTGTCGCCGATCAGCGAGCCAGATATCGACTTCGGTGCGGTGCTGTTGCCCGACGACGGGCCGCTGACGTTCGAGTTCTCGATCGAGGTACGGCCCGAATTCGAGCTGCCGAAGTGGAAGGGCCTGTCGATCAACCGCCCGGCCCGCGAGATCACCGAGGCTGACATCGAGGAGGCGTTGGGCAACGTGCTGCGGGAGCGGGCCCGGTTCGTGCCGCATGACGGTTCCCCGAAGCCGGGCGACCTGATCGTGGCCGACCTCAAGTTCACCGCCGACGGCACGGTCGTTTCCGAGGTCGGCGAAATGGAAATCGTCGTCCGGCCGAAGCTGTCGTTCGCCGACGCCGAACTCGCCGGGTTCGACGCCCTCGTCAAGAAGGCCAAGGCGGGCGACACCGTCACCGCCACGGTGAGGGTATCCGACGAGGCGGCCGTTGAGTCGCTCCGCGGCAAGGACGTGACGATGGAGCTCAAGCTCCTCGAGGTCAAGAAATTCGAGCTGCCCGAGTTGACGCCTGCGCTCCTCGAGGAGTTGGGCGGCTTCGAGTCGGACGAGGCGCTGCGTGGCGCGGTGCGGAAGCAACTGGAGAACCAGCTGGAGTATCACCGCCGCCGCCAAGTGCGGCAGCAGGTGGCGGGCGCCCTGACGGCCTCGGCCGGCTGGGATCTGCCACCGGCACTGCTTAAGCGGCAGGCCCAGCGGGAACTGGAGCGGGCGATCCTCGAGCTGCGGCGGAGCGGCTTCGACGACGACTCAATCCGTCGCCACGTCAACGAGCTGCGGCAGACGGTGCTCGCGAGCACCGCCCGGGCGCTCAAGGAGCACTTCATTCTCGAGCGGATCGCGGAGGAGGAGTCGGTGGCCGACACGGCGGCCGACTACGACGAGGAAATCCGCGCCATCGCGGCCCAGTCGGGCGAGTCGCCCCGTCGGGTACGGGCCAGCCTCGAGCGGCGCGGCCTCATGGACGTGCTCCGCAACCAGATCATCGAGCGGAAGACTGTCGACTTGATCACGTCGCACGCATCGTTCAAGGACACGCCGTTCGAGTTCCAAAAGCCGGATGCCGAGGCGATCGACCATGCCGTGTGCGGGGCGGTCATCGGCGAGGAGGAGATTCCCGTCGCGACGCAGGCCGAGGCAACCGCTCGGCCCGGTAGCCGCGGCTGACACCTGGTCACATATGTTCCGGCGGCCGGCCGCCCCTTGATCCCGAAAGCCCCCAGCCCGAGAGCCTCATGCAGACCAGCCCCATGCTTCCGCACGCGTCGAGCGCCTACCGCGACTACCAGCGGCAGCGGCAGATGACGCTCGGCGACCTGCTGCTCGAGAATCGCATCATCCTCCTGCAGGGCGAGATCTACGACGGCAATGCCAACGAACTCGTGATGAAGCTGCTCTACCTGCAGAGCGAGAACCGCCGCAAGGACATCCACTTTTACATCAACTCCCCTGGCGGCAGCGTGACGGCCACGATGGCCATCTACGACACGATGCAGATCCTCTCGTGCCCGGTGGCCACCTACTGCGTGGGCCTGGCAGCGAGCGGTGGTGCCGTGCTGCTCGCCGGCGGTGCGAAGGGCAAGCGGTTCGTCCTGCCGCACGCGAAGGTGATGATCCACCAGCCCTACGGCCAGGTGGGGGGCCAGGTGAGCGACATCGAGATCCAGGCCGACGAGATCATCAAGACCCGCGCGGTGCTCAACGAAATCCTCGCCAGCCATACCGGCCAGCCGATCGAGCGGATCGCCCGCGACACCGACCGCGACCGCTACCTCACCGCCACCGAGGCGAAGGAGTATGGCCTCGTTGACGAGATCCTTTCGAGGCCTCCCGTCGTCGAGGAAGACAAGGACAAGGACTGAGCGGCCTCGCGGTCGCCTCCATCCTCCACACCCACCCGCACCCGGAACCAACCATGCCCCTGATCCCGTATGTCGTCGAGAAGAGCGGCCGCGAAGAGCGGGCGATGGACATCTACAGCCGCCTGCTCAAGGACCGGATCGTGTTCTTGGGCACGCAGGTGAACGACGAGGTGGCCAACGCGATCGTCGCTCAGCTGCTCTTCCTGCAGTCCGACGACCCGAAGAGCGACATCCACCTCTACATCAACTCGCCGGGTGGCAGCGTGACGGCGGGGCTGGCGATCTACGACACGATGCAGTTCGTGACCTGTGACGTCGCCACGTACTGCATCGGCCAGTGCGCCTCGATGGGTGCGGTGTTGCTCACCGCCGGAGCCAAGGGGAAGCGGCGGGCCCTGCCCAACGCCCGGATCATGATCCACCAGCCGCTGGCCGGCATGGAGGGCACGGCGGAGGAGATCATGATCCATGCCAAAGAGTTCAAGAACATCAAGCAGAAGCTCAACACGATTCTGCTCAAGCACACAGGGCATCCGCTCGAGAAGATCGAGCAGGACACCGACCGCGACCGTTTCATGTCGGCGCAGGAGGCGCTCGACTACCGACTGATCGACGAGGTGATCGACCGGATGCCGATGCCCAAGCCCGCGGGCTAGTGCCCCGGGCCTGGTGAACGACTGGTGGGGAGCGTCCGACGGGTCGCTCTCCGGAGGCGCATGGAGGCGCGTCATGACGATCTCGTTCCCGACGATCCGCAGCTCGATGCTGGTCGGATTCCGACTGTTGTCGGCGTTCGTCGCCGTTGCCGGCCTCGCCGGCTGTAAGAGCGACCTCAACCAGCAGCTCCTCGAGCGGGAGCTGCGGTATCAGGAAGACCAGATTTACAACCTGCAAGACGAACTGCAGGTGGCCTGCGCCAAACTGGAGCGGGCCGCGGGCGAGAATGCGAGCCTCAAGAAGCAGCTCGGCGTCGGCGCCGATGCCGTGCCATCCCGGCCAGGTCTGGGACGGCCACGGCCTTCCGGGTTGCCCGCCCCGGTGAACGTGCCTCCGGCGATCGAAATTCCCGACGGCGGCGGAGCGCCCCGCCCACCCGCCAGCCGCGGCGGCCCACCGGCTGGACCGCTCGCCCCGCCGGCCCTGGAAGGTGTGCCGCCGCTGCCGGCCAACGGTGGCGCCTCAGCCGTGCCGACACCCGCCGAGCCGGCCCTGTCGCTGCCCGACACCGCGGCAGCCGTGCCGCCGCCGATTCAGCGGCTCGCCTACGAAGCCCCGGCCGACGCCGCTCCCGTGGCCCGGCTGGTCGTGAACGCCGACCAGACCGCCTGCCTCGACACCGATGGCGACGGCCGCAGCGAGGGCCTTTCCATCGTATTCGAGCCGCGAGACGCCGAGGAGCGTCTCACGGCGGCCACGGGAAACGTCACGATCACCGTGTTCGACGCTGCAGCCGGTGCCGATCCGGCCACGGGCGAGGGCACGCCGATCGCGAACTGGGACATCCCGGCAGCCGACATCCCACGACATTTCCGGCGGACGTCACGGATGCGCGGCCTGCACTTCTCGCTGCCGTGGCCGGGCTCGCCTCCGGCGGGCAGTCACGCCCGCGTGGTCGTGCGGCTCGCGCCGGCAGATGGCGGCAGCCCGCTCGCCGCCGACGCTACGATCGCCACCCGCTGACGCGTTGTGCCCATACAAGCCCTGAGCGCGAGCGAGGGGATCTCCCGGGGCTCTCGTCAGAGCCCGCGGTCTTCGAGGAAGTTGAGCAGGTCGGCGACACGGTTGGAGTAGCCCCACTCGTTGTCGTACCAGCTCACCACCTTCACGAAATTGCCGAGGCCGATCGTATCGACGGCCGAGAAGATCGAGCTGTGCGGATCGCCCTTCAGGTCGGTCGAGACCAGCTCCTTGTCCGTGTACCGCAGGATGCCCTTGAGCGGGCCCTCGGCCGCCTTCTTCATCGCGGCGTTGATGTCGGCCGGAGCGGCGTCCTTGCCCAGGATCGCCGTGAAGTCGACCACACTCACCGTTGGCGTGGGCACGCGGAAGGCCATGCCGGTGAACTTACCCTGCAGGGCCGGGATCACGAGGCCCACGGCCCGCGCGGCACCGGTGCTCGACGGCACGATGTTGAGCGCCGCGGCCCGGGCGTCGCGGAGGTCCTTGGCGGCCGTATCGACCGTCTTCTGCGAGTTGGTGTAGGCGTGCACCGTGGTGAGCAGGCCACGATCGATGCCCCAAGTCTCGTGCAGCACCTTGGCCACCGGCGCCAGGCCGTTGGTCGTGCAGGAGGCGTTGGAGATCACATGGTGCTTCTTGGGGTCATACATCTCGTTGTTGACGCCCAGCACGATCGTGAGGTCTTCGTTCTTAGCCGGGGCCGAGATCACGACCTTCTTCACGCTGTCGCGCTTGTGGGCGACGGCCTTCGTGGCATCGGTGAAGAAGCCTGTGCTCTCCACCACGATCTGCACGTCCTGCGTGCCCCACGGGATGGACCCGGGATCCTTCTCGGCGAAGACCTTGATCTTCCGGCCATCGACGATCAGGTCGTTGCCTTCGTAGCCGACCGATCCCTTGAAGGGGCCGTAGTTCGAGTCGAACTCGAGCAGGTGGGCGTTGGTCTTCGCGTCGGTGAGGTCGTTGAGGGCCACCACCTGCACGTCGCCATTGAGGCCGTACTTCTCGTAGATGGCGCGGAAAGTGAGGCGGCCGATGCGACCGAAGCCGTTGATGCCGACGCGAATGGACACGGCGAATCTCCTGAGGCGGGACGTCGTGGGACATGTGCCCGCAGCCGCGGTCAAGCGAGCCGCTGCCGTGCGGGCGGGCGGAATATACACGCCCCGTCGGCGCCCCTCAATCGGCCCGCGGAAACACCCCGCCCGCGGGCCCAGCGCGGTACGATGGGCGATCACCATGCCTGCCGCCGTCATCGAACTCGAAAACGTCCGCAAGTCGTTCGCCATGCCCGGCGGCGAACGCACCGACGTGCTCGACATCCCCGGCTTCATCCTCGCAGAGGGGGAGGAGTGCGCTCTCGAGGGACAGAGCGGCTCGGGAAAGTCGACGCTCCTGCACGTCATCTCGGGCATCCTCCGCCCCGACTCGGGCCGCGTGGTGATCGCCGGCCACGACATCACCCGGCTTCCGGAGGCCCGTCGCGACCGCGTCCGCGCCGACACGCTCGGCCTTGTGTTCCAGCAATTCAACCTCTTGCCAGGGTTCACGGCGCTCGAGAACGTGCTCGTAGCGATGTCGTTCGGCTCGGTGAAGCCTGACCGCTGGCGGGCGGCCGATCTACTCGCCTCGGTTGGACTCTCCCATCGGCTCCACCACAAGCCGGCGGAACTCTCGATCGGCCAGCAGCAACGGGTGGCCGTGGCGCGGGCGCTCGCCAACCGACCGCGGGCCATTCTGGCCGACGAGCCAACGGCGAGCGTCGATGCATCCCACCAGCAGCAGGTGATCGACCTCTTGCGGACCACCTGCGCGGAGCAGGGAGTCGCCCTTCTCGTGGTGACCCACGCCACCGAGGTGGCGCGGCAGTTCCCGCGGCGACTGCGGCTCGAAGACTTCAACCGCGCGGCGGCCCACGCCTGACGAATCACGGACGACCGACCCCATGACGCTCTTCGGCATCGCCTGGCGCAACATCCGGCAGCGGGCTCTCACCAGCGGCCTCACGGCGCTGTCGCTCGCGCTTGGCGTCGCGCTCGTCGTGGCCACGCTCGTGACGGCCGGGATCGTGAAGCAGGCGTTCAATTCGGGTGCCGGGCTCGGCTACAACATGATCGTGGGGGCGAAGGGGAGCCCGCTGCAACTGGTGCTCAACAGCGTCTACCTCATCAGCCGGCCGATCGAAAACGTCTCCTGGACCTTCTACGAGCAGTTCCTGCCGGCCGAGGGCCGCCGCGACGGGCAGGCCGGCACGTTCGCCGGCAGCGTGAAGACAGCCGTGCCGATCTGCATGGGGGACTACTTCCGCGGATACCGCGTCGTGGGCACGAACGCCGCCTACTTCGACCGGCTCAGCTACGGCAACGGCCAGCCCTTCGCGTTCGCGGGCGGCGAGAACTTTCGCGATGCCGACTTCTTCGGCGGCGTGCTTGGCTCCGACGTCGCCCGCACGCTCGGCCTGAAGGTGGGGGATGCTTTTTCGCCGACGCACGGCGCCGACGACGGCCTCGTCCACGACCCGTTCATCGTCCGCGGCGTGCTCGCCCGCACCGACACGCCCGTCGATCGCGGCGTGTACGTCAACATGGAGGGCTTTTATCTCCAGGAGGGCCACGCGAAGCCCGTCGAAGGGGCCGAGTTCGCGACGAAACGCGAGCCAGCCGAGACGGCCGACGGCACGCCCAGCCCCTTGCCAGCCGAGCAGCGGGAAGTGACGGCGATTCTCGTGGAAACGGCCTCACTGCCGGGGCTGCCACCGGAACTGACGGCGATGGGCCTCAAGCAGGCGATCAACGAGGGCCGCGACGGCCAGGCTGCCGAGCCGATCCGCGAGATCCGCCAGCTGCTCGACCTCTTCGTGCGGCCGCTCGAGCTGTTGCTCCTGCTCGTGACGGCGCTCGTCGTCGTGGTCTCAGCGATCGGGATTCTCGTGAGCATGGTCGGCTCGGCGCTCGAGCGGAGCCGCGACGTGGCGGTGATGCGGGCGCTCGGCGCCCGCCGCGGCCACGTGCTCGCCACGGTGCTCATCGAAGCGATCCTGCTGGCGGTCGGTGGCGGCATCGCGGGCTGGGCACTCGGGCACGCCGTCGTCGCCGCCATCGGTCCCTTGATCACGACGGGCGCGGGCGTCACGGCCAGCTTCTTCTCGACGTCGCCAGCGGAACTCCTGCTCGTGCCATTCCTCGTCGGCCTGGCGATCCTCGCCGCGTTGCTTCCGGCCCTCTCCGCCTACCGCACCGACGTCTCCCGCTGGCTGTGACGGCGGGAGATAACGGGCGAGGACGTTTGGCCTCGTGGGCTTGTCACGCCGTGACAGGCTGCTTTACCGGTCACCGGTCACGGCGTGACCGGACTACTTGCAGCCCGTTGCGGAGCAACGGGCCTACAGTGCGCAAATACGCCGTGAGGGGCTGCCCGTGCCCCGGGAGCCGGCGTATGCCGCCGAGCGCAGCCAGGATGGCGAAGCGAAGGCGGCATCCGAGCGAGCGGAGGACAGGATGTCCGCAGCGAGCGTCCGGCTCTCGGGGCATGGGCAGCCCCGAACTCTCACCACAGGAGGTCGCCCCGCTACGGAACAGCTCGCGCCTGCGGTCTTCGCGCCGGGTTCAGTGGGACTTCGGGGCGAACCAGGGGTAGATCGCCGGCACCACGAAGGCCGTGAGTAAGGTCGACGTCACGATGCCGCCGATCACGACCGTCGCCAGCGGCCGCTGGATCTCGGCGCCGGCGCTCGTCGCCAGGGCCATTGGCAGGAAGCCCAGGCTCGCTACGAGCGCGGTCATCAGCACCGGCCGGATCCGGACGCCCGCCGTCACGATCGCGGCCTCGCGGGGCGCGAGGCCGCCCTCCCGCGCATGCTCGGCGCCCGCCACCCACACGAGGCCGTTGAGCACAGCCACGCCGAAGAGGGCCACGAAGCCGACGCCCGCCGCGATCGAAAAGGGCATGCCCCGCAGGGCGAGCGCCGCGATCCCACCCGAGGCCGCCACCGGCACCGCCACGAAGATCAGTGCTGCCAGCCGGAACGACTTGAAGCTTGCGTAGAGCAAAATCGCGATCAGCCCCAGCACCGCCGGCGTGATCAGGGCCAGCCGGCGGCTCGCCGAGACGAGGTTCTCGAAGTCGCCTCCCCACCGCAGCGTGTAGCCCGTGGGCAGCTTCACCTGCTTCGCGACAGCAGCCTGCGCCTCCTGCACGAACCCGGCCACGTCGCGGCCACGCACGTTCGCCGACACGAACGTGCGGCGGCGGGAGTTCTCGTGCTCGATCGACGGCGGGCTCTCTTCCATCCGCACGTCGGCCAGTTCGCCGAGCGGCACCGGGCGGCTGCCGGCCGAGCCCACAGGAATCTGCGGGAGGAGGTCGGGATTCTCCCGCCACTGCGGCGCGAACCGCACCACCAGCGGATACCGCGGCCGACCCTCGAAGATCACGCCGGCGTCGATGCCCCCCATGGCCGCCACCGTTCGGATCACCTCGGCGCCGTCGATGTGGTGGCGGGCGAGCTGGTCGGGCCGGGCGTCGATCTGGAGCGTGGGGATGTTGGCCTGCCAGTCGGCCCGCACGTCGGCTGCCCCCGGGATGCCCGCGAGCACCCGCTCGATCTGTTTGCCGACCGCGCCGAGCGTATCGAGGTCGTCGCCATAGACGAGCACCGCCACGTCGGCCTTCACGCCGGCCACCAACTCGTCCACTCGCATCTCGATCGGCTGGCTGAAGCCGAAGTTGGCCTCCGGTGCCACGTCGGCAAGAGCCTTACCCAGCTTCTCCACGAGCTCATCCCGCGAGATCGGCGCAGGCCATTCAGCCTTGGGCTTGAGCATCAGCCAGACGTCGGTCTGCTGCACGCCCATCACGTCGTTGGCGATCTCGGGCCGACCGGTCTTGCAGAACACCGTCTTCACCTCGGGAAACGCCTTGAGCGTTTCCTCCACCCGCGAGGTGACCGGCACCGAGTCCTCGAGGGTCGCCGACGGAAGCCGCACCATCTCGACGAGCAGGTCTCCTTCATCGAGCCGCGGCATGAACTCCGCCCCGAGCCTGAGGGCCACGGGCACGCTCGCCGCCACGAGCCCGGCCGCCACGAGCGAGATCACCACCGGATGATGGACGGCCAGCCGCGCGAGCGGCTGGTAGAGCCGGTGAAACACCCGCATCACCAGCGGCTCGTGCTCCTCCTCGCGGGAGAGGACCGTCGCCGCGAGCACCGGCATGAGCGTGAGCGAGATCACGAGCGAGCCGGCGAGGGCGAAGAGCACCGTCAGCGCCATCGGCCGGAAGAGCTTGCCTTCCGTGCCCTCGAGCGCCAGGATCGGCAGGTAGACGATGGCGATGATCAGCTCGCCGAACATCGTCGGCCCACGCACTTCGATCGCGGCGTCGCGCACGACCGCCAGCCGCGAGGCCGTGGGCGGGGCGAGCCCCAGCCGCCGCACGCAGTTCTCGACCATGATCACGGAGCTGTCGACGACGAGGCCGAAGTCGATCGCGCCCAGGCTCATGAGGCTCGCCGGGATCGCGCAGGCCCACATCAGGTTGGCCGCGAAAAGCATCGACATCGGAATCGCGAGCGACACGATCAGTCCGGCCCGGATGTTGCCGAGCAGCACGAGCAGGACACCGATCACGAGCAGGCCGCCTTCGGCGAGATTGTGGAGCACCGTGTCGAGCGTGCGGGCGATCAACTCGGAGCGGTCGTAGATGATGTCGATCGTCACGCCAGGGGGCAGCGTCTTCTTGATCTCGTCGAGCTTCTCCTTGGCGACGGCGACGACGCGGCGGCTGTTCTCGCCCCGTGTCATCATCACCATGCCGGTCACCACCTCGCCGCGGGCATCCCGCGTGGCGGCCCCCTGCCTGACGAGTGGCGCGATCGTCACGGTGCCGATGTCGCGAATGAGGATCGGCACGCCGCCCGCCGGCGACCGCACCACCACCTGCCCGATGTCATCGACGCCGTCGAGCAGGGCCCGGCCGCGGATGAACCGCTGCTCACCGTGCTTGACGATGTAGCCGCCGCCCGTGCTAGCGTTGTTCCGCTCGAGCGCATCGACGACCTCGGAGAGCGGGATGCCGTGGCTCGAGAGCCGGTCGGGATCGATCTGGACCTGGTAGCTCTTCGCGAAGCCGCCGTGGCTGTTGATGTTGGTCACACCCGACACCTCGCGCAGCGCCGGAGCGATTTCCCATTCGAGCAGGCTCCGCAGCTCCATCAGGTCATGGCCCTTGCCACGGACCTCGAACTGGAGGATCTCGCCCAAGGCCGTGGAGAGCGTGCCGAGGGCCGGGTCGGGCAGCCCCGGCGGGATAAGAGCTCGCGCCTCGGCGATCCGCTCGGCCACGAGCTGGCGGGCGAGATAGATGTCGGTGCCCTCGCGGAACACGATCGTCACGAGTGAAATGCCGAACTTGGAGAGGCTGCGGGTCTCCTCCACGCTCGGCAGGCCGCTCATCGCCAGTTCGACGGGATACGTGATGTACCGCTCTACTTCCAGCGGCGTGAGCGTGCCGGCGTCGGTGACCACCTGCACCTGCACGTTGACGAGATCCGGCACGGCATCGACCGGGATCTTCGTGGCAGCCATGAAGCCGCCCACGGCCAGCGCGATGAACAGACCGATCACGAGGACGCGATTGCCCAGCGACCACTCGATCAGGCCCGAGAGCATCGTGCCTCCGGCATCGCGGTTTCGGCGGTCTCGGCTTCCTTCTCCAGGAGCAGCCGGCTCTTGAGGAGGAATGCGCCGCGGGAGACGACCTCCTCTCCCTCGGTGAGGCCACGGGTGATTTCGATGAGCGTGTCGGTCTCGATCCCGGTCTGCACCTCGCGGCGGCGGAACCGGCCGTCTGCCTCGGGCACGAACACGAATGCCTTGCCGTCGTGCCGCATCACGGCCTCGGCCGGCACCGCGACCGCCTCGCGAAGCTCGCCCTGCGGCAGATCCACCCAGACGAACATGCCCGGCTTGTAGTGGGCATCGTCGTTGTCGAGCTCCGCCACGAGCGGCACGCTGCGGCTCTCGGCCTCCACCGTGGCACCCACGTGGTTTATTTTCGCGGTCGCCTCATGCACCGACGCTCCGGGCACCGTCACCTTGACCGTCTGCCCATCGGCCACATCGACGGCGGTCCACTGCCGCTCATGCACCAGTGCCCGCACCCAGAGCGTAGTCGTGTCGGCCACGACGAACATCCGCTTGCCCGGCTCCACCCGCTCGCCCCGGGCCACGAAGATGTCTTCCACGAGACCGTCGATTGGCGAGCGGAGCACGAGCGTGCTGAGCGAATCGTCGTTCGCTGGCTCGGCGGCCTGGGAAGCACCTCCATCGGAGTTGCCCACGAGCGCCCTGAGGTGCTCCCGGGAAATTTCGAGCACCCGCTCCGCCTGCTCCTGCTCGGCGGCTGATTTGTCGCGATCCTGCCGCGTGAGAAACCGGGCCTCCTCGCACTCCGCCAGGAACCGCTCCCGCGCCACCTCCAGGTTGCTCTGCCGTTCTTCCACAATGCGGCCGGACAGCACGCCACCGGTTTCCAGTGAACTGGTGCTGGCCCGCACTTTCTCGGCCTGCAAGAGCTTCGAATAGCTGCCGAGGATTCGGTCGCGGTAGTTGCCAAGCAACTCCTTGCCAAACCGCTTCTCGACGTCGTCGAGCGGCGGATGGGCATCCAGCGCCCCGAGCATCGCCTCAACATTCTTGTGGATGGTCGCGGCCCAGTCGGCCGCCTTCGCCGCGATCGCAAGATCGGCCATGCACTTCCGCACGTCGTTGCGGGCCATGCCCACATCGCGGCTGGAAAGCTCCGCCAGCGGATCCCCGGCCTTTACCCGCTGCCGTACCCGAACCAGCATCTGCGACACGATGCCATCAACCGGCGCGGCATAGTCGATCTGCCGTCGGGCGTCGTAATCGATCCGCCCCGGGACCGTTACATGGTCGCGAAGTGGCACACGGCCCACCGTCACCGCCGCGACTTCGGCAGCAGCCGTCGCTGCCGGCAGCGAGACGACGTCGTCAGGCGCGGCAGCCGAGGCAGGCTCGCCCTCCGCATGTCCAGCGTCGTGCCCGCCACCGCCAAAGTGGTGCGTAGCCAGCCACCACCAGGCAAGCCCGCCGGCGGCGAGAAAGGCCACTCCGGTGAGGCTGCGGCGAATCCGCGACAGAAGCGGGCGAGGCGGCGACACGTGTGGAGAGACGGAGGCAGACATGACGACGCTCTATTTTAAGGTGCCGGCGATCGATCAGCCTAATCCAGCTTCTCGGCCGTAACGAACGCCAGCCCGCGGGACAGTCACTCCGTGACGGGCTGTTCTGCCCGTTGCGGAGCAACGGGCCTACGGCTGCGGGAGCGGCTGCACGACGGCCGGATTCGCGGCGGGCACGCGTTCCTTTGGTCCCACGGGAGCATCCATCGCCGCGGGGGCCGCCGACGTCGGCGGAAACACCTCGAGCTGCAGCAGGTCGGCGATCGCGACGGCGTTGGACCAACGGTCCGCCTGCGCCTCGACGAATGCCAGCTCCGTCTCCGTGAGCGTCCGCTGCGCCTGCAAGAGGCTCAAGAACGTGACCTCCCCCTTGCCGTAGAGCATCTGCGTGAGCTCGACCGTCTCGCGGGCCTTCGGCAGGATCGACTCCTCGTACCAGGCGACCAGCCGCCGCGCCGTGCGGTAAGCATTCACCGCCTGGGCCGTCTGCGTGGCGAGATCGAGCTCGATCGTGCGGAGCGCCGCCCGCGAGTTGGCGATGTCGGCCTGGGCCGAGCGGATATTGCCCTGGTTGCGGTCGAAGAGCGGTACTTCCATCATCACCTGCGCGAGGCCCTGATCCTGCGCGGGGAAGTTCACGTTGCGCTGGTAGCCACCCAACAGATTGACGTTGGGGATCGGCTCGACCACGGCCCGCTCGAGCGTCCACTGGGCCCGGGCCACGTCGGCCGACGCGGCACGAGGCAGGGCGTTGAGCCGCACCACTTCCTCCTGGAGCATCGCCAGTTCGAAGTCGGGCAGGGACGCAAGCAGGTCACCAGCCACGGGGCCGATCTCTTCCCGCGGCACGGCCATCGAGGCGGCGAGCTGCCGCCGACCCGTCTCGATATCGACGCCGGCATTCAAGAGCCGCACCTCGGCCCGGTCGCGCTCGATGTTCCAGAACAGCACGTCGGCCTTCGTGCCCTCACCGGCCTCGGCGAGCTGGCGGCCGATCTCGTACGACCGCGTGGCGATCTGGACCAACTGGTTGAAGATCTCCTGTCGCCGCTGGGCGACGAGCAGAAGATAGAAGCTGCGCCGCACGTCGCGGAGCACGTCGAACCTGGCCCGCGTGAGCTCGAACTGTGCCTTCTGCACCTCTCGAAGCGCTGCCTGCTGCGACAGCCGCAGCTTGCCTGCCGTCACGAGATCCTGGGCGACGGTGCCCGACCACTGGCTGTAGGAGCCAGCCATCTGCGGCGAGAACCCGGCCACGACGGGATTTGGATAGAGCCGCGCCTGCACGGCCTTGCCCCGCGCCATCTCCACGGCGGCCTGGGCGGCCCGAATCCGCGGATGGAGCCGCTCTGCCTGGGCCACACACTCCGCAAGCGTCCGTGGCGGCTGCAGAACACCTGGCACCGGAGGCACGACCGCTTCGGCAGGCGATCGGCTGCCCAGGGCCTGACCGGGATCGTGGAGTTGCGACTGCGACTGTGCCGCCCAGTTCTCCGCGGTCGCCAGAGCGGGCCAGGCCAACGCCACGAGAACCACGGCCCAGGCCACGGCCGCCGTACGGCGGAACGTTCGTTCGCAGGTGTGGAGCATGGTGAAACGCCAGCGCATCAGGCACCCAGTTGTAGGCAAAGCCGCCTGATGGTGTTTTCGGCACGACCGTAGCCAACGGCACACGCCGCACAACCGGCCCGGAGCCTTTTTCCCAGACTGCCCCAACGACCGCCAGGCAGGTCGCGTCAACTGGCGTGGGTTCGGGGCTGCCCATGCCCCGTCGCCGGACGCTCGCTGCGGCATCCATGCCTTCGCTCGCTCGATGCCGCCTTCGCTTTCGGCATCCTGCCTGCGCTCGGCGGCATACGCCGGCTCCCGGGGCACGGGCAGCCCCTCACGGCAGTAAAGTAGCCCGGTCACGCCGTGACCGGTGAAGCAGCCTGTCACGGCGTGACAGGCCCACGCGGAGTGACGGGCCTACAAGCAGGGGAGCTGGTCGGGGGTCGCGCGCAGCCGCCGGTGCATCGTGCGGACCAAAAAGCCACCTATCCCGATCGAGAAGTGAACTCGCACGATCCGCCGGCGGCGAGCACGTGCCCCCGGCCGGCGGTTTTCGAGAGTTGGCGATAGTTCGACCGTTTGTGCTCTACAATCTGGTCCATGCGAAATCTCTCTCGAGTCTCCCTGGTGGTAGCCGTCACGCTGTCTGCCGCAGCCGTGGGCTTCGTCGCTCGGGCCTGCCCGTTCTGTTCGGCCGTGTCGCTCACGTTCGCGCAGGAGATCGCCCAGAGTCAGGCGGCGGTGATCGCCCGACTCGTCGAGCCGCCCCCGGCCGCGTCGCTCGGACCGCGGGCCGACGGGCCGCTGCCGAAGGCGAAGTTCGTGGTCGTCGAGCCGCTCAAGGGCGCGGATCTGGTGGCGGAGGCGGGCCTCAGCGGCGCCGATGCGAAACAGATCGAGACGATCATGCTCGAGGAGAAGCCGGTGGGTTCGCTCTTTCTCCTGATGGGCGTCGAGCCGCCGAACCTCGTCTGGTCGAGCCCGATCGCCGTGAGTGACCGCGCGGTCGCATATCTCAAGAAGCTCGCCGACTTGCCGGAAAAGGGAGCCGACCGACTCGCCTTCTTCCAGCAGTATCTCGAGGACGCCGACGAGACACTCGCCCGCGATGCCTATGACGAGTTCGCCGTGGCGCCGTATGCCGACGTCCGAGGCCTGAAGGATCGGATGAATCCGACGCAGCTCCTCGCGTGGATCGAGAACCCGAAGGTGCAGGCCAACCGGCGTCGGCTCTACGCCACGATGCTCGGCGTCTGCGGCTCGCCCGCCGATGCGGAGCGGATCGGGAAGATTCTCGACGGCACCGCGATCACGGAAGACCAGGCCGAGATCCGCAGTGGACTCGACGCGCTCATTGCCTGCTACGTGACGCTTCGCGGTCCCGACGGTCTCGACCTCGTCGATCGGCTGTTTCTCGACCGCACCGACGACGAGGGCAAGGCCCGCGACGTGCCCTTCGCCGAAACCTATGCCGCCGTGATGGCGCTGCGGTTCTTGGGCGAAGAGTCCGACATCGTGCCGCGGCCGCGGGTGCTCCAGTCGCTCCGCGTCCTTCTCGACGAGCCCAAGCTCGCCGACCTCGTGATCGCCGACCTCGCCCGGTGGCAGGATTGGTCGGTGATCGAGAAGCTCGTCGACCTCTTCAAGACGGCCCAGGCTGACAACATCTTCGTCCGCGAGCCGGTGGTGAACTATTTGAAGGCCTGCCCGCTGCCCGAGGCTGCGGCTGCGGTGACCGAGCTCGAGAAGATCGACCCAGAGGCGGTCCGCCGCGCGGCGACGCTGGCCGGTCTGGCGGCCGTGGCGGCGGCGGCACCGAAGCCTGAGGACACAAGCGACGACGATCCCGGCGGTACTGTGCCGGCAGACGGCTCCGCCGTCGCCCCCACGGCCGACGACACCGCCCTCGCGGCCACGATCGCTCCGGTCATCGCCGATGAAGATGCCACTGACGCCCTGCCCGGTGTCGATCCAGCCGCACCGCCGCCGACTTCCCCCGCGGCGGCCCCCGCGGGATGGCAGGCCTGGAAGTGGGCAGCGTGGGCGGCGGCCGTGCTCCTGATCGCGGGCGTGTCGCGGGCAATGCTCAAGCCCCCGGCATCGTCCGGCCGCGCGGCACGGTAGCATGAAGGGCCCCAGCCCACTTCCGTCGCCTTGCGCCATGGCCACTGGACTATTTGATTCGCCGCCGCAAGTCGCCGCCCCCGCGTTGGCTGAAGCCGACGTGGAGGTCTACCGCGCCTTCTCCGGAGTCGCCGTGGCCACCGCGTCGCTCGCCGCCTTTTCACCGTTGGCCTTTGTCGATTGGTGGCTGGCAGTGGTTCCGCTGATCGGGATCGTGCTCGGTTCGGTGGCACTGCGCGACATTGCTAGGCGGCCCTCCGAACTCACCGGCCGGCCGCTCGCGATCGCCGCCATGGCCATCTGCGCGCTGGCACTCGTCGGCGGGCTGGCGTATCAATCTGTCGTCTATGCGACCGAACTGCCGCCGGGGTTCGCGCGGCTGAGCTACGCCGCGCTCCAGCCGGCCGACGGTGATCCCGCCAACGCGGTGCCGGACGCAGCCCGTGCGCTCGACGGCCGCGACGTGCTGCTCAAAGGCTACATGTATCCCGGCAAGCAGCAGCGGGGCATCGTGCAGTTCCTGCTCGTCCGCGACCAGGGCGACTGCTGCTTCGGCGGCAACCCGAAGATCACCGATCGGGTACTCGTGCATCTGGCCGATCCGGACGGCATCGAGTTCTCGCCTCGGCTGAGGAAGATCGCCGGCCGCTTCCACGTGCGGCCGGTCGGCACCGACGCTCTCGCCGGTGGCGTGCTCTATCACCTCGAGAACGCATCGGTGCGGTGACCCGCCCCGGCTCACGGCCCATGACACCGCACGGATCGCGACTCTTCATTGCGGCGACATTCGTCGCGCTGGCCGGCTGCGGTCCAGCCGCGTCGCCCCCCCGGGCCGCAGTGCCGCCCCGCGCGACGACCAATGCCACCGCGGCTCCGGCGCGGGCGGCTGCTCCCTCCGGCCCGGTGCGGGAGATCACCTTCGACGACATCAAACTCGACATGGAGAAGGGAGCCGCCTTCGCCCGCGAGCTACTCCCGAAGCGGGTTACGGCCCTGGAGCGGGAGCGGGTGCGGATTCGGGGCTACATCCTCCCCAGTTTCCAGCAGGCGGGCCTGACACAGTTCGTCCTGGTCCGCGACAACCAGGAATGCTGCTTCGGACCCGGCGCCGCCCTCCACGACTGCGTCGTCGTGCGAATGCTGCCGGGCCGGAGCACGAATTTTTCGATCCGGCCCGTGGCTGTGGCCGGCCGGTTCCGGGTGGAGGAGCTCCGCGGCCCCGACGGCAAGCACCTTGCGATCTACGCGCTCGACGGCGAAGCTGTTGAGTGAGAAGGGATGCCGATGTCGATCGCCGACTTCTACTGGCTCTATGACCTGCCGCCCCACCGGATGGCGCTGCTCTTCGTGGCTGCGTTCGTCGGCTTCTATTGGATCGGGTCGATCCTGCTGCGGCCAATCCTGCGGCCGTTCGTGAAATGCACCTCCGGCTCCAACGACATCGTCGGCTACGTGCTCTCCTGCTTCTGCGTCTTCTACGGCCTGCTGCTCGGCCTGATCGCGGTCACGGCCTATCAAAACGTCGCCGACGCCGGTTCCAACGTCACCCGCGAGGCGGCCGCCCTGTCGGCGCTCTACGAAGACGTCTCCCGCTATCCCGAGCCCCATGGCCAGAACCTCCGCTGGCTGCTTCGTGACTACACTCGCTACGTCATCAAATACGCCTGGCCGCTCCAGCAAAAAGGCATCATGCCGGAAGAGGGCACGATTCGGGCGGCGGCGGTGCATGACCAGCTGCTCGAGTTCCAGCCGCGCACGCCCTCCGAGGAGATCGTCCACGCCGAGGCCCTGCGGCAGCTCAATCATTTCCTGGAGTGCCGCCGCATGCGGCTCTACTCGGTCGGATCGTCGCTGCCGGCATCGATGTGGTTCGTGATGATCCTGGGAGCGATCCTCAACATCGCGATCTGCTGGCTGTTCGACATGCGATTCATCACGCAACTGGTGCTCGGGGGGATCCTCGCGGCCTACCTCGGCACGATGATGTTCCTGATCTTCGACATGAACCAGCCGTTTCGCGGTGACGTCAGCATCAAGCCTGACGCATTCGTGACGCTCTACGCGCGGATGAACGAGGGCTGAGCATGGGCAATCCGCATACCTCCCCATCGTCGTCGACGCAGCCTGTGTCCCGCCGTCGCGCGCTGGCCGATGGGACGGCCGCGACGCTCACCGCCGCCCGCCTCTTGGCCCCGGCCCTGTTCACCGGCTGCTCGCTCGGCCTACCGCCGCGGGCCCGCGGCGTCACCGTCGGCATGCTCCATTCGCAGACCGGCCCGCTGGGCATCAGCGCCACGGGCCTCCGTGACATCGAGCTGCACGCCTTCGAGCAGATCAATGCATCCGGCGGCATCCTCGGCCATCGGATCGAGACGCGGGCGCCCGACCCCCGGTCGCGGACCGACCTCTTCGTGAGGAAGGCCCGCCAGTTGCTCGACGAGGGCGTCGCCTGCATCTTCGGCTGCTGGACGAGTGCCAGCCGCAAGGCGGTGCTGCCGCTCATCGAGGAGGCCCGGAAACTGCTGTTCTATTCCGTGCAGTACGAAGGCAACGAGTCATCGAAATACGTCGTCTACGGCGGCATGGTGCCCAACCAGCAGATCTTCCCCGCGCTCGACTGGCTGATGAGCCCGGCCGGGGGCGAGAAGAAGAAAATCTTCCTCGTCGGCTCGGACTACGTGTTTCCGCGGACGGCCAACTACGTCGCGAAGAAGTATCTCCAAGGCAAGCCGCTGACGGTCGTTGGCGAGGCGTACCTGCCGCTCGGTGAACGTGACTTCACGGCGACGGTCCAACGGATCCTCGACTCCGGGGCCGACTGTGTGCTGAGCACCGTCAACGGCACGTCGAACCTTGGCTTGTTTCCGGCGCTCGCCGCTGCGAAGGTCGATCCGGCGAAGCTACCGGTGTTCTCCACGAGCATTGCCGAGGACGAACTGCGGAGCCTCGTGCCGGAGCAGGTCCGTGGCCACTACGCCCTCTCCTGCTATTTCCAGAGCCTCGATACGCCCGCGAATCGCCAGTGGATCTCCGGGTTCCGCGACGAGTTCGGCTTCGACCGCGTCACGGGCGACCCGATGGAGCCCGACTGGTGCCTCGTGCACCTCTGGAAGCAGGCGGTGGAGAAGGCGGGGTCGTTCGAGACCGGGGCCGTGCGGCAGGCGTTTCGCGACGGACTGTCATACGCCGGCCCGAGCGGCACGGTGCGGCTCGATCCCAAGACACAGCACACCACGAAGTACTTCCGGATCGGCCGCATCCGTGCCAACCGGCAGTTCGACATCGTACATTCCTCGGAAGCACCGCTCGATCCCGATCCATATCCGCAGATCGCGTTTCCTGGCTGGAGCGTCGACTGGACGACGGACGGCATCACGCGTGGCCCGGAGGTGAAGATCGATGGCGACGTTTGAGGTCGAGCAGACCGAGGGGATGCGGTGGGTGCGCGTCGACCTCGACGACGACGACGTCCGCACGGAAAAGGGCGCGCTCAACCATATGCAGGGCTCGATCCAGATGGACGTGCCGCTGCCTTCGCTCAAGGCCTGGTGGGTCTCGCTGTTCTCCGACGAGTCGCTCTTGCGGCCACGCTATGCCGGCACGGGCAGCGTGTGGCTCGACTCGACGCTCGGCGGCTTCCACATTTTCAAGATCCGGCGCAACGAGCGCTGGATCCTCGACACGAAATGCTTCTGGGCCAGCGACGGCGAAGTGAATCTCTCCGTGCATCGTGAGCCGCTCTGGACGAGCTATTGGGCCGACCAGGGGCTGTTCTGGTACAAGACCGCGCTCAAGGGGGAAGGCCAGGTGGTGCTGTCGGTGGACGGCCCTGTGCAGGAGGTCGCGCTCAAGAACGACCGGCTCGTGGCCGACGGGCCGTTCGTGATCGCCCGCACGACCGGCATCCGGCTCACGGTGAAGCGGCCCGCCCGCTCCCTGCTCAGTTTCTGGCTTTCCGGCCAGAAGCGGGCCTACGTTTACGAGGGCACCGGCAAGCTGCTCCTCTGCACGACGCCCTACTGGCGGCAGCGGATGCAGCGGGAACGATCGGACGCCGCCTACGCGTAGTCCACTCGTAGGCCTGTTGCTCCGCAACAGGCTCTGTGGACAGCCCGTCACGGAGTGACGGGCCTATGGTAGCCCGGTCACGCCGTGACCGGAAAGAAACCTGTCACGGCGTGACAGGCCTACCGGCTTGCAGCCGGGCGTTTTCCTGGGATATTTGCCGCGGCTCGGCAGCCTGTTCTCCCGCGAGGCCGTCATGAAGATTCACGAGTTCCAGGCCAAAGACCTTCTTCGCACCGCTGGCGTGCCGGTGCTCGCCGGCCGCGTGGCCCGCACGCCCGACGAGGCGGCGGCGGCGTTCACCGCCCTCGGCACGCCCGTCTGTGCCGTCAAGGCGCAAATCCATGCCGGCGGCCGCGGCAAGGGCAAGGTGCAGGGCTCCGAGCAACGGGGCGTGGAACTCGCGAAGAGCGCCGACGACGCGCGACGGATCGCGGCCGGTCTGCTCGGCAAGACCCTCGTCACGATCCAGACCGGCCCCGAGGGGCAGGTGGTGCGGCAAGTGTTCGTCGAGAGCGGCTGTGCGATCGACCGCGAGCTCTACTGCGCCGTGCTCGTCGACCGCCGCGTCGGCTCGCCCGTGCTCATCGCGAGCACTGCCGGCGGCATGGACATCGAGGAGGTCGCGGCCAAGACGCCCGAGCTCATCCTCAGCGAGCCGTTCGATCCTGATCGTGGCCTCGGCGGCTGGCAGGCCCGGCTCCTGGCCTCGAAGCTCGGCCTCCCCACCGCGAGCTGGCGGCACGCCGAGACGTTCTTCAAGAAGCTCTGTGCCGCGTTCGTGAACCTCGACGCCTCGCTGCTCGAAGTCAATCCGCTCGTGCTCACGAAGGATGGCACGCTCGTGGCGCTCGACGCGAAGATGACGTTCGACGACAACGCCCTGTTCCGCCACAAGGACGTCGCCGCCCTGCGCGACGAGGCTGAAGAGGAGCCGGCCGAGATCCGCGCAGCCGCGGCAGGCCTTTCCTACGTGAAGCTCTCGGGCACGATCGGCTGCCTCGTCAACGGCGCCGGCCTCGCGATGAGCACGATGGATCTCGTGAAGTACCACGGCGGCGAGCCCGCCAACTTCCTCGACGTCGGCGGCGGTGCCGACGTCAATCAGGTGACGGAGGCCTTCCGGATCATCCTGTCTGACAAAAACGTGAAGGCCATCCTCGTCAATATCTTCGGCGGAATCATGCGGTGCACGACGATCGCCACGGCCCTCGTCGAGGCCTCGAAAACCGTCGGATTCACCGTGCCGCTCGTCGTGCGGCTGGAGGGCACGGAAGTGGAGGAGGGCAAGAAGATCCTCGCGGCCAGCGGCGCGAAGATCATCACCGCCGACGGCCTCACCGATGCCGCGAAAAAAGTCGTCGCCGCCAGCAAGGCCTAGGACATCATCATGAGCATCCTCGTCAATCGCGACACCCGGGTCATCTGCCAGGGCATCACCGGCAAGGTGGGTGAGTTCCACACCCGCGGCTGCCTCGACTACGGCACCCGCATGGTGGGCGGCGTCACGCCGGGCAAGGGAGGCGAGACAGTCGCTGGCCTCCCGGTGTTCAACACCGTGGCCGAGGCGCGGGACGCGACGGGAGCCAACGCCACGATGATCTTCGTGCCGCCGGCCTTCGCGGCCGACGCGATCCTGGAGGCCGTGGGCGCCGGCATCGAGCTCGTGATCGCGATCACAGAGGGCATCCCGGTGATGGACATGGCCCGTGTGATGCCGGTCGTTCAGGCCTCGAAGAGTCGACTCATCGGCCCCAACTGCCCGGGTGTGATCACGCCGGGTGAGTGCAAGATCGGAATCATGCCTGGCTACATCCACACGCCCGGCCACGTCGGCGTGATGAGCCGCTCCGGCACGCTCACCTACGAGGCCGTCTGGCAGCTCACGCAGCTCGGCCACGGCCAGAGCACCTGCGTGGGCCTCGGCGGCGACCCGCTCGTCGGCTCCTCGTTCATCGACATCCTCGAGCTCTTCCAGAATGACCCCGACACCCACGCCATCCTGATGATGGGTGAGATCGGCGGAAGCGCCGAGGAAGAGGCGGCTGCCTACGTGAAAGCGCGAGTGACGAAGCCGTGTGCCGCCTTCATCGCGGGCCGTACGGCCCCTCCGGGCAAGCGGATGGGCCACGCCGGCGCGATCATCTCCGGCGGCAAGGGGACGGCCGAAGCAAAGCTCGCCGCCCTGGCCGATGCGGGCATCGAGATCGCCGAGAGCCCCGCCGACATGGGCGCGGCCCTGGTGCGCGCGATCAAGCGGCGGTCCTGACCGTTCACCAGCACGACGCTAACTCATACACACCGCCGGAACGGCAGAAGTCTCGTCGCGGTGGGCCGCGGCGGCCCAATGCTCCTCGAGCTTCCGCCGATCCCGGCTTCGTCGAGAAGGGCGACGTTCATTCAAAAAGGCATCAACACCGCCGCCCAGGCCGAATGGGTTTTGAGGAACGACCGACTACACTGGCCCATATGAACGTCGATCTCTTCATTCCCTGTTTCGTCGATCAGATGGCGCCGCAGGTGGGCATGGCGGTGGCGACGGTACTTGAGCGGCTCGGGCATACGTGCACGTTCCGTGCCGGCCAGACCTGCTGCGGCCAGCCGAGCTTCAATGCGGGCTACTGGGACGAGGCTCGGCAGGTGGCGGTCCGGGCCCTCGAGGTGTTCGCCGGCGCCGAGGCGGTGGTGGGTCCGAGCGGCTCGTGCGTGGCGATGATGAAGGTCTTCTATCCAGAACTGCTCGCGGGCACGCCCCACGAGACAGCGGCGCTCGACCTGGCGGCACGGACGTTCGAGTTCGGCGAGTTCTTGGTGAAGCGGCTCGGCGTGACCGACGTCGGCGCCCGGTTCCCGCACCGCGTCACCTACCACGACGGCTGCCACGGGCTCCGCGAGTTGCGGATCAAGGACGAGCCGCGGCAGCTGCTTCGCGCCGTGAAGGGCCTCGAGCTCGTCGAATGCGACGAGGCCGAGAGCTGCTGCGGGTTCGGCGGCCTGTTCAGCGTGAAATTCCCGATGATCTCCACGGCCATGGCGGAGGTGAAGGGGGGCTCGCTCGTGCGGACCGGCTGCGACTACATCGTGTCGAGCGACCCGAGCTGCCAACTGCAGCTCGATGGCTGGATCTCACGGTGCCACGCCAGCGGCTCCCTCGGCGGGAGCGGCGTCCGTCCCCGCACCGTCCACTTGGCCGAGGTCCTCGCCGGCACCGTCTCCTGACGGCTCTGCGACAGGACGCCGGGCCGTCCGCCAGTCCCCCTCGCGATAGCAGTCGAGCAGGCCGCGGGCCGTGGCCGACGGGTCGCCCCCCAGAAGCTCCGCACGCCGCTGCGGATTCGACTCCACGCACCGTCCGAACGTCGCAAGCAGCCGCGCGCCCGCGTCGAGCTTGAGGCTCGACACCTCCAGCTGAAACGACTCCGGCATCCGGAGCTGCGACCAACCGATCAGCAGACTGCCGCCCAGTACGAACCCGGCCATGGCCCCGAAGCAGCCGCCGGTGACGCGGTCGATGATCGGCGCGAACCGCACCGCCCCTTCTGGCACGAAACCGCCGACGGCCAGTCGCGTGGCGATCAGCAGGGCGAGAAACGTGAGCAGGTAGGCCACGCCGATCGCCTGGGCCGGCGGACACCCGATCGCTTCGCTGCCGGCCGCCACGAGCGGCACGAGGGCCAGCGCCGCGATAAACGAGCCGAGCACCTGAAGCCCTGCGATCACAGCGAGGAATACGCCGTGCTGCCAGCCATAGGCCGCGAGCCCCGCCATGGACATGGCGACGAGGAGGTTGCCGACGAGATGGGCCGGAGCGGAGGAAGCCAGAAGAGCTGTCAGCATCGAGTCTCCAACTTCCGTGGGTTCACCGGGTCACCCGCTCGGCCTCACCGATGCTCGTCACACCTTCACAGGCCTTCGCGAGCGCCGATTGCCCGATCGTCCGCATGCCATTCCTGCGAGCAGTGCGGCGGATCGCGTCGACCGAAGGCCTGCCGCCGAGCAGGCTGCGGATGTCGGCATCACATACAAGCAACTCATA
Organism: Pirellulales bacterium; assembly: GCA_049695995.1. Classification (GTDB taxonomy): domain Bacteria; phylum Planctomycetota; class Planctomycetia; order Pirellulales; family UBA1268; genus QWPN01. The sequence continues at coordinate 6,004 of JBAVTF010000008.1, read as the reverse complement.
CACGCCAGTGCGGCCGCGGAACCCGCTGCCATGGCACGCACGGCAGCCAACCTCCTTGTAGAGGACGGGTACTTTGTCGGCTGGCAATCCCAGCCGCCGCAGCAACTCGGGCGACGGCTGATACGCCTCCTTGCACTTCGGGCAGAGCAATCGCACGAGCCGCTGGGCGAGCACCGCAATGATGGACGACTGGAGCAGCGCGGCATCGATGCCGATCTCAAGCAGTTGTGTGATCGCGGTGGCCGTGTCAGCCGCTTGCATCGTCGTGCATACGAAGTGACCGGTCAGGGTGGCCTGCATCGCGATCTCGGCCGTTTCCTTGTCCCGCAATTCGCCCACGAGGATGACGTCAGGATTCTGTCGGAGCGACTCCCGCAGGATCTTCGTGAAGGTGAGATGAGCCGCGATATCGACCGCCGTCTGCGAGACGTTGTCGAGTCGGTATGCGATCGGATCCTCTATCGTGACGATGTTCCGCGTGAGCACGTCGATCTCGCCCAACGCGGCGTACGCGGTCGTCGTTTTCCCGCAGCCCGGCGGGCCGCATACGATCAGCATGCCGCGCCCCTGATGGATGATGCCGCGCAGGGTCTGCACCAGCGAGTCGCGCATGCCGAGTCCGGCGAGCCCCCCCTTTAAAATGCGACCCTGTGTGTCGAGCAGCCAGAGCCCGAGTTTGTCGCCGATGGTGCTCGGACCAGAGGCAGCCCGGACGTCAAGCCTGACGCCCTCGGCAATCACCGCGAACGAGCCATCCTGCGGCCGACGCTTCTCGGCGCCATCCATGCCGGCGAGCTCCTTGAGCGCGGTAACGATCGCCTGGCCCGCCTCTCCTGGCAACACGTGCATCGCCTGCATCATGCCGTCGATGCGGTAGCGCACCTGAACTTCCTGTCCAGTCTTGGATTCGAGATGCATCTCGGTCGCCCGCTTGGCCACGGCATCGCCGAGGATTCCTTGGGCGGCGACGAGTGCCCGCGCGTGTTCGCGGTCACCGCCTGGCTGGCTGTCGGCGGCATACACGCGGCCGTCGTGGGCCAGAACAGTGACGGCCGGCCCTCCGAACGGCACGAGAGCAGCGACGCCCTCCCGGCCCAACAGCTGCTGCACCCGAGCCTCGAGGCCGCTTTTCCTGAGCGCCCGGCTGACGGACTCGCTGACGGCGATGAACGGAACGAGCCGGAGATCAGGAGCGACGAGGGCGTCACGGACGACCACGTAGGTCGCCACGGAGCACACGACGAGGCCGACGCAGAATGGCACGAAAGACGCACCGAATTGGCACGTCCCGAGAAACAAGGCCGCGCCCACTGCCGTCAACAGCGACCGCCACGGCAACGAGCGGCCAAACGTCTCGCGAGCATCCCGCTCGACCCAGATACATGACGCCCCCCACGCCACCGTGGTCGCAAGCCAGATGACGCCATAGACTGCGAGCTGGCCGAGCTTGATTGCCTCCAATGGCAGCATACGGACGCCTGCGAAACGGGGGAACCGGCGACGATACCACGGCTTTTCACTTTCACGCTACACCGCGTGAAATACGCAGGCCATACCCCGTTCGCGTGCAATCATCGCACCGGACTGCCCCGACCTCCTGCCGGGCGCAAAAGCGACTATCCTGTAGAAATGCTCGCCAAGAAACAGTTCCTAAAAGATGCTTCCGCTCATGTGCGCGACACAGGGCACCGGGCCTTCGTCCGCAAGGCCCTCGGCGGCTACTACACGAACCGCGATCTGCAGAAGGCGCGGTATCGCGACTGGGAGCATGCCCGTGACGCGGCGAGCCTCGCCAAGTGGTCGGCCGTCAATCGGCTCGACGAATTGCTGCCCCGATTCGTGGCCAACTTCGAGGCCAACGGCGGGCAGGTGCACTGGGCTCGCGACGCCGAGGAGGCCCGGACGATCGTCCTCGGTCTGCTCCGCGCCGCCAAGGCGAAGGCGATCATCAAGAGCAAGTGTATGACGAGCGAGGAGATCCACCTCAACGCCGCCATGGAGAAAGATGGCTACGGCGTGGTGGAGAGCGACCTCGGGGAGTTCATCCAGCAGCTCCGCGGTGAACCCCCCTATCATTTCGTCTTCCCGTGCATGCACGTGCGGCGCGACGAGATCAGCGACCTCTTCGGTAAGCACCTCGGCTCGGCCCCCACCGACAGCCCCGAGGAACTGACGATGATCGCCCGCCGGCACATGCGACGGCTCTACGTCGATGCCGACGTGGGGATCACCGGGGCAAACTTTCTCGTCGCCGAAACGGGCCAGATCTCGATCACCGAGAACGAGGGCAACGCCCGGCTCACGGCGGCCCTGCCGCGGGTGCACATCTCGATCTCGGGCATCGAGAAGGTGGTCGAAAACCTCGACGACCTCTCCGTGCTGCTGCCGATGCTGGCCACGGCCGGGGCCGGCCAGCCGATGACCTGCTACAACACGCTCTATGCTGGCCCGCGACAGCCTGGCGAATGCGACGGGCCCGAGGAGATGCACCTCGTGCTGCTCGACAACCAGCGGACGGCGATCCTCGCCGACCCGGAGCAGCGGGATAGCCTCCACTGCATCCGCTGCGGCGCCTGCCTCAACGTCTGTCCGATCTTCAAGAACGTCGGCGGATTCACCTACGGCACCACCTACCAGGGGCCAATCGGCTCGGTGATCACGCCGCATCTTCGCGGCCTGGCCGACTGGAACCACCTCTCCGGGGCCAGCTCGCTGTGCGGCGCCTGCACCGACGCCTGCCCGGTGCGGATTGACATCCACCACCACCTGCTCCACAACCGGCGGAATGCCGCTCGTACGGCCCCGAGCCGGCTGGAACGCCTCGGCCACCGGCTGTTCGTGGTCGCGGCCCGACGGCCGTGGCTCTTCGCAGCCGGCGGCGCGATGTTTCGCCGCTCGCTGGGATTGCTGAAGGCGCTTCGGCCGCCGCTCCTGAAGGACTGGCTTGCCAGCCGCGATCTGCCCGCCGCCCCCGCACAGAGTTTCCGCGCCCAGTGGTCGGCCCGCAGCCGCCCCCATGCCCCGGCTAAAACCGCATCATGATCGCACCCGCCTCACCACCGCCGACCTCTGCCCGCGACACGATCCTGGCCCGAATCCGTGAGGCGCTCCGCGTGCCGGCGCCGGTGCCACACCTGAAGTCGCACGCAGCCGAACAGGCGGTCACGCCGGCCGCGGCCAGCGGTCTGCCGGCGCTCAACGTTCTCCCGGCCGAGGTCGCCAAGCCGTGGCTGCCCGACGGCGGCGACACGCCTGCCGAGCGGGTGCAGATCTTTATGGAGAACCTCGAGAAGCTCCGCGCCGTACCCTGCCGCGTGCCCGATCTCCAGGCGGCTGCAGAGGCGATCGGAGCCTTGGTTCGGGAGCGAGGCTGGCAGCGGGTCGCCGGCCACGCACATCCCCTGATCGATCCCGTGCTCTCGAGACTGGCGTGCGACGTGCAGCGTGTCGATGGCCCGACCGGCTTCGATAAAAATGTCCTCGAGGCCTGTGACGCCGGCATCACGGCCTGCGACGCGGCAGTGGCGCAGACCGGGTCGATCCTCGTGTCGAGCCGCACCTGCGGCGGTCGCGGGCTATCGATCCTGCCCCACGTGCACATCGTGGTGCTGGCGGTGGATCAGGTCGTGGCCACTGTCGGCGACGCCCTGCACTTCGCCCGCGAGCGGGCAGCCGGCCGGATGCCGAGCATGCTCTCGTTCATCACCGGGCCGAGCCGGACGGGCGACATCGAACGGATCCTCGTGCTCGGGGCCCACGGGCCCAAGGAACTCTTCGTCTTTCTCGTGGGCTGAGCCAGTCATGTCGACGCCTCGCTGCCCGGTCTGCCTCGGCGAGACGCACGAGATTCGTGCGAAGCTCATCTGTCGGCAGTGCGGAATGATCCTGGAGACCTGCTGCGAAGGCGGGCCAATGGGTTCCGGCGACTGCCCCCGAGCGGCCGCGCCATCGGCACCGACGGAACAATCCGTCGATCGTAAGCCGCGGTGACTTTTCCGGGCTGCGAAGCCCGATCTTCTGACGAGAGTTTGCCGGCAGCGCAAACCCTTCCGGCTGCGGAAGCTCGTCACACGGGCAGCCGCGTCCGAGGAGGCGTGCCGGCCCGCTCGCCCGTAGTGCCGGCGCCGGACAAGCCACCGACTGGGATGGCCTCCACGCGGTCGCGGGGACCTGTTTCGCGAAACGAACTGATATCCCTTTCCCTCTGGAGGTTTCTGTGAAGAAGCGATTGACATTCAGCTTCCTGCCCTGGGCCGCGGCCGCCGGCGTCTGCATCGCCGGCGGGTTCGCCCATGGTGAGGATGCCGCCGCGGCTGCCAAGGCCGACGGCTCGGTGCTCGTCGGTGAGGCGGCTGCCGCCGCTCCTGCCGCTGCCGAGGCTGCCGCCGCCGAGGCCGGTCCAGCCATGCGGACGGTGAAGGTGTGGAAGATGGTGCCGGAGATCCGCGAGGTCGAGGCCACCGAGTGGACGACGGAGGTCCGCGAGCGGTCCTTCCAGGTTACGAAGAAGGTGCCGCGGATCGAGGAGAAGACGCGGACCTACACGGTGATGGTACCGGAGCAGCGTTCGAAGACGGTCGAATACACCGTCAATGTCAACGTGCCGGAGACGAAGACCGTCGAGTACAAGGTCAACGTCCCCTACACCGAGCAGGTCGAGAAGTCCTACACGGTGATGGTGCCCGTCAAGGAAGAGCGGACGCGGACGTGGAAGGTGAACGTGCCCTACACCGAGCAGGTCGAGAAGTCCTACACGGTGATGGTGCCCGTCAAGGAAGAGCGGTCGGCCACCTACACGGTGCGCGTGCCCTACACCGAGCAGGTCGAGCAGGCCTACACGGTGATGGTGCCCTACACCGAGGAGATGACCGGCACCCGCACGGTGTCGAAGCGCGTCGCCGTCAAGGGCACGAAGACCGTGACCTGCCGCGGCGGCCACTGGGTGACCGAGGCGAAGGAGATTTCGGCGAACGGCAAGTATGACGCCGCCGGCAATCCCTGCTGCCCGAAGGTCGTCTGCTGCCGCAAGTGGGTGCCCACGTGCGAGACCAAGGAGATCGAGGTCACGTCGTGGAAGACCGAGTGCGAGCAGGTGCCCTTCACCTACTGCGTGAAGAAGTGCCGTGCCGAGCAGCGGACGCGGACGATCTGCGTCCACAAGAGCCGCTGCGAGGAGCGGAGCCGGACCTACTGTGTCACGAAGATGGTGCCCGAGACCCGCACCAAGACGGTCTGCGTGCACAAGAGCCGGTGCGAGGAGCGGTCGGGCACCTACTGCGTCACCAAGATGGTTCCGGAGACCCGGACCAAGACGGTGTGCGTCAACAAGTGCCGCGTCGAGAGCCGCACCCGCGAGGTGACGGTGAATCGCTGCGTCGCCGAGAAGCGTTCGAAGGACGTGTGCTACACGGTGATGGTGCCGCAGCAGCGGACCAAGAGCTACACCGTGTGCGCCAGCGACTGCGTCACGGAGACCAAGACGGAGTCGTACGTGGTCCGCGTGCCGAAGAAGGTGACCAAGCAGCAGTGCGTCACTGTCCGCAAGTGTGTCGAGGAGCAGGTGCCGGCCGATGAGCTGGGCGCCGGCAACTGCGGCGGCAACGGCGGCTGTGGCAAGGCTCGCAAGGGCTGCGGCCTCGGCTGCAAGAAGGGCTGCTAATTCCAGCTGGAGACGGCCAGCAACGGCCTGTTTCCAGCGGTGAGCAGCACTCAAACGATCGCGGCGGGTCGGGCGTCAGGGCGCCCGGCCCGCCGCATGCTTTTGCGCGGTGCGCGCGCACTTGCCGGCTTCGGGGGCGGTACAAGTCTCGTCGCGGGGACCTCGAAGACTCGGTCCAATGCTCCTCGAGCTTGCACCGACCCCCTCGCCTACCCGCCTCTATTCCTGAGAGCCAATACGCCCGTGAGGGGCTGCCCGTGCCCCGGGAGCCGGCGTATGCCGCCGAGCGCAGGCAGGATGCCGAAGCGAAGGCGGCATCCGAGCGAGCGAAGGACAGGATGTCCG
>JBAVTF010000007.1:0-31062 GCA_049695995.1 Pirellulales bacterium | reverse complement strand
CATCTCTCTCATGAGCACTGGTACAGAAACTGGGAGGGGGTCAAAGCTCGCGGCTCAGCGGCCGGCGATGCGTTGGGCTTCCCAGGGGCTGAAGGCGGCCCACACGGGGTTGTGGTCCGAAACCTCGAGCGCCTTGTCGAGCGGGAGCCCGAACGTCTCCTGCAGATCGAGCACGCCCCAGCGGCCGGTGTATTCGGTCGTCGCGGTGCGGTCGAAGATCAGGTTGTCATAGGTCTTCGAACGCCGCGTGTTGGTCGTCGTGCCCGATACGGCCCAGCCGATGCCCGGGATCTGCTTGATGCGGCAAAACTGCGGCGGGCCGGCGTTCAGGTCGCCGAGGAGAATCACGTCGTCCTCATCGGGAATCACCGATCGCATCGACACGAACGCATCTGCGAGTGCATCCACTTCCTGCGGCACCTCGTCGGGGTCGGTGTGGATATCGACGAGCCAGAAACTGAAGCCCGCCTCGGGCGGGTTCGTCCGCACGCGAAACCGGGCCCGCAGCGGCGGCCGGTGGAGCTTGTCGCCGGGATTGGGCAGCGTCGCCACCGACGACGGATCGATCTCGATCCGGGTAGAGTCGTAGATGAACGTGTACTGCTCCTTGCTCGCCGTGCGGCCCAGCCGTGGCCCAATGACGTATTGGTAGCGGCTGCCGTCGGCATTGATGGCGTTCACGAACGTGGGTACAACGCTGTCTGACTTGGCTCGCACCTCCTGCACAGCGACGACGTCGAACCGCCGCACGACCCGCGTGAGCACGTCCACCACCTGCGGCTTGGCGAGCTTCGATTCGCCGAACACCTGGATGTTGAAGCTCGCGACGAGGATCGAGTCGGTCGGTTTGCCAGATGGCGGCGGCGGCGGGGCGGCGGCAGCCACGGGTGCTGGGGGCTGCGGCGGCAGAGCATGCGGCGGCGCAGCAGCAACCTGTGGCTGAGGCGGCGCGACTGGTGGTGCGGGCAACGCAAGTGGTGGCGCAGCGACCACGGGCATCGGCGGCGCAATCGGCGACGCAGCAACCACGGGCGCTGGTGGCACGATCGGCGGCGCGACAGCCGCGGGCGCTTGCGGCACGACTGGCGGCGCAACGGCGACAGGGAGCGGCCGCGGCATCGGCGGCGCCACAGCCACAGGCGGTTGCACGACCGGCGCCGCCGGCGCAAGTATCGGTGGCAGAGGCAACGCGGGCACGGGGCGTTGCACCGCGACGGGCGCCACGGGCAGCGAGCGGATCGCAACTTGCGCAGGCGCCGGCGGCGTTCTGACGATCGGCACGAGCGGCGGCATGTCGGCCACTGGCGCGGCCGCTGTGCCCGGGATGCGGATCGGCACGAGGTCGCTAGCCCGCGCGGCGCTGACCACACTGAGGGCCAGCGCGACGGCGATCGATCGCCAGCTTGCGGCGCGCCGAGGCGATGACCTTCGTGGATGCGGCACCGCCATCGCCCCCTCCGTGTCCCGCGGCCTCATGCGCCGATCGCCGCGAGTGCCTCGGTGGCGAGCCGGGCCAGCCGCGGATCGGCATCGTTTGCCGCCCGACCGAGTGCCTCACGGGCCGCTGCAGCCGCCGGGCCGATCTTTCCCAGGGCCCATGCCGCCCGCTGCCTCACCGACAGGTCAGCCGGCGACGCCAGGCATCCCGTCAACGCCGGCACCGCACTCGCCGCATCCTCCCCGGCTCGCCCAAGCAGCGTCGTTGCCCAGTAGGCGACGAGCGGATCGCGGTGGGCCACGAGACCGATGAGTTGGCGAATTGCCTCCGCGGGGGGCGGCCCGAGATCCTCGAGCGCCGCGACAGCCTGCTCCCGCACCCGCTCGTCTCCATCGCCGCAGGCCCGCACGAGCGCCACCGCAGCCGGCGCGGCGTCCTCTCCCATGCGGGCGAGGCGTTCCGCGGCCGCGCGACGCACGCCCGCATCGGCGGAGCCGAGCTGCGCAGAGAGGGCGTTCGCATCGGAAGCGGCGGCATCACTCATCGGCGTGGTTCCTCACACGTCAACCGTCCCCCCTGCCTTATCGGTGCCTGAAAAACCGCCCCACGAGAAGATTCTTAAAAGCCCCAAGCGCAAGCGACGGCACCTGCCCTAGAAGCCCTAAGCGGAAGCGCCGGGATCGCCCCGACCGCCTACGCAACTTGGGCACTCTGAGCCGATCGACATCCGGTCGGGCTCACGCGGCTGAACGCCCCCACCGCGCTATGCCGATTTCTCACTCGATCGAGTCGCGGCGATCCGGTAAGAACGCCTGCGGAGGAGCATTCGATGGCCAAGAAGAAGAAAACGATGGTGCAGCAGGCAGTGGGCCTCGCGGCGCCGATGCTGCCGGCACCGGTGGCGAAGGTGGCGGGCACCCGCTGGGGATCGCGGCTGCTGATCCTGCTGCTGCCGTTTCTTTTTGCGACCGGTGTGCTCACCATCAGCTGGAACAACGGCATCCCGACCGTGAACTTCGACCGGGCCCGGGCCTTGATCGTGGGGCAGCAGGTAGGCGAACGGGTGCAGGAAGAGGCCGTGCGAGTCGCTCAGGACGTCCGCGAGCGGCAGGGATTCACCGGGCCGCAGACTGCCGGAATGCAGCCTGTCGCGGCGCAGCCGGCGAGCACGCAGTCACAGTGGGGCCAGGCGCAGCCCACGTCGTGGCAAGGGCAGCCGGCGTATCAGCAGCCATCGCAGCCGCAGCGGCAGCAATCCTTCCAGCAGCCGGCGTATCAACAGCCGGGCTATCAACAGCCGGGCTATCAGCAGCAGCCCGCCGCACCGCAGTGGGGCCCGCCCGCCTACCGCTGAGTCGGTGGATGCCGGCAGGGCCGCTGCGACTGTGGCCTCAAGAAGAGGCCCCGCCCTCTGCTCACCGGGCGTCTGCCGCCAGGATCATCGAGGCGAGGCTCGTGCAATACACGCGCCCGCCCACCTGCGCGCCGTGCCCGCCCTCCACGCCTTCGTACCAACTGCCTGCGACATGCCCGTCGCGAGCCTGGGTTGCCACGAGCTTTTCCCGCATCGGGCCTTTCCAAGCGTTCCACGAGTCCCCGCCTGCAAGCCGAGTCGCCTGCGTGGCGTAGTAGTCAAAATACAGATCCTTCGACGGGCCTGTCGTCGAGAGCCGCGAAAGGCCTTGCCGCATCGGGGGATCGTTTGCCCGCCATCCCATCAAGGCGCGGCAATACAGGCCGACCGCGGTCGTTCTGAGTGCGTTACCGGGGTCTGTATATCCGTAGCTGGCGCCGCCATTGGCCTGCGTGGAGTTGAGAAATCCGTTCACCTTCAAGAGCGTTGCCGGATTCACCGCCAAGCCGGCTGACTTCCCGGCCGCCAAGGCCGCTGCCTGCCCGCCTGTGGCCGACGTATCGCCTTTCTGCCGCGGACTGTATCGCCAGCCGCCCCCCTCCGGGTCCTGGCTCTCCTGAATGAAATTCAACGCCGCCTGGGCAGCGGGTTTGATCCGCGAATCTTTGGTCAGGCGGTAGCCCTCGGCGAGCGCGATGCCGGCGCAGCCCTGCGAATACATGTTTCCCGCTTGGCCGTAGCACTTGCCATCGCCGCTCGTAGACAGCCCCGCGAGAAAGGCGACGCCCTTGAGCAGCTTGTCCTTGTGCGGGCCCTGCTTGTGCGAATCCCCGTGTCTGTAGAACGCCAAGAGCGCAAACGCGGTGGCGGCAGCCCGGTCGTTCACGCTGCTGCCTGAGTTGCCGCATTGGCCCTGGCAGCCAGGGCACGAGCCATGATCGAACGACCAGCCACCGTCCGCCAGCTGGTGCGACACGAGCCACCGGAGGCCGCGATCGATCGCCTCATCGACATTCCCTGCCGGAGGTCCGTTCAGCGGCGTCTTCGCCCCACCCGCCTGGCCATCAAAGCCACCGGATGCGACGTCCAGCACACCGGGCCGGTCGCCGTTCCCGGCGGTGTTGCGGTCATCGGACATCCTGACTCGCTGCGGCTCCCGCGGTGCATCGTCCTGCGAGACGCGAGTCTTGGTATCGACTGCGACCTTCCAGTCGGTTTTCATGACGCTCGTCAGCTCGTCCAGCGCCATGACGATCTGAGCGTATTCGATGAGCGACTGCTGTAGGAGCCCGCGGAAGCGGTCTTTGCGGACCCTGTCTTGGGCCTGATCACCCTCCATGGCCACCTCGTAGCTCTCGCTCAGGTTGCTCGACGTGTCGTCGAGCAGCTGAGCCAGGGCCACGTACTTCCCCAGGGCGGTTTTTTTGTCCGGCACACTTTCCGCGACGGCGTCCGCGTTCAGGAGCGCGTCGTCGAATTCATTCCGTCCATCGCCGACGATGTCCTTGACGTTCGCGAACGCGGCCGCCTGATCCTCCTCGGCCTTGTCGATGATCAGCAACGCGGTGCCCAGGAACTTCGCGGCGGCAGCCAGCGCGTCGGCTTTCTGCCGGTCGGCCTCGGACGTCGATGCGGGCACGAGCTGGAATCGCAGTAGGGGCTTCCGGGGGATGTTCAGCCGTTGGATCGCACGAAACGCCAGCTTGCACCACAGTTCGGCCTGTTCCTGCTCGAGCGACACGCGGCGGGAGTTCAGCTCATCCACCTTGCCCTGCAAGGCCAGCGCCTCCTTTTCGGCCCGATCCTTGGCGTCCCTATTCGCGCGGTAGATGTAATCGAACTGCGGCGGCCGCTGGTGCACCGGGACGCTCTGGGTGGCGGGCACTCCGGCTCCCACCTTGTCGTCCTGGCCGCTCCCCATCTGCCGCAGGACGGTGTCGGTGTGATACGTCGTGTTTGGGTCCCCGGGTGATAGAAGAATTTCTCCGCGTTGGTCCCGTAAACTTCCGCCCACCGCATCGGGCCGCCGGCCTTGCGGTCCATCAGCGAGTTGTTCCGATCAGCCACGCGGGCCTAGCCGGACCGGGCATTCTTCTTGCCCGTCGCTTTGGCGATGGCGGCCTCGACCGCGTCGAGCGACGCCTCGAGATTGGCGAGCCGCTCCATCAGAAAGTCGAAGCGTTTGTCTTCGTCCCACGCCCAATCCTTCTTGGGTTCGGCGAACCGAGGAAGTACGGGATCGGCATCCGCCGCGCGAACACCGGCGGCTGCTGTGACCACAACCAGGATGCAGCAGGCGAAGCGAATGGTCATACCGGGCCTCGTAGAAAGGGGCTCACCCCTCTCGAGTGTAGCAGCCCTTTCAAGGGATCGATGAGCCCTGATCCTGCCGCCGGGAGACGCACTTCGCTGTGATCGCGATTTTCTTACTGCTGCTGACGTTTCTCTTTGCGACTGGCGTTCTTGCCATCAGCTGGAACAACGGAATCCCATGCCCTCGGCTGTCCGCCCGCCGTTTTGCGCCTTCCGCCCGATGCCGGGCATTGCGTGCCCTGCGCTCGGTGTCCCGGACGCTTGAGGCGTGGGCCCGAGAGGAGGAATTCGCGCCGCTTCCCGCGCGGCAGCATGCACTTCCTGCGCTCTCGCATCGGGCTTCCATCAATCCGGCTATTGGAAGTCGCCTTCGGACAGGATGCTGTAAGTCCCACGCCAAGTCGCACCTGCCGTAGAAGCCGCGATGCCGGCATTGTTTGAGCTCAGCAATTGAGCATAAACATTCGCCCCCAAAGAATCCTTGAGGAAGCCAGTATGCCCGTCGCAAAAAGCCACTACTGCACCACCTGGATGATTAGAAGAAGGCGTATAGGAAACGACGGCTGCCGGGCCGTTAATCACTTTCGTTGGCAGCGGACTCGGCGCGGGCGATAAAATACCGAAGCTAGGAAGCAACGGCGTGGCTGTGAAGCTTGCTGCTTGCGGTCGCGCACTTGTTGAGGAGATCGCAGTGCGCGTGCTGTTCCAGGAAAACGCGCTCGCATTAATTCCCGCCTCCTCCGAGAAAAGTAAGGTAAATGGCGTGCCATCCCGTGCCGAAATGTCGTCCATAGCCAGACCAGCGATCGACGGCGTCTGATTCGTCCTTGGCAGCGCATCTGCCAACACGCCTGTGGCTAAGCCGGGATGATCGAAAAGGCCTACATTTCCAACGTAAGCCAAGACCGGGTTTGTCATCGAATCAGGAGGGGTGGACGGGCATACAAATGCGGTGACATACGGAGCAGTACTCAGCGTCCCATTTGCCCAAGCGCTGTAGATGTCGGTTCGTTCCATAAATGGCAAGAGCATCACAGGCCAAGAAGGACAGTTGCTGTATGTAGCTACTCCAGCAACAGTTACGGTGTCGGCCGGATTCGGACTTCGGTTCAAATAACCAGGAAAAAGCCGGTTTGCGTCGGCAAATCGCATGGCCGCGAATCCCATCTGGTACTGGTTGTTTGCACATGTCGTCCTTCGCCCTGCCTCGCGGGCCGACTGCACCGCCGGCAGCAAAAGCCCCATCAACACACCGATGATGGCGATAACCACCAGCAACTCTACGAGCGTGAAGGCTCGGCTGCATGAACGACATTGGCGGGCCATGACACTGCTCCCAGAACGAGTGAGAAAAACGATAGATTTTTTCACGAACATCTCTAATTGGCAAATGCGTGCCGAATCGAAGCTTGCCGCACCTGCCGGCTTGTTGGATCGTAGCAACGAATGCGAACTTCAATTGCCGTGAGCGGCGCCGAGTAGGGCGGAGCGGTTTCCGTTTCACCCGCATCATCCGGCAGGCCATCCGCCGGAATCGAGTCATCAGCACCGTTCGTTGCATCGTCCACGATGGTATCAGAATCGTCATCGATGCCGTTCGTTTCGTACGTGGTGCTCCACGTGTCATAAGTTGGGGCGTGCGCTGGAGCTACTAATCGTGACTTCACATTTGTCGGGCGAGTCAACGGCGAGGTGCCCGTTATCCACAAACCATTCACAAGTGTTGCCATATCGGCAGTCGAGGTCCCAAGATCGACGAAGCATCCGCTAAAAGACCCTGTGCCCGAAAAGGCCGGGAGTGCGTCATAACCTCCGGCGACTCGGTCCGTCGGCAACACTGGGATGCTTCCATTGAGCCGTGGCCGAGCATCTGGATCGAACACCCGCACATCGAAAGAGATCACGTTGGTCATCACCACGTCCTCTCCCTCTCTTCCACTCGATGAGTCGAACGTGGCTCCAGGTGTAGCGGTCGAGAACGGGACGTTCCAGGCTCCGTGCAGGAACCGGTTCTGCCGCATTGAAAGATCGCTGAGCGTGTTCGGCACGAAGACCCCCGCTCCTGCCGCGCGAAGCGACATATCGTAGAGGTTCAGCAGGTCTGGCATCGTTCCAGCAAACGTGATCTGGTTGGTTGCCGCACTTGTCGGATCATGGAATGGTGCTGCTCCCACGTAACCCTCCACAAGCAGCTGTCGGCGGTACAGAGTTTGTAGAGTCAATCCTGCGACGGTCTGCGCGGAAGCTGGGGACGCTCGGCAAAACCAGGCTACTTCAGCACTCGACGACTCGATCCGGCGGTCGCTGCCTGAAACGACATACCGGCCTTGGAATGGGGGCCCGGCGGACTGGGTTGTAAACATCAAGACATCATCCACATCGGCGAGCAGAGGAGCCGTCGGGGCGGCGGTGGAATCAACGAGCGGCCCTTCGATCAACTCAAAATAGCCTGTGTTGCCGTCGGGACTCAGCGGCGGCCGCATCGGCGCAGTCACGCCGGCCAAATCCCGACGCAGGCGGCTAGCGGTCATTCGCAGGCGGTTCGTCATATCGGCGATCGACTGGGTGTCTGACGCGGCCCGCCCGAAGGTTCCAAACAACGTCGCCACTGCGGCCATGACCGATAGCGCGATCGTTGATGCGACCAAAAGCTCGGACAGAGTGAACCCCCGGCGCGACGGCATACAGCCGCTCTTGCCTGTCGTTGAGACGATGTGGTGTGAGTTCAAGTCAGTAAGTCCGTCAGTCGAGATACCGCTTGAGACGAATGCAGTCTCGTACATTCCAATCCTGCCCCGCGACATATCCCACCGGAATCGACCGGTCGATGATCGCGAACAATCGCTTCGTCACCGGGGGAGGAGCATTCGGCGAGTCGTCGCTGATCCGCACCGACACCCAGACCGCGAACACGTTGGATCGAACCGTGGCGGTATTCGCCAGCCGAATGGGAAGTGCGGCCGCCAGAAATGGATTGAGTCCCCGCGGATCAGTGGCTGGCAGCGCCGGCATCGACAACCGTTGAGTTCCGGAATTGCTCAGCGCCAACAACTGCCCGATGGAACAAGCAGGACTGCTGGTCGTCGCGGTGACGAACGGGTTGGTTCCGGTCGCGGAGCCCGTCAGAGCGGCCCAGACGATCGCATCCGTGGCTCCAGTGCCGGAGACGATCGTGTTGACGTTCACTCGACCGGGCTCTCGCCACTTGGGCAGAGTATTGTGGCCCGCTTCCGAAAATCCGAGGGGGTCAATGGTCGTGCCGGTTACCGTGAATGCATTGCCGGCAAACCGGGTCGGCACATGCGTTGCCTCGAGAATCAGCTGGCCGAGCGAGACAGTTCCGGACGTCGCTGACGCGGTGAGGCCGAATGGGATCGTGACAGCTGTTGTGCTCGTTGCCAAAGACACCGTGGGGAAATCGAAGTCGGCGAGCAGTTGGTCCGTGCTCGTTCTCCCGGCTGTCGTGCCACTGGCTACCAGGGCCAGCTCAGCCTGGCTCACGAACGGACGGTTGGGCCAGTGGAACCATGGGGCGGCCGGTGTGCCGATGGCATACGTACCAAGCGTCGTATTTGGATCCGGCTGCCATTGTTGCCGCCAGAACCCCGCCATCGCGACGGTCGCTTCTGACGGCAGAGTCCGGCGATTCTTTGTGAGCGAACCACCCGGCCCGAGCGGCATCGGGACCACCGTCACCGCTCCGCTGTCAACGGGAATGTATGGGTTATCGGCGGCGTTCGCACGACCAGGATCGGCAAGCCTTTCAAGAAACACGGTGCCGCTCGCAGCCAACGCGAACGATCCACTGACAATCGGGTGGGCCGCGACCCCTACCACGAATGGGGTCGGCAGCGATGACTGGACGCAGAGATACTTGTCGGGAGCCACTGGCATCGCGGCCGATGTGTTACCAGACACCGAGACTGTGGTGGATCCGCTGACCAGCACCTGATTCTGTGTCGTCGCCGATGCCACCGCGTTGAACTGCACGACCTGCGTGTTCCCGAAACGAAGCTGCCAGATCGGTGACGGAGACGTACCTGCCAGCCGCCCCAGGTCGATGTTGTTACTGGCGTCTCCTATGTCTGGATGGGGCTGTTCAATCGGCGTATTCACCGCGGTACCGCTTACGATCACGTTCCGGGCCGGCCGATGTAGCGTCACGAGCATCTGCCGCGTGTTATTTAAGGTATCGTTGTAGGCCGCCGTTTCGGTGATGATGAACTCCGGCCGCTCTGCACCCCACACCACAGCTCGATCTGGCTCGGTGCTCGTGTCGTTCGACGTGAGCCGGCCGTCTACGCCCCAGCCATTGGCTAGGTTGGTGTCGTACTCAAACCCGGTCAGCCGAGAGTCTTCATCCCGAAAGTCGAGCACGTTCGCCGCCCACTGCGCCGCCATCGCGGGAGTGATGCCCGTCGATGTGCCAGACAGGGCCATCACCAGCGTGTAAAGATCCTTGCAGTACTCGTGCTGCTCGGCCAAAGCTTGTTGCGTCGTGCCGCTTGCGACTGGCCGATTGATATTAAATCGCAGCCCGGCAGCCGTTTCGGCTGCGATCACGTTGCGCCCTGGAGTCGTACCGCTGAGCCATGACGCCGAACCGGTGTAAGCCAACGCAGGCATAAAGTTTGATCCGGTGACGGTGTTGGTGCCCGTCATAAAATTCTCGATCAGCCGTGCCGGCCCCGCAGTCAACGCCGGGCTGTCCCAGCTCTCGGTCGTGACCATCGTCCGCGCACGCTGCGCCGCGTCTTCCAATCCAGCTGCGAGGCGCTGCGGAAGTTGCGGAGCATCAGCGTCGGCCGGCCTCAGTATTCGTTCCAGTTCGCCGAGCGTGAACGGACTGTCATCGAATTGTCCCGCTGCTGGAACAGGGCGGCGAGGCGTACCGAATTTTGGGGCCTCGGCGTCGAGCCGTGTCTCATATGGATCGTCGATCGCGTCGTTGCTCGTTCCACTCCACGTCGGATGAAAGAACGTTAATTGCGGGGTAACGGTGCCAGATGTTGGCACCTTCATCGAGACCTTGGCCCTCGCTTTCAGGTCCGCAAAGGAATTGGCGGTTCCCGCAACGGTGGTCGCATACAGAGCTTGCGTGGTCGTTTGACCGCCTTGAGTGTCGTCGGCCGCGGTTCCCGTGCCCGCGATACCCGGCACTCCATTTGAGCCCAGCCGACCGATCAGCGCGCCGACGACAGGCGGCCTACGTCGCTGAGAATCGCTTGGTGCGACAGGCGGCAACGTTGGCGTGCCGCTCTGCAGCAGCGTGGGCCAGACTCCTGGCGGGATAGCGGTGCCTGAGCCTGTGAACGCGGACGTACCCGCCGCAACGGGCATAGCTGGTTGACGACTCGTACCGGAAAACATCAACGAAGGATCGACATCAGCGGGACCGTACCCCATGCCCAGCGGCACGTTTGGCGTCGACGTATACGGGCCACGATCCCTGTCGGCCATGCCCGCTGCGTTTAGATTGATGCGACCGTCAAGATCAAGGACGAGGTACGACACCTCGAACCTCAGCGTGCCCCCACTGGGAGAGGGACGGTCGGCAATCACGGTCCCCGGAATGAATCCGCCGTTCGGCGCAGCCACCGTACCCGAGATCCACACTCCGTCGGGGATGCCGTCATTATCGTTATCAGCACCGCCGGCGTAGGCGGAACTACCGGTCGCCAGAAACGACAGGCGGTTGAAAGTTCCACTGAGTTGGTTGTTCGTCACACCCGGCCATGCCAGCCACGCATTCTGATCGTCGGGTGCATCGTAGGGTTCCGGCACGCTCGACCCAGACACGGGCGTGAACTCCCGACCGTTGATCACAAGGTCGAATGGCTGGGTCGGCAGCAATCGATTCACGATCGACGGCATGCGAGCCAGGTAGCACGTGGCCGGTAAAGACGTGCCCGCAACACCGAGAATGCGAAAGCTTGTCACGTCGCCGACGTCACCCTGACTCGGTTTGACCGTCAGGATGCGCCCGTTGAGCTGGCTTGAAGGCGTTGTGCCCGTTAGTGACGGAAACACGCGGAGCGAGGTGAGCGAGACCGTGACAATAGGGCCGGTTGTTCCTGATACGAGTGAGCCGGAGCCGAGAAGAGGTCCACCGTACTTATCTTCGAGCAGATTCTCGAGTGTACCGCTCGTGGTAACGGCCACTGAGCCGCCTGCGGCGGCGAGCGATCCCCTGAGCAATGACAACAGCGCCTCGTCGAGAGCGGCTCGAGGGAGCCCTTCGTTCTGCGCAGTCTGCAACGCGGCAGCCGCATTCGCTCGGGCGGCAACCCTCGCCCTCAAGGCGACTGTGAGCAGAATAGCTCCCGCGCCAAGAAATAACGCCAACATGAGGAGCACGAGCAATAGCAACATGCCGCGACGGCGTACAGGTGGCAGGTGCGCATGGCGAAACGGTTTCACAAAAAACCTTTCCATGATTTTCGACACGCCCCTGCCATCAACTGATTTTCTCACGTGAATTCGTCACTTGATCGTGAATATCTGCTGCGCAATGCTCTGAATGTTCTCGAACCCAATCACTTGAAGAGTGCTACCGGTCATCAGTGGCTGATACACGCTGCCGAGTTCGCGAAACACGACTCCATACGACGTGGGTGGTGTCGTCCGGGGATCAAAGCCCGGCGCCCACTGCGGCCAGGACGAGTTGACCGTGAGCCACTGAGGAGTTGCGGAACCAGACTGGGCGACGGCAAGAATCGGGGCGCAGGGGCTGAGGAATCGCTTTCGAGCCGAATCGTCCGGAAGTGTTGAAATACTAAATAACCCGCCAGCCGAGCCGCTGAGCACCATCCGTTGCACAGCACCCGGCTTGCGAAAGACCGCGATGGTCGCTCGCACTGCCCGCATTGGTACGGCGGGCAGAGTTGCTGAACCGCTCGGGATCGCATGCCAGGGGTATGGCTCGACCATCGCGCCCCAACAGACGCCGCGACGAAACTCGCGCACTCCATTCGTGAACACATTCAACGGGGACAGCCCGGTCGCCGGATTGAACTGCAGTTCGTCCTCTGAAAAAAAACTGCGATTCACATCGTCAGCAGACATGTCGATCCTGCGGGCAAGGAGCGCGGAGCCAGATGATGACAGCGTCAGGACCGTTGGTGAGCCCGACGTAACCACGACTCCAGGAACACCAGGTAAACCCTGGCCAAAGACCACGGCCTGGCGCGCGGGCATGTAAGACCCGGAGGCAACGAGAAACAATTCACGGAACGCGAGATCTCGACAGTCAAAGTCTGCGAGAGCACCAGCGGCCGTAGCGCCGGCTCGGTCGATCGTCGCTGCCTCCCTGAGCCGAGCCGTTGCAGCTGGCAAGATGGATGCAATACTCGCCAGCCCAACCACCAGCACGCCGCAGGCAATGAGTACTTCAAGCAACGAGAACCCATTCTTGTTGCCTGGCGAGAAGGAATTACCCATCGAATACACGGGTCGGCTGGCTGGATTCATCGGCCAACTCCCTGTGTAATACCGACTCGGGCATTGGCTCGGGCAGCCTTGACATCGTCTGTCGTCGTACCAGCCACGCTCACATTTGCGGCGATGGACACCCGACCGGTCGAAGGCGCGATCGCCAGCCAGCGTGATGATGCCGCCTGGAGCGATTTGTTGTCTTGAATGTCAGCGACGGTCGCGACAAGCAAGTAGAGCGGCGCGGTCGGCGTAAGCGGCTGCACTGTAGGGTTTACTCCCACTCCGTACTGCATGACGGAATCGAGCCGGCCATCTCGATCGAAGCAAATGGCGACCATGCCCTTATTGTCCAGCGATGCGTAACTTCCCGCACCGGTGTCGCCGACTCCACTAAACCGCAGGTCGATCGCCGCCAGCTTCAATGGCTCGATGAGAGGAACCGTTTTGGTCGGATACCTTGCTACCTCGTAACGGAGAGGCACTCCCGCGACGCCGCGAGGCCACACCGTGTTGTCTGTGAACTGATTGGCGTCCGATCGCATGGCCACCGTGCATGTCGTCGGATCGCCGATGCATCCAAACCGGAACCACGGTGAAGACGGCGTGGATGGAGCGGTCCCAGAAAAGCGGACGCGATAGCCCCGCACAAGATCGGCATTCGAACCATTGTCGGGAGAAGATAGCGCGACCGTTGCAGCCAATGTCGCGAGATCGGCTGGCGGCATGCCGTTAGACGCAGACCCTGTAACAGTACCAGTCACAAACGGCGGCACATCGGCGCTCAACACGGAGTTGCACGCATATGAAAGCATTCCGTTCGTGCCTGGATCCAAAATGATCGCCGCCCCCGAGTCCCTCCCCAGAGCCCGCGTTTGCGTTGCAATCACCGCCGACGAGAGCCCTTGCAGTGTTTGTCCTACTTGAGACCGTCCAGACGGACGACCGACCGTCAGAACAAGACCCAGCAGACCGGCCATCAGACCGGTGACCACCAAAAGCTCAACAAGCGTGAACCCTTGACGAGTGAGGCGTTTCATTGCTTGGCCTCGTCGTCGAAGTTGGTGATGTTGTCGGAGCGCGAACTGCCACCACTGGAATCGGGCCCGCCAAAGAGGGAGACGGCAGCACTCGCCGGATTTCCACAGTCAATGCCCAGCAAGATATTCGAGCCGCCATTCATCGCCGTCCCTCCGAGACCGTCCGGCCCCGAGGAGAAGATCAGCGGTCGCAATCCCAAGCCGGGACGCGGAGCCGAAGTATCTGCGGGAGCGGGAATCGCCGAATCGACCGCCCTAGATCCGGAAAAAAAACGTGATCCAAGCGGAAGTTCAAGACCAGGCGGCCAGAGAACAAATCGAATCGGATTGCCCCATTCGTCCCAGAACTCAGGCGCGCCATCGGCGTCTTTATCTCCTCGCATCACCGACCGGAGTTCACCACAATCGATGCAGTCGGCCACACCACCGGCCGTGATGATCATAAAGAGGCATTCAGCGTCCTCGAAATCATCCGTTGGCTTGGTGGCGGCCAAGGGGTTGGATCGGTTGTCGCACACCGATTGAAAATAGCCCACGCACGAACGTTGGATTCCGGTGACAGGGAACGTCTGTCCTTGGCCCGCAACTGCCGTGCCTGTAGCCATAAGCCGAACGTCGTCCCAGCAGTCAGGCAAATCCCCGCTGATCAAGTTACGCCGGATGTACCAGGCGCGAGCAGCCGAGCGATTCGTGACACTGGTTACGGCACTGGGTATCACCGCTGCCGAAACCGCAAGCGAGTCGTACCGGGCGTATTGCTCCTGAATGACGGCGTCGATCTTTTGGATGAAGGAACTCGTTGCCTGTTTCTTCACGCTGCCACGGGCACCAGCGACAGCGGCCGAGAGCAGCCCCATCAGCACCAGCACGATGCCGATGACGACCAGCAGCTCCGTGAGCGTGAACCCGCGGCGTGCGGAGTGGGCGGCGGATAGCCCGTCGCGGAGCGACGGGCCTACGGGCTCGCACCGGCGGGCTCCCATGCACGGCGATGTCAGCAGACCGGCCATGATTCTCACGACAGGTCGTTGATGAGCTTGATCAGCGGCATGAAGAGGGCGATCACGATGAAGCCCACGGCGCCGCCGAGGAACACGATCAGCAACGGCTCCATCAGGCTCGTGAGGCTCTCCGTGAGCACCGCCACCTCTTCGTCGTAGGTGTCGGCCACCTTGTAGAGCATCGTATCGAGTTCGCCCGACTCCTCGCCCACGTCCACCATGTTGATCACGAGGTCGTCCACCACCGGCCGCTTGTAGCGCTGCAGATACATCAGCGCCCCGATGCCCGGCACGAAGGCCGTCCAGAAAAGAAGGGCCACGAGGTTGAACGGCGGGTTGGAATACGCCTTGAGCGGCTTGGCGATCGCCTCGCCATCGCGGATCGAGTCGCTCACCTTCTGGAAAAGCCGCTCGAACATCATGTTGCCCGAGGTCTCCTTCGTGATGTTGAGCGCCTCGAGGATCGGCACGCCGCTGGAGAGCAGCGTGCCCAGCGTACGGGAACTGCGGGAGAGGATGTTTTTCTCGACCAGCTGGCCGAAGATGATCACCTTGAGAATGAAGAGATCCCAGCCGAACCGGCCGTACGGAATCATCTTGATCGCCCGGATGATGAGGTTGATCCCGAACGGAATCGCTGGAATCAGATACCAGTAGTTCACCACCCAGTTCGAGATGTCGATCAGGAGCTGCGTCATCGGCGGCAGCTCACTGCCGAAGTCGTCGAAGATCTTTTTGAACTGGGGCACGATCTTCATCATGATGAACACGAGGATGCCCACCGCGACGCTGACCACGACCGCCGGATAGACCATCGCCCCCTTCACCTTCCGCTTGAGCGACTGGCTCCGCTCCATGAACTCCGCCAGACGACGGAGGATCACCTCCAGGGCACCGCCCGCCTCGCCCGCGCGGATCATGTTGCAGTAGAGGCGGTCGAACGCCTTCGGGCTCTTCGAGAGGGCCTCCGAGAGATTCGCGCCCCCTTCGATCTCATCGCACACGTCCATCAGGCTGTTTTTCAGGCGGCCCGGCTTCTGCATCTCCGCCAGGAGTTTGAGGCTCCGCAGGATCGGCAGGCCGGCGTCTTGCAGGATCGAGAGCTGCCGCGTGAAGAGCGTCAGGTCTTTCGACTTCACGCCGCCAATGGCGAAGGTGCGGCCCGGTTTCTTGGCCTTGCCCGGGGCCGCAGCGGCCTTGGCCTTGCGGGCCTTGAGCTTCGTGACCATGTAGCCCATCGACCGGATCGTGGCCTGGGCCTCGGCCTCGCTGGCTGCGTCGACGGTGTCGCGGACTTCCTTGCCGGTGGCCGCATCGATGGCTTCGAACTGAAACGTGGGCATCTTCTTACGCTTCCAGGATCGTTTCGCGGATGATTTCTTCGGCGGTGGTCAGGCCATTGAACATGCCGTTCATGCCAGACTCGCGGAGCGTGACCATGCCCGCCTTGCGGGCTGCCTCACGGAGGTCTTCCGTGGAGGCGTTGCGCATGACCATGTCGCGAAGGTCGTCGTTCATGATCAACAGTTCGAACAGGCCGAGGCGGCCCTTGTAGCCGGTGCGATTGCACCGCTCGCAGCCCTTGCCCCGATAAAACTTCTTGCCCACCGTCTGCTCGGTCGTGAGCTCGAGGTCGGCGATCACGTCGGCCCCCGGCACCACTTCCTCACGGCAGTTGGAGCAGATCCGCCGCACGAGCCGCTGGGCCAAGATCGCCTCCACCGTGGCCGTGATCAGAAACGGCGGGACGCCCATGTCGCGGAGCCGCGTGACCGTGGAGGGGGCGTCGTTGGTGTGCAGCGTCGAAAACACCATGTGGCCCGTGAGCGAGGCCTGCACCGCGATCTCAGCCGTTTCCACGTCGCGGATCTCGCCCACGAGGATGCGGTCGGGATCCTGCCGGAGGATCGCCCGCAGGCAGGCGGCGAACGTGTTGCCGATCTCGGAATCGATCGGCACCTGCACGATCCCGTCGATGTCATATTCCACGGGGTCTTCGGTGGTGATGATCTTGTCTTCGACGTCGTTGAGTTCGGAGAGGGCCGAATAGAGAGTGGTCGTCTTGCCCGAGCCCGTGGGGCCCGTCACGAGCACGATGCCGTTGGGCCGCACGATCACCTCGCGGAACCGCCGCAGCATCGCCTCTTCCATCCCCACCTTCTCGAGGTCGAGCGACACGACGCCGCGGTCGAGCACTCGCATCACCACGCTCTCGCCGAAGAGCGTGGGGAGCACGCTCACGCGGAGGTCCACGGGATGCCCGCCCACCGAAAGCTCGATCCGGCCGTCCTGCGGCATCCGCCGCTCGGCGATGTCGAGATTCGCCATCACCTTGATGCGGGTGGTGATCGCGAAGGCGAGATGCTTCGGCGGCGGCACCATCTCTTGGAGCACGCCGTCAGCCTTGAGCCGGATCCGAAACTCGCTCTCGAAGGGCTCGAAGTGGATGTCGCTGGCCCCGTCGCGGATCGCGAGCAGGAGCACCATGTTGAGCAGCTTGCGAACCGGGGCGCTCTCGGCGAGGGCTTCGACGCTCGTCAACTCCGTGGGGCCTTCACGGCCCGCGGCGGCGGCCTGGGCGGCCAGCTCCTCGTCGGCCTCCAGATCCTCGACGAGCGATTCCACGCTCTCCGTCTGCGACGAATAGATCTTGTCGATCGCCTTGCCGATCTCGGGCTCCGTGGCCACGCAAAAGTGGATGTCGTAGCCGAGGAGCGTGCGGAGTTCGTCGGCGACCTGAATCTTCTGCGGGTCGGCCGTGGCGACGGTGAGCCGGTCGTTCTTCAGCTCCAGCGGCACCACGCGGTAGAGCTGGGCCATCGGCTCGCTGATCACGGAGAGCACGTCGGGGGGGATCGTGCGGTCGTAGAGCGTGACGAACGTCGTGCCCCACTGCTCGGCGAGGGCCTCGCCGAGCTGCTCGTCGGTGAAGTAGCCGAGGGCCACGCCGACTTTGCCAATGAGTTCGCCGCCGCGGGACGACTGCTCCTCGAGCATCGTCGAGAGCTGCATCTCGTCGATGAGGCCGAGGTCGATCAGAATTTGGCCGAGACGTTTGAGTGCCATGAGTATCTGCCGTTTCTATTCCTTGCCGGCGCGGCGGGCGAGGCTTTCATCGTCATCGAAAATGCCCCGTTTCGCATTCGCGATCCGGGCCGCGAGGTCGTCGGGCATCTGGGCCTTCGCGAGCACGTCTTCTTCGGTCACCTTCTTCTCGTTCCAGAGCCGGAAGAGGTCGTCGTCGAGCAGCCGCATGCCGAGCTTCGCGCCGGTCTGAATCGCCGAGTTGATGCGGAAGGTTTTGTTTTCGCGGATCAGGTTGCCGATCGCCGGCGTGCAGACGAGCACCTCGTAGGCCGCACACCGGCCGCCGCCGATTTTCGGCAGGAGCGCCTGCGACACCACGCCCAGGATCGCGGTCGAGAGCTGCGTCCGCACCTGCTCCTGCTGGTTCGTGGGGAAGGCGTCGATGATGCGGTTCACCGTGCCCTGGGCGCCGGTCGTATGGAGCGTGCCAAACACCACATGGCCCGTCTCGGCCGCCGAGATCGCCGCCTCGATCGTCTCCAGGTCTCGCAGCTCGCCCACGAGGATCACGTCGGGATCCTGCCGCAGGGCGCGGCGGAGGGCCTCGGAGAACGAGGGCACGTCGTTGCCGATCTCCCGCTGGTTGACCGTGCTCTTCTGCGAGTGGTGATAAAACTCGATCGGGTCTTCGATCGTGATGATGTGGTGGTCGTAGTTCTTGTTGATGAAGTCGATGAGCGAGGCGAGCGTGGTGCTCTTTCCCGAGCCGGTGGGACCCGTCACGAGAAACAGGCCGCGGGGCCGCGTGACCAGCTTCTTGCACACCTCCGGCACGCCCAGCTGCTCGGGCGTGAGCAGCTTGTTGGGAATCTGCCGCAGCACCATCGCGATGCTGCCGCGCTGCTTGAACACGCTCACGCGGAACCGGGCCAGATCCTTGAACGCGAAGCCGAAGTCGCAGCCCCCCTTCTCGGCCAGCTCCGCCTGGCAGCGGTCGGGCGTGATCGACTTCATGAGGCCGTTGGTGTCGTCGGCCGTGAGCACCTTCGTGGCCTGCGGCTTCATGTGGCCGTCGATGCGAAACACCGGCGGCAGGCCCGTGGTGATGTGGATGTCGCTGACGCCGTTTTTCACGGCCGCCATGAGCAGCTTGTCGATCAGGATCGTGCCGGTGGCGGCCCGTGGCTTGAGGTAGTCGTCGTCGCCGATTTTCACCGCCCCGGGGGTCGACTCCGACTCTTCCTCCACGTCGAGTTCGTACGCCATGGCCGTGCCGTCGGCCGCGGCATTCGGCTCCCGCAGGCCCTTGAGCACGAGTAGCTTCATGCCCTGGCTCTCGACCAAGGCCGCCTCGCCGGAGGCGACGCTCGTGACGAACGAGAAGCCGCTCGGGCTCGCCCCCGGAGGGAGCAGGGCGGAAGCGATCGCATCGACGTCGTCGGCCGAGAGCGGCGACTTGCCCAGCTGGCGAAACTGCCCCTCCACCTGCACCACCGGCACCGACCCGCCGGCGAGCCGAACCTCGGGCGAGCGATTCTCGATCGCCACCTTGAGGATCTTCTCAACGTGCGCGAGCAGTGGTGAGGGGGGCGCCGTGCTCATGGTTGCAACTCCGCGGTGGACACGACCACCCCGCAGCCAGGCCGGGGGAGGACTCCAAAGCCACCTCTATTCTGCCCGCCAAAAGAGCGGACGAACAGTTCCCCCGGGCATGAAACGACGAGGAATTCCGCCGGCCGGCTGGCAGCCAGCGAAACGGTGCTGTGGAAACGACGAAGAAGAACGTGCCTGGGCACGGCAATCACGCTCGGACAGGCGGGCCCCTGACAGCCGCCGTCCTCACACCAGCATTATGCACAGGATCGGCAGAAAAGTCTTGCCGGGGGTAGGGATTTTTTTGGACCGTAGTCCACATGCTCCGCATGTGGCCCACGGTCAAAACACCAAAAACCGAGGCTACTGCCTTGCGGGTATGCGAACCTCCGGACGAATAGCCGGCCGCCTGGCCTTCATACCTCAAACCGCACACGGAGTGTGCGGACTACGGCGCGAGGGGACTGCGGCCAAAACCCGCCCTACTCCGTCCGCTTGCTCACGCGGAAGACCTCGTCGAGCGTGGTGATCCCACGCAGGGCCTTTTGCACCCCGTCGTCGAACATCACGTGCATGCCCTGGCCGACGGCCGCCCGGCGGATTTCCTGGGTAGGGGCACCCTGGAAGGCCAGTTCGCGGATCTTGCTGGTCATCACCATCAGCTCGAAGATGCCGAGCCGCCCTTTGTAGCCCGACTTCTGGCAGTGGGAGCAGCCGCGGCCCTTCATGAACGTGGCCCCCTTGAGCATCTCCGGGGTGATGCCCGCCGCCTCGATCTGCGTGTCGAGCGGCTGGTGGGGCTGCTTGCACTTCGGGCAGTTCACCCGCACGAGCCGCTGGGCGAGCACCGCGATGATGCTCGACGCCACGAGATACGCCGGCACGCCCATGTCGATCATCCGCGTGATCGCGCCTGGGGCGTCGTTCGTGTGCAGCGTCGAGAACACGAGATGCCCCGTGAGCGAGGCCTGGATTCCCATCTGGGCGGTTTCCGTGTCGCGCATCTCGCCCACGAGGATCACGTTGGGCGCCTGCCGCAGCATGGCGCGAATCACGCGGGCGAAGTCGAGGCCGATGGAGTGCTTGATCTCCACCTGATTGATGCCGGCGAGGTAATACTCCACCGGGTCTTCGGCCGTGATGATCTTCGTGTCGGGGCGGTTGAGTTCGTTGAGCGACGCGTAGAGCGTGGTCGTCTTGCCCGACCCCGTAGGGCCCGTGACAAGGATGATGCCGTTGGGCCGGCGGATCAGGTTCTTGAACTGCCGGAAGTCGTTTTCGGAGAGGCCGAGTTGGCGGATGCCGACGCGGATGTTGTCTTTGTCGAGGATCCGCATCACGACCGACTGGCCGTGGTTGGTGGGCAGCACCGACACGCGGAGGTCGTAGTCCTTCCCGTCGGCCGTGAGCTTGATCCGGCCGTCCTGCGGGCGGCGACGCTCGGCGATGTCGAGCTTCGAGAGGATCTTGATGCGGGAGAGGATGGCGCCCAGAAGCCGGCGGGGCGGGTTGTCACGCTCCACCAGCCGGCCGTCGATCCGGTAGCGGATGCGAACGCGGTCCTCGAACGGCTCGATGTGGATGTCGCTGGCCCGCAGCTGCACCGCCTCGGTGATGATGAGGTTCACAAGCTTCACCACCGGGGCGTCGGACGTTTCCTCCTGCCCGCCGGCGGCGGCCTCCTGCTCGACGGCCGTCTCGGTAAAGTCGATGGCGGTGTCGGTGAACTCCTGGAGCATCGAGTCAGCGCTCTCGCCGTCCGACACGCCGTAGTGACGGTTAATCGCCTCCACGATCTGGTCGCGAGGGGCGAGGGCCATCTCGACCTCGCGGTTGAGGATGAACCGCAGCTTCTCCTGCGTGTCGATGTCGGTGGGGTCGCTCGTGGCGATCCGCAGGGTGCCGCTGTTCTCGGCGAGGGCGAAGATCGTGTTTTCCCGGGCCACGCTCTCGGGCAGGAGAGCCACCACCTCGGCCGGCACCGTGAGGGCCGTAAGGTCGACGAATCGCATCCGGTGGGCCTTGGCCAGAGCCCGCATCACCTTGTCGCCCGGGGCATAGCCGAGCCGCACCACCTCGTCGTGCACCTTCTTGCCCGACGCGCCGGCCAGCCGCATCGCCTCGGCCAGCTGCTCGGCTGACACGAGCCCCTCGGCAATCAATAATTTAGAAAATGCGTCAGTCGACATAGGCGGGGCCGGGGCCGAACGGGCTCAGGTGGCTGATTCGAGGAATGTATCCGAGTGCTCATACCCAGGGGCACACGTACACAGAAACACCAACTCCTCGGAGCCCGTGTTCCTGATCGTGTGTCGCAGGCCGGGCGGGATGGCGATCGCGTCGCCGGGGCCGACGGGGCGGGTCTCGGTGCCGAGCGTCATCGCTGCGGTGCCGGTGAGGATGTAGTAGATCTCCTCCGTCACCTTGTGGTGGTGGGGCGTGGTGGCGGCCCCAGGGGCGAGACGCGCCTCCGCGAGGCTCTGGTTGCGGACCGCGGAGTTCCGGTGGGCCATCAGCTCGCGGATCGTCGAACCATCGACGGTGGTGAACGGCACGGTGTCGCGGTGGTTGACGACGTCCATCGGCGGCTGCGGCTCGAGGTGCAAATCCCAGAATCGGCCCTACGCATCGACCCTAAGCCGTCAGGATACCAAACCACTGCGGATGTGCAGCACGGCCGGGTGGACGGGCCGCGTGTCCCAGGCATCCGGATCGGGCAACTCGGCCACCGGAAACGACTCGTCGGCCTCGACCACGAACGTGGAGCCGGCCGGGGCGGCCCGCATCAAGGCCGTGATCAGGGCCACGACCTCGGGCCGCCGGTCCGCGAACATGCCCCACGGGGGCGAGATGAACACGACCCACGGACGGTCGGTCGGCAGGTCGGGCATCCGCTTGGCCCAATTGAGGGCGTCGCCGGGGCGAACGTCAATCCGGTCGGTGATCTCGAGTTCCTTGGCGGATCGCTTGAGCGCGTCGGCCGTGGGGAAGTGCCGCTCGACGAGCACGGCCCGCGTGGCCCCGCGGCTCACGGCCTCGAAGCCGAGGGCGCCGGTGCCGGAGAACATGTCGATGGCGGTGGTCCCGACGACGGTGGGCCCGAGCAGGTCGAAGAGCGTCTCGCGAACGCGATCCTTCATGGGCCGCGTCCGCGGGTCCGGCATGAAGGCGAGCTTCCGGCCACGGAGGGAGCCTCCGATGATCCGCGGAGGCGCCGTGGGGTCGGGGGCGGCCTGGTCCTTCGATCGTCGCGCAGCATGTTTTGCCATGCGGCAAGCCTACCAGCCCGGGCGTTGCCCACCCGTAGGCCCGTTGCTCCGCAACGGGCTTTGTCCGTCACGGAGTGACGGACCTACGACGGAGTGACTGGCCCGCGGTGTAGGATAAACCCGCCCCCACGGAGCCCGCGCATGCACCACCCCAACCGCCACCGCACCCCCTGGCTCGCCATCCTCCTGGCAGCCCTCGCCGGCCTGGCCCTCGCCGCCCCCGCCGCGGACCCGGCCGCCACTCCGAAGCTCGACGCCAAGCAAGCCGCCGCCGACTTCGACGCCGTGAGCGCCGAGATGAAGAAACTCGTGGGCGAACTGGCCGTGCTCCAGGCGAAGTATCACCAGCCCGGCGCCGACAAGCTCGCCCTCGAAGCCCGCTTCGAGGAGACCCGCCAAAAAGCCCAAGCCGGCGCGCAGCGACTGGAAGAGGCCGCCTTCCAGCTCGTGGCCGCTGACCCGAACCACAAAGGGGCCCGCGAGATCTGCGGCGCCGTGATCGCGACCTCGCTCCAGGGCGACGACCCGCAGCGGGCCCTCGCCGCCGCCACGCGGCTCGAGCAAGTCGGGGCCGCCGACGACTCGACGCTGCTCATGGCCTGTTCCGCAGCGCTCGTGGCCTCCGAACTGGACGCCGCGAAGTCGTTTCTCGCGAAGGCGACGGCGGCTGGCGCCCCGAAGGCCCGCACCTCCGAACTCGCCGAGGCGATCGACCGCGAAGCTCCGAAGATCGAGGCCGAGCAGTCCAAGCGGAAAGCCGACGCCGCAGCCGACGACCTGCCGCGGGTGAAGATCTCGACGACCGCGGGTGACCTCGTCGTCGAGCTGTTCGAAAACGACGCCCCCAACACCGTTGCCAACTTCATCAGCCTCGTGGAAAAGGACTTCTATGATGGCACGCCGTTTCACCGCGTGATCGGCGGCTTCATGGCCCAAGGGGGCGATCCGACCGGCAGCGGCCGCGGCGGCCCGGGCTACGCGATCCCATGCGAGGTGAACAAGCCCGGGGCCCGGAAGCATTTTCTGGGGACGCTCTCGATGGCCCACGCCGGCCCCGACACGGGCGGGTCACAGTTTTTCCTGACATTTCGCCCCACCGACCACCTCGACGGCAAGCACACCGTGTTTGGCCGCGTGATCGAAGGCTTCGACGTGCTGCCGCGGCTGATCCGCACGCAGGACCCGGAGGGCCGGCCTGTTCCCGGCGTGAACCCGGATAAAATTACCAAGGCCGAGGTGATCCGAAAGCGGAATCACCCGTACGAACCCAAGAAACTTCCCGATCCCCGGAAGTGAAGCGGAGACATTCGCCCATGTCACGACACGTCACGCTCGCCTGCGGAGCGGCAACCCTTCTGCTGCTCACCGCCGCCGCCATCGCCGCCCCCCCTGGATCCACGCCCATGGAACCCGCCGATCCCACGATCAATCCCGCCATCGCCGGCCGCATCGCCGACGAGGATCTGCCGAAGACGGACGAGGAGTGGCGGAGACGGCTGAGCCCGTTGCAGTTCGAGGTGGCCCGCAAGAAGGGCACGGAGCGGGCCTTCACCGGCAAGTACACCGACACCGAAACGGCCGGCACCTACCGCTGCATCTGCTGCGGCGAGCCGCTCTTCAGCTCGGGCGAAAAGTTTCATTCCGGCTGCGGCTGGCCGAGCTTCAACGCGCCGATCGACGGCGTGAGGGGCAAGACCGTCGCCGAGCATGAAGACCGCTCCCACTTCATGATCCGCACGGAGGTGACCTGCCGCCGCTGCGGCGCCCACCTCGGCCACGTGTTCAACGACGGCCCACCGCCGACCGGCCTGCGGTATTGCATCAACTCCGCGTCGATCACGTTCGACACGAAGAAGCCCGCAGGTAAGCAAGTCGCTCCGTGACTTGCGGAAGATAGCCGGGCAGAAGACATCCGGTCACGGCGTGACCGGGCTACTTCGTGGCCAAGTCACGCCGTGAGCCGTGACTTGTTTCGTCCGGTGTGGCCAAGTCACGCCGTGACTTGTGTTCCGGTCACGGCGTGATCGGGCTACCGGAGAGCGGGTCGTCCGTGCCGCACCACTTTTTTGCCACTCCCGCCCTCTGCGCTCGTTTATCTCCTTAAGGAGACAACACGATGCGCTACCGCTACTTCGACTCCGAAGCCGCAACCACCACATCCATGGCACATCTGCCCCACTGGGAGCAGGCTGGCGGCTGTTACTTCATCACCTTCCGCGCGGCCGACTCACTACCCCGCGGCGCCTGCAAAGCCCTCGCGGAAAACCAGCCGCGGATCGATCGCGGGCAACGCCGCACCTCGCGGGCATGGCACGAAGCCTTGGATACCTGTCACGGCGAGTGCCTGTTGCGCTCGCCTGGCCTGCGGTCGCACGTGGTCGAAACTCTGCGGCATGGGGACGGCACGCGGTATGACCTTGAGGGCTTCATCGTGATGCCGAATCACGTGCATGTCCTCGCCGGCTTTGCTGAGTCAGGAGCAATGCAGCGTCAGTGCCGCAACTGGAAACACTACTCGGCCTCGGCCATCAACCGCGCCGTTGGCCGACGGGGCTGCTTCTGGCAGTGGGAAAGCTACGACCATCTCGTGCGAGACCCGGTCAGCCTGCAGCGATTTCGAGACTATCTCGCCGGCAATCCACGGCAGGCGCATCTGCGGCCTGATGAATACACGCTGTATCTGCGGCCCACCTCGATCATGGAGCTTTGAAGGAGGCAAGTCACGCCGTGACTTGTTTCTTCCGGTGTGGCCAAGTCACGCCGTGACTTGTTTCTTCCGGTCACGGCGTGACCGGGCTACCCGTGACCGGGCTACCCGTGACCGGGCTCCAGGGGATTTCATCGCCGACGTCGATGCGGTACGCTGCCCGCTCCCGTGAGTCGTGCAGAGGCGGCCGGCGCCGCGGGTCCTCCTGTGAGCGGCCGCTTTCGCCATGGATCTGCAGGCGTACCAGACCGACGGGTTTTACGACGAGCTCTTTGACGCCGATCTCCGCCCGCGGCCCGGGGCCGAACTCCTCGCGAAGCGGCTGGCCGGCTTCTCCAACGGCGAACTCGCCGAGCGGCAGCGGGCCGCCGACAAGGCCCTGCTCACGATGGGCATCACGTTCAATGTGTACGGCCACGAGGCCGGCACGGAGAAGATCTGGCCCTTCGACATCGTGCCCCGCGTGATCGACGCTGCGGAGTGGGCCGTGATCGAACGCGGCCTCACGCAGCGGATCCACGCTCTCAACCTGTTCATCGATGACGTCTACAACAAGCGGCAGATCGTGGCCGACGGCGTCGTGCCCGACTGGCTCGTCGATTCGGGCAAATGCTTTCGCGGGCCGTGCGCCGGCCTGAAGCCGCCGCGGGGCGTGTGGTGCCACATCACCGGCACCGACCTCGTCCGCGGCGGTGACGGCGTGATGTATGTCCTGGAGGACAACCTCCGCACGCCGTCGGGCGTGTCGTACGTGCTCGAAAACCGCGAGGTGATGAAGCGGACGTTTCCGCAGCTCTTCGCCGGCCAGCGGATCAGCCCCGTCGAGAATTACCCCGAGAAGCTGCTGGCGATGCTGCAATACATCGCCCCGCCGCAGGCCCGCGATCCGAACGTCGTGGTGCTCACGCCCGGCATCTACAACTCGGCCTACTTCGAACATAGCTTCCTCGCCCGGCAGATGGGCGTGGAACTCGTGCAGGGCTCCGACCTCGTCGTGGAGAACGACGTCGTCTTTATGCGGACGACCCGCGGCCTCGAACGCGTGGACGTGATCTACCGGCGGATCGACGACGACTTCCTCGACCCGCTCGCCTTCCGCGCGGATTCCGTCGTGGGCGTGCCCGGCCTGATGGCGGCCTACCGCGCGGGCAACGTGGCGCTCGTCAACGCCCCGGGCACGGGCATCGCCGACGACAAGGCCGTCTACGCCTACGTGCCGCAGATGATCCGCTACTACCTCGGCGAGGACGCGATCATCCCCAACGTGCCCACGTTCGTCTGCGGCGAGGAGAAGCAGTGCCAGCACGTGCTCTCGAAGCTCGACGAGTTCGTGCTCAAGCCGGCCGACGCCTCGGGGGGCTACGGGATCGTGCTCGGGCCGCGGGCGTCGCAGGCGCAACTCGACGAGGTGCGGGCCCAGATCAAGGCGAACCCCCGCAACTACATCGCCCAGCCGATGCTCTCGCTCTCGCGGGTGCCCACGGTGGTGGGCGACTCGCTGGAGGGCCGGCACGTGGACCTGCGGCCCTTCATCCTCTACGGCGAGGAGATCTTCGTGCTGCCCGGCGGCCTCACCCGCGTGGCCCTCGTGAAGGGCTCGCTCGTGGTGAATTCGTCGCAGGGGGGCGGCAGCAAAGACACGTGGGTCGTGCACCCGGGGAGGTCGTGACATGCTCTCGCGCGTGGCCGAAAGCATCTACTGGATGAACCGCCAGATCGAGCGGGCCGAGGACGTGGCCCGCGCGGCGGAGACCACGCTCGACCTGGCGCTCGAAGGCACGATCGACCACGGCCGGCTCTGGAACGCCCTCGTCTGCACGTTCGGCGACGAGGCCGACTTCTGGGGACGGTATGGCCTGGCCAATCAGGACAACGTGATCACGTTCCTGGCGTTCGACACCCTCAACCTCAACTCGATCTCGGCCTGCCTGCAATCGGCCCGCGAGAACGCCCGCACGATCCGCGACCTGATCTCGACGCCGATGTGGGAGGAAATCAACAAGGCGCATCTGTTCGTGCGGTCGGCTGCCTCGGGCGGTGCCCACCTCCACAACCCGCGGGAGTTTCTCGACGAGGTGAAGCGGGCGAGCCAACTGATCACGGGGGTGACCGACGCCACGATGTCGCACGGCGAGGCCTGGCACTTCGCGCGGATGGGCCGGCTCATCGAGCGGGCCGACAAGACGAGCCGGGTGTTGGACGTGGAGCATTATTTTCACCCGACAGCGGCGGGCGACGCGGCCGATCCGGTGCAGTGGTCGGCGGTGCTGGAGAGCGCGAGTGCGCTCGAGATGTATCGCAAGAAGTACGGGGTGGTGACGCGGCGCGACGTGGCGGAGTTTCTGGTGTTCGACCGGCAGTTTCCCCGGGCGATCCACTTCTGCCTCACGAAGGCGGAGGAGTCGCTCCTGGCCGTGACGGGCGGGGCGAAGGGGGCATACGCGAACCCTGCCGAGCAGCGTCTGGGCCGGCTGCGGTCGAAGCTCGACTACGGCGCGATCGACGAGGTGCTCACGGGGACCGGAGGCCTGCACGGCTTCATCGACGGCTTTCAGACGCGGCTCAACCGCACGAGCGAGGCGATTCACGACACGTTCTTCGCGCTGCGACCGGTCGTCCGCGGAGCGTCGTAGTCCGTATATGACACGCGTCGCTTACGCGGAGCGCCGTAGTCCGCACACTCCGCGTGCGGCCCACGGCATGAAGGCCGAGCCGCCGGCTATTCCGCAAGACGTGCGCCACCCACACGCCAGTAGCTCGGGCCTACGGCATTCTGACCGTCTGCCACATGCGGAGCATGTGGACTACGGGGTGGGCTGCGCCGCGCGGGCACGCTTGAACGGATCAACCGTGCCACCGCCCGGCCCTGGCGGCGGCGCATTCGACGATTGCCCAAACGGCAGCTGCGGCCAGTCGAGCGTCATTCCAGGCCAGCGCGATGCCGGGGCCGCCGCCGGCGGCGCGGTCACCGCACTCGGCGGTGGCGCCGCAGCGGGCTTCACCACCGGTGGCACCGGCGCGCTCACGAGCAACTGCTGCGGCGACGGAAACGCTCCGCCCTCCGTCGACGGAACCTCCGGCGGCACCGCGACCACACCAGCCTCACCCCGCTCCAGCGGCTTGATCGAGACCTCGTCGATCTCCACCGCACCGAGCCCCGTGAGGGCGAACGTCACCGTGAGCGGCTCGTCGGCCGCGTCGGCCGGCACGATCCGATAGAGCACGAGCCGTCGCCAGATCTTCGTCGGCCCCACCCGCTCCGCGAGCGCCGGCCCACCGAGCGAGTCGAACACCAGCAGCCCATCGACGCTCCCGGTGATCGGCTTCTCCACCCGCACCATCGCCGAAATCTCCACGAGCTTTCCCGGCGGCGCGGCGAGCGGCGGCGTGGTCACCCAGACCGGTGGCGTCTCCACGACCACCGGCGCCGCATTCGAGTCCTTCGGCCCCGCCACGAGCCGGAGGCTGCCCGCTCCGGACGCCGGCGCCGTCTTCGAGATCTCCACAGCCGTCACGATGTCGGAGAGCGGCTGGGCGAAGTGTCGCCAGCCGTTGCCGGCGAGATCCTCGATCGCGTCCATACCGCCGCCGCGGAGCATCTCCGCACCCGGCAGGGCCGTCGCCCGGGCCTCCACGAACCGCCAGTGCTCCGCGAGTGCCGCATCCGACGTCACTAGCGGACTGGCCACCATCGAGCCATCGGCATGCACGCCGTTCTCCCAGATCCTCCGCTCGAATTGCCCCGCGATCGCCGCCGCCTTCCGCAGCCGCGCGATCGCCTCGCCTGCGTCGCGGCCCACATACGACTCCCCCTCCGCCGCCAATTGATTCGCCGTGGAGAGCATCGGTCCTGCGGCCACCGGCGGCGGACCGCTGAAGGCCTGGGGCGGCAGCCTGCCCAGAAGCGTGGCCGCATCGGCGAGCGCCACCGCCGCCAGCGACCGCGCCGACACGAGCTCCACCGGGGCCAGCTCCCGCAGCCGCGCCTGCACATGCGCCGTCACCGCCGGCTCGCCGCTGACGAGCACGAGCGAATGCGTGAGGAAGTGATCGAGCGTCACGGCCACGCCGCCGGTCACCCGCTTCTGCCGCAGCGGCTTCAGCCCGCCGGCCGCGATCTCCCAGGCCTGATGCGCCTCGGGCACGCCCGGCACGAGCAGCGTGAGCGGCACGTCGTCGCGCGGCATGTCGGCGCCGCCGTAACGTCGCGCCACGATCTGCGAGCCCTGCACGCACCGCCACGCCACCACCACCCGCGCACGGGCCGCCTCCATCACCACCGCCTGCACCTCGGGGTCCGATGAGTGTGCCTGGGCGGCGAACCGCCCTGCCGCGCCGAACGGCTCGAGCACCTTCAGGCGGAGATTCATCTCGCGGGCCGCCGCCGCCCGCTTCCGCGCCTCGGCGTCGTCGCCATCGATCCGGGCACTCGACGTGAAGAGGATGCCCCGCGCCCCGGCGGCCACCGCCGAGAACGCCGCCAGCGACAGGCTCTCGGGATCGACCGCCAGCCCCTGGCCCCCCACTCCCGCGATCGCCGCGGCCTGCCGCGCCGCCCGCGGGTCGATCTCCGTGGCGAGCTCGGCGAGCAGCGGCGTGCCGGGCCGCGCCAGCCGCGGCCGCTCGCGGAGCCACCGCA
The DNA here is from genome assembly GCA_049695995.1 of Pirellulales bacterium. Taxonomy (GTDB): domain Bacteria; phylum Planctomycetota; class Planctomycetia; order Pirellulales; family UBA1268; genus QWPN01. The sequence goes on along the minus strand of JBAVTF010000007.1, from coordinate 1,250 downwards.
GGTAGTCGATGAGTTCGAGGCTCGTGCCGAGCACCGTGCGGCGGGCCACGAGCAGGTCGACGTGTCGCGAGAGCGACCGCACGCTCGAATCGGGCGCGGCGATCAGCGGCCGCCCCTCGCGTACGTCGCAGGCCCGCACTCGCCGCGCCTGCTCGGCCAGCGATTCGAGATCGCCCGCGTCGAGGCCGCTGCCCATGTCCCACATCAGCACGCGATCCCAGTTGCGCAAGACCGGCATCGATTCGAGGTCGCGGACATCGACGTCGGGGATCTCCGGCGGTGGGCAGATCACCCACAGCCCCGCCCGTCGCGCCTCCGCGAGCAGGTCGCTGCCGGCCGGCGTCGCCAGCCGCACGCAGTTGAAGCCGAGCGCCGCGATCGACTCGAGTGGTTCCCCGTTGTGGTCGAGCGCCCGGGGGAAGAACGGCAGGCCATCGACCTCGATCACGCCGCGAGTGACACCCGCCGGCGGATCGATCGAGGCTGCCGACGCCACACCGCCAGCGATCTCCTGCGCGACAGCCGGCTGCACAGCCGGGTCTCGATATACCACGGGAGTCGACGCGGCAGGTCGTGCAGGGGCTGTGGCTGCTAGCGGCGCCGCAGGCCGCGCCGGAGACATGGCCGCTGCCGGCACCGCGCCTTCGACGAGCAGGTCGTCGATCGACACGTCGTACCCCCCCGGCCCGGTGTAGACTTCAAGCACCACGTGCGTGGCGACGGCGCCGGTGGCGTCGATGCCCGCGCCGTGCTCCATCCGCAGCGCAGGGAGCTGACTGGCGAGCCGCTGCGGTAGTGACGTCACTTCGAGCAACTCCCAGCGGTCGATGTCGGTGGAGAGCGTGCCGGGCACGAGCGTCTCGACGGGCCGGCCCGTCTTCCGCGACGCGGAGCCGGGGAGGAGCACCCGCACGGAGAGACGAATATCGGGCCGGTTCGCCCGCACCCACAGACTGCAGGCGAGTTCGTCGATCACCGCGAGTCGGCCGATCGGCATCTGCAGTCGCAGCACCGTGCCCGTGCTGGCGGAGAACCGCAGCCGCTCGCACCGCTCGCCACGATGCGGCGCCGCGGCGATACGTTCGTGGGCGGCGAGCTTCGGTGCCGCATCGGATTCGGCAAGGGCCCAGGCCGGCTCCGGCCCCTCGAAGCCGTCGTCGATCTCCGCGGCCGAGAGCCCAGCCGCGGTCACGAGCCAGAGGAGGAGCGCGGCGACGAACCAGTGCCGGCGCGGTGTAGGCCCGTTGCTC
>JBAVTF010000006.1:0-6287 GCA_049695995.1 Pirellulales bacterium | reverse complement strand
CTCATATCGGCTCTGAACCGGCTGGTGATGGCGCTGGCTGGATATAGCGCGCCACTCGACGGCCGTCGGCGGATGACGATCACGGCGTCAGCGACACGAAAAACCACTTTGGCCACGGCCTGCTAGGCCCTCGCCTCTGTCGCTCAAAAAGGCAACGGCCACCAACCGAGTACACCCCCGAGAAAAACGGCTGCACTGGCGTCCCTCAAGGCTTTACTTTCGGGGCAACGTATGTCAGTTTTCGTGAAGCTTGTAACAGTCATGATGTGTGCTACGGCACCTGCGGCACGGATCGACTCGGGTGCGACGTAAGCTTCCTTACGGCTCTCAAGACTGCATGCGACAATGCGAATCTTGGATGGTACTGGACACAGTCGTGCAAGTCGTATGCGCAATCATACTACACTGGCGTATACTGGGCAGGGGCGGCTTATTACGAAGACGCGCAGAACGATGCTTGCGTGTGGGAGCCCTGCTGTAAGCCTTCCAGGCCAATCTAGTGCTTAATCGGACGGAGAAATGCTTGAATGCGAAGCACGCACGGGACAAACCGACTCGCCTCCCCGAGATATCTGATTCCGGTCATTGGAATCGTGGCCTTGTGGTTAACGGTACTGGCCTTTGTGTTTCCGGTGATCTGGCATGATGCCCCGCCTCCCGCCCAAGGCGCTCCAAATCGCGCGCCAGGCGTCAACATAGGTGCTGCCGCGCTGGCTACTGCGACGCTCTTAATAGGCGGAATAATCGTTGCGGTAATCGAGTGTTCGGTCGCCTTCCAGCTCATTCGCGAAGCGCATGGCGGCGCTCTGAACGACCCGGTCCAGGCTCCTGTTAGGTGGCTACTTGTCATCGTGACGCCCCTGGCATGGCTAACTCTCTTTCGTGTGACGCAGGTCATTTCCCATTTGCTTATCATCGAGGAGCGACATCGAGGAGACCCTGTGATGGCAATGGAAGGATTGGGATGGCTCTTCGGGTTTTGCATCACAATAGCGGCGGGCTTGCTCGTCGCCGGGATACTTGGGGAGCAGACGGAAAGACGGAAAAGGACAGGCATAATCCTTGACGACCGGCCGCGGGAGTCGTAGGATACGGGCGTTCAGTACGCCCGAATCCTGTAGGAGCCCCCGCGATGGCGATGCCCAGGCGGCAGCTGGTGGACGTCGCGGTCACGCGCTACTACCACTGCATTTCCCGCTGCGTCAGGCGGGCCTTCCTCTGCGGCGAAGGCGTGACGCACCGCAAGGCCTGGATCGAAGCCCGGCTCGAGCTCCTCGCCAAGCATTTCGCCGTGTCCGTCTGCGGCTTCGCAATCCTCGACAGCCACCTCCACGTCCTCTGCCGCCTCGATCCGGGTATCGCCGACGGCTGGAGCGACGAAGACGTCGTCCGCCACTGGATCGCCGTCTACCGGCCTTCCTGCCTCGACGTCGATAACCCGGCCACGGTTCAGGCCTGGATCGACCACCAGTGCCGAGACACCACCCGCGTTGCCCGCTACCGCACGCGGCTCCAGGATCTCGGCTGGTTCATGAAGGCCCTCAAGGAACCGCTGGCCCGACTCGCCAATAAGGAAGACGACTGCAAGGGCACGTTCTGGGAAGCCCGCTACAAGTCGATCGCGATCCTCGATGAACAAGCGCTCCTCGCGACCTGCGCCTACATCGACCTGAACCCGTTCGCCGCCGGCATCGCCAAGACCCCCGAAGCCGCCCCGCACACCTCGATCAAGCAGCGGGTCGATCACGTCCGCACAAACGGCGACCTCGACACACTCCAAGCCGCCGCCGCAGCAAAATCCATCCCCGCCGCCCGAATCGAAGCCGACCTCGAACAATCCCACTGGCTCTGTCCACTTCAGGACCGCAAGACCGCCGGCACAGCCCGTGAAGGCATGATCCCCGGGTTTTCGCTGTCGAGCTGCCTCGAACTCGTGGACTGGACGGCCCGGCTCTGCCGCACGGGCAAGGCGAGGATCACGCAGGAAGTGGCCAGCATCATGACGCGGCTCGGCACGAGCCCCGAATACTGGCAGTCACACTTCAAAAAGCTACTCACGAAGACCCGCTGGCTCGGCAGCTACTGTGCGACGAGCGCGAAGCGACTGAAGGCCATTGCCGCGAACCGCGGTGTCCATCACGTTGACAACGCCCTCGGCGGCTTGGCCGCGGGATAGCGGCGAGCGTCCGCTCAGCCACGCTCTATTCGCAACACCGCCGTCGCCCGCTGCCACTCCAAGAACATGCCGGGCGTCAGAACATGGAGGGCGTAAAACCTGTTCCCCAGAAGTGCGACAAAATCCGCCGTGTCGAGCGTGAGCAACACGTCAGCCCATGCCGCTGCCGTAAATAGCACGGGACGGTCTTTGGCGACGCCGAACACGGCTGGCTTGTCACTCGTCCAGACATCCCGAACAACGCGAAGACGAACTGCGATCGTCTCCCATTCGACCGCTGCGTGCGCGGGCAGTTTACCGAGGTTGCGAGTCACCTCGGCAAGCGAATACCCGCTCGAGACCAACTCCCAGCCATTGGCAGAAGCGGCATTGAAAATGGCCCGGGACGCCCCGCGCGGCCTTCCGCAGGCGGCCAGCGCTACGCTGGCATCGACGAACAACTTCACGATCCGGACCGAAACCGATCCATGGCCTGCTCGTCCTCGTCGAGCCATGCCTCGAGTTGTTCCTGGGAGAACTCGCGCGGCTCAGGGAGCGGGACGCGCTGACTTCGCAGCCGCTCGGCGACGAATAGCAGCAGTTCGGCCTGCTGTTCAGCCGAGAGGTTTTGCACGGCCTGCTCAATGTCAACGAGGCTTTGCATTGCGGTGTTGTCGTAATGGGGGAGATACTCGATCAACCCAAGAGGCTTGCACGATCGGCCTTCTCTTCATCATAACGCATTTCTGCCGGAGACCACCGTCACAGCTGCTGGGCGACGTCTCGCTTGCGCGAGATTCGAGAAGGGAAACGGCACCAACATTACCGATCCTTTTGCAGGTGTGCCCACGCGGCATCCTGCTCGGGCCGGTTCCAGTCCTCCGCAAGTCCCTGTCGCTCAGCCATGTAGGCTCGGGCGTCAGCGGCGCCGGCTCCTCATCGAGGATGGTTAGAAAGGCCCGACGTGCGAACGCCCGATTTACGTCTGTTGGAGGGCCACCCGGCCATCGATGCTGGCAGTGGAGGCGAAGCTTCAGGGGAATACACTATTGAGTCGTCGAGCGGACACAGACACCCAGTACCGGTCGAACCATGCACACCTGCTTCCTGGCGGTTCTCTTCCTGGCGGCCGCGCTGGCCGCGCCTGCTCGCGCGACCGAGGTCGAAACCGCAAGCTGGTCGCTGCGTGACGGTGATCGCGTCGTCATGCTGGGCGACACGTTCGTCGAGCGCGAGGGGCAGCGGGGCTTCATCGAGGCGGCCCTCGCGGCGGCCCACCCCGAGGCGCGGCTCACGTTTCGCAACCTCGGCTGGAGCGGCGACACGGTCTGGGCGGAATCGCGGGGCGTGTTCGACCCGCCGGCGAAGGGCTATGCGCGGATGCTCGCGGTCGTGAAGGAGCAGGCACCCACCGTCGTCGTGATCGCCTACGGCCGCAATGAGTCGGAGAAGGGCGAGGCAGGGCTGGACGCGTTTCGGCAGCAGCTGGCGAAGCTCTGTGCCGATGTGCGGTCCGCGACAGCCGGGAATGCAGGCTCGGCCGGCGTGCGGCTCGTGCTCGTGACGCCGCATCCGTTCGAGACGGCCGATGCCGAGACGCGGAACGCGTCGCTCGCCCGCTATGCCACGGCGATCCGTGACGTCGCTATCACCGAAAAGGCCGGGCTCGTCGATCTGTTCGCCGCGTTCCCGCCCGCGACTCCGTCTCGGCGGCTCACAGAGAACGGCGTCCATCTATCGGACGCCGGCTATGCCGCCGTGGCCGAGCAGTTCGTCACAGCCTGCGGCAGGCCGCCGGTCGCGGCGGCCACGACCGCCCGGCTGCGGCCGCTCGTCGTCGCCAAAAATGAACTCTTCTTCCACCGCTGGCGGCCGGCGAACGAGACCTACATTTTCCTGTTCCGCAAGCATGAGCAGGGCAACAACGCCGTCGAGATGCCCCGCTTCGATCCGCTCGTCGCGGCCGCCGAGGAGCAGGTGCGGGCGGCAATCACAGGATCACGCTCACAATGATCGCAATGAACGGATATGTCGGTCGGTGTGTCGCGGTGATGCTGGCGTGCTCTGCCGGCCCAGCGCTCGCCCAGCGCGGCCTCAAAGACATCCCGCCCCCCGATCCGGCCGCGGAGCTGGCGGCCATGCAGGTGGCCGACGGCTACGAGGTGAGCCTGTTCGCCGCCGACCCGATGATCTCCAAGCCGCTGCAAATGAATTTCGACCCGCAGGGGCGGCTCTGGGTTTCGACTTCGAGCATCTACCCGCAGATTCGTCCGGGCGAGGTCGCCGACGACACGGTCACCGTGCTCGAAGACAAGGACGGTGATGGGCGGGCCGACACCGCGACGCCGTTCGCGCGGGGCCTGCTCATGCCCACGGCCGTGCTCCCCGACGACCGGGGCGGCGCCTACGTCGCCAATAGCACTGAGCTCGTCCACCTGGCCGACACCGACGGCGACGGCAAGGCCGATGGACGATCCGTCGTCCTCTCGGGATTCGGCACAGAGGACACGCACCACCTCATCCACACGTTCCGCCGCGGGCCCGATGCCCACCTCTACTTCAATCAATCCATCTATATCCACAGCCACATCGAGACGCCGCAGGGCGTGAAGCGGCTCAACGGCGGCGGCATCTGGCGGTTTCGCCCCGAGTCGGTCGGGCTCGACGTGTTCGCCCGCGGCTGGGTCAACGCCTGGGGCCATGTCTTCGACCGATGGGGTCGATCGCTCGTCACCGACGGCGCCGGTGGCGAGGGGATCTATTACGGCTTCCCCGGCGCGGCCTACCAGGCGGCGGTGGGCGTGTCGCGGATCCTGCACGGGCTGAACCCCGGCAGCCCGAAGTATTGCGGCCTCGAAATCCTCGACGGCCGCCATCTGCCCGACGATGCCCAGGGCGTGCTGGTCACCAACGACTTTCGGGCCAACCGCGTCTGTCGGTTTCGGCTCACGGAGGCGGGCTCCACGTTCACGAGCGTGAAGCTGCCCGACCTCATCCATTCGAAGCGGGTGACGTTCCGGCCGATCGACGTGAAGATGGGGCCCGACGGCGCGATCTACATCGCCGACTGGTACAACCCGATCATCCAGCATGGCGAGGTGGATTTCCGCGACGAGCGGCGCGACCGCACGCACGGCCGGATCTGGCGGGTCGTCGCCAAGGGGCGGGCCATGCTGCCGCGGATCGACTTCACGAGGCTCACGCCGGCCGAGCTGCTCGCCCAACTCGCCGCACCGGAGGGCTATGCCCGCGATATGTCCCGCCGCGAACTCGCCGTGCGCGGGCGGGCCGTTGTGCTACCGGCGGTCGCCACATGGCGGGCGGGCCTCACGCCCCAGACGCCCGACGTGGAGCGGCTGAAGCTCGAGGCGTTGTGGCTTGTGCAGGGGTTCGACGGTGGCAGCGCGGGTGACATCGATGCGGCGCTGCTCCGCGACGTGCTCGCGTCGCCCGACCCGCGGGCGCGGGCCGCAGCCTGCCGCGTGGTGCCCGACTGGGCCGATCGACTCGAGTCGCCCGCCGAGCTCTTAGCCGCAGGTGTCGATGATGCCGCGCCACTCGTGCGGCTCGAGGCGGTGCGGGCGCTCGCGCGGATCGGCGGCGAGCGGGCGGCGGCCCTCGCCCTGCATGCGGTCGATCATCCGCGGGACGAGCCGCTCGACTATGCCGTCTGGCTGGCGGCCCGCGAGCTGCGGGATGCCTGGCTGCCGGCCGTGCTCGCCGGGCGATTCTCGGATGACGGAAAGCTGGGCCGCGTCGTCTATGCCGTGCGGGCGGCCCAGGCGTCCGAGGCCGTGCCGGTGATCGTTGCCGCGGTCGATGCCGGCCGCGTGGCCGAGGCCGATCGCGTCGCGGCGCTCGAGTGCATCGCGGAACTCGGCACGACCGCCGACCTGCGAAAGGTGTTCGAGCATGTGGTGGCGGAGGCGACGCCGGCGGCAGAACGTGACCTTCTACTGCGGCGGCTGATCGAGGCACAGCAGCGGCGGCGGGTGGTGCCAGCGGGTGATCTGGCGGCGATCACTGCGGTCGTGAACGCGAGAGGCGATGCCCAGGCCGTCCGTGGAATCGAGGCCGCTGCCGCGTGGCGTGTGGCGGCGGCTGGCGATGCGGTCGCGGCGATCGCCCGCGA
>JBAVTF010000005.1:0-2968 GCA_049695995.1 Pirellulales bacterium | reverse complement strand
AGGTATTGCTGCGCTTCGGACACCAACCCATACCACAAGTAGCGGACCAGCGGGCGCAGATGCTGGTTACGAAGGAGACGACCTCGACAGGCCAAGCTCAAATCCTCCTTGAATTTCTTGACCCGATGAAACCAGTCCAGCAGTAACCACACCCGCGGAGGCCACGCCAAAAAGGCCATAATGGTTTGTTGTAAGCTCTTATAACCATCGGTAAAGACATGAATTCGCCCCTGGAGCAGGTCGTTGGTGAGCAAGAAGGCCAGGACGAACCGCAGCACCTGCCCCAGGCTGCTACCGCTGAGGGTAAAGTGTTTCTTCGAGCCCTGCTCGATCCGCGCCACCGTATGGGCCACCTTGGGGCGTGGGCGAGTCGGGCTCGCCGGGGCGGCGGGTGAAGGCTCGCCCGGGGGTGTCACCGCCTCCGCCGCCATCGGCGGCGGGGCGATCGCCGCCGGCGTCGCGGGGGTTCGGCGTCGCCGATGGGCCTTTGGTTTCTTCACCTCGACATCGTCCACCGCCACATTCACGCACTGGGTCGGATCTTCGTAGACCGCCTGGGCCGCCCGCCGCCGGGCCGCCGCAATCTGCGTCGGCGTCAACCCACGGGCGGCCATCTCCTGACATACCGCCCTTAAGTGCTTCTTCACCACCGCCGCCGCCAAGCGCTGATCCGAGCCCGCCTCGGCCGCCGCCACGGCCGCTTCGCTCGGCTTACCCTGGGCATCGAACCCGTGTTCCGCCAACACTTTCTGACTGTGGCGTTCCAGAAAATCCAGCACCCGCGCCCCTTCCAGCTGCGCATTCGCCTGTAACGTCGTCACCGGCGTGCCCCCCGGTACCTGCCGCCGCGACCGGTTCAAATGCCCCGTGAGTTCCCGGTAGCGGCGCTTACTCGCCCCCAGACACAGCGCCTCTTCCCGAAACCCCTCGGTCTGATGCCACTCCCGCGGCTGACGCCGCGGAAACATCGCCGCCCCCCGACACACGACCGTCCCTGCCGCCTCCACCGCCTCGTACAGGCTAAAGCCGAACCGCCCGACTTCGCCCTCCACCCGATAACCGTCGGCTTGCTCCCGCAGTTCCACCCCTACCGGGAGTCGCTCAGCTTGGCTTTGGAGTTTTTTTTTCCAGCCTCTGCCAAATGCCGTGACAACGCTTCTCGCAGCGCCGGAAACGACACCTCCAGCGCCGCCCGATCTAGCGCGGAAATGTTCAGTTCATCCGCTTCCGGTAATACCAGACGGAAGGCCCCATCCGCCTGCTCTTGAGGCTGCCGATCCGAGGACGGCTCGACCTCGGTCTCCACAATCTCTACCTTGATCCGAAACGCAATATTCTTGGCCATGCTCACCTCCGGTCGATGCCCGCTACACTCAGTTCGGTAGGTTATACTTGATCGGCACGGCTCAAGTCGAGTCAATTTCAATTGTATAGTGGACCCCAATTTTCGGACAATTATTTAAGATGGTAACTGGTGAGAAATGTGGGGTTTACTATGAGTGAGAAGAAACGCAAGATTTTTAGCCGTGAGTTGAAGGCGAAGGTTGCGCTTGAGGCGACCCGGGGTCTTAGGACGATCAATGAAATTGCCCAGAACTTTGGCGTCCATCCGACCCAAGTCGGGTTGTGGAAGAAGGAGTTGCAAGAGCAGGCCGCCAGCCTATTCGAGGTCAAGCGGGGCCCCAAGCCTGTCGAGCTATCGGCCAGTCCCGAGCGGCTTTATGCCGAAATCGGACGACTTAAAATGGAATTGGACTGGCTGAAAAAAAAGTCCGGAATCAGCCCCTAGACCAGCGCCAAGGCTGGGTCGATGGGGAAGGGCCGTTAGCGCTGAGCCGACCATGCGACCTGGTGGGTATTGCCCGTTCCACGGTCTACGGGCGCTGTCGGCCGGTGGAACCGGACCCTGAGGAGCTGGCGCTGTTGGCGCTGATGGATGCCGAATACACCCGGCACCCGTTCTACGGGAGCCGGAAGATGGTCGTTTATCGGCGTGGCCTGGGGTATCGCATCAACCGCAAGCGGGTGCCACGGCTGATGGGAATATTGGGGTTGGCGGGTATGGCCCCGGGGCCGCACACCAGCCGCCCGCATCCCCAACATCAGGTGTATCCCTACCTGCTGCGCGGGATGGAGATCGATCGCCCCAACCCGGTCTGGAGTGCCGACATCACCTATATCCGGTTGGCAGGCGGGTTCGTATACCTGGTGGCCGTGATCGACGGGTACTCGCGCAAAGTGCTGGCCTGGCGGGTCTCGAATACCCTGGACAGCACCTTCTGCGTGGATGGTCTGGAGCAGGCCTTACAGACTTACGGCGCCCCGGCCATCTTCAACAGCGATCAAGGATGTCAGTTTACGGCGGCGGTCTTCACCGGGGTGCTCAAGGCGCAGGGCGTCGCCATCAGCATGGATGGACGCGGACGGGCGTTGGACAACATTTTCGTGGAGCGCCTGTGGCGAAGCGTCAAACACGAGGACGTTTACCTGAAAGGCTATGTCGACGTGCCTGAGTTGCTGCGGGGCTTGGCGGACTACTTGGTGTTCTACAACACGGAAAGAAGTCACCAGGCGCTGGATTACCGGACACCCGATGAGGTCTATCAAACGGCCAGGGGCGGCGGAGCCAGGATCATCGACCCATTCAGCGACAGAGAAACCTCTCTCCCGCAAGCAGAAGTCATATCGGGGCAGCGCCGTTCCGCTGCAAATGAAAGGTTACCCTCTTAAATTCGACTCAAAATTGTCTTGACTGAGGGGTCCACTTTAGGGATCAAGATAACGGATGGCGTTAACCATCACGAGGTGACTTTGAGCAGTCAAGGCATCGACATCAAAGATGGTACCAACCAACATGAAATCAAATTGGATAGCAGTGGTGTCACTATTCAGACTCAAACCGCAAAAATTCAGATCACACCGGCTGGAATCGTGGTCGATGCTGGTACCGGAATGGTACAGGTGAAGG
>JBAVTF010000004.1:0-24548 GCA_049695995.1 Pirellulales bacterium | reverse complement strand
GTTTCCGGTCACGGCGTGACCGGGCTACGCGGAGCAACGGGCCTACGGGAGACGACTTGCGTCAAACGTGCCGGAGGCGAGGAAGTCGGCGACGAGGTCGGCGGCGGCGCGGTTGAAGAGGAGTCCTGTGTGCCAGGTGGGGAGCGTGACGTGTGCGTGCGGGACATCGGGGTGGGTGCTCTCCTCCGAAACGAGCGCGTCGTACTGGGCGGCGATCACGCCGATGTCGAGGCCCTGCGGCGTCGGCAGCAGATTTACGAGGCTGTCGGCGGCGGTCGAGAGTTCGGTGACCGGATGCAGGAAGCGGCCGAACGTGTTCACGGCCCGTGTGGCGACGAACGAGCCGTGGTTCGGCGGGGCGAGCATCACGAGGCGGCCGAGCTTCCGCGGCCGATAGCGGTCGAGCGCCGCCCGGGTCACGATGCCGCCCATGCTGTGCGTCACGACATGGATCGTGTCGATTGCCGGATCGGCGTCGAGCCGCTGGAGTTCGCGGCTGAAGCGTTCGGCGTGTACGAGCAGCGAGCACTGGATGTTCCAGTAGCCCCAGGGCGTGGTGCCGTAGCCGCGGCGTCGCAGGCGGCGGGCCAGCGGCGCCAGTAGAAATTTATTGGCCAGGTAGCCGTGGATGAGAGCGACGTGTTCGGACGAGCTCATGAGGCCGCGGGGCGGGCGGCGGGACGCTGCGGAGCGGGGCAGCAGTCGAGGGGGCAAATATCGTGGTTGGCCGGCAGGTGTCCGATTGCGGCTCGGCTCGGCAGGTTCCAGGCCCGCTCGGCGATCAGATCGCGGACGCAGGCGATGAACTCGGGGGCCGTGCCTACCGTCGCCGCCCGCTGCATGTCGATGCCGAGCTCCTTGCACAGGTCGGCCGCTTCGGTATCGAGATCGTAGAGCACCTCCATGTGGTCGGAGATGAACCCGATCGGCGAGATCACCAGCCGGCGACCACCCTGGGCGTGAAGCTCCCGGATTGCGTCGCAGATGTCGGGCTCGAGCCAGGGCTGCGTGGGCGGGCCGCTGCGGCTCTGATACACGAGCCTCCAGTTCTTCACGCCTGCCTGCTCGGCGACGAGCCGGCAGGACTCAGTGAGCTGCGGCACGTAGCGGCTCGTGTCGGCCATCGACATCGGGATGCTGTGGGCTGTGAAGAGCACCCCCACTTCGCTGCGGGCGTCGGCGGGGAAATGATCGAGGGCCGCGCGAACATTCGCCGCCATCGGGCCGACGAAGCCCGGGTGGTTGAAGAACACGCGGATCTTGTCCACCTGCGGCGCTCTAGCACCCAGCGGCGCACAGGCTGCGGCGATGTTTTCCCGATACTGCCGGCAACCAGAGTAGCAACTGAAGCCGCTCGTCACGAACGCGATCGCCCGCTTCACGCCGGCGTCGGCCATCTCGCGGAGCGTATCGGTGAGCAGCGGATGCCAGTTGCGATTGCCCCAGTAGACGGGGAGCCGCGGGCCATTGCGTTGCAACTCTTCTCGCAGCGCCGCGAGCAAGGCGATGTTCTGCTCGTTGATCGGGCTCTTACCGCCGAAGTGATAATAGTGCTCGGCGACCTCGAGCATCCGCTCCCGCGGCACGTTGCGGCCCCGGAGGACGTTTTCCAAAAAAGGAATCACATCGTCTGGCTTGTCCGGGCCGCCGAACGACACGAGCAGCACGGCGTCGTACGCGGCCGGCCGATCGGCAGGAGTTGGCTCACTCATCAGCGACTGCATGCGACCAGGAGAAGGAAGGCAATGACCCCACGGGGATTCGAACCCCGGTTACCGCCGTGAAAGGGCGATGTCCTAGGCCTCTAGACGATGGGGCCAACGTGCAGTTGCGTGAACTGCCCAGGCGATCCGCAAGACTACCCGATGTCAGGCGTCGGGAGCCAGAGCCTCGGGTTCGGGCGGCTGACTGGCGTTGTTCGACTCGTGAACGCTGCCACCGACCAACGTCTGATCCACCGGCTCACCGCGGGCGATCGCCTCGAAGACCTCGCGGCGATGCACAGGCACCTCCTTGGGCGCCTCGACGCCGAGCCGCACCTTGTCGCCACGGATCTCCACCACAACGATCGTGATATCGTTGTTGATGACGATGCTCTCGTCTTTCTTGCGTGAGAGGACGAGCATGGGCCATTCCTTTGGCGCTGTGGCGAACCGGGCAAAGGGTGAGGATCAGGGTGTATGCGACTGCCAGAAACTCCTTAATCCTAGTGACCCGAAAAAGCCAGTCAAGCAAATCCCGGGCCCTGGGCTGAAAAAAGATCGGCAACCCGGGCCGATTGCGGTGATTCGGGCAAAGATTCCGACGCTTTTCTGGAGTGGACACACAGGGTTTCCCGGGGGCCAGGTGCGGTCTCGCGGAAGAGTGCGCCGGCTCGGGGGCGGTACAAGTCTCGTCGCGGGACCTCGAAGATTCGGTCCAAATGCTCCTCGAGCTTGCACCGACCCCCTCGCCTTCCCGCGAGAGGAAGCGACGTTGGCTGCACCCGAAGCCTTGAGTTGACGTCGTCCTTGTTGGTCTGCGTAGGCTCCCTATACTCTCGGCGTCGGTATTGCGGTCGGATTCGCAGCACCGCGCCTTTGCCCCGGTCGGACGCCCAGTCAGCCATGAAATCCTGGTTTCGCAACCTGTTTACGGCCGTCTGGACGGTGCTCGATGGGATGCGGGTGACGATGCGGGTGTTTAGCAGCACCTACGACCAGAAGCGGCGGACGTTCACCGAACACTTCGAATACCCCGAACTGCCTGCCCCCGTGGCGGCCCGCTACCGCGGCTTCCACCGGTACGACCTCACCACCTGCATCGCCTGCGACCAGTGCTCCAAGGCGTGCCCGGTCGACTGCATCTACATCGGCAAGGAGCGGGTGGAGAACGGCAAGGGCTTCCGTGTGAGCGGATTCACGATCGACTACTCGAAGTGCATGTTCTGTGCGCTGTGTGTCGAGCCGTGCCCAGTGGACTGCATCTTCATGGGCTCGACGCTCGACCTCTCCTGCTACAGCCGCGACGGAACGATCGTCGACTTCGCTCGGCTGCCGGTGGAGGTGGCCTGGGGCCGTTCCACGCTGAATCCCACCGCGGTTGCGGCCTCGAAGGTCATCGTCGAGCCCGTGCACGGCGGACCGAATCAGTAACCTCGCGCTCACCCCGAAGGCCCGCCTCGATGCATCCCGTTTTGATCGCCGGCTACGTTGCCCTCTTCGTCGCGGTGGGGATCGCGTTTCTGGCGGTCAACCTGATCGTGGGCTGGCTCGTGCGGCCGCGGGTGCCCAACACCGAAAAGCTCGAGGTGTATGAGTGCGGCGAGCCGACGATCGGCTCGAGCTTCGTGCAGTTCGACCTGCGGTTCTACGTGGTGGCGCTCTTGTTCATCATCTTCGACGTGGAAGTTGCGCTGTTTTTCCCCTGGGCCACCGTGTTCGGCAAGGCAACGCAACTCACCGATCCCGCACTCCAGACGGTCCAGGCCGATGGCATGCTGACGCCCGCCGCCACTGGCCTGATGCGGGAACTCGGCGTGTCGAAGCCGGCCGTGCCGGAGACCATCGGACCGCTGCTCACGCCCACCATCTCAGAGGCCCGAGCCATCGAAGCCACCCGCGGTGACAAGACGCCGCAACAGGCTCTGGGCCAGTGGTCGGTCGCCCGCACCGGATCGCTGCTGGCCCGCACGGCCGTCGTCGATATGGCCGCGTTCTTCGCCATTCTGCTGGTCGGCTTCGCCTATGTGTGGTACCGCGGCGACCTCGACTGGGTCCGCGCGGTGTCGGCCGAGCGGTCAGCCTGACGCTTCTTTTATTCCCACCCTCCGAGCTTCCACTCGTCATCATGCGCGGCCCAGGATTTCTCGAACAACTCGACGAGTCGCTCCCGGGCGCCGTCGTCGGCAAGAACCTCGAGGCGATCGATCCCTGGGTCGAGATCGCCCCGGAGCGGATCGCGGAGGTCTGCGGCTGGCTGGCCAGGAAGAGCCCAGTGCGGTTCGACTCGCTGCAGTGCATCACGGCGGTGGACTGGTTCGAGCGGGATCCAAAGAAGGCCGCGAAGGTCTCGTGGCAGCCGCGGACGGAACTCGTCTATCACCTCTGGAGCACGTCGGCTCGCGTGAGCCTCGTGCTCAAGACGACGCTGCCGCGGTGGAAGGGAGACGTCCCCGGCCAGTTGCCCGAGATCCCGAGCGTATGCGGCGTGTGGCGGGGCGCGAACTGGCATGAACGCGAGGTCTACGACCTCTCCGGGGTGTGGTTCACCGGCCACCCCGATCTGCGGCGGATTCTCTGTCCCGAAGATTGGGACGGGCATCCGCTCCGCAAGGACTACGAGCAGCCGCTCGAATACCACGGCATCAGGGGAAAGTAGGCAATGGCGCAGCTGCTCGACGACGATCCGCGGATCATCGAGTTCGACGTCCGCACGGACGAGATGCTCGTCAACATGGGGCCGCAGCATCCGAGCACCCACGGCGTGCTCCGGCTCGTGCTGCGGACCGACGGCGAGGTCGTGTCGGAGGTCGAGCCGCACATCGGCTATCTCCACCGCTGTGCCGAGAAGATCGGCGAGAACCTCACCCATCGGCAGTGGATTCCCTACACCGACCGGATGGACTATCTGGCGGCCATGAACATGAATCTCGGCTGGGCCCTGGCCGTCGAGAAGCTCATGAAATACGAGGTGAGCGAGAAGGCCCGCCACCTGCGGGTGCTCATCTCCGAGCTGAACCGGATCGCCAGCCATCTCGTGGGCATGGGGGCCTATGGCCTCGACCTCGGTACGTTCAGTCCGTTCCTCTACGCCTTTCGCGAGCGGGAGAAAATCCTCGACCTGTTCGAGGAGGCCTGCGGCGCCCGGCTCACCTACAGCTACATCACGGTCGGTGGCCTGACGGCCGACCTGCCGCCGGGCTGGCTGCAGAAGTGCGAGGCGTTCCTCGACCAATTCGAGCCGATCATCAAGGAATACCACACGCTGCTCACGACGAACGCCATCTTCGTGAAGCGGACGGCGAACATCGGCGTGATGTCACGCGAACTGGCGATCGAGTATGGCTGCTCGGGCCCCGTGCTCCGCGGCAGCGGCGTCGATCAGGACATGCGGCGGGACGGCGAGGCGATCTACACGGCGATGTACGACGGATATGCCTTCGAGGTGGCCGTGATGAAAGATGGCCACTATCCGCGTGACCGCGAGTATCCACCCGTGCCCGCCGATGCCGTGCTCGGCGACTGCTGGCACCGGTTTTTTGTGCGCATGCTCGAGGTCGTGCAGTCGATGGACCTCGTGCGGCAGGCGATCGATCGGTATTCCGCCTGCAAGGGAACGATCGGCGAGCCGCTCAAGCTCACCGAGAAAATGCCGGCCGGCGACGCCTATCTCGAGACCGAGGCGCCGAAGGGGCAAATGGGCTTCTATCTCGTCAGCGACGGCTCGGCGATTCCGTGGCGGGTGCGGGCCCGCTCGAGTTCATTCTCCAATCTCGCCGTCGCGCCCGAGCTGTGCCGGGGCTGCCTGATCGCCGACGTGCCGGCGATCGTCGGCAGCCTCGACATCGTCATGGGTGAGATCGACCGCTGAGCCGGGAGACGGTCGGGCTCTTGTGAAAAGGGAATGGGTAGGGCACACTTCGTGCAAATTTTCACGAAGTCGGATTTCGCCGGGAAATATCGACCCGAATGGCTGAATTTCTCATCAACACCGTCGGGCTTTCCGAGTGGCTGGCGTGGACGGTCACGGCCGTCGTCGCGGCCGTGCTCGTGCTCAACGTGATCGCCGGTGGCGCCCTCGTATTCATCTGGGCCGAGCGGAAGATCGCAGGCCGCATCCAGGACCGCCTCGGCCCTACCCGCACGGGCGGACGCTTCGGCTGGCTCCAGTCGTTGGCCGACGGCATCAAACTGCTCGCGAAGGAAGACCTGATGCCCGAGGGGGCGGATGGCATGCTCTTCCGGCTCGCGCCCTACGTGAGTTTCTGTGCGTCGTTTTGTGCCTTCATCGCCCTGCCCTTTGCTTTCGACTTCATCGGCTGCCGGCTCAACGTGGGCGTATTCTTCGTCGTGGCGGTGCTCGGCCTCGAGGTGTTCGGCGTGATCCTGGCGGGCTATGCCTCGGCGTCGAAGTGGTCGCTGTTCGGGGCGATGCGTGAGGCGGCCCAGGTGGTGAGCTACGAGGTACCGCTTGGCATGTGCGTCGTCGTGCCCGTCATGCTCGCCGGCAGCATGGACATGGTGACAATCGCGGAAAAGCAGGCAGGCTGGTTCACCAACTGGTACCTGTTTCATGACCCTTTCACGTTCGTGATCTTCTGGGTCTACGTCACCTGTGCCGTCGCCAGCGTGAATCGGGCGCCGTTCGACCTCGCCGAGGCGGAGAGCGAACTCGTGGCCGGCTTCCATACTGAGTATTCCGGCCTGCGGTGGAGCTATTTCTTCATGGCCGAATATGGCTCGATGTTCCTCGTCAGCGCGATGGCAGCGGTGCTCTTCATGGGAGGGTGGAACGGGCCGATCCCGGTGGCATCGCTCCTGGGCCTCTCGGAGGGCACCGGCGACACGGCGAATTACTTCGTGCGGCTGCTCGGCATGTTCAACCTGCTCGGCAAGGCCACGCTTGGCGTGCTCGTGATGATGTGGGTGCGGTGGACGCTCCCCCGGCTCCGCATCGACCAGGTGATGACGACCTGCTTGAAGTACTGCACTCCGATCGCAGCCGCCATGTTCGCCGGCGCCATGCTGTGGCAGCTGTTTCTGCCCGGCGGCCTCGTCCCGGGGCTCGACCGCCCGGCTGGCGAGATTCGCGAGGGCTGGCTGGAAGGGCCCGGAGGTCGCGGCGCTGCCACTACTCCCGCGGCCAGTGACAAGAAAGTCGCCCAGGTGAATCCATGATGGCCGCCACGTTCACGACCGGGCTCGTCGCCACGGCGCTGCCGCTGGCCGCGATCAACTGGCATTCGACTTTCTTTCTGCTCTTTGCGGTGTTGGCCTGTTTGTGTGCCGTGGCGGTGGTCGCGGCCGACAACGTGGTTCGCATGGCTCTCTACCTCGTGCTTTCACTCGGGGCGACGGCAGGCCTGTTCTTCCTTGCCGGTGCCGAGTTCGTCGGTGCGATGCAGCTTATGATCTACGTCGGCGGCACGCTCGTGCTGCTGGTGTTCGGCGTGATGCTCACGGCACAGGCGCCATTCGTGTCGATCAAGACCGCTCCTGGTGATCGGGCCCTCGCAGGGATCGTGGGGGCGTCGCTGCTCGCCGTGCTCCTGCTCTCGGCCTTCTCCGTGGAGCAGTGGCGGAAGCCCGCGGCGGGTGTCGTGGGCGAACCGACGGCCACGCCGATCGGTATGGCGCTGTTGGGCGTGCGGGTCGACGAGCCACCGGCTGGCTCGCCGGCAGGCGTGCGCAGCGGCTACCTGCTCCCCTTCGAGATCGTGTCGGTGCATCTGCTCGTGGTGCTCGTGGCGGCGGCCTACCTGGCCCGTGCCAAGCGGCGGAAGACGCCGCGGGCGATCGAAGTTGCCGCCTCGATGGAACCGCCGGCGTCGGTGGCGGCCCATGCCGCGATCGGTCGGGAGGCGCCAGGCCGCAGCGGCTCGGTGCTCGTGGGAGGCTCCCGATGACCTCGTTGCTCGGCGCGATGCCGCTGCCCGGTGGACTCTTCGCAGTAGGGCTCTTCACGGAGCCGGTAAGCGTGGCCCACTATCTTGTGGTCGGCGCGATCCTCTTCACGGCCGGCATCGCCTGCATGGCGGTGAAGCGGAACGCCCTCGGCGTGCTCATGGGCATCGAGCTAGTGCTCAACGGCGCGAACGTCAACTTCGTCGCCTTCGCTTCCCCCTACCTGCAGGCCGAAGGGGGCCGCGGCCTCGGTCTCGACGGTCAGGCGATCGCCCTGTTCGTGATTCTGCTGGCCGCCGCCGAGGCAGCCGTCGCCCTGGCCATCACGCTCAACTTCTACAACAACCACGCCACGGTCGACGTCGATCGCGCCGACGACTTGAAGGGCTGAATCGAACCCCATGGACCTCGCCACTCAACTGCCGACACTCCTGGGCCTCGCCTGGCTCGTGCCGTTGGCGTCGTTCGTCGCGATCCTCTTCTTCGGCCCGCGAATGGGGCCCCACGGTCGCAATGCAGCCTGGGTGGCCACGGCCGCGATCGTGACCTCGCTCGTGCTGTCGTTGGTAGCCTTCGTGGCCTGGCTCGGTGCGCACCCTGTGAAGGCCGTGCATCATGGTGGTCATGGCGAAGCCCATGCGGCCGATCATGCCGACGCGGGGCACGGCGATGCCCATCACGACGACCACGGCGGTCATGCCGAGCATGCAGCCCCGGACGCCTACTCAGGCGATTGGTACACGCTGTACGAAGGGGGCGGCCTCAAGCTTTCGATCGGCTGGTACATCGACTCGCTCACCGTGCTGATGTTCGTGGTGGTGACGTTCATCGCCACCTGCATCCATGTCTATGCATCGGGCTACATGCACGACGAACTGCACGATGTGACCGACCACGAGGTGCATCTGTCGTCGGGTGGCCATCTGCACCGGCCCGGCCGGTTCCCGCGGTTCTTTCAGGCCCTGTCGCTCTTTTGCTTCTCGATGCTCGGCATCCTGATCGCTGGCAACCTGGCGATGGTGTTCGTGTTCTGGGAACTGGTGGGCATCTGCTCGTGGTTCCTGATCGGCTTCTACTACGAGCGGAAGAGTGCCTCGACCGCCGCCAACAAGGCGTTCATCGTCAATCGGGTGGGTGACTTCGGGATGCTCATCGGCCTGATGGCCCTGTGGGGCGCCCTCGGAACGCTCCAGTTCGCCGACTCGACCACGACGGCGGCCGATGGCACGACCGTGACAACACCCGGCCTCTTCAGCCTCGTGCGGCCCGCCGAGACGGGGCATGCCCTGTGGGTGCCGGACGGCATGGTGATGTTCGCCGCCGCCGACGAAGTGGCCACGATCGCCGCCGAGAAGGCCGCCGATCCGCTGACAGCAGCGACCGAGATCGCCGGCCGCGTGCCGGGCTGGCGCGAGCGAGGGCTCGGCGGATGGCTCCTGTTCATCGCCGGCCTCGGCATCTTCTGCGGCTGCGTCGGGAAGAGCGCCCAGTTTCCGCTCTTTGTCTGGCTCCCTGACGCGATGGAGGGCCCCACGCCCGTGTCGGCGCTGGTGCACTCCGCGACGATGGTGGCTGCGGGCGTCTACCTCGTGGGGCGTTTCTTCCCCGTGCTGACGCCCGATGCCCTGCTCGTGATCGCCTACACCGGTGGCATCACGCTCTTCATCGCGGCCACGATCGCCCTGGTGGCGAACGACATCAAGCGAGTGCTCGCCTATTCGACGGTCAGCCAACTCGGCTACATGATGCTCGCACTCGGCGTGGGTGGCTGGGTGGCCGGCCTTTTCCACCTCGTCACGCACGCGTTCTTCAAGAGCCTGCTCTTCCTCTGCTCCGGCTCCGTGATCCATGCCTGCCACACCAACGACATGCGGAAGATGGGCGGGCTCGCGAAGGTGATGCCGTACACGGCCGGCGCGATGCTCGTGGGCTGCCTCGCGATCATCGGGGCGGGCGTGCCTTTCGTGATCGGCCTCTCGGGCTACTACTCGAAGGACTCGATCCTGGCCCAGGCGCTCTCGTTCGCTCAGGCGAATCCGCGGCACGCGATCCTCTTCTACGCCGTAGCCGGCGGCGCGTTTCTCACGGCCTTCTACATGTTTCGGCTGTGGTTCATGACGTTCGCTGGCTCGCCCCGCGATCACCACGTGGCTGACCACGCCCACGAGTCGCCCGCCGTGATGGTGTCGCCTCTGATCGTGCTCTCGGTGCTTTCGATCGTGGCGGGCTGGACGCTGCCGGGAGGCTTCGGCGTCGCGAATCTCATCGAGCAGTCGCGGCCGGCCGGCACCGTCGAGACCGCGACGGGCGGATTCGTGTTCGGCCAATCGCTCACGCTCCCCGCCGAATATCTGAGCCATGAGGGCACGATCCACGTGACGGCCACGATGACCGCCTTCGGCACGGCGCTGGCCGGCGTGCTCGTGGCGGCGGCGATGTATCTGTGGCGGATCGTGTCTCCCGACGTGATCGCCACGCTGTTCCGGCCGGTCTACTCGTTCCTCGCCGGCCGCTGGTACTTCGACGAGCTCTATCATGCCCTGTTCGTGCTGCCGGCGCTGGGCATCGCCCGCTTCGCCAGTTGGATCGACAAGGGAATCATCGACAGCCTGATCAACGGCCTCGCCTGGGCTGCCCGGCAACTGGCCGGCATCGACGCCTGGATCGACCGCACGCTCGTGGACGGCCTGGTCAACGCCACTGCCAACGCCACCTGGAACGCCGGCCTCGAACTCAAGAAGCTGCAGACCGGCCGGCTGCGGCAGTATGTGATGTTCATCGCCGTGGGCACGGTCGCACTCTTCGTGCTTGCCAGCATGCTCTTCCGCTCATCCTTCGCCGGCTGACCGCCGCACTCCCCGACACTTCGACAGAAACCCGACGGACCTCGCCATGACCGCCGCCGACGCGATTTCGCAGCCCGCCCTCTGGCCGCTGACCGCCATCCTCTTCATCCCCGCCGTGGTCGCAGCCTTCCTCTCGCTGCCGATCATCCCGAAGGCCCGTGAGGAAGCGATCCGCTGGATCACGCTCGCCACGACGGCCGTGGTGTTCGTGCTCTCGCTGTGGATGGCCTGGCCGCAGCTCTTCGGCGCGGTCGGCCCGGCGCAGTTCACGATCGGTGAAGCGGGCATGCAGGGGATCGTGAAGAAGCCCTGGATTCCTGCCTTCAACATTGAATACCTGCTCGGCGTGGACGGCATCAGCATGCCGCTGGTGCTCCTGACCACCTTCCTGTCGATGCTCGCCGCGGCGGCCAGTTGGCCGATCACGAAGCACGTGAAGGCCTACCATGTGCTCTTTCTGTTGCTCGAGACGGGCATGCTCGGCGTGTTCGTGTCGCTCGACTTCTTCCTCTTCTATGTGTTCTGGGAGGTGATGCTCCTGCCGATGTACTTCCTGATCGGCATCTGGGGCGGGCCGCGGCGTGAATACGCGGCGATCAAGTTTTTTCTCTACACGCTCCTCGGCAGCGTGCTGATGTTGCTCGCGATCCTCATGCTCTACTTCACGAGCGACCTGCGGATGCTCTCCCCCGAGCAGCTCCAGACGGCTCATGTGATCGCCCCCGGCCTCGACGCCGCCGCCACCGCTGATGCCGTGACCGCGATCAAGACCACTGCGGAACCGATTCATACGTTTAACCTGCTGGCCCTCGCCCAGCTCGGCCAGCTGCCGAACTCACCGTTCGCGGCGGTGAACCTCTGGGGCATGAGCCTGGAGACGTGGGCCTTCCTGCTCCTCCTGATAGGCTTCGTGATCAAGGTGCCCGTGGTGCCGGTGCACACCTGGCTCCCCGACGCACACGTCGAGGCGCCGACGCCGATCTCGATGATCCTGGCCGGCGTGCTGCTCAAGCTCGGCGGCTATGGCATCCTGCGGATCTGCTACCCCATCTGCCCAGGGGCCGGCCTGTCACTGGCCTGGCTCGTATGCGGCCTCGGCGTGGTGTCGATGGTGTACGGCGCCTTCGCGGCCCTCGCCCAGAAGGACTTCAAGCGGATGGTGGCCTACAGCTCCGTGAGCCACATGGGCTACGTGATGCTCGGCCTGGGCGTGTGGAGCGCGGTCGCCGGCAATCAGTTTCGCTGGGATGCCTGGGCACAGGGCGTCAACGGCGCCATGTTCCAGATGCTCGCCCACGGCATCTCCTCGGCTGGCATGTTCTTCATGGTGGGCGTGCTCTATGACCGCGTGCACCATCGCAATCTCGAGGAATTCGGCGGCATCTTCAATCGGATGCCCGTCTACTCGGGGCTCGCCGTCGCGGTCTTCTTTGCCGGCCTCGGCCTGCCGGGGCTGTGCGGCTTCATCGGCGAAGTGCTCGTAACGCTCTCGAGCTGGAACTACAGCCGAGTGCTCGCTGTGATCTCGGCCTTCACGGTCATCCTGACGGCGGCCTACATCCTCTGGGCGATCCAGCGGGTGTATCTGGGCGCGGAGTACAAGGGGCCGCACGGCGACCATCTCACGCCGATGACGGGCCGCGAACTGGCGATCGCCACGCCGCTGGTGTTCCTTGCCATCCTGTTCGGCGTGGCGCCGCAGACGCTCTTCAGCTACGTGACGCCGAGCGTGAACAAGCAGGTGGAGACGCTGGCCGACTGGACCCGCCGCGTGCGGCCCGATGCCCCAGGGGCTCAAGAGCCGCTGGCTCCTCCAGCGCCCGCAGCGGCTGCCGTCGTGCCGCCGGCTGCCGTGACGGCACAGCGCTGAGTCCCGCCGCCATTTCCGATTCATCGCCCGACCGAACCGCCTGACCCTGAAAGCCCAGCCGTGGACCTCGGATCACTCCTGACGACGACGCTCACCGACACGCTCTCCGTGTCGCTGCCGCTCTTCCGCACGGAACTCGCGGTCGCGGCCACCGTCGTGCTGCTGCTGCTCTGCCGGATGCTGCCGGTGCTGCGGCTCCTCGACTCGGCCCTCGTGGCCCTCGGTGGTGCGGTCTTCGCACTGTGGTTCGCCTGGGTCGATCTCCGCGGCCTCCCCGGCTCGCCGTGGGCCGTGGCCGACGTGGCTGCGACGCCGCTGCGGCAGGAACTCTTCGGCGGGCTGCTCGTCTTCGACTCGCTCACCGCCTACATCCGCCTCGTGCTCGCCGGCTTCCTCGTGCTCTACATCCTGTTCACGAAGGTGTCGGGCATTCCCGATCGCGAAGACGGCGCCGACTTCTACACGATGGTGCTCGGGGCGACGCTCGGCATGTGCCTGATGGCCTCGGCGAATCACCTGCTCATGGTGTTCATGGCGGTCGAGATGGCGAGCGTGCCGTCCTACGCACTCGCCGGCCTGCTCAAGGGCCGCAAGGCGAGTTCGGAGGCCGCGCTCAAGTACGCCGTGTACGGCGCCGGCGCGGCCGGCATCATGCTCTATGGCATCAGTCTGCTGGCCGGCCTGCTCGGCACCTGCCACCTTCCCTCGATGGCCATCGAATTGGCCCGCGTGGTCGGCGAGCAGGGCATCGGCTCAGGCAAGGTGATGGTGCTCGCGCTCGGCGGCCTGATGGTGGCCGTGGGATTGGCTTTCAAGCTCTCGGCCGTGCCGTTTCACTTCTGGTGTCCGGACGTGTTCGAGGGAGCGGCGGCCGAGGTGGGGGCGTTTCTCTCCGTGGCCAGTAAGGCGGCCGCCGTGGCACTCCTGCTGCGGCTCGTGTTCAGCCTCGGAGATCCAGCCGCGGCCACTGCCGCCGGTGGGGCTGCGGCTGTCGCCGGCCTCGCTGAGACGCGGCACTTCATGACCTACGTGATCGCCCTCATGGCGGCCGTCACCTGCACGCTCGGCAATCTCGCCGCCTATGGCCAGACCAACATGAAGCGGCTGCTCGCCTATTCGACCATCGCCCATGCGGGCTACCTGATGATGGGCGCCGCGGCCGCGACGGCGATGCTCGGCACGTCGCCCGCCGGTGCCCGCAACGCGGTGACGGCCCTCGCCTTCTATCTCGGCACCTACCTTTTCATGAACCTTGCCGCATTCGCGATCGTGGCCCTGCTGCGGAACCGGCTGCGGAGCGAGGAGATCTCGGCCTACGCCGGCCTCGTGCGGACGAGCCCTGGGATCGTCGTCGCCACTGCGGCGGTGCTCGTGAGCCTCATCGGCCTGCCGCCGCTGGCCGGCTTCGTGTCAAAGTTTCTCGTGTTCTCGTCGATCGTCGAGGCTATTCAGGCCGGTGCGGAGCAGCCGCTGATGCTCGTGCTGCTCGTGCTGGGCGGACTCAATACCGTGCTCAGCCTCTTCTACTATCTTCGCGTGCTGAAGGTGATGACGTTCGATCCGCCCTCGGCCGACCGCCCGACCGAGGCCTTCCCGCTCGTGTCGCTGCCCGGGGCGTTCGTGACCGCGGTCGCCGTGCCGGTGGTCGTGCTCGGTGTCTTTTGGGCAGGCCTCTACGCGGCCGCCCAAATGGCAGGGCGGATGGTGTCGTAACAGAAGGGGCGGGCAGAAGCCCGTCGGCTCAGAGATTCACGATGGCATCCCACACGGCAGGTTCTGATCCACTCGCCCGGCTCGTCTCGACCCTGGAGTCTTCGCCGGCGATGTATCTCGCCGATTCGGGGCTCGCGTCGTATCCCGGCGCTCCCGAGATCCGCGCGGCGATCGAGGCGCTCGTGGCCGAGCAGGAGGACGTGCTCTCCCGTGCGGCCAACCTCATCGCGGACCGCGAGCAGCCGCTTCCGCAGGGGCCTTTTCCGATCGCCTTCACGGCCTGGCACGACGTCGATCTCCGCCACCTCGCGGCCCGCGTGATCGAGAGCCTCAAGCGGCAGGCGACCGACTTCGCTGTGCCGGCTGGAGCGGGGGGGGACGCGGCGGCCAGCGATCTTTTCGGCCGCGCGCAGGACATCGCCCGACGGCATGCCGAGAAGCTGGAGGGAATCCTCGTCCGGCTCCGCGCTGGGCTGGCAGGTCAGACGGCCTGACGCCTGCCCGACCATGCAGTTCTTCGACAGCCACTGCCATCTCGACCCGATGCGGTATGGAGCCGAGCTGCCCGACGTGCTCGCCCGGGCCCGCGCCGCCGGTGTGGTGGGCATGAGCGTGATCGGCACGCGGGCCACCGACAGTGAGGCGGCAGCGGAATTGGCGGCCGCCCACGCTGGCCTGGTGGCGGCGGCTGGGATTCATCCCAACGATGCCGCCGAGGCCGAGCCCGACGAGTGGGATCGGATCGTGCGGCTGGCGGAGAGCGGCCGCGTGGCGGCGGTGGGCGAGACGGGGCTCGACTGGTATCGCACCACCGCCCCGCCCGACGTGCAGCGGGATTTTTTCGATCGACACATCCGGCTCTCCCAGCGGCTCGGACTGCCGCTGGTGATCCATACGCGGGAAAGCATTCGCGACACGCTCGGCATGCTCCACGAGGCCGTGGTCCGCGGGCCGCTCGTGCCGGTGCTTCACTCGTTCACCGGCACGGCCGCCGAGGCGGCGGAAGCCATCGACCTCGGCTGCTTCCTCGGCTTCGCCGGCATGGTGACGTTTCGCTCGTCAGCGGCCCTCCGCGAGGTCGCGAAGACCGTGCCGCTCGACCGGCTGCTCATCGAGACCGACAGCCCGTTCCTGACGCCCGAGCCGTTTCGCGGCAAACGCAACGAGCCTGCCCACGTGGTCCACACGGCCCGCTGTTTGGCCCTCGCCCGCGGCGAGCGGCTCGACGCTTTTGCGGTCGCTACGACTGCGAACGCCCGGCGAGTGTTCCGCTTGACTGCCCCGGCATAAACTTGTCGGCACTCCGACCCACGGTTGAGGAGACTTCTCATGGTTCGCACTCCCAGCACGATGCTGCCGCTCGGCACTACCGCCCCTGACTTCTCGCTGCCCAATGTCGACGGGCGGATCATGAGCTTTGCCGATGCCGCCGGACCCCGCGGCACCGTGGTGATGTTCATCTGCAACCACTGCCCGTTCGTGAAGCACGTGGCCGACCAGCTGGCGGCGCTGGGCCGCGACTGCATGGGGCAGGGCGTAGGCGTGGTGGCGGTCAGTGCCAACGACATCTCGTCGCACCCGGCCGACTCGCCCGAGCAGATGGTGCGCGAGTCCGAGGACCGCGGCTATGCCTTCCCGTATCTCTACGATGAGACGCAGGAGGTGGCGAAGGAGTATCACGCCGCCTGCACGCCCGATTTTTACCTGTTCGATCCCAATCGGCGACTCGTCTACCGGGGGCAGCTCGACGCCAGCCGGCCTGGCAACGAGATTCCAGTCACGGGCCGCGACCTGCGGGCCGCGATCGATGCGCTGCTGGCGGGGAAGCCGCCGCTGGCCGAGCAGATTCCGAGCCTCGGCTGCAACATCAAGTGGAAGGCGGGCAACGAGCCGCCGTATTTCCGCGCGTGACCCGGAGGCCCGTTGCTCCGCAGCGGGCATTCAGACAGCCCGTCACGGAGTGACGGGGCTACGGCTCCGCAATCGGCGGAGGAGCTCCGCTCACCGCCGCGGCGCGTCGCCTGAACGGGGAGCCGGGGCACGGCCGGCGAACGTGCCGATGTTTTGTGTGTCGCCGGGCTGCAGCTGCGAGGCCCGCAGGTTTTCCCGCTGGATCGCCTCGTAGACCTCCTGCCGGTGGACGGGGATTTCCGACGGGGCGTTGATGCCGAGGCGAACCTTGTCTCCCCGGATATCCACGATCGTGACGACGATGGTGTCGCCGATCATGATGCTTTCGTCGCGTTGTCTGGAGAGTACGAGCATCGCTGGCTCCTTCCCGATCCCGGCTGGAATCCGGCAGTTCCATGCCGGGTGACGACTGGATTATGCGCTCTTTTTGAGCGGCGGACGTGTGGACGTGAGTTCGTATTGCAATGGAAGCTCGCCACTCGCAACGACTTGACGGCCGGTGCGGCCTTCGAGGTTGATGACGATCGGCGCTTTCAGATTGAGCGTGAGGGTTGTGCCGCTGGTGCCGACCACAACCACGATCTGGGCCTGACGGATGTCGCTGATGTCGAGCGGAGTCAGCTCGCTGCGCGGGATCCGCACCTGGTAGTCGGGCACGAACCGCCGCGGGCTCACCACAGCGAGCGCCACGTCGCTGCGGGTGGTGCTCTGGAGCCACCCGAGGGCGTCGTTCGTCGCGTCGGCGAGCAACGCCCACTCGCGACAGTCTTCCAGGCCCGGCAGGCCGCTGGGGAACCTGATGACATCGCCGGCAGCGACGTCGATCCGTCCAAACCGGCTGGTGTTGATTCGCATGACCCGGCACTCCTTTGCCTCACCACGACCCGCGGGCCTCTCTGGCCACGCGAGGCGAACTCCCGTCCGCCCCTTTGAGATCGGCAGGCAGGGGGGGCGGGGTGAAGAAAAAAGGCTTGGCGAAACGGGAGGGGTGCGGAAGCCTTGGCCGCCTGGGCGGATGGTGCGGGTGGTGCGACCTATGCCGTCCTGGGCCTACTGCCACATGGGCTGGGCCCGCCACGCCGCCAGGGGCGCGAGCGTGAGCAGCGGGATCCACGCACCCAGCGAGGCGGTCCAGGCCTCGCCCAGTGCGAGCGCATGCGATCCCAGCACGGTGATGAAAAACAGCACCGTCATCGCCACGCACATGCCCACCGCAACGAAGATCCCGCGTCGGGCGGGGCCGGCCACGAGCGGAATGCCGAGCATGACGAGCGCCATGTCGAGCAGCGGTTGGAGCACGCGGGCGTGTACCCGCAGCGGAATGTCGAGGCCGACGCCCAGGCTCGGGTTGCGAATCGCGGTCAGCAGTTCCGGCGTGCCGGAATACTGGCTCCAGTTCGTGGAGCCGATCATCTGCTCGAACGTCACCTCGCTGGCCACGAAGCACTGCTTGGGCTGAAGCCAGCCGGCCGTGGCACGGGAGGTCACGATCGGCTGCCCGCCTGTCATGAGCGGCTGCAGCGAGTCGATGTCGGCCGGCTCGCGGACGCCAGAAAGGAGGTAGCCCGCCGGGTGGTCGGCGGTGGCCGGGGTCCACTTCGCCTCGGCGGCGTCGATCTGCGGCCCATAGTCGCCCAGGTGCGGCGGCATCAGGAGGCTCGGGGACTCGATCGTCTGACCCGCGGCCCGGGCCGCCCGTCCGCGAAACAGGATTTCGGTGGCGTGGTCGTAGCGGGCGTCGAACGGCTGCGCGGCCTCACCGGTGAGATCGTTGGCCGTGCGGGCAAAGGTGTGCCGGATTTGAGGGATGACCAGCTCTCGGCTCACGGCGGCGGCGATGCTTACCACGGCCGCGAACACGATCACCGGCCGGGCGATCCGCCAGCGGGTGACGCCGGCGGCCAGCAGGGCCGTGAGCTCGTTGTGGCGTTCCAGCCACGAGAGGGCGAACATGGCGCTCGCCAGCGAAATCACAGGGCTTGTGGCGTCGAAAAACCAGATGAGCCGGCAGCTGTAATACGTGGCCAGCACCCGGGCGAGCCCCCCGGACTTCGCGGCATGGGAGATGAAGTCCTCCATGTTCGTGAAGGCGTCGAACACGAAGTAGAGGCCGGCGAGGCTCACGAACACGATCACGAACGCGTGCAGCATCGCACGGGTGATGTAGCGGTCGATGAGCATGGCGCTTGACGGCCCGTTCGGGGGGGCGACGATGGTGGGGGCCGGGCGGTCCGGCCGCCCAGCAGGGCCGCGGAGGGTAGGCCGCTTCCCGAGGAGCGTCAATCGGTGTGGGAGCGGGCCGCAATGGCCCTGTCGCCAGCCGTCGGAGGCCCTGGATGCCGCTGTCTGAAGTCCCAACGAGCGATTTGTGGCGGCGCTGGGCCGCCCAGGCCTTTGACCTCCTGTGGCCCCCGCGGTGCGTGTTCTGCGGTGCCGAGCCGCCGCATGCCGCTGGCGAGGAGCAACGCCGGCGCGCGGAGGTGTGCGAGACCTGCGGCCGCACCCTTGCGTCGGGTGGCGGTCGGTGCGGCCGCTGTGGCCAGCCCGGCGACGACGATCCGTGCGGCCGGTGCGGGAGTCGGCTCGGTGACTGCGCTGGCATCGTCGTGCTCGGCAGCTACGCCGACGCGATTCGCGATGCCGTGCTGCGGGCCAAGCGGCCGACCGGCGACCTGCTCGCAGCCGGACTCGCAGCCTTGCTCGTAGAGCGGCATGGCGACCGGCTTCGCAACTGGCACCCGGATCTGGTGGTGCCCGTGCCCATGCACTGGACGCGGCGGCTGGCGCGCGGCACGAGCGCCGCCGACGAACTCGCGCGGGGCGTGGCGGCCGGGCTGGGCCTGCCATTGCGGCGGGCGATCCGGCGATCCCGCCGGACGGTCATGCAAAACTCGTTGCCTCGCGGCAATCGCCGCGGCAACGTGGCCGGGGCGTTTCGGGCCGGCCGCGGCGTCGCTGGCCGCCGCGTGCTCGTGGTGGATGATGTCACGACCACTGGGGCCACTCTTGCGGCCTGTTCGGCGGCCCTCCTCTCCGCCGGGGCGACGACGGTGTACGCTGCCGTTGTGGCCTGCGCCGATACCACCGACGTGCCCTGATCCCGTGCTGTTGCGATGACCTCCTCCCGTCCTCTTCGTGTCGGCACTCGCGGCAGCCAGTTGGCTGTGACCCAGACCGGTTTGGTCGTCGAGCGGCTACGGGCGCACGGGCTGGATATCGGAGTGCAGACGATCACGACTCGGGGCGACGTGCGGCACGACGTGCCGGTCGCCGGGCTCGGCCAGGATGGCGTGTTCGTGCGGGAACTGGAGCAGGCGCTGCTCGACGGGCGGATCGACGTGGCCGTGCACAGCCTCAAGGATCTGCCTACCGCTGAGACGCCGGGCCTCGTGATCGCGAGCGTGCCGGAACGGGAACTCCCGTTCGACGTCGTGGTTGGTCGGCCCGGCACGACACTGGCCGGACTGCCGGCCGGCAGCATTGTGGGCACGTCGAGCATCCGCCGCGTGATGCAGGTGCGAGCGCTCCGTGACGACGTCGTGGTGCGGCCACTGCGAGGAAACGTCGATACGCGGCTGCGGCGATTGGAGGCGGGCGACTATGACTGCCTCATTCTGGCCGGGGCGGGCCTACGGAGGCTCGGCCTTGCCGACCGGATCACCGAGGTGCTTGAACCGGAAGCATTTTGGCCCGCGATCGCCCAAGGGGCGCTCGCGCTGCAGACGCGGGCCGACGATGCCGACACGCGTCGGGCCGTCGCGGCGCTCGATCATCTCGCGACGCATGACGCAGTCCGCGCCGAGCGGGCCTGCCTGGCGTCGCTCGCAGGTGGCTGTCTGGCGCCGATCGGCGGCTGGGCACGGACCGATGCCGATGGTGCGTTGCGGCTGGGGGCCTGCGTGCTGGAGGACGCAGGGGGCCATGTGCGGCGGATTCTCGCCGAGAAGGTGATGATGCCTT
Source organism: Pirellulales bacterium (assembly GCA_049695995.1). Taxonomy (GTDB): domain Bacteria; phylum Planctomycetota; class Planctomycetia; order Pirellulales; family UBA1268; genus QWPN01. The sequence goes on along the minus strand of JBAVTF010000004.1, from coordinate 4,644 downwards.
CGCAGGAGGTGTCCGATGGTTCCGGACCCGCAACGCTTGGAGGGTGGGTAGCGGAATCGCTCCTCACGAATGGGGCGGCGGAGATGCTGGCCCGCGTGCGGGCTGAAGCGTTGCCCGGCTGAGTCGCCGGCTGGTGTGGCCCGGATTTTCGCCTGCAATGGTGTGGCAAAATTCGGGCCGGTCACCCCCCGAATGTGTTGATTCAAATAACTTGACCTGCTACGATTCGCGGGTCGGAGGGAATCCCCGTCTGAGCACGTTTCTTTCAGAATGAAATTGAAGGGGTGTATGTCGATCAAGGTGGTGATCGCAGATGATCACGAGGTGGTGCGCCGTGGGCTGGTGAGCCTGCTGGCGAACTCGGAGGTCAAGATCGTTGGAGAGGCGGCGACGGGCGACGAGGCCGTGAAGCTCACGAAGAAGCTGAAGCCCGACGTGGTGCTGCTCGACATTCGCATGGCCGGCAAGGATGGGCTCGCCGCGCTCGAAAAGATCCGTCACGACATGCCGGGCGTGCGGTGCGTGATGCTGTCGACTTTCGACAATCCGACCTACGTCGCCCGGGCGGTCGCTGCAGGCGCCCACGACTACATGCTCAAGGGGTGCACCCGGTCGGAATTGATCAATTCCATCACCGGCGCAGCGGCGGGCCAACTGCCGATGCGGGCCGGCGAGCTTCGCCGCGTGGCCACGACGATGGCCAATCGCGTTGCCACCCCCGATCCCGACATCCCGCTCACCCAGCGGGAGACACAGGTGCTACGGCACATGGCTCTCGGGCTCTCCAACAAGGAGATCGCCCAGTCGCTGACGATCAGCGTGGAGACCGTGAAGGAGCACGTGCAAAATATCCTGCGGAAGATCGCCGTCAGCGATCGCACGCAGGCTGCCGTGTGGGCCGTCCGCCGCGGCCTCGTGTAAGTCATCGGGCCCGGGGATGGGCCTTGTCGAAGGCGTCGAGCAGGCGGCTGGTCGTCACGTGGGTGTAGATCTGCGTGGTGACGAGGCTCTTGTGGCCGAGCAGTTCCTGCACGCTGCGGATGTCGGCCCCGGCGTCGAGCAGGTGCGTGGCGAAGCTGTGCCGGAGCGTGTGCGGGCTCGCCCGACCCGTGAGGCCGGCCGCGGCGAGGTGCTTCTCGAGCAGTCGGGCCACACCGCGGACCGAGAGTCTGCCGCCGAGTTTGTTGGTGAACAGCGGCTGCGAAGAACGCCTTGCGCGTGGGCCGCCGGCCGGCGCCCCGCGGGGGCGTGGCCTGGCCGTCAGCCAAGCGCGCAGCGCGGCGCGGGCGTGTGAGCCCACGATGCCGAGCCGCTCCCGACGCCCTTTGCCCACGACGCGGACCGTCCCGTTCTCGAGGTCGAGATCGCCGTCGTCGATGTTCACGAGTTCGCGGACACGGACGCCCGCCGAATACATCAGCTCCAGAATCGCCCGATCGCGGAGGCCGCCTGCCGCCTTGGGCTGCGGGGCAGCGAGCAGCCGTGCAATTTCATCGCCCGTGAGGAACTTCGGCAGCGAGCGGGCCCGCTTTGGGCTTCGGAGCGGCTTTGCAGGATTTGCTGCCAGCCAGCCTTCACGCTGGCCGAAGGCGAAGAAGCTCCGCATGCTGGCGAGCTTGCGGGCGATCGTCGAGGCGGCATAGCCGGCCGCATGGAGGCCGGAGGCGAACCGCCGGAGTACGAGCGTGGTGGCGGCGCCTGGCGATCGGCAGCCCGCCGATCGCAGAAATTCCTCGAGCTGAAGCAGGTCCTCGCGGTAGCTCTTCAGCGTGAGCGGCGAGCAGCCGCGCTCGGCGTTCAGATGCCGCAGAAAGCGGTCGATCGCCTGCTGAAACTCCGGCTGTGGCAGCGCGGGCATGACTCAGGCGGGGCGGTCGGCTCGGGGGCCGAACCGGAGCCGCTGCGGCTTCGGCGTGCTGGCCCGCACCTTCTCGCCGAGCACCGCCGCGTCGTGCCACGAGAAGCTCAGGTCGGGATGAGCGGCCTGCCGAGCCATCGCGCGGAGGGCGGCGTCACGACTCTCGTCGTCATACAAGAAGACGTACCGCTCATTGCCCTTCACGAGGGCGACCACGTTGATGTCGCGGGAATCCATGAAGAATAGCCCCGAGCCGGATCCGCGACCGCGCACACGATCGCCAGAGGTGATATCGGCGTCGGGGCAGGCCGGCGGCCAGGCTCCGGCGTTTCGCCCGCCGGGTCGCCGCGATCGGGCCAGCCCCCCGGCACTCGCGGGCCTGGAGCATGATCTGGGCAAGGTGTGCGGGGCTCAGGTGAGTTCGGCGAAGCCGCGGAGGCCGATGGGCTCGCGCGACCAGAACGGCTCGCCGTGCAACGCCCCGATGACCGACCCCCACCAGGCGTCGGCGGCGGCGACCCGTTCGAGCACCGTTGGCCGGGGTGCATCGACCGGGAACTGGCTCGCATAGCAGGCCAGGCTGTGCCGCTTCACCTCGATCGTGGATGAGATATCAACTACGAAGGCGGGGTGGCGGACGGACCGCAGGTGCACGCATCCATAGTAGAAGATTCGCTCGGGATGCCACGGTTCACCGGGCACATCGCACTTCGTGAGCTTCGCCCAGAAACGGGCTGCTTCGGCGAGCCGTGTGGCGGCGACGTGGTCGGGGTGGGCGTCGACCCAATGGGGCGCAAAGAGCCACCGCGGCCGCACTCGCCGGATCACACCGGCCAACGCGGCCCTGGCCCGCAGCGTGGCCCGCAGTCGCCGGTTGGGCAGACCGAGATTTTCCCGCCACGTCAGGCCGAGGGCCGCCGATGCCGCCGCCGTTTCTCGGGCCCGGATCTCGGGCGACCCGCGTGGCGTGGGCTCGCCATCGGTGAGGTCAAGCACGCCCACGCGGAGGCCTCGCTCCTGCATGACCGGGATCGTGCCCCCCATGCCGAGTTCGGCATCGTCGGGATGCGGAGCAATGACGAGCACATCGAGCATGGGAGGGTTGTCCACGGGGTTTCCGCGAGCATACCCTGCCAGCCGCGTGTCTCAGCCCCAACCCCCGTCCAGCGTCTGCGCCCACCATGTCACTCGAGAAAGCACCGCCCCCGACCACCCTGTTCGCCACCGCCGTCACGCACGCCCGACGGGTAGCCGTGCTCGGCTCGATCGACGCCCTGCTCGGCTGGGATGAACGCACGAAGATGCCCGCCGCTGCTGGCGGCCATCGGGCTGACCAGGCAGCGGCACTCGCCGCCGTCGTGCACCGCGAGCGGACCGACCCGCGACAAGGGGAACGGCTGGAGCGACTCCTCGACGACCCGCTGGCGCGGCAGGGCACGCCGCAGGAACAGGCGACGATCCGGCTGCTCCACCGCGACTATGTGAAGCAGGCCCGCCTCCCGGCCCGGCTCGTCGAGGAACTGGCCCGCACCTGCGTCGAGGCACAGCAGGCCTGGAGCCGAGCCCGCGAGGAGTCGTCGTGGCCGGTGCTCGAGCCGTGGCTCCGGCGGATGTTCGAGCTCAAGCGGGAGCAGGCGGCCTGTCAACTGCCCGAACTCGACCGCTACGACGCGCTGCTGGATGACTATGAGCCGGGGGCCCGCTGGCCGGCGGTGGCCGAGCGATTCGTCCGGCTGCGGGCCGGGATCGTGCCGCTCGTGCAGGCCTGCGTCGATGCCCGACACCGACCATCCGACGCCCTCATGCGGCGGCGGTATCCGCTCGACGCACAGCGGTGGTTCGTCCGCGACGTGGCAGCCCGGATAGGCTTCGACTTCGATCGCGGCCGGCTCGACACCACCGATCATCCCTTCTGCACGACGATCGGCCCCGACGACTGCCGGATCACGACGCGATGGGACGAGCACTTCCTGCCGACGTCACTCTATGGCGTCTTGCACGAGGCCGGGCATGGTCTTTACGAGCAGGGACTGCCCCGCGACTGGTTCGGCCTTCCACCGGGCGAGGCCGCATCGCTCGGCATCCACGAGTCGCAGTCGCGCCTCTGGGAAAACCTGGTCGGTCGGTCGCGGGCCTTCTGGGATTGGGGTTTTCCTCTGGCCCGCGCGGCGTTTCCCGAAGCGCTCGCCGATGCAGACGCCGCGGCCGTGCATCGGTCGCTGCTTGTGGTGGAGCCGTCGTTCATCCGTGTCGAGGCGGACGAGGTCACCTACAACCTCCACGTGATGCTCCGCTTCGATCTGGAGCGGGCCGTGGTGCTCGGCGACCTCGCTCTCGCTGACCTGCCGGCTGCCTGGAATGACCGCTTCGAGCAGGATTTCGGGATCCGGCCGCCGAATGATGCCGCAGGCGTGCTGCAAGACATCCACTGGAGCGCCGGCCTCATCGGCTATTTTCCCACCTATACGCTCGGGAACATCTTCTCAGCCCAATTGATGGCCGCCGCGGAGCGCGATGTCGGTCCTTTGGCAGCGCAGTTCGCCACGGGCACGTTCGCGCCGCTCCTGGGCTGGATGCGGCAGCGCGTGCATGCCGTGGGCCGCATGCTCGAGTCGGACGCGCTCGTGGAGCGGGCCACGGGCGAACCCGTGTCCGAGGCGCCGCTGCTGGCGAGCCTCCGGGATCGCTACGGGGCAGCCCACGGGCTGTGAGCAGTGATGTGGGGCGTCTGGTTGGAGTTCGGGGCTGCCCATGCCCCGCCGCCGGACGCTCGCTACGAACATCCT
>JBAVTF010000003.1:0-44106 GCA_049695995.1 Pirellulales bacterium | reverse complement strand
GCACGCTCACACTCGCCGGCAATAACTCGTACGGCGGCGGCACGACGATCAGCGGCGGCACGCTCACCGTGGCGGGCACGTCGAGCATCGGCCCGGGGCAGGTGCGGTTCACCGGTCCGAGCACGCTCACCGTGACGAGCACGGCAGTCACGTTCCCTAACGCGTTCGACTTGGGCAGCGTCAGCGGCACGGTCACGCTGATGGTTTCGACCACGAGTTCCACAGTGATCAACGGCCCGATCACCGGCGGCAACGCAGACACGACGCTGTTTTTCGACAACCCTGTCGGCGGTGCGAATACCGGAATCCTGACGCTCAACGGCACCAACTCGTTCCAAGGCTCGCTGATGGTCTACCGCGGCCCACTGATCCTGGGCAACGCCTCAGCCGCCGGCGCATCCATGCTCAAACTCTTCGCCAACAATAATCCGGCTGGTGACCTCCAGTTCGGGGCAGGCGGGTTCACGATCCCCAATGACGTGCAGCTCCAGCTCGGCGGCGTCAGCAACTGGATCGGCGTGCCGGTGGGCCAGACGAACGGCATCTCGGGCGTGATCTCCGGCAACGGCTTCACGAAGATCGGCGCGGGCACACTCGTGCTGGCGGGCGAAAATAGCTACTCCGGCGGCACCACGTTCACCTCGGGCACCGTGCAGGTCGGCAATGGTGGTGCCGCAGGCTCGCTCGGATCGGGTGCGGTCGCGAACGGCGGCGCGCTCGTCTTCAACCGCAGCGGCTCGCTGACGGTCAGTTCCGCGATCTCGGGCACGGGCAGCGTGACGACCGCCGGCCCGGGCACGATCGTGCTCTCGGGCAGCAACTCATTCTCCGGTGGCACGGTGCTCTCCGCCGGCGTGCTCTCGCTCGGCTCTGCCAGCGCGATCGGCTCGACGGGCACGATCTCGTTTGGCGGCGGCACGCTGCAGTACTCCGCGTCCAACGCGACCGACTACTCGGGCCGGTTCTCGACCGCGGCGGGCCAGCAGTATGCGATCGACACGAATGGCCAGAACGTGTCGCTTGGCTCGGCCCTCACGAGCAGCGGCGGCTCGCTCACGAAGACCGGCCTCGGCACGCTCACGCTCGGCGGCACGAACACCTACTCCGGCGGCACGGTCGTCTCGGCCGGCCGGCTCGTGGGCACGGCCGCGAGCCTGCAGGGGGCGATCACCAACAACGCCACGGTCGAGTTTTCGCAGGCCTCATCGGGCACCTATTCCGGCGCGATGTCCGGCGTCGGGGCGCTGATCAAGACGGGGAGCGGCAGGCTCGTTCTCACCGGCCCCAACACCTACGACGGCACGACGACGATCTCGGCGGGCACCGTGCAGGTCGGCAATGGCGGCACGGCTGGTGAACTCGGCGGCACGGGTTCGGTCACGAACAACGGCACGCTCGCGATCAACCGCAGCGACGCGGTCACGTTCAGCCGTCCGATCACGGGCTCTGGCGGCTTCCAGCAGGTCGGCAGCGGCACGACGACGCTTGCGGGCGTGAACAGTTACGCCGGCGCCACCACGATCGCGGCCGGCCGGCTCGTGGGTTCGACCGCGAGCCTGCCAGGGGCGATTGCGAATGCCTCGCAGCTCGAGTTCGCCCAGGCCTCGGACGGCACGTTCGCCTCGGGCGTCACGGGCACGGGCTCGGTCACGAAGACGGGCGCCGGCAACCTCGTCCTCTCCGGGTCGAGCACCTACTCAGGCGCCACGAGCGTGGCGGCCGGCCGGCTGTCGGTGAACGGTGCGCTCGGCAACTCGCCGGTCACCGTGCTGGCCTTGGCCGAGCTTGGCGGCTCGGGCACCATCGCCGGCCCCGTGAGCATCGACGCCGGCGGCACGCTCTCCCCCGGCAACAGCATTGCGTCGCTCGCCACCGGCACGGCCTCGTTCGCCGCTGGTGCGACGTTTGAGTACGAGGTGGACTCAACCGATCTCAATGCCCTCGGCACCGCCGCCGACCTGCTCGTGGTGACTGGCGATCTGAACATCGGCAACGGCACGCTCCTCACGCTCACCGATCTCGCCTCGGCACCGAATCCATTCGTCGAAGACACGACGATCTTCGCCCTGATCAACTACTCGGGCAGCTGGAACGGCGGGCTCTTTACGTACGGCACGAACGAACTCGCCGACGGCGAGCGGTTCATGGTCGGCGCCCAGCAGTGGGAGATCGACTACAACGCATCGGCCGGCGGCCTCAACTTCACGGGCGACTACCTGCCGAGCAGCAGCTTTGTGACGATCACCGCCGTGCCCGAGCCCTCGACGCTCGCGCTCATGGCGATCGGTACGGGCCTGGCAGCGCTGGCCGCTCGGCGGAGACGACTTTCTGTGGCGGCAGGGCACCCTGGCCGACACGGCCGCGATCGAAGGTAGGATTGGGGGCCAATCGCACCAACCCCCGAAACCCGCGTCATGTCACGATCTATTGCCTCCCGCCGCCGCAGGCGGCTCTCCCCCTCACGGCTCTCGTTCCAGCGGCTCGAGCCTCGGCTCGCGCTGGCGGTGATCGATCCCATCTTCGTGCCAGTGGGCAACGCGCGGAATGCCGCCGATCCCACGACCGGCTACGGCCGCGTCACCGAGGCCTATCGGATCGGGAAGTACGAGGTGACGATCGGCGAATACGCAGCCTTCCTCAACGCCGTCGCCGCCGACGATCCCGCCGGACTCTACCACGATGCGATGGCGACAGACCGGACCTCGGCCGGCATCGTCCGCGCCGGCACCGCGGGCGGCTTCACATACACCGTGACCGGTCCGGCGGGCATCACGCCGGCAGGCGCGACGAGCCCGGCCAATCGTCCGATCACCTACGTCAATTGGTTTGACGCCGCACGGTTCGCCAACTGGATGGCGAATGGCCAGCCGAGTGGCTCCCAGACCGCGGCCACGACGGAGAACGGCGCCTATGACCTCACGGTCCTGACGGCGGGCACGTTGCCGACGAGGAATGCCGTGAACCCCAACACGGCTGCGGCCCCGACCTTCTTCCTGCCCACGGAAGACCAGTGGTACAAGGCGGCCTTCTATGACCCCGCCCTGCGGAAAGGCCGGGGCGGCTATTTCACCTACGCCACCCGGAGCAACGCCACGCCCGGCAACGTGATCGGCGCCGCGGCCAACCAGGTGAACTACATCTTCTCCACCGGGGCGATGACAGTCACGCAGCAGCCCACCATCGACCCGACGCAGAACTATCTCACGAACGTCGGGGCCATGCGGGCCAGTCCGAGTTCCTACGGCACGTTCGACCAGAACGGCAACGTCTGGGAGCTGACGGAGTCGGCGGGGATGACTGGCGGGGCGGCGATGCTCCGCGGCGGCGCCTGGACGTCGTTCACGTCGTACCTCGCGTCGGGCTATCGGCTCGGCGTGGCGTCGGAGGGTGTCGGCTCGAACGCCGGCTTCCGGCTGGCAGCGCTGTCGGCGTCGGCCAACCCGGTCGTGATCGACCTCGTGCCGGTGGGCGATGCGGGCAACGCCGCGGATGCCACGACCGGCTTCGGGGCGGTCGCCGCCGAGTATGCGATCGCGCGGACGAGCATCACCATCGGGCAGTACGTCACCTTTCTCAATGCCGTGGCCAGAGCCGACCGGCACGGGCTCTACGACCCGAGCATGTCCACCGATCTCGCCGTCGCCGGCATCACGCGGGTCGGGCGGCCGGGCTGCTACTCCTACAGCGTCATGAACAACGACGGCTCCGCGGCCAACCGCCCGATCACCTACGTGAGTTGGTTCGACGCGGCCCGGTTCGCCAACTGGATGGCCAACGGCCAGCCCTCCGGCAAGCAGAATGCCCGCACGACCGAGAACGGCGCCTACAACCTCGCGAAGGCGACCGGCGGGAAGGCCGTGCCCCGCAATGCAATCAATCCCAACACGCGGGCCACACCCACGTTCTTCATTCCCACGGAGAACGAGTGGTACAAGGCGGCCTACTTCACACCCGACAAAGGCGGCTCACCCGGCTACTTTACCTATGCTACGCAGCAGGACGTGGCGCCGACGAACAACCCAGCCGCCACGAGCGGGCCGATCGCCAACTATCTCGTGGGCCCCATCTACAGCGTCACGCAGTCGGCGGTCTTCTCGCCGACGCAGAACTACCTGACCGACGTGGGTGCGTTTGCCGCAAGCGGCAGCCACTACGGGACATTCGACCAGAACGGCAACGTCTACCAGTGGAACGACCTGTCGGGAGCGGCGGGCAAATTCCGCGGTCTCCGCGGCGGCTTCTGGGCCGCGGGTGCCGTCACGCTCCAGAAATCCACCTTCACACAGGCGACGGCGACCCGGCAGGCTAACGATACCGGCATCCGCCTCGTCGGAACGCTGTCCGTTCCGTGAGCCAGCCGTTCCAGATCGCGGAGGGGCTCGGGTCTACGGGCTATTTCTCGCGCGAAGCGTGTCGCTCGGCCGCTCGCCGAAGCGGGCGGTGTATTCCGGGATCAGCGTCGCCATGCGGGTGAGGCCGCATGTGGCCGCGATCCCCCGGACGGTGTCACCCGGCTGCGCGGCGAGCAGTTTCGTTCTGACGAGATCGAGCCGCCGATCTCGGACCCACTGCATCGGTCCGATCCCAAACCGCTTCTGGAACACGTGCTGGATCGCCCGCGCGGTGCGGCCGCTCCATGCCTCCATGTCAGCGAGCGTGACCCTGCCCGCCAGGTTGGCCTCGATCCGCTCGAGCAGCTGCTCGAGATCGAGCCCGCGGTTGTGCCTGCCCTCCCAGTCCTGCTCGAAGCAGAGTTCCGGCCGGAGCATCATCACGGCCGTGCGGAGCAGGAGGTCGTCGAATCCGGCAGCAACCAGCCGGTTGGCGTCGCAGTCGAAGGCGTCGATCGTATTGCAGAGTGACCGGATCACCGGCAGCCAGTTCATGCCGTGCGCCTGCAGGGGCACGATCCGCGATTGCGACAGCTCGAGTGCGTCGAGGCTCGTGTGCTTGAGTCCGGTCATCCCGGCGGCGGTCTTCGTGAATGCCGTCTCGACCATGTCGAGCCGCAGAAACGCTCCGCCCGACGACTCGGCCTCGATCCTTGCGCCGGCAGGGATGAAAAAGGCGTGGTGTGGTGCCGCCCAGCGATACTCCTCGCGGCCGGAGCGAACCACCGACTCCACGTCACCGAACGGGATCACGAGCGTCAGTCGTCGACTGCAGTGATCGGTGGCCTTCGGCGTGCCCGATCCGGCCACGAGACTCACGCCGGGCAGTGCGACATTCTTCAGCAGGATCCGAAAAGCGTCAGGCTTGCCGATCGCACCGAATCGCGATGGGGCATCGGGGAGGCGGGCCAAAAACTCGCCGCACGACGCCTCGCACGTGAACATCTTCGCCGTCGCCAGGCCGAAGGGCACGGCGGGAAGGTCACCGAAAGTGGCGGTCGGAAACGGCATTGAACAATCTTCTATCGGGTGGTCGGAGTTCGACGCCCACCATCATCATGCAGAAACGGACAAAATTCGCAGCATTCCGGCCGCGATGCGCGAAAAGCGCTCCCGATGCGCGAAAAGCGCAATCTCGGGATTGGGCCTGCTCCCCCTGTGTCCCCTCCTTTGAAAACGGGATCGGGGATGCTGGCCGATCAGGAATCTCCGCGGAAATCTGGCCATTTCGCCAATCTTTGGCGGTGTCGCAATCCGCAAGCTAGGCTGGCCAAAACGCTCGCCGATACCCATTCTGGACGGCGGGGCCTGGCCGCTTTGACGGCCTTGTCTTGAACGAGGAACCAATGGCCCCGCTCCTGCAATCCATCCTGTTTAGTCGTCGGCGGCGGATGAAGAACGGACGCCAGCGACGGGGCCGCCCTTCGGCAGGCTGCCAGCCGGGCATCGAGAGCCTCGAGTCGCGGGCCATGCTCGCGGCCGATGACGTCCTCGTCGGCCTGGTGGGCAATCGGGTCGTGCTCACGCTCGACCCGCAAGGCGCGGCGATCACGAACCTCGCCACCACGTACGACGCACCGGCAGCCCAGCTGACGATCATCGCCGCGACGGCGGGTTCGCTTGCCATGGCCGCTTCGGTCAACGGCATCTCCATCGATACCGACACGATCACGGTGGACCTGAAACAAATCAAGAAATTTGCGGGCCTCTCGATCATCGGCGGTGCAAACACGGATTCGGTCACGATCGGCCCCGGCGGTGTGAACCTCGCGGCCATCAGCCGAGGAGCTGCCGCGCAGAGCGTGGTCATCGACACCGGCACGGGGGCGAGCGACAGGATGACCATCGCTGGTCAGATCGTGGCGAAGGGTGCGGGCGGCGTCAGCTTCGTGACGCAGGGCGAGGGCGTGACTCACGGGATTCTGCTGGCGTCCAACGTGGTGACCGCCCGAGGTTCTCAGTCATTCGGCGGCGGCGTGACGCTTCTGAATGGCGTGGCCCTTCAGGCCGGCCGCGACATCTCCTTCTCGTCCACGGTCGATGGGTTCGGCAGGCTGCAGCTCACCGCCGGACGGGCGATCACGATGAAGGGCGACGTCGGCAGTTGGCTGCCCCTGCAGGGCATCACGCTGGCGAAAGCCAGCCGTGTGGTCGTCGGTGGCGGGCTCGTGCTGGACGGCGCGGGCACCGCGGCCGGTGAGAGCGGTTTTGTGATCGGGGCGAACGTCCACAACGTCGAGTTCTTTCCGCTTGCCGACGCCCGCACGATCAGCGGATTCGGTGGCGCCGGCATCCGCTTTGTCGGTGGATCGAAGGGATCCCGGATCACGGATGTGACAAGCATGGGCAATGGCGTCGGGCTGCTGGTCGGCCCCGGCGTCTACAGGGGCACCGTCATCTCCGGCAACTCCTTCAACGACAACGTCGGCCATGGCGTGTCGCTCCAGGCTGCGCGGGGCCTCACGATCGGAGGTCGGACTCCGGGGGCCGGCAACGAGATCGTCTCCAACGGCGGATTCGGCGTCGCGGCGACGGGACCGAGCGGAGGTTCGCTCGTGGTGGGGACCGAGATTGGCGGCAACGCGCTCGGTCAGGTCGAGAACTACCTCGCGAGCACCCTCTCGGGCAACCTGCTCGTCCAAAACGCCACGGGTCTGCTGCTGCAACTCAACGACGTGGGGCGGGCCGCCTATCGGGCGCAGAAGGCCCGGAGCTATTCCTTCGACGTCGGGGTCGAGGCCTTCGTGGTGTCGGCCAATTCGACCGGATGGCTCGATACCCGCACCGCGGCGCTCGACATCGATGCCTCCATCGGATTCTTGGAGCCGCCGCCGGGGCTGATGCTCCCGCCGGGCATGCAGCGCACCGTGCTTGGCGAGAATCGCCTCGCCACGTCGCTGACGCCTGTGGAGACGCTTCCCGGGATCGAATTCGCGAAGAGCGTGCAGTATGTCGGCAGCGACTCGCATGGCCGGCAGTATCGGGCTCTCGTGGGGCTCTCGACGTTCGCGGGCATGATCCCGCTGGCCGACCTGCAGGCTGCCCCGGGCATCGGCGTCGACGATAGCCCCGTGCCGGTTGACGTGTGGGTGAACGCCCAGGGCAACGTGAGCCGGATTGCGGGGGCGTTCGCGGGCGGCGCATTCACGATGTCGCTGCGTGGGCAGGGTGCGACAGGCTTCGTGCCGTCGATGGCCCGAGCGCAGGCCGCGGAAGTGACCGTAGCCAGCGCACGCGCGGCGCCGGCCGCTGTGGGAATCCTCGGCGGCGAGGGTCCGCGGCTACCGGGGACGCAAAATGGCGTCAGCGGCGTGCGGGTGGGCCGCTCCACGCTGACGATTCCCTCTGGTGACGGTGTGGTTGCGCCGGCCGACTGGTACTTCCCGACGCAGGTGGATGGCACGATCCAGGCCCAGGGCGTAATCTGGCTGCAGCATGCCACCGGCTCCACCGGCGGCTCGCTCTCCGTGCTGGCCGTCGATCTCGCTCGGCAGACCAACAGCATCGTCGTGGCGCCGTCGCTGCCGACCGACATGAACTGGTCGCTCGCCGGCGACACCGCCCGGCGGGCCGTGGCGTCGTTGTTCAAGGACGGTCGATCGGCGCTCGTCGCTAGCGCCACGGCGGCGGGCTATGCAGGGTTCGCCGGCGAACTCACGGGGAAGTTCGTGCTCGCCGGTCACTCGGCGGGCGGCGGCTTCATGACGGCGGTCGCGGCCGAGTACGCGGCGCAGAATCCGGGGTCTGCCGACCTCGTGGGCGTGATCATGTATGACGGCGTCTCGCGTGGCGCCTTCGACGGGAGTGGCGACTTCGCGGCGCAGGTGGACGCGCTCGATGACCGTTCCATCCCTATCTATCAGCTTGCGGCGCCTGCGCAGCTCTGGAACGCCTACGGTGCCACCACCAACGCGCTCGTGGCGACGGATCCCGGTCGGTTTCGCGGCGTGGTGCTCACCGGCGGGTCGCACGTCGATGCCATCGTGGGCAGCAGCCCAGCCGACGACATCGTGGCCCAGCGAGTGACCACGGAGTCGCTGCCCGGCAATGCGGCGGCCGCCCGCCTGCTGACCGCCGGGTGGATCAACGATCTTTATGCGGGTGCCGCGCCGGATGAGGCCCAATACGGCTTCTATGCCGCGGCGAATCACCCAATCCTGCTGGGCTCTGCCGCGGCGACCCCGCTCCCCAGCCCGGTCGCCAACATGTGGTCGGCGGGAGAGTGGAGGCTGAATGCGGAACTGGCCGCCCTTGGTGGGCTGTCCGGGTTCGAGCCGGGTCCCGCGGTCAACAGCGGCGTCAACGGCGTCTCCGGGGCCCTCACTCCGCCGCAAAGCAACGGTGTGACCGGCGTGAAAACCGGCGCCTCGTCGTTGGCGATCCCATATGGCCCGGCGGGCTACGTGACGTCGGCGGACTGGTACTTCCCGACCCAGGCCGACGGCCGAGTCTCGGCCAACGGCATCGTCTGGCTCCAGCGTGGCGACCTGGGCGACGCGGCAGCCTTCGCAGCGCTCGCCGCCCAGATCGCGGGGCAGACCAACAGCATCATCGTCGCACCTGCGATCAGTTTGTTCGAGATTCCAACCCAGCCCGGGTGCTTCCTGGGCGGTGCAGGCCTGCAGGAGGCCGTCGCCGACATGATGCTCGGTGATCGCGGATCGCTTTCCGTCAGCGCGAACGCCGCCGGCTATCAAGGCGTGCTGCCTGAGAAGATCCTACTTGCCGGTCAGCGCATGGGGGGCGGGTTCGCCGCCGAGGTGGCTGCACGCACCATCGACAAAGGCGCTGCCGCGAACCTCTTGGGCGTGGTGATGGTTGACGGGGTCGCCGCCCCGGACCAGTTTGCCGGGGTGCTCGCCACGCTCGATTCCCTGGGCATTCCGCTTTACCAGATCGCCTCGCCGCCGCAGGCCGCGAACGACTGGGGCAACACCACCGAGCAGCTCGTGGCCCTGCGCCCCAGCGATTTCGTGGGCGTTCAGTTCGACGACGGAAGCCCCCTCGACGCCGTGATCACGTTCGCCACCGGCTGGATCAACGACTTCTACGCGGGGTATGGGCCGACCGATCCTTTGTACGGTCTCTACGGCAACCCCAACGACGGCACCTACGTTCAAAACCAGCCGATCGTGATGGGCGGGGCAGGGGCCAATGTGCTGCCCGCTCCGCCGCCGGTCGACATCAATCAGTACGCAGGCCGCTGGTACGAGCAGGGCAGCGTGAAGCAGGGCCCCTCGAGCACGCTGGTCAACGTCACGCAGGTCTTCACGCCCCAGCCCGACTTCATCGGGGTCGAGTATTCCGGCAACGAGGGTCAAGGCGGCCCGGTGAGCAGCCTTACCGGTTCAGCGGTCCCGGTGAACGCCGCCAACACCCGCCTCAGCATGAACTTTTTCGGCACGCCCACCACCGACGAGCCGGGCAACTACTGGATTCTGGACTACGCCCCGGACTATAGCTGGGCGATCATCAGCGACCCGACCGGGTCCTCGGGAACCATCCTGACCCGTGATCAGGTCATCCCTGAGGCCGAGTACAACGCGCTGGTGTCCCGGGCCTATCAGCTCGGCGTGCGGGGCACCATCACCCCGACTCCGCAGGAGCCGACGGCCTGAATGGTGGCTGGTCAGCGGCTGTGGCTGGTTGCTCAGGGGCGAGGGTCTTTCGGGCGCCCAGCCACGTGAAGGCGAGCCTGACGGGCCGGGAAGCCGTAGCGGACGTTCAATCGACCGGGCTATGCTTTACGCTTTGAGAGGGAAGGCGACGGTGCGCATTCTCCATTCGAAGGCAGAGAAGGCGGGATGAGCTGGGAATCTCATGTCGGTGGGGTCATGAACGACCGCCACCTCGCGACCTGCATCCCGCCGCTGGCGAGGCACCTTCGCCCAGGGATGCGCGTACTCGACGTTGGAAGCGGGCCCGGATCCATCACCCGCGAAGCCGGCCGCCTCGCTGCACCCGGGGAGGTTGTCGGGGTCGATATGGAGCCGGCGATGGTCGCGCACGCGCACTCGGTGGCGTCCGCCGAGGGAGTGGCAAACGTGAGGTTCACGGTCGGGAATGCCGCGGAACTCCCCTTCGAGGACGGCGCATTCGACGTCGTCTACAGCCACGCCGTTCTGGATTGGGTGACCTCGCCTGAGGCGGTGGTTCGGGAAAAAGTTCGCGTCACCGCGCCGGGCGGGGCCGTGTTCCTGCATGCGAGCGACCTCGAGCACCGGATACTCCACCCTCCCTGTCCCGCGGTGACGTTGGTCGTCCAGATGCTTCGGGACGAGAGCGAGCACGGGCGACATGATCGGCCCTGGAATCCCTTTCTGGGGCGTCGCTTGGTCGAACTGCTCCACGTGGCCGGAGTCGTGGACATACAGGTGGAGGCCGCTGCGGTGTCAGTTCACCAGGGTACAATGAAGCTTACCCCCCAACTCGCACTGCCGTGTTGGCCGCTGGATTCACTTCTCCTCGCGGCCCCGATTCGTAGCCTGACCTCCCGCGGACTCCTGACCCCCGACATACGCGCCGCGGTCGATGCGGAACTTGACGCATGGTGCCGGCATCCAGTTGCCCACATGGTCCGCTTCGCCGTTTCGGCTTGGGGTGTGAAGCCTGGTGCCGCCGCGCGTTGACGACCGCGGTGCACGCTGCGCCTCCCGCGGTCGTCTTGCTTCAGCCTGCTCACGCCGGCTCCATCGTCGCCTTCATGGCGTCCATGAGCGGCCAGAGTTCGTCGATGTCAGGCTTGAACAGGTCGCCGATGAGCACGTCGGTGACGAGCCCCTTACGGTCCTGGTTCTCCCGCACGAAGCGGCCGAAATTGAGGCCGTCGTAGAACTCGCAGACGAGCCGCCTCATCCGCTCCATGCCGGCGATGTAGTCTGGACCCCACTTGCCGAGCTGGGCCGCGCAGGTGTCGTTCCGCGCGAGACCCTCGTTGATGGCGTCGGCGGCGCAGGCGGCCGATTTGAGCGCGAGGAGGACGCCCGACGAGTAGAGCGGATCGAGGAAGCCGAAGGCGTCGCCGACGAGAACCCAGCCGTCGCCGGCGACCTCCCGGGATCGGTAGGAATACTCCTTCGCCACTCGAAATGGGCCGGCCCGCTCGGCGGAGGCGATGCGCGGCTGCACGCCGGGGCAGCGGGCCACCTCCTCGAAATAGATCTTCTCGATGTCCTTGGTGTCGCGACCGGTGAACAGGTAGTCGTAGGGCGCAACGACGCCCACGCTGATCACGTCATCGTGCAGCGGGATGTACCAGAACCAGCCCTTCTTCCCCTCCGTCTGCATCACCATGGTGGCGCCCTCGTCCCGGCCCCGATCGCGGTAGGCGCCCTTCCAGTAGTTCCAGATCGCGGCCTTCTTGAGGACGGGATCCCACTCCCGCAGCCCCAGGCGGTCCTGAATGACACAGCTTTGACCTGCAGCGTCCACGATCACCCGGGCCCGCATCTCTTCGTGCCGTCCGGCGTCATCGACGGTGCGGACGCCCACGGCCCGCGTGCCTTCGAAGATCACCTCCAGCACCCGGACCCCTTCGCGGACATCCACGCCGTGCTCCCGAGCATGGTCGAGCATGAGTTGGTCGAACTCCTGACGGAGCACCTGCCAGGTTTGCGAACTCTCGTGCGGTTTGTGATCGGCGAAGTAGAACGGCTCGGACAGCCGGCCGTGCTCTGAAACGAACTGGACGCTGTGCTTCTTCACGAAGCTGCTCTGCCGCAGCTTCGGCAGGATGCCGAGGCGATCAAGCACCCAAAAGGTCTCGGGGATCAGCGACTCGCCGATGTGGTACCGCGGAAAATGCTCCCGCTCGAGTAGCCGCACCGAGTGGCCCTGCTGGGCGACGAGCGTGGCCGTGGCCGTGCCGGAGGGACCGCCGCCGATCACGATCACATCGGGCTCCCGGGCGTCGCTCGAGTGCGGGTTGTCGTTATGGCGGATCATCGTGCGTATCTCCTCGGGTTGCGGCCTGAGATCTCGCGTCAGCTGCGTCGTGTGCGATCGTTGCCGGGCCAGGCGTCGGCGGCGTCGCGGTCGTGGGGATCACGGGCCCGCTTGAGCAGATCGATGAACGCCCGCAGGCTCTTGCGGTCGAGGTGGCCGAGCTGGTCACGGCCGCACTGCCGCACTGCGACGGCGAGCCGATCGACGGCCGTGCGGCCGGCCGGTGTGATCCAGACCTCGACGAGCCGCCGGTTCTCGGCGCTCCGCTTGCGGCGAACGAGCCCCTGCTCCTCGAGTTTGTCGAGCATCCGTGTCATGTCGGGTGCGCGGGACACGAGCCGGGCACCGAGGGCCGACGTGGCCAGCGGCCGGGGGGCCGCAGCCCGCAGCACCCGCAGGGCGTTGTACTGCTGGGCGCTGAGGCCATGGGCGGAGAAGACCCGCTCGTCGAGCTCCCGTAGACGGTCGTAGGTGCGCCACAGCTGCAGATAGGCCTCCTGCTCGAACGAGTCGAACAGGCCCGCAGAGGACACGCGGGGCAATGGGGACATCGAAGCCTTCGGGGTCACCGAGGCCCTGGCAGACGCGGCGGAACGGGTGACAGCTGCCATACGCGAAAGTCTAGTAGCTTTTTAACGTCCAGACAATTATCGTTGAAACAAGTATTCCTTGTTGAACCAATCAGCCGGCAAGCAGGACAGGCATGAATTCGGCCGACTGGACGGTGCTGTCGCTGCATCTGGCGGCCATGCTCGCCGTGGCGATCGGGCTCGGGGCCATCGCCCGGCGGCTCGGGATCCCGGCCGTGGTCGGCGAGATTGCCGGGGGGCTCCTGCTCGGCCCCACGATCCTCGGCCGGATCGCACCCGAACTCTTCGCGTGGCTTTTTCCCGTGTCGGGGCCCATCCCCGCCGCCCGCACGGCCGTGGCCCGAGTGGGCATGCTGTTTTTCATCGTCACGATCGGCCTCGACATCAGCGTCGGTGAACTCCGCCGCACCGGCCGCAAGGCTCTGGCCGTCGGCACCGTCGGTACCCTCGTCCCGCTCGTGCTCGGCTTCCTCATGTGCTACGTGTTTCCGACCGTCATCGGCGTGACACCCAAGGACCAGTTCGCCACGGCCCTCTTCATGGGCTCGATCCTCTCGCTCTCCGCCAACCCGGTGATCGCCCGGATCCTCATGGACATGGGCCTCTTCAAGAGCGACATCGGCAAAACGATCATGTCGGCGACGCTCGTCGATGACCTCGTCGGCTGGGGGCTGTTCGCCGTGATCCTCGCGGAGTTCGGGCCGCAAGCCACCGCGCCTGGTCAGGGCCTGGCGATCTTCGGCACGGTGTTTTTGTTTCTGGGCGGCATCCTCGTCGTCGGCCGGCTCCTGCTGCCGCGATTGCTCCGCTGGGCGCAGGCTCGGCTGCCATACCCCTCGGGCGTCATCTCCTGCGTGATCCTGTTCGCCTTACTGGGAGCGGCCGGCTCGGAGCATCTCGGCCTGCACTCGTTCCTCGGGGCATTCGTCGTGGGCATCGCGATGGCGGAGGCCTACGCCGCGGACCCCCGGCCGTTCGAGATCGTCGGCGACTTCGCCTATGCCGTGTTCACGCCGATCTTCTTTGTCTCGATGGCGATCTCCGCCGACTTCATCGCCGGTTTCGACGGCTGGCTCGTGACCCTTATCACGGCTGTGGCCTTCCTAGGCAAGATCTCGGGTGTCTTCGTGGGCGGGAAGATGGTGGGGATGCGAAACCGGCAGGCCCTGGCCGTGGGCTGCGGGCTCAATGCCCGAGGCATCCTCGGGATCGTCATGGCCGCGGCGGCCTTCGACGCCGGCCTCATCGACCTGCGGCTCTTTGTGGCCTGCGTGCTCATGTGTGTGATCACGACCATGGCCGCCGGCCCGGCGCTTGGCCTGATCCTCGGCCGCCAGCCCGTCGAGCCGGCCCCGGCCTGATCGGACTCGGGTGGGCTCTCCGTTGGGCCAAGCGATCCTCGAATCCGAGCATGGTCTATCGCCCATGCCATCCCAACCCGCCCGAGTTTGGGCGTGGGTGTGGGCATAGGACTTTGTCCTCTCCGAAAATCAGCAAAAACAAACAGGCTCGGTGTGATTCGAACACACGACCGAGGGGTTATGAGTGCAGACGGAAGCCTTGAGTAGGGTTCGGTTGATATGCGATTGTTGCGGGTACTCGGGCAGAAAGTGAGTCGCCTGAATCCACGAACCCGGGGCAGACACGATTCTTCTGACTCATTGCCACGCAGCCCACTATGCCGGCTGACCAAACACAGAGGGGAGCAGGCCCAGATGGCACCTGCTCCCCTTGCATTGAACTCAGATTCGCTTCGCGGCTTCACGCCCGCTTCCGCCGCCGCCACGTCGAGAACCCACCGCAGGCCAGACCGGCGAGGGCCATGGCGTAGGTGGAGGGTTCGGGCACTTCGGCAATCAGATCGCGGGTTCCGGGAACGGTCTCGCCTTCACCATTGTCGATGAAGCCGTCATTATCGGCGTCATATTCGATGAAGGCGTCGATCGCCGGGGCCGGCTCCATTGTTACCGCCTGAAACTCACCAAGGTCGGCGGCCATCTTCGTCTGATAGCCGTTGTTTTGTCCGGCGCCCTCCGCCCAGACGCGGAAGAAGAAAACGGATGGGGTCGATGTGATGCTCTGGGTCGCGAAACTCGCCCCCGAAAGCAGCACCGACGAATAGCCGCTCGAAGTCATTGCCGAGTTCGGCGTGGAAATGGTCACCAGCGAGTTCGATAGCAACGGATTCGAGACGATCGGCCCGGCCCAGAGTGTGGCCCGTAGCAGGTTGTCGGCTGGCGTATTCGCACGCAGCTGAGCCGACAGCCGCACGGCAAAACTGTCAAAGGCTGTCGTTCCGGATGCCGTGAGCAACTCAAACTGGTAGTCGCGATACTGGCTCACGGTTTTGTTCTGCGTGAACGCCGGCCATGTCGCCGACCCGTTCGTGACCACCGTGCCGTACAGCGTCGAATTCGACGTCGTTCCGTTCGGATCGACGTTCATCGTAATCAAGTCGGCCCGCGCTAAGTTCACGAAGGCGAATGCGACGAGGGTTGCAAGCACACGATGGTTCATCACGTAAAGCAATCTCCCGGAGGATCGATGTGGTGATGACGGTATGGGCCTTCTCCAATGACGTCAACTTCGCGGCATCGAGTAGGGACGAATCCGGCACGAGCAGGGACGAATCCGCCGGCTGTTGCGCTTCTCGTATATCGAGTTGCGAGATCCGTGCAGTCAGGAACGCAATGGCACGGTCGCGATGGATGCCCAGTGCCAGTGACTGACGGCCGACGAGCCTGCGGGGAGCGGGCGTGTGACGCCCACGCGAGGTCGGCGTCGAATGCATCCTTCTCTTGATGCGGCCGGCGTCGCAGCCTGAGTTCAGATCAGTTCGACGACGGTTTGCCCCGGGTCGAAGGCGGCGACGATCGTGTCGAAAGACGCTGAAAACGCCGCGAGCAAGGCGTCGTTTCGGCAGTTGCCCAACCGTACCCACAGGAATTGCCCTGCGTCACTCGGCTGGCTGCTCAGGTAGAGAAAGTCTTCGTCCTTGCTGACGACGATCCGGGCGTCGGCGAGTGCCCGCTCCCACAGAGCACGGTCGTCGAGCAGGTGAAGCCCACTCTCGAAGACGTGTTCGGCGTCATGTCCACGCTCTCGCAGCCAACGGGCCAGTGAATGAGGCAACTGGTATCGACCAGAAACCTCATGCGACCTCAACGACGACGTGGTTCGTCTGTTGGGCGGCGTAGGCGATGGCAGCGAGGATGTCGTCCCGCTCGAGACAGGGATAGTCGGCCAGGATTTCCTCGATGGACGCCCCGTTGGCGAGGAGTTCGAGTACATCGGACACACGGATGCGCATGCCCCGGATGCAGGGCTTTCCGCCGCACTTGCCGGGGTCGATCGTGATGCGGGGGTGGGCTGTAGATGCCATAGCCAAAGTATACCCCCGCCTATTCAGGCGAGAACTAGGCCCGGTGTGATTCGAACACACGACCAAGGGATTATGAGTGGAGACGAGCCCGAAGAATAGGTCGCGGTCGTATGGCGGTCATGCGAATTCCTCGGGAACGGCGCGTGTCGTCCGGCGCAGGATTTCGGCGCTGAGAGGGCGTTTGCTAACAGTTTTGCTAACAGAGCCGAGGCTGGCCTGCGCCGCCGTCAGGCCGCCTCGCGGATGACGTCCAGATACGCCCGCCAGACCCGCGAGTAGGCGCAGCCCCAGGCCTCGTCGTGACAGGCCCGCTCGAATTCCACAGGGTCGGTGTCGGGGGCGTTGATGAGCCGGTCGACGGCGAAGTTCCAGGCCAGCGCGTGCGCCCACTCGTGGCAGAGCACCTCGACGGCCTGCGGCTCGCCCATCTCGTCGTTGAGAAGGACCACGAACCGCTTATCGCGTCGAAGGCACTGGCCCAGCACCGTTTTGGGGAGCCAGGAAGCCCGAACGACGACGGGGAGGGCTGGAGGGCAGTCTCGCCGAAGGCCCGTCAAAACCGTTTGAAATTCTCGCCAGCCAGAGCGGTTCACGAAACTGCGGCGTGGGGCGGATGTCGACGCAGCGTGAGGGTGACCGGTGTTGGACAAGGATCCGCGATGGCAGCAGAGAACGGGCACGGTGGCGGCGCGACTGTGCTTCATCCGTGCAGTGTAGCGCCGACGACACTCGCGCGCTACCTTGGAGCATATGGACACACCGCAACAACCAGCGCGAAACACCGAGGCCAACATTCGCAAGGCCGCCGAGGCGATTGCAGAGGTGTTGGAGATGAAGCAGGAGTTCATTCGCTGCCATGACTCCCTTGCCAACAGGACGTACCGGCTCGTGGAACTTCTCGGTCAGGCGGAGTCACGGGGATACCTCCTTGAAGACTCCCTGACGCTCGTGGACACGGTGTATTGGCTGCAGATGATCGAATGGCAGACAAAGTTCCTGTCGATGGTCCTGAACTTCACCAAGGACCCCAGCCGCAAGACGCTCCGGCCACTGATCGAACTGTACGGCCGCGACCGGGACCGCATGAAGGTCGAGGCGGAGATCCTTGAGCGCCAACTGAAGCACCGGTTGGCCACGTTTGCACAGCCCGACGACGCCACGGTTCGGAAGGCCATCACGAAGAACGAGCAGCGCGTGTTGGCCGTCTACTTGCACGTCCGCTCGGGCTATCGCGGCATTGATGTAGCCCGGTTCTTCAAGGTGCCCAAGACGACTGCCTACGGGTGGCTCGATTGGTTCAAGATGCTACCCGAGGGACTGCAGGCGGGGATTCTGGCGTTCATGGATACGCAGGCGCCGATCATGGCCGCGTGTCAGGTGCCCACTGTCATGATCAAGCCCGCTGCGGCACCAAAGACCAGTCAGTCGAGTAGCGCGGCCCCGGTGGCACAGACGGCGTGATCGGGCGCAAACGGACAGCGGTTGGGGGGGCGTTTTTCAGCCTCCCATGAAGCCTCGATTTGGTGGGTACATTTTTGGCGGGTGCAGCATTTTGCAACACAGGCGGTCTTGGCCGTGAATCCGCGCAGGTTCAGTGTCGAGCGGCCGAAAACCATGCCAGAGCGTGCCCCCTGATGCGCTAAAATATGGGCTGGTTCGATGCGGAAACCATCACGGAAGTTCAAGGTTTTCGACGTCCGCCAACATATGAAACGCGAGAAAGTACGGATTCTCGCCGCGGTCAGGAGGCCCGGCGCACCAGACGCATCAAGGAGGATGCCCGTGTCAGCAGCAAGCTCATTCAATGATCCGGCAGGCCGAGAACTGCTGGCCATGCTCCGGAAGGCGCGACGGAACACCTTCGGCGACCCCAAATACCACTCAGGTCGCAAGAAGAAGGACTTCGCGTCACCGTATCTAGAGTTCCTCGACAAGTTGGAGAAAGCCGCCCGCAAGATGCCGCAGATCTACGAGTTCGACCCCGGGCACGCCGACGGGATCAGACATGCGGATTTGGACGCAGGTGTTCGGGTGCTCAACGAGGTCATCTACGAGTGCCAGCGGAGTCTTGAGGGCATCGAGCACGCGAAATTGGACTTAGAGGCACGGTCGTGGGCTCGGGCGCAGGGGTTGAGGGAGTGATGGCTCGGTCCTTGTCGTGGGTTCCTGTTGCCTCTTGCGCCCATCGACTGGGACGAGCTCGTTCAGGTTCATGACGACCGCGACATCTTTCAAGCATCGCCCGACGAGTTGCCCGCGATCGACATCCACCCGCTGTGAGGACCGGTGCGATCAGCCGTTTGATGGCCCGACTCTCGGACGGTCTGCGCCGACGGTGAAGAACGGCTCGTGACGGGGCCCTTTCGAGGGCAGGTGAGCGATGGCCATACAGCCTTCGGTGCCATGAAGGGGCCGGAACTGAACCCCCACGACCCCTTGTTACCAGTCGCGCTTGTGGAAGCGCCGTTGACCGTGCTATCGCTGCCGCTATTCCTTCCCCCGCAATTCAAGCTGCACACCGCCAGTTGGTGAGTGCCCATAGCGCACACTAACGTATTCACTCCACGCGCGAGGGACGGTGGTGGGCCACTGGCTCTTCTTAATCGTCGGTGTGTTTTCCAGGATCCCCTCGGGCAGTTCCATGATCCATTGCTTGGTATTTGCCCGTACGACAAATGCCGCCAGGGGGATCGGATAGAGCGTGTCAGCGGTGCCAGGCTCCGCGTCGAGAACCATGACCGCATACGTAATCCGACCCTTTTGCGGAGCGATACCAAAGTCGGTGATAGAACCGAGCTTGTCGCCACGGGCGTTGTGAATGGGAATGTCGCCCAACGTCGAGAACAACACCACGCGGCTCGTGTCTCCGAAATCACTGGGGGAAGAAAGCGCCGGCGGCGTGCCAGGTTGCGCATCTACGACAATGTCGCCTCCTGCGCCGTTCCATTGCAGCCTGGTAATAGGCATGGAAGGCGAATCCGGTTTTCCGTCGCTCAGCGATGTTCGCACCACGTGGATTGCCGCCACGGTTCCTCGGCCAATGTCCAGGCTAATATCGTCGATCTTGCCAAACTCTTCGCCGCCACGCGTCTTCACGACAGCGCCTATCAGCGCGTGGGCCGAATGCACGGTTCCCCACTCCAGGTCGCTATTACTCTTGCCAGCATTTTCAGCGGTCGCAGGTTTCACCGGTTCAGCAGCCCGCGCAGGGGTTGCATGGGCGTCCAAGGCTATCGCAATCAGCAATGCCATGCCGTAAGCCAAATCGATTGCCACGTTGCGATTCCACGTCGATACGGCACCCACCAGAATCAGAATGAAGAACACGGTCATCATGGTGGAAAGCATTTTCAAATCTCCCCTCGGCACCTGGCTAAACCCGCCTCTTGGCAGTCGGTGGGGAAGTCATGATGGGATCGTTACGGCATCGTTACGTCGAACCCCAGCGCTAGCCGTTGGCTTGCCAGGCTTTTCAGCCCCAGAACAAGTGACGTCGGGAATCGTGATCCCTAATGCGGTTGCCAGGGCTACCTGGTGGTCTTGCTCCTGCACCAGAATGCCACGGATATGCTCTGCCACGGCAAATTCGCCCAGCGCTTCGCACTGGCTTACTCTGGCCCGATAACGGCGAATCGTCTCATTCTCGTTTTCCAGGTCGAAGCGGAGCATGTCTTCAACATTAGCCGATGTTTTGACCGGCTTCGCCGAAACAATGGGCGTGCCACCGAGATAGTCGATTTGGCCGGCAATAATCAACGCGTGCTGGAGTTCTTCGGCAGCATGTATTTGCAATTCCGCGGCAATGTTCATGTACTGCGCGCCCTTGAGCACCTGTGAATAGACCACATAGGAGATAATGGCTTGGTATTCGCCGGCGAGGTCCTCGTTGAGGAGGTCAACCAGCGCGGATCGCGTGATTACGGGTGCTTGGTCGCACTGTGAATTCTGAATGGACATGGCTTGGCCCTCGATTGTTGTGTTCGACTTACTGGTGAACAGAACTGTGGTGTTGAGCGGTGCAGGTTACCGGCCCAGCATTTTGAGAATGACGAAAATCACGATTGCGCCGAACAGGCCCCCACCTAACAGTAAATAGATGAGCGAATAGCCCGCGGCAGCCAATGGAGGCGCGAGCGACAAGAAGATGTCCATTGCGTTACTCCTGGTTTAGGACGGTTTTCCTGCGATCTGTGCCGCAGGTGTCAGTTCCGATTTAAAAACAAAAAAAGCCGACGTGGCGGAACACCCAAAGGTGCTCACTCACGTCGGCTTACCTGATAACGAGCCTCCCGAACGAACGGGGCTGCTCTTTATCCAGTCATCCAACAACTCGAATTCGGAACCGAAGCAAGTCACTCGCGGTTCCGCGATCATTTGCATCCTACGGGGCAGGGCGAGGGAAGGCAATCGGGCGAAGGACTTGCACTTCGGTCGATTTCCCAGCCTTCTTTTTGCCTACTGGGCGGCCGATCACGGCCGCGGACCTCGCGACCCTACCCGAACGGATGTGGAAGTGCCGTGGAATGTCCTCCTTCGTTATCTCATTCCAATTCAATCTCGACGATGTGTTCGTTGGAATCGTCGACCAGGCAAATCGCATGCTCAGCCTGCGGCACTCCATCGACCAGAAAGGTGTGGATCGGCCCGGGCTCGCGAACGCCATGTCCGGGATGGTGAACCGTGATCCGGTAGATGGTGCTGTGATAACGGTAGCGGATCGTGTAGGCGGGCCAGTCGCGGGGTGGATGCGGAGACAGTCGGAGCGTTGTGCCCTCCCGCTCGACGCCGAGCAATGACTCCACGAGCAGGCGATACATCCAACTGGCCGATCCCGTGTACCACGTCCAGCCACCGCGGCCGGTGTGCGGCGCGACCGCGCAGATGTCCGCCGCCACCACGTACGGCTCGACGCGGTAGGTAGCGATTGCCTCTGGTGTCTTTCCATTGCTCACAGGGTTGATGAGCCGAAACAGCTCCCAGGCGCGGGCGTGGTTGCCCAATGCCGCGAACGCCATCGCCGCCCACGCCGCCGCATGGGTGTATTGACCGCCGTTCTCACGGACACCAGGCGGATAGCCCTTGATGTAGCCGGGCTCGAGAATTCCGGTGTCAAACGGGGGTGACAACAGCTTCACAAGTCGGTCCGGACGGGACACCAACAGCGCATCGACGCTGTCCATCGCCTCAACGGCTCGGGCCTGAGGAGCCGCAGCTGACAGCACTGCCCAACTCTGGGAGACCGAATCGATCCGGCATTCGGCGGAACTCGCCGACCCAAGCGGCAATCCATCGTCAAAGCTGCCGCGTCGGTACCAGGAGCCGTCCCAGGCGGTGTCGTGTACATTGGCGCGGAGGCGACCTGCTTCGATGGCACAGCGATCGGCCATCGTGGGATCGCCGCGGAGCTCGGCAAGTGCGCCGAAGCGGTTGAGAACGTCGTAGAGAAAGAAGGCCAGCCACACGCTCTCGCCGCGGCCTTCATGACCGACGAGGTTCATGCCGTCGTTCCAGTCGCCACCGCCGAACAGCGGCAAGCCGTGAACACCGAAGTGAAGGGCATGCTCGACGGCCCGGACGCAGTGCTCGTAGAGCGGGGCCGTGGACGGCCCGCACTGCGGCAGGTCGTACAACGACTCCTCGTCGGCGCGCAGTTGGCGGCTATCAAGGAACGGCACCTGCTCGTCGAGCACGCCCGTGTCTCCAGTCGCCTGCACGTAGCGGCAGACGGCTGCCGGGAGCCAGAGGAAGTCGTCGGAACAATGGGTGCGGACACCACGGCCCGCCGGAGGGTGCCACCAGTGCTGCACGTCGCCTTCCTCGAACTGGCGGCCCGCGGCCCGTAGCAGATGCTCGCGCAGCAATTCAGGGGCGGTGTGCACCAGAGCCATCGTGTCCTGCAACTGGTCGCGAAAGCCATAGGCCCCCGATGACTGGTAGAGCGACGTGCGGCCCCACAGGCGGCATGAGACGACTTGATACAGCAGCCAATGGTTGACAAGCGCATCGACGGTGGGGTCGGGCGACTCGATCTGCACGGCAGAGAGGCGGCGTTGCCATGCCTTCCGCATCGCGGTGAATTCCCGTTGCGCTGCCTCTTCCCCGCGAAAACGCTGCACGAGCCGTTGCGCCTCGGCGGCCCCCGTCGTCGCGCCGCATGTGAAGGTGATCGTGCGGGTTTCACCTTCGTCAACGGTCACCTGCACCTGCATGGCGGTGCAGGGGTCGAATCCCGCTCCGACACGGCCGGAGAGTCGAGTGCGGCCGAGCGACGCCGGCGTTGCGAGCGACCCGTTGCGGCCGATGAATTCCGTGCGGTCGCCGGTCACGGATCGTGTCGCCTCGCTCGAGTCGACGAACGCCACCATCGAGGAAAACGCGTCTCCGAACGCGTTGCGGGCAAACACCGCCCCGGTCAGGTGGTCGATCTCAGTGACGACATGCATCTGCGACCGGCTCCGGAGCTCGCCCAACACCCACTCCCAATAACCGGTTACCGACAGGAGCCGTGGTCGGCCGGAGGCATTGGTCAGTGTGAGTTGCACCAACTTCACAGGCTCGTGCTCCGCCACAAAAACGTTCAGCGACGAGACGATGCCGTCGTGGGCATGCTCAAACACGGTGCTGCCGATCCCGTGTCGTACGACATACATGCCTTGGCCGCGGGCTGGCTGTGGTGTCGGCGACCAAAAGTGCCCCGAGTCCTCGTCCCGGATGTAGATCGCCTCGCCTCCCACATTGGACACCGGGTCATTGGTCCATGGCGTGAGTCGGAACTCATGGCTGTTGTCGACCCATGTGCAGCTACCACCGGACTCCGCCACCACTGTTCCGATCCGCGAATTCGCAATGCAATTCACCCAGGGTGTCGGTGTGGTAATGCCGGGCGCGAGTCGAATCACGTACTCGCTGCCATCGGACGTGAATCCGCCAAGGCCGTTGAAGGCGTGGAGAGCGGCTGGCTCCGCCTCGGGCTCGAGTGTCGATACGGAGGCAAGCGAATCCGGGCGGGGCATTGGTCGCCGCGGCTTGAGCGGAAGGATCGAGATCTCGGGCCGATGGCGCTTCTCCACCTGCTCCACGAGTGTTCCGCCCTCATCCGTGAGCATCACGCGGGCGACCGATTGCAAGAGCACACGGTCCTCCTCGGAGAGCTGTTCGCCGCGACGGACGAAAATGCCGCCCGTTCGGTCGAGCAGCCCTGCCTCCGGGCTGGCGGAGACGAGATCGGTGATCGCGTCGTGTAGTTCCTGTCGGTAGATGGACTCGTCTTCGTTCCAGATGACCACGTCGACATCGAGGCCGTGCATCCGCCACCACGTATGGCCTCGAATTGCCTGGTGCACAAGCTCGAGCTGTTGGCGATCGCGGATGCGCACCAGCACGATTGGCAGGTCGCCGGAGATGCCGTATCCCCAGAGTCCCGATTGGCCGCGGCGGTTGCGGGCAATCACCGCGGGGTTAGCACGGTGCCGCCTCGATGAATGAACGATGGCCCCAGCCAGGCGCCCGTAGGCCTGTGCCTCCCGCTCGGAGATCGCGAGTTGTTGCAGCATGATCGCTCCGCGTGTCCAGGCGAGTGCGATGATGCGGTCGGCGAGGCACGGATCGGAGTATTTGGCAGCGATGTCCGCAGCCTCATTCCGCGATTCGGCGACTCCGGTGACGATGTCGAGTCTCACCGTCTTACCCGGATCCAGCACGATCGTTCGGCGGATGCTCACCATGGGATCAAGCGTGGCGCCAGTCGTGCCCGAGAGCGTGGCTCTCTCGAGGGCCTCGGGGTTGCGCGGGGTGCGGCCGCGGCCGAGGAACGCCCTACGGTCGGTCTCGAACGACGGCTCGCCGATAGGTCCCGTGGATCCATCATTGGGGCAGTTGCCACTCATGAGGTGCAGCAGCCACGGCGGCCGTTCGTCCGGGCCGCGCGGCCGGCGGGTGGCGAGCAGCGCGGGCCGCCCTGCGAGGATTTCGGTCTCCACGAAGAGGTTGGCGAAGGCGGGGTGCGTTTCATCCTGTGCCTGTGGGGCCAGTGCGACTTCCGCATATGTCGTGACTTCGATCTCGCGCCTGCGTTCGGAGCGATTGGTGAGCGAGAGCCGCCGGAGTTCCACATCGTCCTCGGGCGACACGCTGATGAGCGTGTGCGACTCGATCTGCTCGACGACGCGACGAAACTCCGCCCTCGACTGCATGAAGACCGCCTCACCGCGGTGGCCCCCCCCGGTCGTCGGCTGCCAGGTGTTGGACCAGACCAAGCCACTGTCGAGATCCCGCAGGTAGCAGAACTGCCCCCAACAGTCGCGGGTCGTGTCTTCGCGCCACCGGGTGACGGCGAGACCACGCCACCGGCTCCAGCCGCCTCCGGCAGCAGAGATCGCGACGTGGTAGCGGCCGTTGGAGAGCAGGTGCATCTCCGGCACGGGGGTGTCGAATTCCGACACGACGCGGACTGCATCGGCCTGCGTGCTGGGGATGCCGCGCGCCGCAGACGCCTCGACGGAGTGGGGAGAGACCGTGACCGTGAGTTTCGGGATCCGCTCCTGGAGGAGCAGCGTCGCCGACTTCATCACCGGATCAGCCATGAATCGCCGCTGCATCGGGCGGTCCAGCAGCACGGCTGCGTAGGCTAACAGGCTCATGCCCTGGTGGTGCGCCATGAACTGCCGCACGGGCACGCCCTTCGCGGAACCTGCCGCATCTCCCCGAGTGTTGCCGGTGCCGTCTGGAGCGCGACGGGAAGGGGTGTAATCGATCGCCTCGATGAAGCCGCACGTGCCCATGCCCCCGTCCGCAGCGATCCGACGAAGGTTGCGGCAGGCGGCTTGCGGCACGACGAGAAGTGCCAGCGCGCTGGCGTAGGGGGCGATGACGACGTCGTCGGCAAGTCCACGCTTCAGTCCCAAGCCTGGCACGCCGAAGGCGCGGTACTGGTAGTTCATCTGAACGTCGCGGGCGTTGTAGCCGGACTCCGAAATCCCCCAAGGCACCCCGCGACGGTGGGCGTAGCCAATATGACGGTGCACCGCCGATCGGCAGGACTGGTCGAGGAGCGTGCCCGACCAGGAGGGCATCACGAGCAGTGGCATGAGGTATTCGAACATCGAGCCGCTCCATGAGAGGAGCGTGGGCGCGCCGTCAGCTGTTGTCAGCAGCCGACCGAGCGCAAACCAGTGATCCTGGTCGAGCTGGCGGCGGGCAACGAGCACGTAGCTGGCGAGCCGAGCCTCCGACGCCAGGAGGTCATAGTAGCCAGCGTCAAGGCGATGCTCGGTGGCATTGAATCCAATGGCGAACAGGCGGCGCGAAGGATCATAGAGGAACCGGAAATCAACTTCCGCAAGCTCACGGGATGCGGCCGCAAGCCGGCCGAGCTCGTCGCGCCGGGCCGCGGCGTGCTGTGCGGCGTCTGCGAGCGACGCATGCAGCAGCCCGAGCCAGCGTGAGCAGGCCGGGGCATCGGGCGAATGGTTCGTGTCGTTGGCCCGGGCGACCTCTTCCACGAGCGGCAAGACCGTCTCGGGGAGAGCGGCGATTTCGGCAAGGGTTGGGTTGCCGTCAAGGCGGTCGAGCACCTCGCGCAGCAGAGCAGCGCGAGGGTTTGACTGTGCGGCGACCCGTTGCCAGAAATGCTCCGGCGGCGGAGGTAGCGTCGTCCATGGAGCGAGGTGCTGGAGATCGGTGAGGTGGTCGGACGCAGCCTGGATAAGGGCTTCGGTCCACCAGCGGCATTCGGTGTCGGCGACACTGCCGCGGGCCGCCGTCCCGGCCGCGATCAGGCGGGTTAGGACAGCGGTGGCATGAACGACCGTGACAGACTCATGCTTGATGTCATCGGGAAGACTGGGCCAGCATGGCGCGGCGGGATACCGGCTGCGACCGGTTGGCGTGGCGGTGAGGGATTCGGCGAGGATGTGCAGCGTGTCCTCGAGTCCGGCGAAGAGCCGTGATGGCAGTACGGGCGCATCTCGCAGCTCTTCCAGTCCGCCGGCGAGCACCGTAAGGCAGCCAACCAGATTGCCGCTGTCGACCGTTGAGACATATCGCGGCGGAAGCGGCGCGAGCGTATGGACGTCATACCAGTTGAACAGCTGGCCACGGTGCCGTTCCATACTCCCGAGCGTCTCGAACGTGCGGCTGACACGGCCGGTGAACCGCGAGACGGAGCACCAACCGAAGTCGCAGGCTGCCAGGTCGGAGAGCAGCGCCATCGCGATATTCGTGGGACTGGTACGGGCTGCGACAGCCACCTCGCCGTTCATCTGCACGTTGTCTGGCGGCAGCCAGTTGGTGTGGGCTGTGACATATTCCTCGAAGTAACGCCACGTGCGCCGGCCGGTAGTGGCCAGGA
This sequence comes from Pirellulales bacterium, assembly GCA_049695995.1. Lineage (GTDB taxonomy): Bacteria > Planctomycetota > Planctomycetia > Pirellulales > UBA1268 > QWPN01. Next base: position 17,451 of record JBAVTF010000003.1, on the reverse strand, counting down.
ACCGCCGCTCAGAGGCGGATAGCCGGCCGATCCGCGGCGACAGCGGCTGGCTGATCCACCAGGCGACGAGGGGAGACAAGAACCATATCGTCAGCCAGGGCGCAGCGACCGCAAGCATGCCGAAGCGGCCGGTCGCGATGAGGAGCGTGCCCAGGAAAACGGCCGCCAGCGGGCTCACGGCAAGCTGGCGGATGAAGCTTTGCAGATCGTCCGCCAACGTGCGTTCGGTGTCGGCTGCCGTTCGCCATTCCAGCAGGTTGCGGCGGGTGATGAACATCCGCACGAGCGTGCGTACGATCGCATCGATGGCGAGCGCCGCCTCGTATGGCAGCATCGCGAGGAGGAGCAGCCCTTGCGCGAGTGGCCGCGTGGCGGCCCCCGTGGCCTCCAGGAGATGCGTGGCGATGGGCACGTCATGCGGCTTGCGCACAAAGTCGAGCAGTCCGGCCAACAAGGGGGGCAGAAGCGTGCTCAGGACGATCAGCCCGGCAGCGGCCACGGCCACCGGCCACGTGCATGACAGCCAGGCGCCGATGAGTAGGCCGACCATCGCCGGAGGCACGAGGCTGCGGCGGAGGTTGTCGAGGATTTTCCATGCGGAGAGCCATGACAGCGGGTTCCTGGCCCCCGCCACGCCATGGTTGGGGACGCGGGGAAAGAGCCACCAGAGGATCTGCCAGTCGCCACGAATCCAGCGGTGTCGTCTTCGCGAGTCGGCGAGATAGCTCGACGGATGGTCCTCGTGCAGTACCACGTCGCTCTCCAGTCCAGAGCGGCAGTGACAGCCCTCGAGCAGATCGTGGCTGAGGATCGTATTTTCGGGGAACACGCCGCAGCAGTGCTCAAAGGCGTCGACGTCGTAGATGCCCTTGCCGATGAAAGAGCCCTCATCGAAGAGGTCCTGGTAAAGGTTCGAAACGACCCGTGTGTAGGGGTCAATGCCAGGGGAGCCCGAGGTGAGACGGCTGAAAAGTGACCGCTGCGCGCTCGGCAGGCTCACCGCGATCCGCGGCTGGATGATGCCGTGCCCAGCCGCGATTCGCCGTTGTGTGGGGTGAGCCACTGGGCGGTTGAGGATGTGGGCTATCGCGCCCACCATCTCGCGGGCGGAGTCGCGCGGGAGATCGGTATCGGCGTCGAGCGTGATCACGAACCGGACCTGCGTGAGGAACTCCCCGTTGCCCGCCACGCACGAGAAGCGGCCTGCGGGGCCCGTCAGGGCCGCGCCGCGAAGGACCGCGTTCAAGTCGGCTATTTTGCCGCGTTTGCGCTCGCGGCCCATCCAGAGACCATCGCGGGCGTTCCATGCGCGGCCGCGATGCAACAGCAGAAACAGATCGTGGCGCGCGGCTGCATAGCGTCGATTGAGCGCATCGATCCCTGCGGCCGCCTGTCGGATCAGCGGATCGTCAGCAGGCAGTTGCTCCACCGCGGCATCGGGGAGATCCGAGAGCAGTGCGAAATGCAGGTGCGGATCACGGTTGGCGAGGAAGCGGAGTTCCAACCCCTCCAGCAGCCGGTCGACCGTGGTCGCATCGGTGAGCATGACGGGCACGGCGACCAGCGTGCGGTGCTCCGGTGGGATGCCCGCCTGGAAATCGAGCCGTGGCAGCGGGTGCGGCCGGGCCACGAGTGTCGCCACCCAAGTGACGAGCCCCATGGCCAGATGCATTGCGACCAGCGTCAGGGGCACCGTGAGTTGCCACGCCCACCCCTCGGGGCCGGCCATCTTCAGAAAGACGATCACGCCGGCCGCGGTCAGCGTCATGATCGCGACGAGCAGCAGGCCAAGCGTGCACCGCTGTGCTGCTGCCATGCAGTACCGCCACGGGTTCCACCAGGCGGCCACCCGCATGAAGCGGCAGCCAAGGTCGTGCATGAGGCGGTCGCGACCGGCGTCGATCAGCCAGTAGCCGACGTGTGACTCGCGAGTGACCGAAGCGCCGTCGCCGGTGACGATCGCCTCCTGTGCCAGCGTTACCGCCCGTTGGGCGACCTCTTCTTCGGTTCTGTCCGTTCGTCGCGCGATCGTCTCGACGCAGGTGCGGTACCGGTTGCGGGTGGCGAAGTCCATCTGCGCATACTCGTGTGCCGGATCATCGCAGAGCGTCTGCTCGACGATGCTGTGGTTAGCGATGAAGTCGCGCCACTCATGCACCGCGAGGAAGCGTAGGCTGCCTATGCTGTTGCCCACCGATACTTGGTCGGTCGCCTGCGACTGCCCGTCGGCGAGTACCAATTGCTCGATCGTGAGGCCCTGATCCGCGAGGCAGTGCTCGAGCCACGTGCTGGCGAAGGCGAAGACGGGCGAGTGGCCCTGCAATGTCCGCGTAAACTCGCCGAGGAAGGCGCCTGACAGGGGAGGGGAGGCCCGTGTCATGTCAGCCAAGATGGTGACGAGGTCGGCTGGCCGCTTCTCGGCTGCTTCCAGCAGTCGTTCCGACCACTCGGCGGCGATGTTGCGTTCGTGGCGGGCGGTTGCGATCCGTTGGGCCACACGGCGGATGTTCTCGATCAGTGCAAGCCGCAGCATGAGCGGCATCGCCCAGAGTTCGCCCAGCGTGAGTGCACGGATCGATTGATAGGAGGAGATGAAGGCGTCGAGCGCAGCTGCATCAACGCGGCCATCGGTGTGGGCGACCAACTCCATCGCGATGCGATAGGTCCGTGGGAGGTCGGAGGCGAGGCTGGGCAGCTGGTCGAGGTAGGACCGGGGCAGGATTCTGCGGGTCGAATGGATCTGCTCTTCGAGCAGGTAGAAGTTGTCGAGCAGCCACTCCGACGCCGGGGAGATACGTCTGCCCCGCAGGTTCGCCTTGGCGAGAAGCTCGTAGGTGCGAAGCAGCACGCGTTCGTTGTCGGCCAGCCGTGCGAGCAGTCTGCGTGACCTCCCGTGCCGGACGAGGCGATGCGAACTGGCTACGGAGCGGGCGTGTCGCTGCAACTGCTCGAGTGAGAACAGTTCTCCGCGGAGGGGCACGTCGCCCGTGAGGCCGTGGTCGCCGCGCAGCGGCGAACCGCCGTCTGTCGCGGTGAAGAGGGAGTCGACTTGTGTGGCGTCCTTGTCCGTGATGGTCCGTGGCGAAAGCCGACGAACCATGTCCATCAGCGATGGAACATGCACGGCGGAACTCCGACGATTGGCCTGTTCCCTGAGGGAGACAGGCCTCTAGCACTCTGACAACTCGACGGACGCAAAGCCAGCGTCCATGCGGAATGGCGAGTGCATTCCGCATCGCAGTTTCTGGACTTTGACGGTCTGCCAACGGAGGCGAACCCGTCACTCAGGCCGGCATGCTGCCGGCGGGATGAGCGGCGGCCCCCGCACAATCTGTTCGCTGGCTGAGTGCTAGCCCGCACTCACTGTGCATCCCTGCCCAGTCAGAACTGTTGTGAGGCCTCCTGAACGGCCTTCTGCACATCGTCCCACGCCGCTTGGGCGCCCTTCTCCAATCGCGCCCACGCCTCACCCGTGGATGAGCCAAGCTCGTCCAACTTTTTACGAGCGGCCTCCTGCTTCGCCTCGATATCCGCAATCCTTTCGTTCCATCGAGTCTTGGCTTTCCCCGTCAAGGCGTGTCCTTTTTCATGGAGCTTTGCAATGGCGGTATCCATGTCCGCGATGCCGGATTTGAGTCGCATCTCAAATTCCTCTTTGGCCTGTGTGGCAGCCTTCGTGGCTGTATCCGCTGCCTTCTCAGTGTCACGGCGCACGTCCTCGGCTGTGACCTTGCGTACGGTGTGCTCGACCGGAGGCTCTGCACAGCCAGCACACGACACAAGAACCGCTGCACTGAGCAGCCACGAAGAGCGAAGCATGGGTACACCTCATGTAGGACGAAAAATCGAATCCTTGGCGAGTCACGTTCCCGTGAACTCGCCGTTAGCGGCTGGCGTCATGCGAGAAAAGGATAGCGCCGGCCTTGGTTCCGCAGGGCACGCTTTGCCGAACGTGGCCTCTGTGCGGTCTCCATGATGCAGGACACTTCCTGCACATCGCTCAAATGACGGGGCGAGGCATAGGCCTATACCTCGTGATCTAACGAAGGCAAATCCGCTGAACCACAGGCAGTGTCTACTCTCTGGGCGCCGCATTCCCGGCCGCCGCCACGTGGTGCGTCTTCGAGTACATCGCCACGTTCTACAACTCGGTTCGAGTCGACCAGACGCTCAACTACCTGTCCCCAGACCCGTTCGAAGCCGATCACACCCCGGCTGTTGTGGTGTGAAATACCGCCCCGCAGTCCGAAAGTCTTGGGCTACCGAAGGGGTGGGCGAGGGCGAGAGGATTGCGGGAGTGAGAGCAAAGGCGGCGGCCAGGGAACCATTCGGTAAGGGCCCAATTCCGACACGTCTGTTTCCGCTTTGGGCGTCGAAAGAGAAGCCCCGGTACGCTGGTAACTCATGACGCTGACCAAACCTGCCGATTCGCCCCCTGAGACGCACTTTACCGGCTCCGAATTCATTCGGGACATCGTGATCGGCATGTCGGATGGCCTGACGGTGCCGTTCGCCCTCGCGGCTGGTTTGTCCGGAGCCGTCGAGTCCAGCGGCATCATCCTTACGGCTGGCTTGGCCGAAGTGGCTGCTGGAGCGATTGCGATGGGGCTCGGCGGCTACATGGCAGGGCGGACCGACATCGAGCACTTCGCTTCTGAGCGTGTTCGGGAGGAACGCGAGGTTGCCGAAGTGCCACACAGGGAAGTGACCGAAGTCACGGACATACTTCGCTCCTATGGTCTGGACGAAGACGATGCCGCCCGGGTCGTGCAGTCCATCAAGGCCGACAAGAAGCGCTGGGTCGACTTCATGATGCGTTTTGAGTTGGGCCTTGAAGAGCCAGACCCAAGGCGTGCAGGCCGAAGTGCGCTCACGATCGCCTTGGCCTAGATCGCGGGTGGCTTGATTCCGCTGGCGCCGTATTTCTTCTCCAGGTCAGTCAGGACGGCCCTGCTCGCGTCCATACTGGTCACGCTTCTGGCGCTGCTCGTGTTCGGCTACATCAAAGGCATGTTCACGACGGGCAAGCCGGTTCGCAGCGCCGCCCAGACCGTGCTCGTGGGCGGGCTGGCAGCTTCGGCGGCGTTTCTTATCGCAAAAGCCTTGGGGTGACCCAGAAAGCGAACCGTGTTCCTGCAAACAGTTCACCCAAAGGTTTGCGCAACTGTCCTTCGGGCCACCGTTCTATTACCGCCTGACAAACCAGCCAACTGTCTCGCCCGGCACCGCCATCGTCTTGCCGTCAGGCATAGAAATACGCGTCGGTGCCGAGGGGGCTGAAAAGTCCCGGCCACACCGAATGTCTGGCGGCATCCCGCGTGCGATGGCTCTGTGACTCGATCACGGAGGCGTGTCGTGACCGCGATTGCCTATTCCAACATGGATGGACTCATTCGTGGGACTTGCGGCAACGCCGTGAGGCCTCTGAGTGAGGAGTCCGACGTGGCCGAACCCTTTTGGTCTCTGCCACGTCGGTTTTTTATTGTCGTGCGGCGCCTTGGTGGTGCTCCCGCCCACGTCAGGCCGCGGGCATCACCGCAATAGCGTGCTGTGCCGCTGCCGTACAGTGTGGCGCGCCGTGATTCCAAAGCACCTCATCGCCGGAACGGGGCACGACCGACAGCGTGTCCACATCTCGCAAACCCTGATCGATTCCGCAGCAGCGGATGCCGTGGTGGTCTGCCAGCGGCTGGAGACACGTCCCGAGGGATTGACCGATGAGGAAGCCGCAAAGCGTCTCAGCGAGCATGGGCCGAACGTACTCGCCAAGGACACGCGGGCGGGCGTCCTCACGCTGTTCGGGCACGCTGTGCTCAACCCCCTTGTGATCCTGCTCGCCATCCTGGCGAGCATTTCCTTCGCCACCGGCGACATACGCGCGGGAACGATGATGGCGGTCATGATCGCCCTGGGCGCAGGCCTGAAGTTGGTCCAGGAAGCGCGGGCGGACAGCGCGGCCGCCAAGCTCAAGGCGATGATTTCCGTCAGCGCGACAGTGATCCGCGGCGGTCAGGCCAGGGACATTCCTATTTCGCACCTCGTCCCTGGCGACATCGTGGCGTTGGCTGCCGGCGACATGATCCCTGCCGATGTGCGCGTGCTCACCGCGAAGGACCTGTTCGTGAACCAGAGCACGTTGACCGGGGAGAGCTTTCCGGTCGAGAAGTTCGAGGCCGAGAAAAACCCGGCGGCCAGTGCACCCGTGGAATTCACAAGCGTCGCATTCCTGGGCACCAGCGTGGAGAGCGGTTCGGGCACCGCGGTCGTCGTCGCCACCGGCCAGGAAACGTATCTGGGCGGCACGGCGAGTTCCCTAACCGAAGAGGAATCGCCCACTTCCTTCGACAAGGGCATTGAACGCTTCACCTGGCTGATCCTGCGGTTTGTCGTGGTCATGGTGCCGCTGGTGTTCCTCATCAACGGTTTCACCAAGGGCAACTGGCACGAGGCGTTCTTTTTCGCCATCGCGGTCGCCGTCGGCCTGACGCCGGAGATGCTGCCGATGGTGGTGGCGGTCTGCCTGTCGAAAGGAGCGATCCGCATGAGCCGTGAGCGGGTCATCGTCAAGCGGCTGAATGCCATTCAGAACCTCGGGGCTATGGACGTCTTGTGCACCGACAAGACGGGCACGTTGACGATGGACCGCGTGATCCTTGAACGGCATTGCGATGTCTCATTGAACGAGAGCGAAGAGGTCCTCGCGCTGGCGTACATGAACAGCCATTTTCAGACGGGCCTGAAAAACGTGCTGGACCGCGCGGTACTCGCACATACCGAAACCCACTCGCACGCACAGATTCCGGAATACGCCAAGGTGGACGAAGTTCCCTTCGACTTTCAGCGCCGCATCATGTCGGTTGTCGTGAGGACGCCCGCTGCCAGGGATCTCTTCATCAGCAAGGGGGCGCCGGAGGCGATCTTCCCGCGGTGCGTGTCGTTCACGCTCGATGGCACGCTGTTTCCGATGGATCGCGCCCACATCGAGACTCTCAAGACGGAGTACGAGCGGCTCTCGGCAGACGGCTTTCGGGTGCTCGCCATCGCCTCCAAGGAGATCGACCCGCGTGGCATCGTCGCCGGCGATGCCACGCCCTATTCGCAAGCCGATGAGTCGGACCTGATTCTCAACGGATATGTCGCATTCCTTGATCCCCCCAAGGAAACCGCCGCCGCCGCCATCACGTCACTGCAGCGCCGCGGCGTGGAGGTCAAGGTGCTCACCGGCGACAACGACCTCGTAGCCCGCAAAATCTGCAAGGAAGTCGGATTGTCCACGAAGCACGTGCTGCTCGGCGCCGACATCGAGGCCATGGATGATGAACACCTCGCCGACGTCGTGAAGAAGACGACTCTCTTTGCCCGTGTCTCGCCGTCGCACAAGCAACGAATCATTCGGGCGCTGCAGGCACAGGATCACACCGTGGGATTCATGGGCGACGGCATCAATGACGCCGTCGCCCTCCGGGCCGCCGACGTCGGGATCAGCGTCGACACGGCGGTCGATATCGCGAAAGCCTCGGCCGACATGATCCTCCTGGAGAAGTCGCTTCTCGTCCTGGAGGCCGGGGTCGTCGAGGGGCGCCGGGTTTTCGCCAACATTCTCAAATACGTGAGGATGGGCGCGAGCAGCAATTTCGGGAATATGTTCAGCGTCTTGGGGGCGAGCGTATTCGTTCCCTACCTGCCCATGATGCCGATTCAGATTCTCACCAACAATCTGCTCTACGACATCAGCCAGACCGCCATTCCCACTGACGACGTCGATCCCGAGCAGGTCGAAAAGCCACGCCCCTGGGACATGGGCCAGCTCACACGGTTCATCGTCTTCATTGGCCCGTGTTCATCGCTGTTCGACTACACGACGTACTTCATGATGCTGTACGTGTTCAAGTGCTGGGACACGAGCACCCCGGAGGCCGCACGGCAGAGTGCCAGCCTGTTTCAGACGGGCTGGTTCGTCGAGAGCCTGCTCACGCAGACGCTGATCATTTACATCATCCGTACGAACAAAATCCCGTTCCTCCAGAGCCGCCCCTCGTGGCCATTGGTCGTCGTGACGTCGGTGGTCATGGCCATCGGCGTCGCCATCCCATTCTCGTCCGTGGGGCAGTACCTTGGGTTCACCCGGCTGCCCACGCTGTACTGGCCGTTGCTCGGGCTCTCGATCGTGTGCTACGCCGCGCTGACGCAGGGAGTCAAGACGTGGCTCCTACGACGGAGGTGGATCTGACTCCGGACGCTCGCCAGGCGTCGTGCAACTCGGCCGCATCCGCTGAACTCCGGGAAGTGTCTCGCGTGACGTCGCTTATGCCTGCTGCCGCCGCACTGTCCACGCGTGTGGGCTGCGGCTTGCGCAAAGCGTTCCACGTGTCGGGCGCCTGGCCAGCGGGACTAACGGCTGACACGTTTGTCCCCGGCGGACGTGCTGCGTAAGACTTCCGTTGCAGGAGGCTGTGCTTTCGGCATCGGAACGCCCGTGTCGTGCGGAAGGAGGTGTTCTCATGCTTCGGTGGGCCATCCTGTTTCTTATCGTGGCCATCATCGCCGCCGTGTTCGGCTTTGGCGGTATCGCAGCGGCGGCGACCGACATCGCTCGACTGCTCTTCGTCGTGTTCCTGGTTCTCTTCGTAATCTCGCTGTTCCTTGGGTGGCGGAGTACGGCACCGCGACTCTGACGTATCCGGCGTGTGTCATCACAAAGGGTGCAACAATGAACGAACTGCAATTCAAGGGCGAGTGGAATGAGCTGAAGGGCAAGCTCAAGCAGAAATACGCCCAGTTGACCGACGATGACCTCATGTATGCAAAGGGCAAGGAAGACGAACTCCTGGGCCGTCTGCAAAAGAAGCTGGGCCAGAAGCAGGAAGAGATCCGCAAGATCATCGCCGAACTGTAGCCGTAAAGTCCCCGCGGCGCGATGATTTACGGCGGCTCTGGATGGACGCCAAAGCAATGAAGCAGCAGACCATTGCAAGGCTGAAGCAGCTCATCGCCCAAGAGGTGCGAAACGCCTGTTTGTGATCGCTTGCTCCGTCTGCTCTGGGCCGGGTCGCTCTGATCGTAAGCGTGCGCCGTCTGGGCGAAGGGCGGGCAGAGCGAAATGTCCGTTGAGTCAACTACGAAGAAAGCGGGGGATGAATGACATGTCCGTCACCTTCCGGCTTGCGTCTCTAGCGTTGTTCGGGCCGGTTCGGTTCATCCGTTGAACCGACGGCTGGCTTTTCCTTCGAGAGGTACCTGACCCATGACGAGCAGTTTTGTGAAGTGTGCCATCGCGATGCTGGCACTGATTGGGGTCAGCATGGCTGCGACCAGTGTTTATGCGGCACCCGGAAGCGAGCGGGCTGCGGGAGCCCACGGCGCGACGAAGGACGTCGTTGAAACAGCAGTGGAGGCCGGTCACTTCAAGACGCTTGTGAAGGCTCTCGAAGCGGCCGGGCTCGTCGAGACGCTGAAGGGGAAGGGGCCGTTCACGGTGTTCGCCCCGTCCGACGAGGCGTTTGCGAAGCTGCCCTCGGGCACGCTCGACAACCTCCTCAAGCCGGAAAACAAGGAGAAGTTGAAGGCGGTTCTGTTAATGCACGTGGTGCCCCAAGATCTTCTGATCGCTGATGTGAAGAAGATCAAGGATGCCAAGACCGTCGGGGGAGCAAAGGTCGATGTGACCTACAACATGCTGACAGGCGTGCACATTGGCACCGCCAAAGAGATGGCGCATGTCCAAAACTCGGACATCCACGCCACCAATGGTGTCATTCACGTCATCGACACGGTGATCCTGCCGTAGTGTCCGATTGTCATAGCGTCGGGCGCCAGAAGCGCAAAGCACGTGCCCTGTGCGAAAGGAACCTATCGCACAGGGCATGTGCGAGCGCAGGCGAGAGACAGACTGCTGGTCTGCTCGTCAGGATCAGAAAGCATTCCGAACGTCGTTGGGACGGACTCCACCAAGTCGTTTGTATTCTTCTTTGCAAAGGAGCGAACTGTGAGTCCGATCGTACTGATCCTTGTTGTGATTGTGATCCTGTCACTGCTGGGCGGTGGCTATGGCTTCCGCAGCGGGAACACCGTCCTCGGGGCGGGAGGTGGCTTGCTTGGCCTGATCCTGATCATTCTGTTGATCCTTGCCCTGCTAGGCCGTTTGCCACTATGAGCGGGCGCCTATAGCTCGGATGGACCAAAGGACTTTGTGCGCACAGCGCCGTTAACTGTTGCCGCGGGGGATGGAAAGCAAGCCCCGGCTTGGCAACCTAAGGCGACCGGCTTTGCCACTTGCTAGCCGGACTCCTGATAGCAAAGAAAAAGCGGCATAGGTTTTTGAACCCATGCCGCTCTCTCCTCTAACCCATCAGCCAGCCCAAGCGCGACAGGCCGTGCGATAGCCACAGCCCCCGCACCCGACCGTTGACGGCGCCGGATAGAACACGCCCGAATCGATAGCCCGCCAGACCCGCTCCACGCCCGCCAAGGTGCGTTTCACGGCGGCTGAACTGACCTCGCGGACATGCTCCTCGACCTGTGGTTCGCGGGTCTTCGTGAGCACTAGAAACCGTGTCGCGATCCTCTTGCCGGGGCTGATTTCACTGGCGAGGTGGCTGTACAGCAGAAGTTGCTCGCCTGAATCCTCGACCTGCTCCTGACTCCATTTCCCACGTGAAGTCTTGATGTCGGTCACCACGAGCGTGTCCGAGTCTTCCGTGAGCAAATCCACGCGGCCATACAGGTCCGGCATGCCCTCGACCAGCATGCCCCGAATCTCCTCCTCGACGCCCAGCACCCGCCCCTGAACGCTCGCCGCAGGGCTGCTCAGGAAGGCCGTGAGCATCCGCGTGGCCAGAGCATCCAGCGAGGCCCGTGTCTCTGAACTGCCGAACTGGATCGCGTCCGGGTCGTGCGGCAGCCATGCAGACCTGTAGGCGAACAGCAGGGCATCGAGGTCAGGATTGGGATCGCCGGACAGAATGGCTTGGTAGTGCTGCTCGACCGCGGAGTGAATCCCGGTGCCAAAAATCAACGCCGCCGACACAGACTCCTCGGGCAGGCCGTCGATGTACCGGAACTTGTACTTCAGCGGGCAGGTCCGGAACGTGGAGAGCGCCGACCACGAGATGTAGTCCCGGCCGGTGAGTTTCTTGGCGACCTCGTTGGCGGGATTCGTGCTGGCAGGCTTCTCGGGCGTGAGCACCGGCAACAGGGCTTCTCCTATCCCGGCGATCATCGAGCACCCCCAGTCGTCGCGTAGGCCCCGTTGCCGTTCGTGGGGCTGGCGGTCGGCTCGTCGCTCTTCAGTTCGTCAATGAGGTTGCTGGCCTGCCGGATGCCGAGTTCGTCCGCCGTGGTCAGGCCGAAGCGTTCCCGGAGGAGTGCCACGAGGTCGATCTTCCGGCGAGCGGCAATAGCCCGAATGGCTTTCACCTGCGAAGCCGTGGCAGGACGCGGGTTGGGCGCGTCACGGAAGGCGGTACGGTTGGTCGCACGCAGTTCGGCACTATTGGTCGTGATCCGTGCGCCGCTGATGGCCGGGCTGGTGCGGACCTCGATCACTTCCTGCGGCTGGCTGGCATCGCTGTCGCCGTCACTGGTGAGTCGGGCGATCTGGTCCTGCACGGCCTTTTCGCACGACTGGTAGGCCCGCTGGACGACGACCTGAAAGCCCTCGTGGTCTTGGAGCAGGCGGGAGTCGAGTTCGGCCTCGATGGTGCAGGAGGCCGAGGCGCTGGAGAAGCCGGGCAGGCCGACTTTCTTCGAGACGCCTGCATGGAGTTTCAACATGGGGATGAAGTTCCTGTTGGGTGGGTTGGTGGGTTGATCGTGGGTTTTAGGCCGAGATAGCGGTGGCGTGGAATTCAGTGCCGCCGTCTAGGCCAGGGACTTTCACAACAAAAAGCGACGGGCGTGGGTGCAGGGAGGCTTGGGCACCTCCGCCACACTCCACGCCCGCCGCTTGCTGGGGACGCTGGAGCCTTTGAGCCGGTCAGCAGGTCACGCCGCTCGAGCCGCCTGCTTCTTGCTGCTGGCCCCGGCCTTCTTCCGGGCCTTCGTACTGGGGTCGAAGAACGGGGCCCGACAGCCGTAGCCGAGCGCGTCCCAATCGACGGTCCCGAGTTCATCGAGATCGACCAGCAGCACGTCCAGCAGGCACTCCGGCTCCGGGCCAGTGTCATCGGGGCCGGTCAGCGTGAAGCCCCGGCGCCGAATCTCGTGGGAGTCTTCGCCGGTCTTCTGGGCCACGGCGTCGATCAGTTCGAGGTCACTCATGGGTTCTCGATCTCCTGAAAGTGGGAAATGGGAAACGGGAAACACACAGGGACACCGGCCGCCAACGCAGCGAGCCGGAAGAAGGGAAACACGCCCGGCAGCCCGCGGGCCGACGGGCAAAAAGCAACGCCACCCGCGGGAGTTACCCGGGGTGGCGAAAGATGGATCGGGGCGGCTACGTGATTCGTGGCCGCGCTGTAATCAATCGCGGTTATGCGGCCTCGCGATGCCCCTCCGGCCGAGCCGCCGCTTGGAACATCTGGATTGCGACTGCGATGGCGTCTAGCGCGTCAAACAGATTGGCGTCTCCGCGATTGAACGCCTCTGTTGCTGCCTTGACCTCTGCAATCGCAAGAATCGCGGTCGTGGCAAGCGGGCGAATGTTTTCCGACGACATTGGAGTCCTCCGTGACGTGCATCCGGCCGATACATCCTGTTCGGCCCTGTGTAGCAACACTATCGATGGCTCTACGGCCGGTCTTTCACGACTCATGCACCGCCGGGCGGGACGGCCGTCGCCTTTTTGTCACCACACGCGCACCATGCCTTGCTCTGGCTACCAAGAATGTGGACGAGTGGCTGGGAACTGCAACAATGTGTCGGGCGTTGACGACGCCCGAACGCCCGCGCCTCGCGAAGGCGGGAATTAGGGGCAGGGCGGCTATGGATGGAATCCGACTATCTGCTTACCCGCATTATTCGTGGTACGCGCACTGGCTCACCGTCCGGCCGCCACGCGTATTCGATGCTCACGACAGCCGATACGTCACGCACCGGCTCCTGCTGACGACGAGTGGCGATGCGGATATCGCGTGGGCGTCAGAGGGAAACGACCATCGATTCTATTCGACGGTCGGCGACATCGGGTTCTTCCCCTGCGATTTTGCCTCGCATTCGCTGGCCATCACAACGACGGCGGGATTTCAGGCGTATGAGTTATGCGTGCCTGACTCGCACATCCGAAGCGTATGCGATTCCGAGAACCTACAACCCGTCGTTGGCCTCCATGCCGTTCCGCTCTTTCGCGATGCCCTGATACGTGCGAGTCTGTTGCGGCTTTCGGTGGGGAGTGGTGGTCGGCAGATTTCCGAAGAGATCGGCGACGAGATTGCCGCGAGGCAGATCGTCATGGGCATCTCCCTGCTTGCCGGAGGCCGGTTTCCCGACTGGCGGAAAGACACGAGTGTGTTCGACCCGTGCGTCATGCGGCGGATTGTGGAACGACTGGATGCGCATCTCGGGGTGCATTTTTCATTGTTCGAAGCGAGTGAGGGCTTCGGCCTGTCTCCCAGTCACTTTGCGAGAAAGTTTCAGCACTCGACCGGCTTGAGCCTAAATCGTTTCATGAATCGGCGACGCATTGGCTCCTCGCTCAGCTTGCTGAGAACCAAAGGGGCGTCGCTCTCCCAACTGTCCCTTGATCTGGGTTTCTCCTCGCAAAGCCATTTCACTCGGCTATTCAGTGGTCTTACCGGTTTCACCCCGCACCACTTCCGAAGGCTCCACATGCGCATGGGCGAGTGATCACAAGGTGTGGCAGTAAATCCGCGAACAGCGGATCGGAAAAGATTCGCCGCCGTGTCCGCTCTGTGATCCGCTACAGTGGTGGAGCAGCGCGTCACGGAACATCGAGAAACAGAGAATCTTCAGGAACCATAATCCATGAGTGAGCCGGTGTCGCCCGCCAACTTCACAAAGGAACTGGCCCAGATCGCCCTGTCCATGCAGTCGGAGCGCACGGGTCATACGCCAAAGGCCGTGACCGTAGTCGCCAGCGAGGAGACGGTCGTGCTGACCCTCCACGAGGCGTTGACGCCTGCCGAGAAGATCCTTGCCCGCACCGAATCCGGGGCGGCCAAGGTGGAGCAGTACCACCGGGCGCTCTTCGCTGTGTCGTGCGACGAGTTGAGAAAAGAAATTCAGCGGTTGACTGGCCGTAGGGTGAGGGAAGCAGCGGTCGTCGTTGAACCTGCAACGGGGGCAATCGTTCATGCCTTCACCAGTGGCACAGTCGTGCAAATCTTTCAATTGGAACCGCACGGCATCGTTACGCACGTTTCGGCAGGCGTACCGACAGAGGGAGGCGAAGCCTCGAAGTGATTTCCCACCAGCCACTCCCTCTCCGCCCCCAACGCCTCCGACCGACTCCTGAACGGCCCCAGCTCCGGCCCACCTGACGCCCCCATATCCGCCCACCAGTAGCCGTCCCTATCCGGCTCGATATCGCTTGCCGCGCATGGCAGCCACAGTCGCCGACGGAGATGCGGGAAGGCCATCATCGCCACGAGCCACGCTACTGCTGCGGGTCGGCAAAGAACCGACGCAGCGTGAGCGACATTCACGCGTCGTGGCCACCCTCGCTCACTTCGCGAGCGAGGTCTAATTCCAGTTGGTCTTGCTGGGCGTTTCGGCTATCGATGGCACCAAAGGCTACGAGGATGTCGTGCTGGAGCTCGTGTGCGAGTGTCCGTGCGGTGTTTTCCTCAATACCGCTGTCCCTGAGCCGCCGGATGAGATGATCCTCCAGCCACTCGTATTTGCTTTCGTGTCTCACGATCACGTTCTCCGGAGCCCTGAGTGCCCGAGAGGTCCTTGGTTCATGTCAGGCAACGAACCCATTATTCGCCATCAGGCCTCAGAAGTGACGGAATGTCTCGCTCGGAGCCCGCACACCTCGCGGACACCCCCGCGAGAGTGCAACGACCACGGCGGCTGACCGCACATGAGCAAAAGGGCCGCTGTACGAAAGTGTCCTCGCGGAGATGGCACTTGCTGTACAGCCAATAACAGCTGGGGCCTCCTTGCATCGGCCGCCTCGCCACGGCGGTTTTTCCGTTCGTCGCTAGTATCTGTGGTCGGCGGAGCCGTGCTCTCGCGTATGCGGCTCACGTGAATGATTGCGTTGCTGCATCTCGCGTCAGATCCGAGGCCGTTCACGCACCTTGACCAAAGAGGGCTTCATATGTCGGGTACATGCAAATACTTGAGTGCAGGCTGCTTCTGGGCGGGTTTCGTTTCGATAGCCGCCTCGATTGCCATCTGGTTCTTGTTCAAGGGAGATGACCCGGCTCATGGAGAGCGGTTCGGAATCTTTGTGGGGCTTTGGGCACCGACGTTTTTTGCACTTTCAAGCCGTTTTGAAAGATACGCATCCTCTGGGAGTCCCAACTAGGGTGACCGCATGTGTGTCCATTTAATTACATTTGCCATTGGGGAGTCTTTGCAATGATCAAAGCCGTTGTGTCGCTCATGTGTGGAATGCTGGTTGCGTTGGCGTTGAGTGCCTCATCAACCGCGACTGCTGCCGAAACGAAGATGGACCCTGTCGCCAAGGAAAACTGCATCAAGGCGTGTAATGAGTGTGTGCGGGCTTGCCGGGAATGCCTGATCCATGGTGACTGCCCGGCATGCGACATGACATGCCTGACCTGCATCGAGACCTGCCGTGCCTGTGTCGCGCTGATGGAGTACGACTCGCCGCTGGCTAAGGAGATGTGCAAGGTCTGTGAGGAAGCGTGCAAGCAGTGCGCGGCTGAGTGCAACAAGTGCGCCGACATGCCGCACGCCAAGAAGTGTGCTGAGGCATGCAAGAAGTGCGAGGAAGCCTGTAGGACATTGGCAATGTGAAGAGAAGATCGCTATCTCGGTGCAACGACGCAGCTGTTTGTGATTCAGCGGACGAACCGGTTCCTTTCACCACAAAGGAGATTACCGTGGCATTTGTCTGGTTTATCGTGGTCGGCTTGGTGGCTGGCCTTCTCGCGGGCGTGATCATGAAGGGAAGCGGCTACGGGATGCTCGGGGACATCGTTGTTGGTGTGTTGGGCGGGCTGCTCGGCGGCGGGATTGTGCAGGCGCTTGGCATACCCTTCGGCGAGGGCCTGCTGGGGGCCGTTCTGGTCGCAACGTTTGGTGCGGTGCTGCTGGTGATGATTCTGCGGCTGATCAAGCGATTCTGGGGAACTAGCCTGACGCTCTGAATGATGAGTCGCCAACCACCCCCTCTCCGCCCCCAACGCCTCCGTCCGGCTTCCATAAGGCCCCAGCATCGGCCCGCCTGAAGGCCCCATATCAGCCCACCAGTAGCCCTCCGCATCTGGCTCCACGTGGCTCGCGCGGGTGATCTTCAACTTCCCGATCTCCCGCAGGTCCAGTGCCTCGTCATAGATGCACGGGACACCGCCATCGCAGCCGACCAACAACTCCATCTTGTTGGTCATGCGGCACCTCCAACACCCCCGCGCCTGAGAATGTTCCTTCGCGGTCTATCGACGAGTAGGTCTCCCACGGCGGCCTGAATCTGCTCGAAGTCCCGGGCCACCATCTGCCGAAGCCGGTTGGAGTCCCTGAGCGTCTGCGGCTCGACGCCATTGATCGTCTGCTGGGCCTGTTCGACGAGGGCATCCAACTCTGGGCTGCTCCTGATGTTCAGCCGCCGGAACCGCTCGAAGAACTCCCGGAGGTTGTCCACGGCTGAGTCCCTGAAGACCTTGGGCTGGCCGTCGTGCAGGCCCGTAAGGCGTTCCGCGAGATGGGCCGTGAGCCGCTGGAGTTCCGTGGCGAAAGCCTGCTCGGCCAACTCGACGGCACTCTCGAAGCGCTCACGGACCCGGGCTTGCTCCTGCTGGTAGACCTCCGGGTGCAGGGCCATCAGGTAGTTCGGCGGCTCGATGGTCGGGTAGGAGACTTCGAGATCGAACACGCCGTCGAGCGTGGAGGGATAGTCGCTGTCGTTGAAGAGCGTGCCGAGTCGCCGCTGGGCTTCGCTCTTGATCTGGTCGTACTGCGCGGCGAGTTCCCGGGCGGCCTCTTGAAGCCTCTCGCGGTACGTCTGCATGGTGGTCGCGAACATGCCGAGGGAGTTCTGTGGAAGGAGCCGAATACCAGCCTCGGGAAATGGCAGCGTCACGGTTCGCCAGTAGCCCGAAGCCTCAGACCTCACGGCAGCCACGGCACGGTAGGCGGGGTTCTTGGTGTCGAGGATCAGTTTGCTGGCCGAGAGCAGTTCACGGTCGGCATGGAACACTCGGGCGACTGTCGTTCGCTGCTCTGGGGCGAGGGTCTTACTGACCTGCCCCCCTTAAACGAGGCCAATCCGGGAGCGAGAATCCTAGGTGGCCGCAACCAAGGGAGAGCAGGAAATGCCACGAGGAAAGGCGGAGCAGGCGGAGGTCATCATCCCCAAGCTTCGAG
>JBAVTF010000002.1:0-166861 GCA_049695995.1 Pirellulales bacterium | reverse complement strand
CAGGTGCGCAACCGATCGCCGCTCAGCCGGTGAGCAGCGGCGGCCCCACGCCCCCCGTACAGTCGGCCGCGCCGGCCGGCACGCCGGCCAACACGCATCAGTGGAAGGTGGTGGCGGTATATGACGGCGACACCGTCACCTGCATCGACGAAAATAACCAGCAGCAGAAGATCCGCCTCGCCGAGATCGATGCGCCCGAAGCGCAGCAAGACTTCGGGCAGGCGTCGCGGCAGGCCCTGGCGAGCATGGTGTTCGGCAAGACGGTCACCGTGGTGGACGATGGCAAGGATCGCTACGGCCGCTGGATCGGTCATCTCTATGCCGACGGCGTGGACGTGAACCGGCAGATGGTCGCCTCGGGTATGGCCTGGCACTACTCGGCCTATTCCAACGACCAGTCGTTGGCTGCCCTGCAGGCCCAGGCCCAGGCCCAGAAAATCGGCATCTGGTCGCAGCCCAACCCGATTCCGCCCTCCGAATTCCGCAAGAGCGGCGGCAAGAAGCCGGCCTGATCACGAAGGTCGCGCGTATCAGATGCGGCTCAAAGTCGCCCCGGCTTGTGTCGCATACAAGCCCTGAGCGCGAGCGAGGAGATACTGCGGCGGGAGCCGCGGACGGGTGGCCGATGAATCGACGCGGCCGACAAGAAAAGCGGGCGAAGGGACTCGAACCCTCGACATCCAGCTTGGGAAGCTAGCGCTCTACCAACTGAGCTACGCCCGCGTGGCGGCCGATGGGCACCGCACTTCGGCACTGTATAGCTCGGCACGCCCCCACGCAACCGAGCGGCGGCCTCCCGCCCAACCAAACCCCTGCGTGCTGCGTAGAATCGATCCCCGCAGTGGCCGCGGCAGATGTGCGGCCCCCGGATTCTGGCAGGAAGGAGCGATCGGATGACAGACGCAAGTCAGGGCACGACACCGCGGCCGGCCGGGCGGGGATTTCTCCGCTTGCAAATCGGCATGCTGCTCACCACCGTGCTTGTGATAGGAATCGGTGTCGTGGCGGTCGTGCCGTGGCTCCTCTCGAGTCCGGAGCGGATGTCGCGGTATGCGGCGAAACTGTTGCCCGAACTGCATGGTGACGTGACGTTCGGCAGCGTGGGCCTCGGCTGGGCGGGGCCGATCACGTTCGACGACGTGCGGATCGTGCCGCGAGATGGCTCGGCGGCTCCCGTGCGGATCAGGCGCATCGTGGGTAGCCACGGGCTTGTGGCGATGCTCCTTTCCGGCGGCGACCTCGGCGAGATTCGTATCGAAGGGCTCGAAACCGATGTCGTCTACGACGCGCAGCGGCGGTCGAACCTGGCGACACTCTTTCCGCCCCCGGCTGCGCCGGCGGCCGGCAGCGCGGGATCGGGCGGGCCGCGCAGGAGCCCCGTGCGGCTGCGGCTCGACGTCGACGGCGCGATCGTGCGGATCGCGGGGCCGTGGGCTGCTGAGCAGTGGGTGAGCGATCCGATTCACGTGCGGGCCGCGCTCGCGCCGGCGAGCGATGCTGCGCACAGCGAGTGGACGATCGAGCCGGTGCAATTACTCACCGACGCGCGGCTCGAGCCGGGCGTCGCCCAGGGCGTGCTCGCCTACATCGCGCCGGTGCTCGCCGATGCGACCCGCACCGGCGGCCGGTTTTCGCTGCGGCTCGACGGGGCTCGGCTGCCCGTCGGCGAGCCGGCTGCGGGCACGCTCGCCGGTCGGCTCTCGATGCATGAAGTGGTGCTCGGGCCGGGGCCGCTGGCGGTCAATGTGCTGCAGTCGCTGCCGCTCAAGCTGCCACCTCCGCCAGTAATCCTGTTTGCGGATGAGGCGAACGTCGACTTCCGGCTCGCCGATCGCCGCGTCTGGCACAAGGGGCTCGAGTTCGGGCTGCCGCTGGCCAAGCCGGGGCAGCGGCTCGACGTGGAGTCGAGTGGATCGGTCGGCCTCGATGACGGCTCGCTCGACCTCACGCTTCGGCTCCCGATTCCGGCTGATCTGCCGCAGGATCGGCCGCTGCTAGCCGCGCTCTCGGGCAAGCAGGTGTCGGTGGGGATCGCGGGTGTGCTGGGCGAGCCGAAGGTCGTGTTCGACGGCTCGATCAAGGCTGCGGCGGGCGATGTGCTCGCAGACTTCATCGACAACATCCGCAATCGGCCCCGCCCTGCCCCCGCGCCAGGAAGCCAGAATTCGCCGCGGCCGCAGTGGCAGCCCCAGGCCGTGCCGCGACCGGGAGTTCAGCCGGGGCTACAGCCAGATGCCGTCCAGCCGCAGGTCGCTCAGCCAGGCAAAGTGCCCACGCCGTCGGATGCCCTGCGGCAGGTGCCCACCGGGGGCGACCCGACGGCCGATCAGGTGATCGATTTGGTCGGTGGCGTGCTCGACGAGGTGGCGAAGCGGCGGGCCGAGCGACGGGCAGCGGAGGCCGCGAACCCGGAGGCAGTGCCGCCGCGCCGCGGCGGGCTGCTCAGGCGGCTCGCGCAGCCGCCACGGGAAGACGGTGCCCCCGTCACGCAGCCGTAGGCTCGTCGCACCGCGACGGGCAGAAGACGGCCCGTTGCGGAGCAACGGGCCTACGGGCGTATGAAAAAAGCCGGGCCTTCCTTGCGGAAGGCCCGGCCCGTTGATCACGCTGATCCATCGCGGTCAGCCGAGCTGATCGTGCCCCGGGGTCGGCACACGGCAGCAAGGTTGCCCGCGAACGGGATCAGGTCTTCGCCGGGGCTGCGGGGGCCTCGGGGGCGGCCGGAGCAGCCGGAGCGGCCTCGGTCGGCACGCCCTCGGAGATCACAGCCTCACCGCCGCAAGCGCCGCCAGCGCAGCCACCCTCGACGACGGCACCCTCACCGCAGGCACCACAACCCTCAGCGGCAGCGCCGCAGTCGCCACAGGCCGACTCACAGGCAGCCGGGGCGGCAGCCGCGCCGTGGCAACGGCGGTGCTTGCCGAGCAGGCCACCGCGCTCACCGTGGCAACGGTGCTTGTGGGCGAACAGGCCGCCGTGGCAACGACGAGCACCATGGCAGCCGTGGCCGGCGACCGCACCAGCGTCACCGCCGACGAGGGCGATGGCCACCAGCGCGAAGAACATCGCAACCGCAAAACCGAGGAAACGCTTCATAACTGACCTCCAGGTAAGAACCGAACGCGTCCTGCGTCCATGAAGCCGTCACGCGAGAAACCCCGATCCGGGACGGCCACCGGACCGCAGCCAACACAGAGTGTTTGCTGGACGTCCCGGACGGCAGGCTGCGAGCAACCCGCTGCACTCCCCCGCAAGGGCTGCGGGTTGGGTAGAGTCTTCCGCCTGGGAAATCCAGGCAAAAGGCTATCCGGACAGCGGCTTCTGTCAAGAAAGATGGGTAAAACGCGTAAAAACTGCCGATTCGGCAGTTTTTGACGCCACTGGCACCCATAGTCCGCACACTCCGACCGTAGTCCGCACACTCCGTGTGCGGTTGGGGGAGTGAAGGCCGAGCGGCCGGCTATTCGGCCGGGGGTGGGCAAACCTGCAGAGGAGTAGCTTGGGCCTGCGGTGTATTGACCGTGGGCCACATGCGGAGCATGTGGACTACGGTCGGCGGTGGCAGGTGGTCAGCTACTTCACTGCCGCCGGCTGGCTGCCGCGGGCGGTGCGGGCGGGGGCGGACTGCTCGGCGGCCGCCTTGCTGGCCCGGGCCTGCAGTTCCTTCGCCACCATCTCTTGCTTGGCGATCATGTCTTCGGGGTCTTCGAAGTTCAGCAGGAGCGGCGGTAGGTCGTCGAACACACGTGTGGCCATGCCGACCACCCGCCAGCCCTCCGGGTCGAGTCGTACAACCCAGACGACGTTCTCGCTCGATTTGAAGCCGTCCGTATCGACGTCAGTCCACGTGGTGGCCACGTGCACGAGGTCGTCCGCGTCCCCGACCATCTCGCACTGGCCCACGGAATAGGTAGCGGTGTCATTCACCGGCGGCGCTACCGAAATGCCGAGTTCTTGGGTCTTCGTGCGGGCCACCTTCGTGAGAAGGTTGCGGGCCCCGGCGTCGTCGCCCCGCTTGATAGCGTCGAGGAACGACACGACGGCTGTCTTGGCGGGCTCCGTGCCGGCGGAACTGCCGCCGCCGCCGGAACAGCCGGTCAGGGTAGCGATAGCAAGACAGCACGCCGCGGATGCGGCCATCCGACGCAACGATGTCGTGGGCTTGAAGACGGGGCCGGCGAAAACGGGCTCAATGGCGGTCATGCTGCAACTCCTTTTGCGACGGCCGCGGCAGACTCGGGCTGACGCGAGGGCGGGAAACTGACGACCCCGGCCAGCGTGGTCAAGACGACTTTGCCCTCCGGCCATGTCGACAGGCCTATTTCGTCGTCTGATAGATTGTTTGAAGAGGCATGACGACATGCCGATCCCCTCGCTCGCGCTCAGGGCTTTCCCCATTCTGAAAGGTTCCTGCTCATGCGTGTTCATGGCCGTTCGTGTCATTCGGCGCAGGCTGTCGAATCTGGGCAAAGGGGTGGTGGTCGCTGGCTGGTCATCGTGGCCGTTGCGTGCGGGTTCGCAGCCCTCGCGGCTGATGGCCTGGCGGCCCCCGGCCAGCGTGGCCGGGCCAAGCCAATTCGCCGCGCCGCGCCGCCGGCAGGGCAGTGGGACAAGCTCACTCGCGGCACTTTCGTCGACGACGCCTTCGTGCTCCTCGAGGGCACGCGGCCCGACTACGGCGCTGCCAAGCAGCTCGTGGTGGCTGCGCCGGGAGCGACACCGGCAGCCGCTGCCTCAGGTGGTAATGCTGCCGCCGGGGGCATGAAGTGGTCGGCGCTCGTTTCGCCCGACACGCTGGCCGACGAAGTGAAGGACATGAAGGATCTGCTCGCCGCAGCGTGTGCCAAGCTCTCCGATTTCAAGGGGGGCGGCTTCGAGGAGGCGCGGTGCGGCTACAGTTCGCTGGCCATGCTCTTCGGCGTGATCGCCGCCTACGATCAGGCCGATGTCCGCTGGCGGAAAGACGCGGCCACCGCCCGCGATCTCTTCGCGCGGGTGGGCTTCAATTGCAAGGTGGGGACGGATCAATCCCACGCCGAGGCCAAGGCACGGCTCGAAGATCTCACGGGCCTGCTCGACGGCAACTCGCCCGAGCCCAATCCCAACATCGAGCCCGCGGAGCTCTGGAGCCAGATGACCGGCCGGCCGCCGCTCATGACACGGTTGGAGATGGCCCAGGATGCCATGCGGCCCGCCATCGCGTCGAAGGCCGACTTCGACAAGCTCGGCGACGAACTCCGGCACGCGGCCGAGATCGTGGCCTTGATCGGCGAGGTGATCCAGCAGCCTGACTTCGAGTTCCACGACGACGACACCTACAAGGGCTACGCGGCCGCGATGCGAGATGCGGCGGTCCAGGTGCGGGAGGCCTGCCTTAAGGGAGACTACGAGGCCGCCCGTGCCGCCGCCGGGAAGCTCGAGCAGTCATGCGACGCGTGTCACGGGGATTACCGGAGTTGACGGCAGACCGTAGGCCGCACACTCCACCCGTAGTCCGCACACTCCGTGTGCGGTTGGCGGAGTGGACGCCGAGGGATCGAGCTATTCGGGAGAAGTTTGGCGCACCTGCAAGGCAGTAGCTCGGGTCTGCGGTGTTTCGACCGTGGGCCACATGCGGAGCATGTGGACTACGGGGGCGTGCACAGATGCGTGCGGACTACAGTGGCCTACCGTTTTGCGAGGTGCGGGAGCGGGGCGAGCTCGATGAGCTCGGCGAGGCCGGCCTTGGCCATCTCGCGACCCGTCACGTAGCGGTGGGTGCGGATCCACTCGTTGATCCGTTCGGCTTCGCGGCCGAAGAGATCGACAAGCAGCACGTCCATCTCCCGCTCCAGTTCCGCGAAATGCCGTGACCATTCGGCGGCCTCGCGGATTCCGATGTGCTCCTCGCTCTGCCACTTCATCGGATGGAAGAGGAATACGCTGTAGGGCGTCACGTAGCGGCGGTGGCAGGCCGCGAACGGCCACAGCGCCGCCGATGAGCACTCGCCCGTGACCACCGCGGTCGCGGCGATTCCGCGGAGCCTCAGCAGGCCCACGAGCGACATCGCGCAGTATGGGCTACCGCCGGGGGAGTCGAAGTAGATCGTGCACTCGCCGCCCGGCTCGATGCTCAGGATCCGGTCGGTCAGTTCGGCCGCGTTGTCGGTGAGATCGCCGACGAGGGCGATCTCGAGGGGGCCGCGGTCCTCCTCCTGCTCGGGCTCCTGGGGCGGTGTCTCGCGTCGTGCCATGAATCACTGCGGCTCCGGGCCCTGCGGGGCGGATAAAAGGCCTGCCGTTCGGCAGCCGTACCTTGTCGCTGTAAGGTAAAGGGACGTTTGAGCGTCCACAAGCAGGCAACCCGCGGCACGCGGACGGAGACACGTGATGGGAATCGTGGCCTACTGCCCCAACGGGCACCGCGTGAAGGTGAAGGACGAACTTGCGGGGCGGAAGGGCGTCTGCCCGGAGTGCCAGGCCCGGTTTCGGATTCCACATGGTGATGCGGCGGGGGCCGGCGGCGCGGAGCGGAGAGCGGCAGGCTATCCGGTGGCCCGCGTGGTGTCGCTCGATCCGGCCGTCGCGGCAGGGCTGCCGCGGGCGGTCGCAGTCGGGCCGGTGGCCGCGGCCCCGGGCGGTGTGCAGGTTGAACAACCTGCACCTCCAGGTGCCGACGCAGCAGCGCGGCAGGGCGGGCAACAGGCGGCGCGAACGTCGCTGCATCCGACGCTTGCGGAGCGGCCCGAGTTGACCTGGAGCGTGGCCGTGCCCGGCGGCGAGGCGTCGGCACCGATGTCGGCCGAGGCGATGCAGTCGGTGCTCGACGCCGGTGGGCTCACGGGCGCCGAGCTCGTCTGGCGGGAGGGCTGGGCCGACTGGGTGTCCATCCGGCTCGTGTTTCCTGAGTGCCTGCCCGCGGGTGGCTGACGCGTGTGAACACCGGCCGACGCTGTGCTAAAGTTTTCGTTCGCGATTCACCCCTCCAGGAGCGATCCCCATGAGCCTTCGACACCTGCTGACGATCTCTCGCGCGGCCCTCGTGGCGGCCGGCTTCGTGGCGACCCTGTGCCCGAGCCAGGATGCAGCGGCCCAGCCGGCCGTGGCCGACAACGCCCTCGCCTTCACGATCGCTGACGACGCGCTCTCCCTCGAGGCGCCCTCGACGTGGAAGCGGGTGCAGCCGAAGTCGAATATGATCGAGACGGAGTTCTCGATTCCGGCAGTCGAGGGGGATGCGACGCCGGGCCGGATGACCGTGATGGGCGCCGGCGGCTCCGTGCAGGCCAACATCGATCGCTGGTACGGCCAGTTCACGCAGCCTGACGGCAGCGCCACGAAGGACAAGGCATCGACCAAGAAGCTCAACGTGAGCGGCTCCGCCGTCACGCTCGTCGACGTTTCGGGCACCTACAAGGACATGCCCGGCGGACCGTTCGCCGGCGGTCAGGCGGTCGATCGGCCGAACTACCGGATGCTCGCGGCGATCGTCGAGGTGCCCGACCGCGGCAGCTACTTCCTCAAGTTTTATGGCCCGTCCTCCACCGTGTCGGCCAATGCCGACGGCTTCCGGAAGATGGTCGAGGGCATGGTGCCGGCGGCCGCCAAATGAAAGTTCAGGCGTTTCTCGAGCACCACGGCATCGCGGGCAACCCGTTCGCCGAGGAAGACGCGCAGAACGACACCGTCTTCAAGCGGACCTGCCTGGAGACGACGTTCCATCCGGCGTGGGACAAGATCTACGGCGACCCTGCCGACCCCAGCACGTCGATCGTGTTCGGCGAGAAGGGGTCGGGCAAGACGGCGCTCAAGCTGCAGATGGTGCGGCAGTTCGAGCGGCACAACGCGGCCCACCCCGAGTCGGCCGTGTTCGTCGTGCTCTACGACGACTTCAATCCGTTCCTCGATCGGTTCGTGAGCCGCGTCGGCCCCGGCCGCCCCGTCGATCGTGTGCTCTCCCAGTGGAAACTCTGGGACCACATGGACGCGATCCTGGCGCTCGCCGTCACGCAGCTCGTGACGCAGCTCACCGAGTCGTCCGGCCGGCAGGCGAAGCTTACGCGGCCGCAGGCTCGTGACCTCGCCCTGCTCGCTGCCTGCTACGACCAGTCAACCGCCGAATCGTTTCCCACGCGGTGGCGGCGGCTGCGGAGCCGCACCGGCTACCGCAATTGGTTCGCCCTCTGGCCGCAGGCCCTGGCAGGCATCGCTACGGTGGCTCTCGTGGCCGCGGTCATCTACGGGATCATTCGCGGTGAACTTGGCTGGACGCGGCAGTGGTGGCCGTGGCTGCTCGCCGTCGGCGCCTGGATTCCGGCACTGCTGCGGCGGGCCCGCACCACCTGGCTCGCCTGGAGGCTCGTCCGCAGCATGCGGACGGGCAACCGTACCGTCAGCCAGCTGGCCCGGGCGCTCGCCCGCTTTCCGGAGGTCGATCTTGCCGGTCAGCCACTGCCGGCCTACGCCCGCAGCGATGATCGCTACGAGTTGCTCGCGAAGTTTCAGGGCATCCTCGCGGCCGCCGGCTACCAGGGCCTCGTGGTGATCGTCGATCGGCTCGACGAGCCGCACCTCATCAACGGCTCGGCCGACCGAATGCGGCAGGTGATCTGGCCGATGCTCGACAACAAGTTCCTGAAGTCGCCCGCGCTGGGCTTCAAGCTGCTCCTGCCCGTCGAGCTCTATCGGTTCATCGAGCGGGAAGACGAGCAGTTCAACCAGAGGGCCCGGCTCGACAAGCAGAACCTCGTGCCCTCGCTCGAGTGGTCGGGCGAGACGCTCTACGACATCGCCTCCACCCGCGTGAAGGCCGCGAGCGTGGGCACGCCACCGGCCACGCTCGCCCAGCTGTTCGACGAGAGCATCGACCAGCGGCGGCTCATCGACGGCCTGCGGAGCCTCCGCGTGCCGCGGCAGCTGTTCAAGTTTCTCTACCGTCTGCTCGTGGCCCATTGCCACTCGCACACCGACGAGCAGCCCGTCTACCGGATCCCGCTGGAGCGGTTCGAGCGCGAGCTCGCCCTCTTCCGTCGCGACCAAGACGCCTTCGATCGCGGCCTCGCCCCGCGGTAGCAGGCCGCCATGAGCGATCTTGATCTGCATACGCTCGTCGTGGGCCGCGACGCGATGGCGTGTCGATTCGAGTTGGCCTTCAATGTTGGTGAAGTGCCCGACGCGACGCAGCTGGGGCTCGAGGCGCTCGACCTCGTCGATGAGATCGAGAACCGGCTGAGCGTGTATCGCGACACGAGTGAGCTGGCACGGCTCAATGCGACGGCGGCGAACGGCTGGCAGCCGGTGTCGCATGACATGTGTGCGCTGCTCGTGCGGGCGTGGGAGCTTTTCGACGCGACCGGCGGGGCCTTCGATATCGCCTCGGGTGCCCTCACGCGGGCTTGGGGCTTTCTAGCGCGGCAGGGCCGCACGCCGGAGCCCGAGTCGCTGGATGCGGCCCGTGCGGCCTCGGGCATGCAGTGGGTGGAGGTCGATGCGGAGGCGCGGCGGGTGCGGTTCACGCGGCCGGGCATCGAGCTCAATCCGGGCGCGATCGGCAAGGGCTGGGCGATCGACCGGGTCGTCGAGCGGCTCGTTGACCGGGGCGTGCCGAGCGTGCTCGTGCATGGCGGGTCCAGTAGCGTGCGGGCGGCGGGGATTCAGGGGCCGGCGGTGCCGGGGCGGAGGGGCTGGCGGGTGGGCCTGCGGCATCCCCTGCGGCCGACGCAGCGGCTCGCCACGCTCACGCTTGTGAATCAGGCGCTCGGCACGAGTGGCTCGGGCACGCAGTTCTTCATCGATCGGGGCCGGCGGCTCGGCCACATTCTCGATCCCCGCACCGGCCTGCCCGCGGAGGGCGTGCTCTCAGCGACGGTGATCGCGCCGGCTGCCGCCGACGCCGATGCGCTGGCCACGGCGCTCTATGTGTCGGGCGAGACGGGGCTCGCGCGGATTGCGCCGGAGGGTGGGCCGGTCGCGGCGGTGCTCGTGCTGCCGGGGACGGCAGCGGGCGCCGTGCGGCTGCGTCTGGCGAACATGGCTGCGGGATCACACACGCTCGACACGCTCGCCGGCGTCGAAGTCGCCGCGGAACGCGTCGATTGAGCGGGTGGACTGACCGGCAGAGCGGGGTCAGGTAGACTTTCCCGACTCTCACCACCGGACTTCGCACCCGCCACCCACTGCATCCATGTTTGACTGGTTCGAGCGGGGTTCCTACCTCGGCATCGTGGTGTTTCTCGCGCTCACCGGCATCGGGCTCCCGATCCCCGAGGAGGTGCCGATCGTGGCCGCCGGCGTGGCCAGCCGGGCCCAGGCGCTGCAGTGGTATTACGCCCTGCCGGCCTGCCTCGTGGGGGCCTTGCTCGGCGACAGCCTGATGTATGCGATCGGCCGGTTCTTCGGCGCCAAAGTGCTCAAGGAACACCCCTGGTGGTCGGGCTTCCTCACGCCCGAACGGGAGCAGACGATCGAGGCGCTCATCAACAAGCACGGCATCAAGGCCTTCTTTGTGGCCCGGTTTCTCGTCGGCCTCCGCAGCCCGTTCTATCTCACGGCCGGCATCCTGCGGGTGAAGTATCGCTGGTTTCTGTTCGCCGACTTCATCTGTGCGTCGGTGGTGATCGGCGGCTTCTTCGGGCTGGCCTACCTCTTTGGCGACCGGATCACGGGGCTGATCCAGTCGATGGAGCGGGGCTTCACGGTGGTGGCGATCCTGGTAGCGCTCGTGACGCTAGCGGTGATCGCGTTCTTCTCGTTCCGCAAGCGGCGGATCCGGATGCTCGATCAGGATCCCGACGCGCTCTTCGAGAACCGTGAGATCCTGCTCGGCCCCGCGGCCGACCGGATCGCCGACGCTGTGAATCTCGGGGATGTGAATAGCGACGAGGACGGGCAGTAGGTCCGGTCATGGTAGCCCGTTCACGCCGTGACCGGAATCAAGTCACGGCGTGACTTGCCTACGGGGGAGTGACTTGCCTACGGCGTCGGCGCGATGGTCGCGAGATCCATGCCGAGCCGCTTGAGCTTCTTGTAGAGCGTCGTGCGGTTGATGCCGAGGGCCTTCGCTGCGGCGTCGCGCCGCCAGCCCGACTTCTCCAGCGCGTCGATGATCAGCTGCCGCTCCGGCACGGCGAGTGCCCGCTTCAGCGGCGCGGCATCGCCCACCGCGACGCGGCCTCGGGCTGCGGCCACCGATGGCGGCAGGTCGGCGAGTTCGACGAGCGGGCCGCGACCGAGAAACACGCCCCGCTCCACCGCGTGCTCGAGTTCCCGCACGTTGCCAGGCCACCTGTGCTGCTCCAGCGCCTCGGCCGCCTCGGCCGTGAAGCCCGTGACGGGGCGGCCTGCCTGCGCCGCGGCGCGGGAGAGGAAGTGCACTGCGAGCGGCAGCACGTCGCTCGTCCGCTCGCGAAGCGGCGGCATCTCCAGTGTGACCACGTTGATCCGCCAGAAGAGGTCTTCCCGGAACCGGCCGGCCGCGACGAGCTGGGCCAGGTCGTCGTTGGTCGCAAGCACGATGCGGGCATCGACCGAGTGCGTGTGCGAGCCGCCCACCGGTTCGAACTGCATCTGCTGGAGCACCCGCAGGAGCTTGACCTGCAAGGCCGGTGAAGCGGTGGCGATCTCGTCGAGAAAGAGCGTGCCGCGGTCGGCCTGGAGGAATCGTCCGCTGCGGTCACGCGTGGCGCCGGTGAACGCGCCGGCCACGTGGCCGAAGAGCTCGCTCTCGAGCAGCGTCTCGCTCAGGCTGCCGCAGGCGACCTCGATGAACCGGCCGGCGCGACGGCTGCGATCGTGGATCAGCCGCGCGAGGAGCGACTTGCCGGTGCCGCTCTCGCCCGTGATGAGCACCGTGGCGGGGGTGGTGGCGATCCGATCGACCACGTCGAGCACGCGGCGAATCGCCGGGTGACCTCCGAGCACAGGACAGGAGGCGGCGTCAGCCGCGCGGGTGGCGACCGCGGTGCGGGCGGCAGCGAGGGCGGCGAGCACGTCGGTATCGGCGGCGGGCTGCGACACGATCGCGTCGGGCCGTAGCGAGGCGAGCGCAGCCGCAAGGTCGGCCCCGGGCATGACAAGGGCGACGACGGCGACGGTGGCATTCGCCGCTCGGGCTGTCTTCGCAATCTGCGCGGCGCCGGCGTCGGGCAGGGCTGCGTCCACGAGGCAGGCGTCGCAGTGGCCGCGGCTGAGAGCATGGAGGGCCTCGGCGACGCTGCCAGCGGCCGAGGCGTGGTGGCCGAGGCTGCAGAGCCACTGGGCGAGGCCCGAGGCCGACCGGCGATCGTCGTCGACCACAAGGATGCGGGCAGTGGCAGGCTCGGGCGACGCGAGATGGGGGGCGACGGGCATGGTGCATTTCCTGGGGCACACATGCATAGGTCGCAGGAAGGCGACGTCAAAGTCGCCGCAGGGCGACAGGGTTGCCGATTCGGTACCCGCTGCGCGGTGCGACCGGTATGACCGGTAGAGGTAGGCCCGGTCACGGTAGCCCGGTCACGCCGTGACCGGAATGCAAGTCACGGCGTGACTTGCCCACTCGGCAGGCGCAACTCGGCTTCGACGGGAAAGTGGTCGGAGCCGACGTCGGGGCCGATCGTGCGGCGGATGACCGTCGCGGTCAGCGGCGCGAAGATGTGGTCGATCGGAATTCGCACGAACGGGCTGCGGGCGTTCCAACTCGGCTGCACGCCGAGGCCCAGGGCCGTGTCGCGGAGGCCGCTGCCGGCCAAGAAGGCGCGGAAGCCTGCCGACCACGGCGTGGCGTTGAAGTCGCCGGCCACGATGCAGGGCAGCGGCGACCGGGCGGCCGCGGCGCCGACCGCATGCAGGTGTCGCACGAGCATCCCGCTGCTCGAACGGCTGTATGGCGGATACGGGTGAATGGCGATGCAATGGAAGCGGCCGGCGGGACGGTCGACGTCGGCAACGATGCTCGGGTAGCCCGTGTCGCCGAAGTCGACGATCTGCGGCTCGATGAGCGGCCACCGCGAGAGCAGGGCGATGCCGAAGTTGTCGAGCCGCGGTTCGATCCGCCGGTGGGGGTAGATGTCCGCCAGCGTGTCGAGGGCCTGATCCCACTCCGGGCTGACCTCGAGCACCGCGACCACGTCGGCGGAGCGGCGGCGGAGGTAGTCAATCGTCGGTGCAGTGTCCTGATTGGATCGCAGCACATTGAGCGAGATGACCGACACAGGCCCGACCGTCGTGCCGGCCGCTGGTGCCGCAGGCTGCGACGCCGGAAGCCAGTAGGGCAGCATCGTCCAGGCGTTGACGGCGAGGGCCGCGGCCAGCGCGGTGCGGGTGGCGATGCCGGCGTTGCGCACGATCGCGACCACCAGTCCGACCGCGGCCGCGAGCAGGTAGTACCAGCGGAAGTGGCTCATGAGATCGAGCAGCCAGTGCCAGTCGCCGCAGAAGCCGCCGAGCGTTGCAGCCAGGAGCGGCAGTGCCCAGCCGAGCAGCAGCCACGGAAATGGCTTTGGCCCGGAGGTGTCGGCAGCGGGCGATGCATCGCGAGCAGATGTCGAGTCGCGCATGGTCACGCCGGCGCCAGCCCGGTCACTCGTCCTGCCGCCAGCGCCCAGATGAGCACGGCGGCGAGGCCGATGCGATAGAGGATGAACGGCCAGAGCGTGTGGCTCGTCAGGAGTTGCAGGAGCCAGCGGATCGAAGCGTAGCCGACGACCGCCGCACTGAGCGTGCCGATGGCCGCCACCGTGATCGCCTCCGTCGAGCCGAAGATCTCGGCCCGCTGCTGCCAGGCTTCGAGCAGGCCGGCGGCGCCGATCGCGGGGAGCGAGAGCAGGAACGAGAAGCGGGCCGCCGTACGGCGATCGAGACCGGTGAGCATGCCCGACGAGATCGTGACGCCGCTCCGTGACGTGCCCGGCACGAGGGCGAGCACCTGCGCGAGGCCCATCGTGAGGCCGTCGCGGAAGGTCATCTGCTCGAGGCCGTCGCGGCCCGCGCTGCCGTGCCGCGCCCGCCAGGCCGTGACCAGTTCGGCCATCGCCATGATCGCCGTGGCGGCCAGCAGGGCGGCTGTGACGACCTCCAGCCGCCGGGCCTCACCGCGGATCAGATGCCGGGCAGCGAAGCCAACGGCCACGATCGGCAGCGTGCCGAGGGCGATCATGACCGCGGCGCGAGACTCGGGCGTGGCCAGCGGCCGGCCCGAGCGGAGGCCGGCGAGGAAGCCGGTGACGAGGCTCGTGATGTCGCGCCGCAGGGCCACGATCACGGCTGCGAGCGTGCCGCACTGGATCACGGCGGAGTAGGCCGCGCCGGGGTCGGCCCAACCGAGGAGGGCGGGCACGATGCGGAGGTGTGCCGTGCTCGAGATCGGCAGAAACTCCGTGAGCCCCTGCACCACGCCCAGCACGACGGCTTCGAGGATCGACATGCGGGGTATGGTACTGCCCGGAGGGCTTTTATTGCCGGGGGCGGTCGGGCATACTTCGGGGCTCCCAAACCACAGTATCAGGAGATTTTCGCCGGATGTTCCGCAACCTCAGCACCGTCGGTCTGCCCCTTTCCGGTCGTCCCAGCGAACTGATCGAGCTCGCCCTCTCGTTCGGCTTCGACGGCATGGACATCGACATCATCGACTTCCAGCAGCAGGCCGAGGTCTACGGCGTGGCCCACGCGCGGCGGCTGATGGTCAGCGCCCGGCTGAAGAGCGGCATGTTCCAGCTGCCGGTGCACCTCACGGCCGATGACGCCACGTTTGCCGAGGACCTCAAGGCCCTGCCGGCGCGGCTCGAGCTTGCCGAGGCCACCGAGGCCTTCCGCGCCGTCGCCACGATCGCCCCGGCCTCCGACGAGCACTCGTTCAAAGACTTCTTCGAGCTGCATCGCACGCGGCTGCATGAGATCGGCGACCTGCTCGCCCCGCGCGGCATCATGCTTGGCCTGACAATTCAGCCCGAGGCCGAGGCCCGCGAAGGCAAGGCCTCCCAGTTCATCCACACCTACGAAGGCCTGATCGGCCTCGTGGCGGTGGCGCACGAGCGGGTCGGTGCCGTGGTCGATGCCTGGGCGCTGCATGTCACCGGCGAGTCGCCCGACATCATCGGCAAGATCCCCGCCGGCAAGCTCGTCGAGGTGCGGCTTTCTGACGCCCCGCGCGAGACGCCTGGGGCGAGCCTCACGCACCAGCAGCGGCTGATGCCGGGCGAGACCGGCGCAATCAATGCAGCGGCGATCCTTTCGCAGGCCAATGCCGCGGGCTTCGACGGTCCGGTCACACCGTGGGCCGATCGGTCCACGCTCGCCGGCCGCGGCCGCGAGAAGATCGTGAAGCTCGCTGGCGATCGCCTCGAGCAAATCTGGAAGGACGCCGGCCTGCCGATCCTGCCGCGGTGGTTCACGCCGGTGGCCCGCGATCAGTTCGGGCGGCCGATCGGCGAAGAGGCCTTCGTCGGCGCCGAGTGACGGCGACAGCGGTCGCTGCAGTAGCGAACCTGCTCCCAACAGCGGGCCCACTTGCGCCGCCAGGTGAATGGGCGGCCGCAGGTGACGCAGAGCTTCGTGGGCAGGTGTTCGCGCTTCATGTGATTTTGTGGGCCCATTGCGACCCGTAGGCCTGTTGCTCCGCAACGGGCTAGCCCGTCACGGAGTGACGGGCCTACGAAGGAGTGAAGGGCTTGCGGGGCGAGACGGGCTCTGGGGCTCCGCGATCACGCGGATCGCCTCGACGAGCATCACGGCCGCCAACGCCAGCAGCACGACGCCCGCCCACGGCACGGGGTCGGCCGGGATCGTGAAGCCGCTCTCTCCGCGGAACTTCGGCAGCGTCATCGCGGCCAGGGCCCAGGTGCTCATCACATACATGAACGCTGTCGGCAGGCCCGTCACGAGCCACACCCAGGCGGCCCGCCGGGTGCGCCACAGCCAGACCGTCACGCCCAGGAGCGTGAGTGCGGCGAGGAGCTGGTTGCTCGCCCCGAACAGGCTCCAGAACATCTTCCAGGCGGGCACGGGCACGCCGTTGCCGTCGAGCTGCGGCCGGAGCAGGAAGATGAGCGGCACCCCCGCCGTGAGCGACGTGCCGAGCCAGCCGCCCGCCCGGTCCGTGAGGCCAGTCAGCTCCTGGATGATGTAGCGGCCGAGCCGGGTGCAGACGTCGAGCGTGTCATAGACGAACGTGGTGAACGCCATGAGGGCGAACGACACGCCCACCGTCGCCGGCACGCCGAGGATCTCGAGGAACCGGCCCATGCCGAGGGCGTAGACGAAGTTCGGCGGCTGGCCCGCCCGCGGGTCGTCACCGGCGAGCACCATCACGCAGCACAGGCTCACCACCGCCACCATGCCCTCGAGCAGCATCGTGCCGTAGCCGATCGGGCGGGCGTCGGTCTCGCGGCGCAATTGCTTGCTCGTGGTGCCCGAGGCGATGAGCGAGTGAAACCCGGAGCAGGCGCCGCAGGCGATCGTGATGAAGAGCATCGGGATCAGGTCGCCGGCCCGCTGCGTCTGCCACGACGTGAAGGCGGGATAGCGGATCGATGCGTCGCCCGCCACGAGCCGATCGCTCACGACGAGGCCGACGGCCGCCCCCGCGAGCGCCACGTAGAGGAAGCAGCCGCCGAGGTGGCCGCGGGGCTGCAAGAGCAGCCACATCGGCATCATCGCCGCCACGAGGCAGTAGCCGAGCAGAAGCACGCCCCAGAGCTTTTGGGCGGTGGCGTCGGAGGTGCCGAGCAGGCCGCCGAGGTCGAACGGCATCCGCTGGCCGCCCCAGATGGCGAGGCCCACGAGCGGCACGAAGATCACCGTGGCCAGCCAGAGCGGCATTTGGGCGTACCGCATGCAGAGGCCCATGATGAGCGGCAGCACGAGATACAGCAGGCTCGACGTGGCGATGCCGCCGCCCGACACGGTCTCGCCGTTCTCGAGCGTCTGGCGGCCGATGAAGCTCGAGGCCGTGATGTCGGTGAAGGCGACGATGATGTAGACCAGTGCGATCCAGACGAAGGCGAGGAAGAGCACGTAGCTGCGGTGGCTCATGTGGTCGCGGACGACCTCGGCGATCGAGCGGGCCTTGTGGCGGATCGAGGCCACGAGCGCCGCGAAGTCGTGCACGCCGCCGATGAAGATGCTGCCCACGAGGATCCAGAGCAGGGCCGGCAGCCAGCCGAAGGCCACGCCGGCGAGGATCGGCCCCACGATCGGACCGGCCGCCGCGATCGCGGAGAAGTGCTGGCCGAGGAGGAGCTGCGGCGGGATCGGGGCGTAGTCCACGTCGTCCCGCAGTTCGACCGCTGGCGTGGGGGCGGCGCCGTCGAGCCGGAAGAGCCGGGCCAGGAGGCGGCCGTAGGTGAGGTAGGCCACGGAGAGGGCCACGGCGGTGGGCACGAGGACGGTGAGCAGGCTCATCGCAGGGTTCCGGGCGGTTTTCGGGGGGGCGGCGGCCCGAGGGTTTCCCACGGCAGCCCGAACGTGTACATCATGCCGTTTCCGCAGGGAGCCGTCGATCCAATCGGCCCGGCGGGAGCGAGACGCCAGGAGGGAAGCATGTCAGCAGCGACCGTCGAGAACCTCGTGATCATCGGCAGCGGGCCGGCCGGCTGGTCGGCCGCCACCTATGCGGCCCGAGCCCAGCTCCAGCCGCTCGTTTACGAGGGGGCGATCAGCGAGAAGAACCGGATGGCGGGCACGCTGCCGCTCGGCCAGCTCGCGCTGACGAGCGAGGTCGAGAACTACGCCGGCTTCCCCCACGGCAACCTCGGCGGCTTTCTCGATTCCGCGCTGCCGAAGGAGCGGCGGATGATGATGGCCCCGCACGAGGGGCAGGGCGTGACCGGCCCCGAGCTGATGGAGCTGATGCGGCAGCAGGCCCTCAACTTCGGCACGCGGATCATCACCGACGACATCCTCAAGGTCGATTTCTCGAAGCGGCCCTTCACGCTCTTCCCATCCGAAGGGGGCGAGGTGAAGGCGAAGTGCGTGATCGTGGCCACCGGCGCGAGCGCCAACTGGCTCGGCCTGCCGAGCGAGGAGCGGTTCAAGAATCGGGGCGTGAGCGCCTGTGCCGTGTGCGACGGGGCACTGCCGCGGTTTCGCAACAAGCCGCTGGTGGTGGTGGGCGGCGGCGACTCGGCCGTCGAGGAGGCGACGTACCTCGCGAAGTTCGCGAGCACCGTGCATCTCGTGCACCGCCGCGACGCGCTCCGCGCGAGCAAGATCATGGCCCAGCGGGCGTTTGACGACCCGAAGATCACGATCCACTTCAACACGGCTCTGGCCGAGGTGCTCGGCGACGACGCCAATGGCGTGACGGGCGTGCGGCTGGAGAGCACGACGGCGCCGGGCACCGCCACCACTCTCGACGTGGCCGGCGTATTCCTCGCGATCGGCCACACGCCCAACACCGCCTTCCTCGACGGCCAGCTGGAGCTGACGCCGAAGAAGTACATCGTGTGGAAGAAGCACTTCCGCACGGAGACGAGCGTGGAGGGCGTGTTCGCCGCGGGTGACGTGGCCGATGACTACTACAGGCAGGCCATCTCGGCGGCGGGCACCGGCTGCATGTCGGCGCTCGACGCGGAGCGGTGGCTGGCACACGGCCATGGCTGACGCCGACGTTCGTTCACGGGGTGAGTGGCCAGCCGGGCGGGTGCTCGTGCAGGCGGCCACCTACAACGAGCGGGAGAACATCGGCGGCCTGATCGACGCGGTGCTCGGCGTGTCGCCCGAGCTGCAGTTCCTGATCATCGACGACGACTCGCCCGACGGCACGGGGCGGCTGGCGCTCGAGCGGGCTGAGTGGGAGCCGCGGCTGCACGTGCTGGTGCGGAAGGGGCGGCGGGGGCTCGGCAGCGCGATCGTCGAGGGCTTCGCCGAGGCGCGGGCCCACGGCTTCGAGGTGGGCGTGAACATGGATGCCGACTTCAGCCACGATCCGGCCGACATTCCGCGGCTCGTGGCGGCGATCGACACGCCGGGTAGGCCGCCCGTGGACGTGGCGATCGGCTCGCGGCGGGTGGCCGGTGGGCGGACGGTGGGCTGGCCGCTCAAGCGGCACGTGATCAGTCGGGGGGTGAGCCTGTTTACCCGCTGGGCCCTCTGGGTACCCGTGCGGGATGTATCGAGCGGCTTTCGGGCGGTACGGCTGGCGGTGCTGGAGCGGGTTCCGGCTCTCGCTGTGGGGGCATCGCCGGGAGAATGTCCGAGTGGCTACGCGTTTTTCGAGTTCATGCTCTGGGCGGTGCACCGGGCCGGCGGCCGGATCGTGGAGGTGCCGATCACGTTCACCGACCGCACGCATGGCGCGAGCAAGGCTGATTTCGCCGAGGCGAAGCGGAGCATCGGCGAACTGCTGCGGCTCGCCGTGAAGACGTGGTTCGGGTAGCCATTCCAATAGAAGCCCCCAGGCGCAAGCCGGGGGATCCCGACGCGGAAGCGTCGACAGGGTTGCACTGGAGCCATCCCCCGCACTACTTGATCGTCGGCCCGAGCGTGGGCGATTGCGGGAGCTTCATCTCGAGCGGAGGTAGTGCCGACTGCGGTGGCGAGCTTGCTGGCCCCGGATGCGGCTGCCCCGCCGCGGGATCGGGCTTCTCACCCAACGCCACGGCCAGGCTCTCCTTCGCGTCCTTGAGGTTCGGCGCGAGCTCCAAGGCCCGGCGGAACTGCACGATCGACTCGTCCTTCTTGCCCTGTTTGTAGAGCGCGACGCCGTAGTTGTTGATCAACGCCGGATTGTTCGGCTCCCTGTCGAGCAGTTCCTTGTACTTCGCAGCCGCCTCGCCGAACCGTCCCGCCGCAGCCAGCGCGTTGGCGAGGTTCACGTGGATCGCTGGCACGTGCGGCGTCACACGGCAGGCCTCGGCGAACTGGAAGATCGCCTCGTCCATCTCCTTCTTCGCGGCCGCCTGGTCACCCCGCTGGGCGAACATCTGGGCCCGGGCGGAAAGCGTGGTGCCGAGGTTGTTGTGGGTCTCGCCGAGGTCGGGGCGGAGCCGCGTGGAATTCTGGAAGTGGAAGTGGGCCCCCTCCACGTCGCCACGGGCAAACTTCTTCGCGCCAAGCCGGTTGTGGGCCTGCCAGCATCCGCACCGGGGGTAGGTGCAGGGGCTGGGGTGCCCGGCGATCGTGTGCGGCCAGAGCGTCTCCTCGCCCGCCCAGGCGTGGGCGTAGCGGAACGACGAGTAGCCGAGCACGGTGAGCATGATTGCGGCGGTCGCCAGGGCGACGGGACGCTCGCTCTCCTTCATTCGGTCATACATCGTCGCCGCCGCAGCGGCCGCGAACCCGATGACGCTCAGCATCGGTAGGTACTGGAAATGATCAGCCACCCACGTAATCCGCATGTAGGAGATCGTGATGAACCCTAGGATCGGGAACAGCATGAGCACGAAGAAACCGAGCACGAAGATGAGGTGCCGCTTCCACGTGGGGCTCGTCGCCGAGCCACGATTGGTCCAGAGCCACCACGCGGCACCGCCGATGACCGGCCAGGCGAGGAACTGCCAGGCCTTCGGCGGCTCGACGTCCCAGCGCGGATAGATCGTGAGCAGGTTGAACGGCCAGACGGTCTTCCATAGGTAGTGCAGGATCGACATCCCGGCCAGCGCGATTCGCTGCGCCATGCCCGACACCGACCAGATGTCGCCGACGAGGATCGTCTCCTGGCCGATCGCCTTGCCGTGCTGAAAGATGATTGTCATCAGCCCGAGGATCAGCGAGATTGCGAAGAATGGTGCACTGGCGACGAGGTCGTTGATCGTGACCTTGCCCCGCTTCCACCAGGCGTAGAGCAGGAGCACGAACGGGAACATCACCATCGACGTCTTGGCGAACATCGCCAGGGCATAGAAAGCGACCGCCAGCCCATATCGCTGCCAGGCTTTTGGAGAGTCGCGGTCGGACTCGTCAAACCTCACGTAGGCGGCGGACGCGAGCATGAGCAACGGCAGCGAGAGTGTGTTCTTGAATTCCGACACCCACGTGACCGATTCGACGGCGACGGGGTGAATCGCAAACAAGAGCCCGCCCAGCCAGGCTCCGGGAACCTTCATGATCCGCAGCAGTCGCCAGAACGTGAGCGCCCCGATGGTGTGCAGCACGATGTTGACCACGTGGTAGCCGGTCGGGTTTGGCCCAAAGAGGTGCCACTGGATCCAGAAGCCGGTGCCGGTCAACGGCCAGTAGTCGGCGCCGTCGGGCCAGATCCAGTGCTTATAGAAGTTCCACGGGCCTTGGGCGACAGGATTGGCCGTGATGGCCTGATCGTCGTCCCACAGCCAGTCGCCGTGGTAGGCGGGGGAGTAGATCCAGAGCGTCGCCAGCACGATGACGGCGAACTTGAAGATGAAATCCCGCCAGCGTTCGGCGCGGTCATCGGGGCTGGCGTGCGCGGTGTCGGCTGCCGGTTCGGCGGCGACAACTCGATCATGATCGCGGCGCGGCCGCGGCGGACGGCGTGTTGTTCCCATATCTCCCGGATTGTAAGAGCGCATCGGGGGGGACGGAAGTAAGCCCCGATCAGGGCGGGGCTTTTCGCCGGGCCTGGAGCGACTTCAGGTCGTCGGCATAGGGTCGCTCCATGGCCATGACGCCCACGCGCGAGTCTGGATCGGCCAGCTTCGGGTTGGTTTCGATCGCCTTGTCGAGGGCCGCGAACGCTTCTCCTGCCCGGCCCTGGCCGTCGAGGATCAATGCCAGGGTTGCCCACGCATCGCCGCGTTTCCCGTCCGAGAGTTCGATCGCCCGACGGGCGGTCACTTCGGCCTCCGGCAGGCGGTCGGCCTCCCGAAGGGCTTCAGCCAGCCCCGACGCCCCGGTGTAGGCGACTGGGTTCTTCCGAAACGTGTCGGTCCACAGGGCGAGCGAGTTGGCCCAGACCTTTTGCCGCTCCATGCAGGCCGCGGCGAGCAGGACGACCGCAGCGGCACAGCTGAGGAGCAGCCGCTCGCGAAGCCGGGCCCGCCCGGCGAGCCAGGGTGCGTCCAGCAGGAACCCCGCAGCCAGCCCGACTCCGGCCATCGGGAGATAGAGGTAGCGATCGGCTGCCGCGCGGTAGATCGGGATCAGATTGGCGACGGTCAGGAGCGGCACGACGACGAGCACGACGGCGATCGCCATCCGTCTGTCGTGCCACACGGCCACCACGGCCGCTGCTATGACCGCCACGACCACGGCGAGGGCGACCGGCAGCGGCAGGTGGGCGACGGAATAGAGGCCGTAGTCAGCGCAGAGATTCACCGGCAGCAGCACGAGCTGGGCGTAGAGCGCGAGAATTCGGGGCTCGATGAGCAATGCCGCTGCGAGTGAACCGCCGGGGTACTGGGGGCGAGCCTCGAAGATCCGAGAGGGCGTGGGCTCGAGCATGAACCGCGCGACCAGGAACGCGACGACCGCGGTCATCGCGCCGCAGATCACCGTCGGCCAGAACCAGCTCCGCTCGCTGCGGCGAAAGAGGAGCCAATAGACGCCGATGGCCGCCGGGGCCGCGATGCCCGACTCCTTGCTGCCGATGGCGAGCAGGCTGCAGGCGATGCAAGCCAGCGCCCGCCATGCGTCTCCCGCCGCCTGCGCCGGATGCCGCATCGCCAGCAGCAGGCCAGTGAGCGTGAACAGCGCCACGAGCAGATCCTCGCGGAACGTCGGCTCGCAGACAGCTTCGGTCACGAGCGGATGCACCGCGAAGAGCAGCGGTGGCAGGATCGCGACCGCAGGTTTTGTGATGGAAACTCCCGCGCGTGAGCCGGATGATAATCGTCGTAGCACTGCCCACACCAGCACCACATTCACCGCGTGGAGCACCACGCTCGTGAGGTGATACCCGAACGGCTCCTTGCCCCACACCGTCGCGTCGAGCATCAGCGACGCGAGGTTCACCGGCCTGTTGAAATCGAGGACGTCCAGCGACAGCGTGCCGAACGTGAGCACAGGCCACCAGTTCCGCGGGTCATGCAGAAACGGGTCGGTGAGGATCTGCAGGCGGGCGTCGTAGACGAAGCCCGCCGAGAGCGTGGGGGCGAAGACGGCGAGTGTGACACCCGCCAGCACCGCGGCCTGGTGCCAGGGGGAAAGGCGTTCGTCTGGGGCTGTCCTGCCGCTCATCCCGCACTGCACCCGGGTCCATCGATGGCGTCTGTGGCCGTATGGTAGTGTTTTCAGGCATGAACGCCTCCACCATCCGGTTCGTTGACCGCTGGCTCGGGATACCGGCGTGCGCGGTGCTGACGCTCTGGCGGCGGCTGTTCGACCACCGGCGGGGCACCGATCCGGTGCGCCGAATCCTGTTCTTGAAGCTCGTGGAGCAGGGGGCGACGGTGCTCGCCTCGCCCGCGCTCAGGACGGCGGTCGAGCGGGTCGGGGCCGACAACGTGTTCTTCATGGTGCTGGAGGAGAACCGGCCGATCCTCGACATGCTCGGGATCGTGAAGCCGGAGAACGTGATCTCGATCCCCAAGGGGGGCCTGCTCGCCACGCTCCGCGGCTTGATCGCGGCGGTCGCCCGCGTGCGCCGGGAGAAGATCGACTCCGTGCTCGACTTCGAGCTGTTTGCCCGATCGTCGGCGGTGCTGGGGTATCTCACGGGAGCCGGTCGGCGCGTCGGCTATCACGCCTACAACGGCGACGGTCCCTGGCGGGGCGATCTGCTCACGCATCGGCTCGTCTACAGCCCCCAGGTGCACACGCTGCGGGCGATGCTCGTCCAGACGGAGGCCCTGTGGCTCGACCCAGCCGGCCTACCTGCCCTCGGCATCGATACCTCGGCGTTCGACGAGTCGCTTGCCCGGTTCCAGCCGACGCTCCAGGAGATCGAGGAGGTCAGCGGCGTGCTGCGGGAGCGGACCGGCGGCCGCGAGCCGAAGCCGCTCGTGCTCCTCAATGCCAACGCCAGTGATCTGATCCCGCTTCGCAAATGGGAGGGGAACCGCTACGTCGCCCTCGCCCGGCGGCTGCTCGACGAGTATCCCGACCTGACGATCGCCTTCACCGGCGCCCCGTCGGAGGCGCCGCCGATCGACGACCTCGTGCGGCAGGTGGCAAATCCTCGGTGTGTGTCGATGGCGGGCCGCACCACGATGCGGCAGCTGCTCGTGCTCTTTACGCTCGGCGACGTGCTCGTCACCAACGACAGCGGGCCGGCCCACTTTGCGGCCCTCACCGATATCGACATCGTCACGCTCTTTGGGCCGGAGACGCCGCGACTCTGGGGCGTGCTCGGGCCGAAGAGCCACGTGATCTCCCTGGGGCTGCCCTGCACGCCTTGCGTGAGCGCCTACAACAATCGGCTCTCCTCCTGCACCAACAACCTCTGCATGCAGGGGATCACGGTGGACCGGGTGCACGAGACCGTGCGGCGGGTCATCGAGAATCGGCGGGGGGCATCTCGAGCCTGATTCGATCGACGATGTTCGTCGTCGAGGCATTGGCCACAAAGAGCGGCGTGACGACGCGGCCCCCGCGGGCCTTGACGATGTCGGCCCCGACGACGCTGTCGGCCGCGTAGTCGGCCCCCTTCACGAGCACGTCGGGCTCGACCGCCTTGATGAGGTCGAGCGGCGTGTCTTCGGAAAACTCGCACACCAGGCCGACGGCGGAGAGGCCGGCAAGCACGGCCTGTCGCTCGGGCGACGGCACGAACGGCCGCGGCGGGCCCTTGAGCCGCGTGACGGAGGCGTCGGAGTTCACGCCGACGACGAGCAGGTCGCATTCCCTCGCGGCAGCCTCGAGCAGCTGCACGTGGCCGTGGTGAAGAATATCGAAGCAGCCGTTGGTGAAGCCGATCCGCTTGCCTTCGGCTCGGGCCTGCTGGACTACGGCTTGGAGGTCGACGCGGCTCACGACCTTGCCGCGGGCGAGCGTCTCGCTCTGGTCGATCGCCCCGAGCACCTCGCTCCAGGTAATGCGGGCGGTGCCGACGCGAGAGACTTGGAGCCCCGCCGCCACGTTGGCCAGGAAGCAGGCTTCGCGAAGCGGCATGCCGCGGCCGATCGCCACGGCGAGCGTGGCTACGGCCGAGTCGCCGGCGCCGGTCACGTCGAACACTTGCTTGGCCTGGGTGGGAATCACGGCCGATCCCTCGGGCGACACCACGACCATGCCCTGCTCGCCGAGGGTGATGACTGCCGATTCGATCGAAAACCGGTTGCGGAGCAGATGAGCAGCCTTCACGGCGTCGTCCGGGCCGCGAATTGGAAAGCCGACCACGACCACCGCTTCGGCGCGGTTGGGCGTGATCACGGTGGCCTGGGCGTACTTGGAGAAATCGCTCCCCTTGGGATCGACGATCACGGGAATCCGCCGGGTGCGGGCCGCGTCGATGATCGCCCGACAGACCGGCTCGTCGCAGACGCCCTTGGCGTAGTCGGAGATCACGGCAACGTCGGCGTCAGCGACGAGGGCCGTGATCCGTCGCACGAGGTCACGGCGCACCTCGGCGTCGTCGAGAACCGCCTCCTCGTCGAACCGCGCGATCTGGCTGTGGCCGGCGAGAAGTCGCGTCTTGACCGTCGTGGGAATCGACTTCGTCGTGGCGATTTCGTGGCCGTCCACCCCATCCTGCTCGAGGACGGCCCGCAGGCAGCGGCCGGCCTCGTCGTCGCCGATGGCCCCGACCACCGTGGTGATGCCCCCCATCGCGGCCACGTTGACGGCGACGTTGGCCGCACCGCCCGGCCGGTTGAACGACCGCCGCACGTGGAGCACCGGCACCGGCGCCTCGGGCGAAATGCGATCGACGCTGCCGGCGAAGTAGCGGTCGAGCATTACGTCGCCGACGAGCAGGATCTTCGGCGCGGCGAGCGGCGCGGCGGCAGTGGAGGACGGAGTCATCAGGATCGCTCCTGGTTCGCAATGCCGCGTTCGACGAGATCGCAGATGAGGTGCCAGGCCACGAGATGCGCCTCCTGGATTCGGGGCGTATGTGCGGAGGGGGCGAGCAGGCAGAGGTCGCAGAGCTTCGAGAGCGTGTGGCCTTCGGCGCCGGTGAACCCGATCGTGGTGGCGCCGACGTCGCGGGCCGCCGTGAGGGCCGCGAGGACGTTGGCCGACGTGCCACTCGTGCTGATGCCGACAACGCAGTCCTGCGGGCCGACGTGGGCCCGCACCTGGCGGGCGAAGACCTGCGTGAAGTCGTAGTCGTTGGCGATCGCCGTGAGCAGCGACGTGTTGCAGGTGAGGGCCACGGCCGGCAGCGGCCGACGTTCCCGCAGGAACCGCCCCACGAACTCGGCTGCCACATGCTGGGCGTCGGCCGCGCTGCCGCCGTTGCCGCAGAGGTAGATCGTGCCGCCGCCGTCGAGGCAGGCCGCAAGCCGGGCCGCGATCGCGGCGATCGTGTCTTCGTGCTCCGCGAGCGCGGAGATCACGGCAATACTGTCGCGGTGCTGGGCGAGAAGATGGGCGTCATGCATGGTTGGAAGTCCCGGCCGTATGATTATGGCCAGAATCCCAGGGATCCCGCGAGTGGCCACACACGTTCAGGCCGTCTTTCTCGACCGTGACGGCACGCTCATCGAGAACCGCCATTACCTCGCCTCGCCTGAGGGCGTCGCCCTCCTGCCCGGCGTCCGCGACGCCCTCGCGCTGATCCGCGATGCCGGCGCGAAGCTCTTCTTGTTCACCAACCAATCAGGCATCGGCCGCGGGTACTTTACCGGGGCCGACGTCGAGGCCCAACACCGGCGGATGCTCGAACTGCTCGATCTTGGCGACGACCTGTTTGCCGATATCTGCATCGCCCCCGAGCGGCCCGATGAGCCGCCGGTCTACCGCAAGCCGTCGCCACGGTTCATCCACGAGATGCTCGAGGCACACGCCCTCGCTGCCAATGCAGCGTGGATGGTGGGCGATGCGCCGAGCGACTGGGAGGCGGGCATCAACGCCGGCATCCGCTCGGCTGCGATCGTGACCGACGTGACGGCGGAGTCCAATCGCGAACGGCGACTCGCACTCGGCGTCGAGGCCTACGCGAGCCTGCTCGAATGGGCGAGAGCCGCATTCCTGTAGGTGCAGATTGGCAATCTGCACACCGCCGCGCATCGTCGCCGCTATTTCTCCAGCACGATGCAGGCAAGGTCGCCGGTCCCGTTGCGGATCGGCGGCTTGGTGTAGCCGAGTTCGAGCAGCGCCTCCTCGATCCCCTTGCCGCGGTCGAGAAAACCGTTGCGGTTGACGTAGATCGCGGAGAACCCGAGCCGCTTCAGTTCATCGACGGCGGCCTTGGCGTTGGCCTGGTTCACCCGGATCACCCCCGCCTGCTGGTCGAGCGTGGCGCCCTCGAAGAGCTTCGCCTGCACGGCCGGCTGCCACTTCTCCCGCTCACGGCCCTTCTGCGATCCAAAAGAAAATCGCAGCTGTTTGCTGTAGAG
The DNA here is from genome assembly GCA_049695995.1 of Pirellulales bacterium. GTDB lineage: Bacteria > Planctomycetota > Planctomycetia > Pirellulales > UBA1268 > QWPN01. Next base: position 139,553 of record JBAVTF010000002.1, on the reverse strand, counting down.
ATACGGGCGGAAGTGGTCATATGAACCAACACCGGGTATTGGCGATTCCGGATACTCCATGACTGGCATTTGGAACACCATCGCCCCCGGCGGCAGGGCTGCTTCCATCTTCTCAGTGAATCCGCGGTCTGACGCCACCAAACGAGCGATCGTGGCCGTTTCCTCTGCCGTCGGTGGCCGCGGTACCTGATCCCACAGGGCCACGACGCACGCAGCGGCTGCGCCCAAGCCCCACAGTCGCTTTGCGGTGCCCCCTGGGTGGGCTGCCTCAGATTCCGCTTGAATTCTGGTCAGCCGTTCTGCGGACCATAGCAGCGATATCGCTAGGATCACGACGCTGTATCGGCAGCCGCCGCGGAACATCGTAAACCCAGTTGTCGCGGCGATGATGGCGTTGAGGCCCCCGGTTGTGAACATCAGCACGATCCAGAGGATCCACCACGCCTCGATTGGCACCTCATCAAACCGGCCGTGGGTTCCTGCCCGAATGGCGGTAGAAAGGAGCCAGCCAAGGGCGAGTAGTCCGACGATGCCGAGGTACGAAGCGCCCTCGTCCAAGAGCGGGGCCCCCTTGCGGTGGTTGATGGCAAAGGCCACCAATTCATCGGAGCGGTGTGTGACGGGCGGAATCAGAAAGTCAACGAGTTTGAGCCCGTAGATCTCGAGCCACTTGTACTCGCGGATTAAAGCGCCGCTGTTCGGCTCGTGAAACAGCCGGTATGTCCAACTATCGATGTTGTTGATGGCGAATCCCGCGGCAGCGGCAGCGATCACCACCAAAGCGGCTTTCAGCGGCCCAGTGTCCCGCGTGCGATACCAATGAATGGCGGCCCCGAGCAGCACGAGTTGGCAGAATACGTTCGTGAAATACACGAAGTGCATTCCGGCGATGAATCCTATCGCCAGCATGCCCCAAAAACGCCACGACTTCGCGAGCGGTATCGTGCCGGTGGAAGCCGCCTTCCATACCATTGGAAAAAAAGCCACCGGCCAAATGAATGCCACCTGAAAGTGGTGAGGAGACTGGGCAAATATGAACGGCGCGAGGCCGAATGCCAGAGCGCCCATCCATGACCACAACCGATTGAACTCGGACAATCTCGCGGCGGCATAGAAAGCCACAGCGGCACTTCCGTGAGCCACGACGAAGCTTGCATTGATTCCTGCGTACAGTCCGAGCAGCCGTGAGAGCAGCGTTTGGAGCGTCAGCAGCAACTCATCTAACGATGGGACATCGTTCCAGTTGGCGTCGTACGGAGCGCCCAGTTCAGGCACCGTTTTCCAGAGGAAAGGAATTCCAGCCCAGTGCGACGACGCCTTCAAATACGCGACATTTGGCAGAAAATCTCCGCGTTCTGCATCGTGGGCATATGTTGTAGGAAGATTCCAGTTCGCGGTTGTCCACTTCGAGTTCGCTGAACACCAGGAGAAAAAACACGCCAGCATCAACGCGGCCGCAGCGAATACGTCGAGCCGCGACAATCCCCCCAAGCGACCCCAAGGTGACGGCCCTACTCCAGTTCTTGGCTCATCGATATTTGTAGCGGCGGAAGCGTCACGCTTTAGGTTTCGAGCAAGTTCGGGCATCGAAGATCGGCCCGCGAAGGGCGCCCTGTCGCTGCATTGGGTTAAAATCAACCGTCGATTGTGGGGAATATAGCGGTTGCACCACCGGATGCGCTAACCAATTGATGCGGCAAGAGGCGATCGGTGCAGGAGACGCTTCCGGGATGATACAGTCTTGACGGAGCGGGAACGGTTGGTGCTGCTGATTCATTTCGGATTGAGGCACGCTCGATGCACATTTCCCTCGTAATTCCCGTTTTCAATGAGTCCGACAATGTGGACGTGCTCTGGGCCCGGTTGCGCGAGGTTACGGGCTGTCTTCGGGAGGTCGAATTCGAAGCCGTCTTCGTTGACGACGGTAGCACGGATAACACGCCCGAGCGAATCAGCCACTTGGAGAGGACGGGAAATCTCCACTGGCTCCTCGTCAGGCTGTCGAGGAATTTTGGTCACCAAGCGGCGATCACGGCGGGCATGCAGCACGCGAGCGGCGAAGCCATCATTTTCCTCGATGCGGATCTGCAGGATCCGCCCGAACTGATCCCGGTTTTCATTGAAAACTTCCGCGAGGGCTACGACGTCATCTACGGCGTCCGCAAGAACCGCAAGGAGCCACTGTGGCTGCGTATGTGTTTTGCGGCGTTCTATCGCCTCTTCAACTCAATAGCCGAATGCCCGATCCCGCTTGATGCCGGCGACTTCGGCTTGATGAGCAAACGGGTGGCGAAACTGATTTCCGAGATGCCCGAGCGAGACCGGTTGATCCGCGGCATGCGAGCGTGGGTGGGCTTTCGCCAGATCGGGATTCCCTACGATCGGCCGGGCCGTTATGCGGGCACAACCCGCTACAGTGTCCTTCGACGAGTCGAGGGTGCTCTCGATGGATTGTTCGGGTACTCTCGCGTCCCGATCCGGCTGTCGCTGTTCCTGGGCGTCGCCGTTTGCCTGGTAGGCGCCGTGTACTTGCTGTACTCGGTCATTGGAACGGTGCTGTGGCACGGCAAGCCGGAACGAGGCTGGACATCCCTGATCGTGCTCGCATTCATGCTCGGCGGTGCGAATCTCATCGCGACGTCCATCGTCGGTGAGTACGTATGCCGTATCTATTTCCAGTCGAAGCAGCGACCACTGTTTGTCGTTGCCGGCACAACTCGCAGCAAAGAAATCGTCGCATGTGAATCCAATGGGTCGGCAATCCACGGAGGTGCGACATGAAAATCACAATGATCGTGTCGTCGCGAAATGGAATGCCGTATCTCGAACGGAGCCTGCAGAGCATCGTCGTGGCGAGCCGCGGGCTGGATGTCGAGGTCCTTTACGAGGACGGTTGCTCCACGGACGGCAGCGCGGAGTGTGCGGCTCGAATCCTCGGCACGGCCGCCGTGAACGTTGAGCCCGACAAAGGTTTCAGCGACGCCGTCAACCGGGCGTATCGCCGCGCTACCGGTGACGTCGTCGGTGTGCTGCCATCAGATGACATGTTGTCGCCGGATAGCCTGCGGTACGTCACGGAAGCGTTTACGGCACATCCTAAAGCGCAGTGGGGCATTGGCTACTATGAGATTATCGATCCGAACGACTTGCCGATCCGACCGCTTCATACGTGGTACAAGAACCGTGCCATTAACAACTTTCGTTTGTGGCGCCTGATGCTCGAAAACATCGTGCCTTATGTGTCGTTCTTCATTCGACGGACCTTTCGGGAGTCGGTTGGCGACTTCCTTGCCGAGGATGTCAGCATCTCCAATGATTACGACTACTTCATTCGTTGTGCGAAGCGATGCGAACCGCTCATCATTCCGCACGTTCTCGGGCGCTGGCGTTACCACGCGAAGTCGAATAGCGGCAGCAGGATGTGGCGTATGAGTTGGGACGCGTGGAAGGTTTGCCGTGCCCATACTTCCAATCCGGTCATCATCGCGGCCAACGGGCTCTGTTGCTTGCGAAACGCTCTGCTGTTCGACAAAATTGGATGAGTCGATTCAGGGATCTGGGGACATGGTTAGTTTTCGCGCAACTTGAGTCTGATGCGAAGCAAGACATGAGTCAAAATACTTCAGTCATCGGGCCAGGGGCGTCGCTCCGATGGACGGCCGTGGTGCGCACTGCAATCGGTCTTGCAGTTGGACTGGCTTTGGTATTTGCAGGGACGCTACTCGTTACGATTCTTCGGGATGACATCTTTTCCGGCCGCGGCTTTGACGCGTCGCGGTACGCCACGTTCTCCGCGTGGTGGGCCATGTTGTTTACGCCTTTGGGCGTGTTGGCACTGACGGCGCTCTACATGGCGTTCGAGTGCATGGCGTTGGGATACGAAAGATCGGCTCTCCGTCGCCTGCTCGCTTGGGAGTCGGATGAGTCGGTACAGGACGACATGTTCTACTTCATCCTTTCGGTCAGTTCGCTCGGTTTCCTGGCGATGACCGTGCTCACCCTCGGGTTTGGGTATTGGATGCATGCGATCGCAGTTCGCGACTATGGGCTACGGTTGGCCGAAGCGATCCCACCCGTACCGCAGTTCTTCGTGCTGGTCTTGGTGTTCACTTTCTTGAATTACTGGCAGCATCGCCTCAACCATTACCGTGCGTTTTGGCATATCCACAAGGTTCACCACTCCGCGACATCGCTGACCCTACTCACCCCGCAGCGCAATCACCCGATCAATGCCTTGTGGGTGAACCTGACCGAAACGCTGCCGATCGCGATGCTCGGTTTCGATCCGGCGGTGTATCTGACGATGCGCATCATCAACAGCCTGTATCAAATCAGCGTCCACTCCCATCTGGATTGGGGTGGAGAATGGGTGCGCCGCTACGTGCTGATCACGCCGGCCATGCACTGGGTGCATCACTCAAATAAGTCGCGCCATTGGAATACGAATTTCGGCATCATCTCGCTGTGGGACGCGTTGTTCGGCACGCTCTACGTTCCAAACGATGAAGAAGTGAAGGCCATTCAATTCGGAATTACCCGCGATACGCTCTACAATTCTCCAGGCCGATCGCGGAACATGCTGCGTATTTACGGCCGCTTCCTGAAGCATCTTTCCCGCGATGTCGGGGCGTGGGGGCGAAGTCGGTCCGCAGTCGGCCGCCACGCTTCTGCCGTCCGTTCTCCACGTAAGGCCCCAAGGACCGTCTGAAGTTTATGCTGAATCCGAAAGACGGCTTGTTTTGGCTTTTCCAGAAGTATCGCAACGCCCGCATCATGCTGCAGGGCAATCGCAGCACCGCCGCGAGGATCGGTGGCATCCTTCAGGGCGTGGATGTCACGGACGTCAAGGCCGTCGGCGAACGACTGCGAAAGACATATCACCTAAAGACTGTCGGCGACGGGGATTTCATCGACGTTGTCCGCAAACTGCAAGTGGATCTGTTGCTGCGCACATTCGTTGAGACCGGCACATATGAAGGCGACACAAGCCTTCTAATGAGCCATTTCTTTGAGTCTGTCTACACGTGCGATATTGAGGATCACAACAAGCCGATCGAATTTATGTTGAGGCGAAATCTAAGGTTTGCAGTTGCGGATTCCCGCAGATTTCTAGAGTCGATTAAGACTCACGTGTCGGACCGCACGTTTTTTTTTCTAGATGCGCATTGGTATGACGACGTGCCAATCCGGGAGGAATTGGCTTGGGTCTTCGCGAACAGTCACCGGCCAGTCGTTGCGATCGACGACTTCGATACCAAGTTGGGCGTCGATGTGTACTCCTTCCAGGGGCAGAATCTGGATATGGATCTCATCGCGCCGCTGGTTCCGCAGGACTACAAATTCTTCTTTAGCGGTCGGTCGTATCGCAACCGCGGCATCGTTTTTCTCGTTCCCCCAGACGCCCCTTATGGGTGCCCCGTCGGAATCCGCGACTGTTATGGGCACGCGAAGGATAGTCTATGGCCATAACGCATCCGCAAGCAGTCCCGCTTGTAATCGCTGAAGACGCGATAGAAGCCTACCGGCAGCACGGGTGTTTCACGATCGACGGGTTGTGGACGCGTGATGAACTCGACGAAATCAAGTCCGCCGCGGCCGACTTGCCGACCGCCCGAGACGGCACGTTCGGTCCGGCCATTCACCCGCACAGAATCAACCCGGTATTCATGCGCGCGCTCTGCAAGCCATCAATCGTGGCATTAATGGAGCAATTGCTCGGCCACACGGTCAGCGGATTGCAGACACAGTTCTTCTTCTGCCAACCTGGCACACAGGGTTTTGCGGCCCACCAAGACAACTTTTATGTGCAGGCTCCACAGGCTGACTTTGCGTCAGTGTGGACTGCGATCGATGACGTAAGCATCGAGAACGGTTGCCTTACCCTATACCCTGGCACCCACAAAGAGCCACTCCTACCGGTCGAGCCATGTCCGATGCACACCGTGCAGGTGGGGCAGGACATCAACGCGAATCGCGTGCAGGTAGTCATCCCTTCGCAGTACACCGGCGTCGATTGCCCGATGCCTGCTGGGCGGGCGGCATTTTTCCACGGGCATACCGTCCACTCGTCTCACCCCAACGTTTCAAACGGCTCGCGCAGGGCCTTGCTCATGACGTACCTACGATGTGGCTCCGCTTTCCGACCGGGCAACAATGCGAAGCGCGAGGAGGTTGATGTTTACAGAGTTTAGCCATGACCGATGGGCACATCGCACACCATAAAACTCCCGAAAGGGTTCCAGGAATATGCGGACCACGGCCGGAGAGCATCCCCCGAATTCGATAAAGATCAGTCGCGGCTGGCCGGAGACGGTCTGCACGGGCTTGTGGCGTGTGTTCAACGCACTGCCAGAGGGCCGAGCCAAGATGCGACTCCGGTTCTTCATGGCGTTCAATCGCATCGTGCCTCGATTTATTCAGGTGCGCAGCCCGATTCGTGCGAGCATTTTCAAAGGCTCCCCCGAGAGCGGCAACGTAGTAGTAGATGCCGGCGCTTTTCCCGGGGACTTCACGGTCTACGCGTCGCGAAGAGTTGGACCGAGTGGCAGGGTCATCGCTTTTGAGCCGCACCCGCTCAACTTTGAGCGACTAAGACGGAATGTGGCGGCTTTTGGATGCGATAACGTGATCTTTGTCAACAAAGGTCTTTGGTCGTATGACGGTCAATTAACTATCTCTAACGACGGCGGGGTCTCTGCGACGATTGGTTCGCACGGCTTGTTGATTCAAGTGGCAAGTTTGGATCATGAAATCGAAAGGCTCGGCATCACTAAAGTTGACTTTATCAAGATGGATATAGAGGGTGCTGAAATCCGGGCTCTTGAGGGATGCGGCCAGATCCTCAAAACAAATGATGTGCGGCTTGCCATTGGCTCGTACCATGAGTTCGAGGGGCAGGTAACTTACCCACGAGTCGAGAGCATTCTGCGCGACTCTGGCTACGAAACGATCACAGAGTATCCTTGGCGGCTCAATACGTATGCAAATCGAAAGCTCGGGCAGTGAAGCGAAACGCCACTGATATGTGCTTGCCCTAAATGTCATTAACGCTCTGCAAAAGCGGAACCATGCCCGTGCGAATCACAGCGCAACTGTCGGCACGCCCGGCGTATGCTGAACGGCCGCGATAACTAGCGGCTAAGCAAGCGTTGACGTCGCGTTGTGGGACGCGCACGGTCGTGCAAACACGTACACGGGCCCATTTTGGTGCTCCAAAGTAAAGCCGTGCTCGTTTTCCATAATCGCTGCCACGTCCCGCGGTGCCCAGTGGCGATTTGCCCAGTAGCCGTGATGAAGCTCGATTATTATTTGCTGGCAGCGGGCAAGGGCAGCAGCCTCGCTAAAAAGCATAGGAATCTCGGCGCCTTCTATGTCAGCCACGAGCACATAGTCGTCTATTGAAAAATTACAGACGAGCTCGTGGAGAGTTGTAGTGGGTACCTGAAGCGTGGCAGATTCGCTCCTAACCCTATTTCCAAGCTCAGCAATCTGCGAAACCGTCGTGTCGCTCTTGATGGAGAAGGATACTGGGCCGTTAAGGCTGTTTCCGTAATCGACTGCCTTGCTAACAACGGACAATCGGCAATGCGGCGCATGAAGCAAGACGGCATGCTTGAGTTGGTCGGCAAGCAGGGGATTTGCCTCGACGGTTACCAGCCTGCGGTCGTGCTGGAGAACGGTCCCGATGTGTGCCGTGACTGCTCCAACGCTCCCGCCCAGCTCGATAACATCCAGGTCTCTCCGCATGAACCGCCGAACGGCATTTATTTCACGGAATTCGTAAAGCCCCCAAAAAATGAGCGCCTTTACATATGGACTAATGACTTTTGAGGACGTGTCGAAAAGAAGTCCCTGCAAATTGATCTTATCGCGGCTCAGCCATGCGAGAAGTGAGCCGAAGGCAGGATTGCACAAAACGGCAAGGGCCGCTGGCCGAAGTAGGTCTCTAAGGAAGGGATTCATCTGATCAGCGTGTTGGGTAAACTCTGTCGGTTGAAGTGGGTGCGTTCGCGCGTTTCTTGAAATCTCCAGACTACACCACTGAACGGATGGCAGCGATGAAAGGTGTGCAAATTCTCGTTACCGGCGGGGCTGGCTATCTCGGATCGGTGCTGTGCGAGCGTCTGCTCGACGCAGGGCATTCGGTCACAGTGCTCGACAATTTCATGTTTGGTCAGGCATCGCTGCTGCACCTCTGTGAAAATCCGAGGCTACAGGTCGTCCGCGGCGACGTGCGTGACGAGGGCACGGTTGCCAGGCTTTTGAAATCTGCTGACGTCGTCATCCCGCTCGCTGCCCTTGTCGGCGCCCCGCTCTGCGACCGCGATCCCCACGCGGCGATGGCGATCAACCAGGGCGCGATCAGCACCCTGGTGCGACTCCGCAGCCCTAGCCAGTTGATCGTCTATCCCACCACCAACAGCGGGTACGGCACCAAGTCGGGCGCCCAGTTCTGCACGGAGGAGACGCCGCTCGAGCCGATCTCGCTTTACGGACGTACGAAAGTCGACGCCGAGGAGGAGGTGCTTGCCAGCCAGAATGCCGTGACGTTGCGGCTGGCAACCGTGTTCGGCACGTCGCCGCGCATGCGGGTCGATCTGCTCGTAAACCACTTCGTGTTTGCGGCCGTCACCGACGGCTACATCGTCATCTTCGAAAAGGATTTCAAGCGGAACTACATCCACATCCGCGACGTCGCCGACTGCTTTGTGCACTGCATCGACAATCACCAAGCCATGCGGGGCCGGCCATATAACGCGGGGCTTGACAAGGCGAACCTCTCCAAAGAGGAACTTGCCCTCAAGGTTAAGGAGCACGTCCCGGGCTTCTACATCCACTTCGCTGAGGTCGGCAGCGACCCAGACAAGCGAAACTACATCGTGTCGAATCAGCGGCTCAGGGAGGCGGGGTTCGAGGCCAATCGCAGCCTCGACGACGGCATTGTTGAACTCATCAAGGGGTATCGCATGATTCGCAAAACACCCTACGGCAACGTATGAGCCAGGGCGCGGCTGGCGGGCATGTTGTGTCCAGCGAGGGCGTAACCGCTGTGATCCTTGCCGGCGGGGCGGGAACGCGGTTGCGCAGCGTGGTCAGCGACCGGCCGAAAGTACTGGCTGACGTGAACGGTCGGCCTTTCCTGGCATATTTGCTTGACCAACTCCAGGCCGCAGGGATCGCGCTCACGGTGATTAGCACGGGGTATCTTGCCGAGCAGGTGCACGCTGCGGTGGGAGACTGCTGGGGACGCATGGCTGTTGAATATTCCCGCGAGGCCACCCCGCTCGGAACTGGCGGCGCTCTGCGGCTGGCGGCGACGAGAGCGACCTCCGGCGTCATACTCGCACTGAATGGCGACTCGTACTGTGACGTCGATCTGTCCGCCGTGCACACGGATTACAAGATCCACGGGGGCCGGCCGCTCATCGTGCTCAGTCATCAGGACGATACGAGCCGGTTCGGTCGAGTCGACTGCGCCCGAGACGGGTCGATCGTCGGCTTCCACGAGAAGCAGGATGGTGCCGGGCGGGGCTGGATCAACGCGGGCATTTACATGATCGACCGGGCTCGCTTGCTCGACCTGCCGCACGATCGCCCCGTCTCGATCGAGCGAGAAGCGTTTCCCGCGTGGGTACCCGATCTGCGGGGTTTTCCGTGCTTCGGGGCTTTTCTCGACGTGGGCACACCCGAGTCGTACAGCCGGGCGGCTGCGTTTTTTGCCAGACTCCCCGCAAACGTCAAATGACGGATGTGCGGATTGCGCAGATCCTGCGGCTGTCGAAGCACGCACGCAAGGGGCACGCGTCAGGTAGAGTAGGATCTAGAAGTCGGGAATCATCTTGGGAATATGTCGTTGAGCCGGCGACGGGTCGCCGAGACGGGAAGCCGACGAATCGGGTGAACTGCATATGATCATCACGCGCACCCCGTTTCGGATCTCCTTTTTTGGCGGCGGCACCGACTATCCGGCTTGGTACCGGCTGCACGGTGGGGCGGTGCTCGCCACCACGATCGACAAGTACTGCTACATCACCTGCCGAAAGCTCCCGCCGTTCTTTGAACACCGCATTCGCGTGGTGTATTCGCAGATCGAGGACCGACGTGAGATTGACGAAATCCAGCACCCGGCGGTCCGGGAGGTGTTGCGATTGCTCGATGTGCGCGAAGGGGTGGAGATTCACCATGACGGCGACCTTCCTGCCCGTAGCGGGATGGGTTCGAGCTCCGCATTTACAGTCGGGCTGCTGGCAGCGCTGCACGCACTTGCCGGGCGGATGATCAGCAACGAGCAATTGACTAACGAGAGCATCCGCGTGGAACAGGAAATCCTCCAAGAGACCGTCGGCTCTCAGGATCAGGTTTGCGCTGCGCACGGGGGCTTCAACCATATTCTGTTCTCAACGTCGGGCGAGATCTCCGTCCGGCCGGTGATTCTCCCGCAACAGCGAGTTGAAGAGTTGCAATCATCGCTCATGCTTTTCTACACGGGCATCAAGCGAACGGCGGCCGATGTTGCCGATACGTACGTCTGCTCGCTGGACACGAAGAAGCGACAGTTGCGGCTCATCCGGGAAATGGTGGACGAGGCGTTGGAAATCGTCTGCGGCTCTGGGCCTTTGGCCGACTTCGGCGCACTCTTGCATGAAGGGTGGATGGCAAAGCGATCGCTGAGCGACGCCGTCTCCAACCCAGAGATCGACGTCATGTATGACGCGGCTTTGGCTGCCGGAGCCCTCGGCGGCAAGATCACGGGCGCTGGTGGCGGGGGCTTCCTGCTCCTGTTCGTTCCCCCAGAGCACCAGCCGGCGGTACGCGAGGCGCTCCATGAACTCCTGTATGTGCCCTTCACGTTTGAGGGAAGCGGAAGCCGTGTGATCTTTTACGACCCAGAGACCGACTACTCCGCGGCGGCCAGTGATAATGGCCGGCGTGAACTGGCACGATTCAAGGAAGCGAACGTGGCACGATCTGCGGTAGGGAGCAGCAGTAATGAGTGATCGCGTTGGGGCTGCAGCCGATATCGATCGCCGCGAACCTCTGCCGATGTTGACGGCGCGGGATCTCACCGCCTTCGAGGACGATATAGCTCGGGAGTTCAACGAGGCGAAGATCCGAGCACCGGTGCATCTCTATAGCGGCAACGAGGAGCAAATTATCGAGGTGTTCCGTCATGTGCAGCCCGATGACTGGGTGCTCTGCTCGTGGCGCAGCCACTACCAGTGCCTGCTCAAGGGTGTGCCGCCGGCGGAACTCAAGGCCGAGATCATGGCAGGCCGTTCCATCTCGCTCTGCTTTCCGCAGTATCGCGTGCTCTCATCGGCAATTGTCACGGGCGTGCTGCCAATCGCTGTCGGAATCGCGCTGTCAATCAAGCGGGCAGGCACCGGAAATCGGGTCCACTGCTTCATGGGTGAGATGACGGCAGAAACCGGCGTCGCGCACGAGTGCATGAAGTACTGCCGCCAGTGGGGTCTGCCCGTGCACTGGATCATCGAGGACAATGGCAAGTCGGTCTGCACAGAGACGCGCCAGGTGTGGAACATGCCGGTCCTCAGCCACGAGGCAGTCCGGGCCCCCGATGTCACGTATTACAAGTACCAGTCGAAGTATCCCCATGCCGGGGCCGGCCAAAGGGTGCAGTTCTGACCATGGGCGCCTACTTTGACGAACTGAAGCGATCGATGGAAATGCTGGCGCAAGACGAGCGCGTGCTGTTCCTTGGCCAGGCGGTGGCGTGCCCCGGCACTGCCATGACGAATACCTTGGCTGGAGTGGCTCGCGACAAACTGCTCGAGTTGCCTGTCGACGAAGAGATGCAGATGGGCATGACCAATGGGCTCGCGATTGCGGGCCGCATCCCCGTGTCGATCTTCCCGAGATGGAACTTCTTCATTCTGGCGATGAACCAATTGGTGAACCACCTCGACAAGTTCGGCGTGATGTCGAACGGCGGCTATCGACCGAAGGCGATCATTCGCACCGGGATCGGCTCGGAGCGTCCGCTGCACCCTCAGCATCAGCACGTGGGCGACTTTACCGACGCTGTCGGATCGATGTGCACGACAGTCGAGGTGATCAGGCTCGACGAGCCGGAACAGATTTTTCCTGCCTACAGGCATGCGCTCGAGCGAACCGACGGCCGCAGCACGCTGCTCGTCGAATGGGGCGACTTCCACAATGAGAAGTGAACCGGCCTCGCCCGCGTTGGGGCCGTGGCCCCTCATGCGAAACAATATCACCCGCACGGATTTGGACGCCGTGACGCGGTTTCTTGCCACGGACGATCCAATCCTGACTCAGTCGCGGCAGGTAGCCGCATTCGAGGCCGAATGGTCGGCCTGGCTCGGCGTGCGGCATTCGGTGTTCGTCAACTCGGGCTCGTCGGCCAATCTCGTGACGATGGCTGCCTTGCGGCATCGGTACGGTCCCGGCGAGGTTATCGTCCCGACACTTACGTGGGTATCGGACATCGCCTCGGTGCTGCAGTGCGGCTTTGATCCGGTGTTCGTCGACATCGACCCGCGAACGCTGGCGATGGACCTCGATCAAGTGCTGCAACGCATCACCTCCCAGACGCGTGCGATTTTCCTGACCCATATCCTCGGCTACGACGGTCTCACGGACGCGTTTCTCGAGGACGTACGACGTCGTGGGGTGCCGCTCATTGAGGACGTATGCGAGTCGCACGGCGCAACGCATGCGGGACGCAAGCTCGGCACCTTCGGTTTGGCGTCGAACTTCTCGTTCTACTACGCCCACCATCTCAGCACGATCGAAGGCGGCATGGTGTGCACTGACGACGAGGACTTGTATCAGGCAGTCCGCATGCTGCGGGCACACGGCATGGTGCGGGAGAGTTCGTCGCCCGACGTTAGGGCCCACTACGTCCAACGACATCCCGACCTTAATCCGGACTTCATCTTTGCGTTCCCGGCCTACAACGTCCGCAGCACCGAGATCAACGCGGTCATCGGTCGCAGTCAATTGCCGCGGCTGGAAAGGAACAACCGCGTCCGCACCGACAACCTTCATGCCTTTCTCGACAATCTCGATCCGGCCAGGTATCGCACCGACTTCCGCCGCGACGGGAGCAGCAACTACGCTTTTACGCTGGTGCTCCGCGAGCCCGATGAAGGGCTGCGGGACCGCGTGGAGGCGGCTCTGCGATCGCACGGAGTCGAGTTTAGGCGGGGTACCTCCGGAGGCGGCAATCAACTTCGGCAGCCCTACCTTCGGGGGCGGTATGGCGATGCGTTCAAGTCGTTTCCGCACGTCGACCACGTGCACTTTTTCGGCTACTACATTGGCAACTATCCCGACCTGGAAAGATCGCGCGTGATCGCGCTGTGCGATCTTCTTAATACGCTCTGACTACGCTGCGGCGTCACTTCATGTTCGACAGCAAAACAGTTCTCGTGACGGGCGGCACGGGGATGATCGGCCGACCCCTAGTTGACATGCTCCTCGCCCGGGGCGCACGGGTTCTCGTGGCCTCGCTTGATGAGCCGTCTCGTGCGCCTGCCGGGGTGGAATTTCGTCGCTGCGACCTGCGATTCTTTGAGCAGTGTCTCGATGCCTGCCAAGGGGTTGACTACGTCTTCAATCTCGTCGGCATCAAGGGGTCGCCCGCGATGACGGCGCGAAAGCCCGCGAGCTTCTTCGTGCCGACGCTCCAGTTCAGCATCAACATGATGGAGGCAGCTCGGCGCCAGGGTGTCGCTCGCTACCTGTTCGTCAGTTCGGTCGGCGTGTACCAGCCGGCCGAGGTGTTCCGGGAGGACGACGTTTGGAAGACGTTTCCATCCCCGAATGACCGTTTCGCCGGATGGGCGAAGCGGATGGGAGAACTTCAAGCGGAGGCCTATCGGATCGAGTACGGCTGGGAAGCCATCTCGATCGTCCGCCCGGCCAATGTGTATGGCCCGTGGGATAATTTCGATCCTGAAAATGCGATGGTAATCCCGTCGCTCATACGTCGTTCCTCCGAGGGCGAAAATCCACTCGTGGTATGGGGCGATGGATCGCAGATTCGTGACTTCATCCATACTCGTGACTGTGCTCGCGGCATATTACAGGTGTTCGAGCAAGGCATCCAAGAGCCGGTGAATCTCGGCAGCGGGACTGGCATCACTATTCGACAGGTTGTGGAGACATTGGTGTCGTGTCTCGATCCGCAGCCGAGCGTCGTCTGGGACACGTCCAAGCCTGCTGGGGACGCCCGCCGCGTGATGGATACCAGCCGGGCCGAGTCGTACGGCATCCGTCCGACGATTTCACTCGCCGATGGCATACGAGAAACCCTCGACTGGTACCGTGCGAATCGACACGCTAATGCAGGCCGCTACAACTCGTTTACCGAGTTCCCTGGGCGGGAGGCTGCCCGATGAGCGCTGGCAAGGGCGCCGTCGTGGTCACCGGTGGCAGTCGCGGTATCGGGCGGGCGGCAGCGATCCTGCTGGCTCAAGCCGGATACGAGGTGTTGGTGACCTACCGCCAGCAAGCAGGGAAGGCCGAGAAGGTCGTGGCCGGGATTCACGCCGAGGGCGGGCATGCCACTGCGCTGAAAATGAATCTACCGGAAGACGACGTCGCCACATGGTTCAAAAGAACTGATAAGTTTTTCCACCGACCGCTCGTAGGTCTTGTCAACAACGCGGCCTATGTCCCTCCGCGCCAGCGGCTCGTCGACGCGGACCTTGCGGACTGGCGGAGGGCATTCGACGTAAATGTGCTCTCCGTAGCAGGGCTTTGTCGCGAGGCCTTTCTTCGCATGGCAAAGTCTCGCGGAGGGTCAGGAGGATCGATCGTAAACGTCAGTTCGCAGGTGGCTGCTTTTGGAGCAGCCGACTTGGCCGGTTACTCGGCGTCGAAGGGTGCCGCCAACGCGCTGACTCTGTCGCTGGCCAGGGAATTCGGTTCCGAAGGCGTCCGCGTCAATGCGGTTAGCCCTGGGCTCATCGTTGATGAGGACGGCAGTGGGGGTGACGCTCGGCAACGGGCGCAAGTCACGCAGGTGCCGCTTGGTCGGCTCGGTGAGCCGTGTGATGTCGGCGAATTGATTACCTGGCTGATCTCATCGAAGTCGGCATTCGTGACCGGCACGATCATCCCTGTCCACGGAGGCCGGTAAATGCTCAATGTGGTCGTGTGTGGGGCAACAGGTTTCATCGGTCGCAACATAGCGGAGCGACTTGCGCAACGAACGGACGTTTGCGTCCGTGGCATCTGGCACTCCCGCCCACCATTCAACCATCCGCGCATCGAATGGCATCGCGCAGACCTCTGCAAGGCCGATGACGTAGATCGGGTCGTCAGCGGCGCCGACGTCGTCATCCAGGCTGCCGCCACGACATCAGGAGCCAAGGACATCGTCTCACGGCCCTACATCCACGTGGCCGACAATGCTGTGATGAATTCGCTGCTGCTACGGGCCGCATTCGAGCACCATGTCGGGCATTTTGTTTTCTTTAGTTGTACGGTGATGTATCCGTCTTCAAATGTGCCGCTGGCGGAGGAAGATTTCGACGCGGCAGCAGGAATCCATCCCCGGTATTTTGGGGTCGGCTGGACCAAGGTCTACGTCGAGAAAATGTGCGAGTTTTATGCAGGACTCGGACGCACCCGGCACGCCGTGATTCGGCATTCAAACATCTACGGGCCGCACGACAAGTACGATCCCGACCGGAGCCACGTCTTTGGTGCCACCGTCCGAAAAGTGATGACTGCGAAAGACAAGGTGGTGGTTTGGGGCTCCGGCGAGGAAGCCCGCGACCTGCTCCACGTCGACGATCTCGTGCGGTTTGTCGAACTAGCGGTGGACAGGCAGCGGGAGCCGTTTCTCCTTCTCAATTGCGGGGCTGGGAAGGCTGTCGCGGTGAAGGATCTCGTCGCAGCCATGGTTCGCATTTCGGGTCGATCGCTCGAGGTTGATCACGACCTTTCCCAGCCGACCATCAAGACCAGCCTGTGCCTGAACTGTGACAAGGCTGGCAGGACGCTTGGTTGGGCTCCTGTTGTTGCACTGGATGACGGTATTCGCCGGACGCTTGCGTGGTATGCGGAAAATGTGGCGCAGGGAGGCGGAGCATGATGGAGCCGAGACGTTTCGCGCGAGCGCTCATCACTGGAATCTCTGGATCTGGCGGTAGTTATCTGGCCGAGTACATCGTCGAGCACCAGCCCGACGTTGAGGTCCACGGGATCACCCGCTGGCACAGCACGACGGCGCAGCGAAACTTGGAGGCCGTCCAGGACGCCGTCCGCGTGCACGAGTGCGATCTCATGGACTTCAGCTCCATTTTGCGAGTGCTGGTCGACGTACGCCCGGACGTGATCTTCCACCTTGCGTCGCATGCGAACGTGCGAGCCGGCTTCACAACACCGCTGGCCGTCCTGAGCAACAACATCATGGGCACGGCCAATCTTTTCGAGGCGGTTCGATCGGCAGGTATCTCTCCCGTCATCCAGCTTTGCAGCACTTCCGAGGTTTATGGACAAGTGAACAAGGGGGATGTGCCAATACGGGAGGAGTGTCCGCTGCGGCCATCGAGTCCGTATGCCGTTTCTAAGACGGCTCAGGATCATCTTGGCTACACCTACTTTCGCTGCTATGGCATGCCGATCATCCGTACGCGAATGTTTGCGTACTTCAATCCGCGACGGACTGATCTTTTCGCCACGGCTTTTGCCCGCCAGGTTGCGCTTATCGAAGCAGGCAAGCAGAAGGAGCTCTTGCATGGAAATCTGGATTCAGTGCGTACCATGATTGATGTTCGTGACGCGATGGCTTCGTACTGGGCGGCAGCAGCGCTGTGTGAGCCGGGGGAGGTCTACAACATCGGTGGCGCAACGGTGATTACGGTTGGAGATTTCCTGGAGTTGTTGAAGAAGAGGGCTCGGTGTCCGATTCCGAGCCGTGTCGATCCAGCACTGCTGAGGCCAGCCGATGTGACACTCCAGGTGCCCGATATCGGGAAGTTCGTGCAGACGACCGGATGGCGGCCGCGCTACACATTTGAGGAGAGCGTCGGTCACCTACTCGACTACTGGCGCTCTCGGATCTGACGCACGCGGTCGTTCTGCTCATCCGTATTCAAGGCATCCGTGCATGGCCGGCACCGTACATCGCGCCAGACTTGCCGTCGGATCCACGGTCGTCGTCGGCGGCGGGCTCGTTGGCCTTGCCACAGCGTGGAGGTTACTGCAGCGAGGGGCTGAAAACGTCACGCTTCTCGAGAAAGACGCCCGCGTCGCCTGCCAGCAGTCAACCCATAACAGCGGCGTGCTACACGCCGGCCTATTCTACAAACCCGGTTCCGAGAAGGCGGTCTTGAGCGTCCGCGGCCTGAGGCAGATGGTCGAGTTCTGCCGGGAGCATGGCGTGGCCCACGAGATCTGCGGCAAACTCGTGGTCGCAACGAACGACCGCGAGCGGGCACAGCTTGACGTGCTATGGGAGCGGGGCACTGCGAATGGGCTGCAGGGGCTCCGGCGGCTCAGCTCGGCGGAGGAGATTCAGGAGATCGAGCCGCATGCCGCAGGCGTCGCGGCGATTCACGTGCCGGAGGAGGGGATCGTCGATTACCGGGCGGTCGCGGATGCGCTGGCTCGCGAGGTGACGCGGCTCGGCGGCCGGGTTCTCCTCAACACCCATCTGGCCGATATGCGGCAGGAGGCCAGCGGCTGGCGGCTCGAGACAACGGCCGGTGATGTCGCGGCCTCGTTTGTCGTCACCTGCGGCGGACTGCACTCCGATCGGCTCGTTCGGCTCTCAGGCCTCCGGCCTACCGCTCGGATCGTCCCGTTCCGCGGAGAATATTTTCACTTGCGGCCCGAGGCGGCAGGGCTCGTGCGCAACCTCGTCTACCCAGTGCCTGATCCGGCTTTCCCGTTTCTTGGCGTGCACTTCACGAGGATGATCCATGGCGGCGTCGAGGCAGGGCCCAATGCTGTCCTGGCACTGGCCCGCGAGGGCTATGCTCATCGCAGCCTGAACTTCAGCGACGCCATCGACTCGCTCGCCTTTCCCGGCCTGTGGCGGTTCGTCGCCCGACACCCCAGGATGTCCGCTTACGAACTGTGGCGGTCGTGGAGCCGTCGGGAGTTTTGCCGGTCGCTCCAGCGGCTCGTTCCGGCGGTGCAGGCCGACGATCTCGTTCCCGGCGGAGCGGGTGTGCGGGCCCAGGCGATGCGGCCCGATGGGCGGCTTATTGAAGACTTCGAGTTTGCCCCCGGCGAACGCATCCTGCACGTAGTCAACGCGCCGTCACCGGCGGCGACAGCATCGCTTGCCATCGGGGAGCGGATAGCAGCTCTCGTGAGCGCAAGCGGCTGAATTGGGTGAAAGAAGGAGCGGCCGGCCTCCATCACTGACTTCGCGTAGCGTGAACAAGGCTGGCGAGGATGATCTACCACCGTTCCCGCTTGGGAAGTTAGAAATTTTCTTTGAGATTGAAATCGACAGATTTCGTAATGCACGAACCATGTTTCTTCTCGGGTTTCGATGACCCCATGAACATCCTCCTCCTCGGCAAGAACGGTCAGGTGGGCTGGGAACTCCAGCGGTCGCTCGCGATCCTCGGCTCCGTGACCGCCTGCGACTTCGACTCGCCCGGCGACCTGCGGGCCGATTTCTCCGACCCCGAGTCGCTTGCCCCGCTCGTCCGCCGCGTGCGGCCCGACGTGATCGTCAATGCCGCCGCCCACACCGCCGTCGACAAGGCCGAGGCCGAGCCCGACCTCGCACGTCGGATCAATGCCGTGGGCCCCGGCGTGCTCGCCCGCGAAGCGGCGGCCATCGGGGCGTCGCTGATCCACTACAGCACCGACTACGTGTTTGACGGTAGCGGCACGGCGCCACGCGACGAGACGGCGGCCACGGGGCCGCTGAGCGTGTACGGCACGACGAAGCTGGACGGGGAGGAGCTCGTGCGGCAGAGCGGCTGCCGCCACGTGATCCTCCGCACGAGCTGGGTGTATGCCGCCCGCGGCCACAACTTCGTGAAGACGATGCTCCGGCTGGCCGCCGAACGGGACGAGCTGAGGGTGATCGACGACCAGCATGGGGCCCCCACCGGTGCCGACCTGCTCGCCGACGTGACGGCCCTCGTGCTGCGGCGGCTCCATGCCGATGCAAGCGTTGCGGGCACCTACCACTGCGTGGCCGCCGGCGAGACGAGCTGGCACGGCTTCGCGACGCTCGTGATCGACTGGGCCCGCAGCCGCGGCCTGCCCGTGAAGGTAGCGGCCGATCGGATCCTCCCCGTGCCCACGACGGAATACCCCACGCCCGCCCGCCGGCCCCACAACTCGCGGCTCGACACGGCGAAGCTCCGCCGCACGTTCGGCCTCACGCTGCCCCCATGGCAGGCCGGCGTCGAACGCATGCTCGTCGAGATCACGGGGTGAGACGCGGGGCGGACGACTGGCGTTGTGATTGGCGGGGTGTTGCATGGGCTCGACAAAAACTGTACGCACGTACACACTTGTGCGAGTGCATGCCAGTTTCGCATCTGCCCGCTGAGATAGAGCCATCACTCAATGTCGATCCCCGATTTCCGTGACGACGGATACCTCCCCGAGGGGCTTCATCCAGCCACCGAGGCTGACGTGACCTTTCGGTTTGGCGGTTCAACGGCTCGCCGCCGGCGGCTCGCGTTGCGGCTGCGGAGTTGGATCGCTTTGTCTCGCGCAGTAGCCGCGAAGCGGCTTTTTGTTGACGGAAGTTTCGTGACCGCGGCCCCGGATCCTGCGGACGTCGATGTGGTCGTCTGGCTCAACGACGACTTCGTAGGGCGGGTAGCCCGCGGTGACATGGAAGCCGTGGAACTCGAAATGATGCTTCTTTTGCGGCAGCCGGAAGGCATCTATGCAGTGGGAAACCGTCGAGACTGGGACGACTGGGTAGAATTCTTCGGTCGAACACGGGAGGCTGACGGTAGACGTAAAGGAATTGTGGAGGTGGCGATGTGATTACGACAGCAGTGGAATACGAAAAGGCCCAGTCGGAACTCCAGGACCTGCAGGATCGCCTGGCGTCTGCAACTGGAGTATCCAATCGGGATGAATGGGTTCACGAAAGCAGGCATTAGGAAGTTGATCGCCAAGCTGAACGAGGAGCTGGCTGTTTTCGAGGGCAGCGAAGAGGCCCGCATCTCGCCGTCAACGTGAACCCCAGGACGTGGAACGACTCCGAGCGGCTATTCGCAGGCACTTCAAACCGCCGTGCGGCTAGATCGGGCCTCGCCCATTGGCTGCCGTGTATGATGTCGGCGGAATTGTTTGGAGGAACGCCATGCCGCCGAAGACGGCCGTGTCTGATACGTCTCTGGATGCGGACGAGGCGCAACTCGCCTGCTTTCGTCGGCTCACGCCCCAGGAGCGGCTGCAGAAGATGCTCGCCAGCTCCCGCCGCGGCCGCGATCTTGCTCTGGCGGCCATTCGCAGCAGCCAGCCGGGAATCCTCGAGGCCGAGGTGCGGCTGCAATACCTCGCTCTCGCCTACGGCGATGACCTTGCTGCCGAGGTGCGACGGGGGCTGGAGAGTCGCCGCAGGTGAGCGACTTTGACGATCTCGTCGCTGCGCTCGTCCCTGTCGTCGCCGCGCTGCGGCGGCTCGGCGTCAGGCATTACATCGGCGGCAGTGTCGCGAGCACGTTTCACGGGGCGATCCGCTCAACCATGGACGTCGATATCGTGTGCTCGCTCTCGGAATCGCAGGCGGAGGCTCTGATCGAGGCGTGCGGGCCAGACTTTTATGCCAGCGCCCCGACGGCTCGGGAGGCGGTGAGGGCCCGAAAGTGCTTCAATCTGATCCACCTGCCGACGTCCTACAAAATCGATGTGTTCGTGCATCGTGGGCGGCGGTTCGACGAAGCTGCCTTCGAACGGGCTCGGCCGGAATTGTTTGGCCCTCCCGCCAGTGATCCGATCCCCGTGGCGACGGTCGAGGATTCCATCCTTGCCAAGCTGGAATGGTTTCGGCTGACGGATGAAACGTCAGAACGCCAGTGGGACGACGTCTCCCGGCTCGTGCGGCTCCACGGGGTGAAACTCGACATCGACTACCTACGCACGATGGCCGAGTCGATCGGCGTGCGGGATTTGCTGGAGCGGCTGCTGCGGTGGGTTGGCTGACTGGAGGACGTTTCGCCCGCCGCCCCGGGTGGTACTGCCGGGGGCATTGCCGGGCGGGACCGGGGATGGTCTGCTTACGCCCGGAAAGGGACTCCTCATGCGACTCACCAGCCTGTTCTGCACCCTGCTCTGCCTCGTCACCCACCTGATCGGGCCGCTCGGGCCGGCCGCCTGCCGGGCCGCCGATGAAGGGCCGTGGACGATTTCCGTCGCCGCAGGCGACGTCGATCGGTCGAACCTGCCGCTTCGGGCCCGAATCACCGTGCCCCAGGGCTCGCCTGCCGCCGAGGGCGGGGCCGCCGTCCGGATCAAGCTCGCCGACGGCTCGCATGTGGACGGGCAGGTGGTGCCTACGGAACTCTTCGCACCGCTGCCGCGCGGGCCGTATGGCATGGAACACCGCGACATCGTGTTCATGCTGCCCAAGCTCGCAGCCGGCAGCACGGTTGAACTAAAGGCTGAACTCCTGCCCGCCGATCCCAAGGCCGAGCCACGGCTCCGCTGGGCGGACGAGGCAGGGGCGGCGGCGCTCTTGCTCGCCGGCAAGCCCGTGGTGCGGTACGAGATGCCCGCGTACGACACGTCCAGTGAAGACAAGCGGCTCGTCACCTACAAACCGTTTCATCATGTGTTCGACCCCGTAACCGGCATGCGGCTCACGAAGGGGGACGGTGGCCAGTTCACGCATCACCGCGGCATCTTCTTCGGCTACAACCGGATCTCGCACGGGGCCGACAAGAAGACGATGTCGGACTGCTGGCACTGCGTCAAGGGGGCGCGGCAGGAGCATCGGCTGATGCTCGACGAGGTGGCCGGCCCCGTGGAGGGCGTGCAGCGGGTGGCCATCGACTGGATGGGCTGCGACGACTCGAAGGTGCTCGGCGAGATTCGCGAACTGGAGATCGTGCCCGCGCCCGGCGGCACGATCATCGACTTTGCCAGCCGGCTCACGGCCGACGCCCCCGTGCGGCTCGACGGCGACCCGCAGCACTCGGGCGTGCACTTCCGAGCCTCGAACGAGGTGCACGAGTCGACAAAGGACCAGACCTACTATCTGCGGCCGGGCGTGAAGGCCGAGCCGGGCAAGTTTCGCAACTGGCCCGACGACAAGACCTACGTGAACGCCCCGTGGCATGCCGCCAGCTTCGTGGTGGGAGGCCAGCGATACACCGTGCTCCGCGTGAATCGGCCCGAGAACCCGGGCGAGGCCCGGATGAGCGAACGCGACTACGCCCGGTTCGGGTCGTATTTCGAGTACGAGCTCGATCCCAGCCGGCCGCTCCAGGTGGGCTACCGATTTTGGGTGCAGCCGGGCGAACTGTCGCTCGACGAGGCGGCCCGGATCGCGGCCGATTACCAGAAGCCGGCCGAGGTTCGTGTGACCGGCGGGTGAGAGCAATCCCCCAGCTCGCGCACGGGGGCTTCCACAAACGACATCACGATTTTTCATACAAGCCCCCAGGCGCGAGCCGGGGGATCGGGTTCGTTTTCGCAACGAGGATGCTTTGATGACGGCGCAGCAAGGCGGGGCGGGCAAGGTGGCCAGCGTGATGAACGAGGTACGGGTGTTCCCGCCGCCGGCGGAGTTTTCGGAACGGGCGCGAATCGGCTCGCTCGACGACTACCGCCGCATCTATGACGCCGCCGCCAAGAACCCCGACGCCTTCTGGGATGAGAAGGCCCGCAGCCTCCCCTGGATGGCCCCCTACACGCAGGTGCTCGACTGGCAGCCGCCAGCGGCCAAGTGGTTCGTGGGCGGGCAGACCAATGCCTCGGCCGCCTGCCTCGATGCCCAGATTGCGGCGGGCAAAGGCGACAAGACGGCGATCGTGTGGGTGGGCGAGCCGACCGGTGAGCGGAAGACGTTCACGTACCGCGAGCTGCATGCGGAGGTGTGTCGGTTCGCGGCGGGGCTGAAGAAGCTCGGCGTGCAACCGGGGCAGGTGGTGTCGATCTACATGCCGATGACGCCGGAACTCGTGATCGCGATGCTGGCCTGCGCTCGGATCGGCGCCGTGCACTCCGTGATCTTCGGCGGCTTCTCCAGCGAGGCGATCGCCGACCGCAACCAAGATGCCCAGGCCGTGGCCGTGATCACCGCCGACGGCGGCTGGCGGCGCGGTGCCCAACTGCCGCTCAAGAAGAACGTGGATGATGCGCTGGCCTCGAAGAGCCATGCTCCCACGACCGTCAAGCATGTGATCGTGCTCAAGCGGACCGGCCAGCCAGTAGAGATGGTGCCCGGCCGCGACGTCTGGTGGCACGAGCTCGTGGAGAGCATGCCCGCCGACCTCGACCCCGCCGCGATGGACTCCGAAGCCCCGCTCTTCATCCTCTACACGAGCGGTTCCACTGGAAAACCCAAAGGCATCAAGCACACCACGGCCGGCTATCTGCTCTGGGCGAAGACCACGGCCGAGTGGGTGTTTGACCTGCGGGACGACGATCTCTTCTGGTGCACCGCCGACTGCGGCTGGATCACCGGCCACAGCTACGTGACCTACGGCCCGCTGGCCGCCGGCGCGAGCATCCTCATCTACGAGGGTGCCCCGAACGCCCCGCACGAGGGCCGGTTCTGGGAGATCATCGAGCAGGAGAAGCCCACGATCTTCTACACGGCGCCAACCGCGATTCGCTCGTTCATGAAGTGGGGCATGCAGCACATCGAG
Organism: Pirellulales bacterium; assembly: GCA_049695995.1. Lineage (GTDB taxonomy): Bacteria > Planctomycetota > Planctomycetia > Pirellulales > UBA1268 > QWPN01. The sequence goes on along the minus strand of JBAVTF010000002.1, from coordinate 115,749 downwards.
GGCCGCGATCTCTCGAGTCTGCGGCTGCTCGGCACCGTGGGCGAAGGGATCAATCCCGAGGCCTGGATCTGGTATCACGAGGTGATCGGCGGCAAGCGTTGCCCGATCGTCGATACCTGGTGGCAGACCGAGACCGGCGGGATCATGATGAGCCCGCTTCCCGGCTGCACGCCCACGAAGCCCGGCAGCTGCACGCTGCCGCTGCCCGGCGTCGTGCCGCAGATCGTCGATGCCACGGGGCATCCGGTGCAGCCCGGCGAAGGGGGCTGGCTCGTGATGCAGCAGCCGTGGCCCGGCATGCTCCGCGGCATCTGGGGTGACGACGCCCGCTTTGTAGAAACCTACTGGTCACGGGTGCCGGGCAAGTATCTCGCCGGTGACAACGCCCGCCAGGATGCCGACGGCTACTACTGGATCATGGGCCGGATCGACGACGTGCTCAACGTGGCGGGCCACCGGCTCTCCACGATCGAGATTGAAAGCGCACTCGTGAGCCATCCGAGCGTGGCGGAGGCCGCGGCGGTGGGGCGGCCGCACGACGTAAAGGGGGAGGCCGTGGCCGTGTTCGTGACGCTCCGCAATGGCGAGCCCACCGACGCGCTCAAGGACGTGCTGCGGAAGCACGTGCGGCACCAGATCGGGGCCCTCGCCGCGCCCGACGACATCCACTTCACCGCCTCGCTGCCCAAGACCCGCAGCGGCAAGATCATGCGGCGGCTCCTCCGCGACATCGCCGCCGGCAAGGAGACCGTGGGCGACACGACCACGCTGGAGGACTACAGCGTGCTCGCGAAGCTCCGCGGCGATCAGGAGTGAGGCGCAAGAGCCCGGTTACGTGTAGCCCGGCAAAGTAGCCCGGTCACGCCGTGACCGGTAAGAAACCTGCATGTCACGGCATGACATACCCCCTACACGTGACGCATGACACCCGAACTGCTTGCGCCGGCTGGTGACTGGGACTGCGTGCGTGCGGCCATCGAAAATGGCGCCGATGCCGTCTACTTCGGACTCGACGCCGGCTTCAACGCCCGGGCCCGGGCTACGAACTTCACGCTTGACGATCTGCCGCGGCTCATGCAGACGCTGCATCTCCGCGGCCTCAAGGGCTACGCCACGCTCAATACGCTCGTGTTCAGCGACGAACTCGCCGACTTCGAACGGGTGCTGACGGCGGTGGCCGACGCAGGTGTCGACGCCGTGCTCCTGCAGGATGTGGGGGCGGCCCGGCTCATTCGCCGGCTCCGCCCCGACCTGCCGCTCCACGCCTCCACGCAGATGACCCTCACCAGTGCCGAGTGCATCGCACTGGCCGAGGAGCTGGGAATGGAACGGGTCGTCGTGGCCCGCGAGCTGTCGATCGCCGAGATCGTGGAGATCCGGAAGCAGACCACGATGCCGCTCGAGGTCTTCGTGCACGGGGCCCTGTGCGTGGCCTACTCCGGGCAGTGCCTTACGAGTGAATCGCTCGGCGGCCGCAGCGCTAACCGCGGCCAGTGTGCCCAGGCCTGCCGGCTCCCCTACGACCTCGTCTGCGATGGCAAAGACGTGGACCTCGGCGGTCAGAAATACCTCCTCTCGCCCCAGGATCTCGCAGCCTACGCCCTTGCTCCCGAATTGATCGCGGCGGGCGTGTCGTCGTTCAAGATCGAAGGGCGGCTCAAGACGGCCGAGTACGTGGCGAACATCACGCGGCACTACCGCCAGGCGATCGACACGGCGGTGGCCGGGAAGCCCATGGCGTTCACGCCCCGTGAGGTCGAGGAGATGGAGCTCTCGTTCTCTCGCGGCTTCTCGCCGGGCTGGCTCCACGGCTGTGACCACAAGATGCTCGTGCCCGCGACGTCGAGCGCGAAGCGGGGCGTGCGGCTCGGGACGGTGGCGGAGGTGCGGCGCGATCGCGTAGCGGTCGATCTCGCGGTGGGGCTTGCCGGTGGCGTGAAGAGGGGCGACGGCGTGGCCTTCGCCTGCGGCCCCACGAGCGACGACTCGATCGGCGGTCGCGTGTACGAGGTGTTCGACCGGGGCCGCTCGCTCACCGAATCGGTGACTACGGGTCGCGTGGAGCTGGCATTCGGCCGCGACGCAGTCGATCTCGCGCGGATCCAGCCGGGGCAGGCCGTGTGGAAGACCGACGACCCGCAACTCACCGCGCGGCTGCGCAAGACGTTCACCGGCGATGCGCCGCTGCGGCGGCAGGCCGTGGACCTGCACGTCAGCGTGGCCGTGGGACAGCCAGTGAGGGTCACTGCGACGACGGCGGCGGGCCGGCGGTGCGAGGTGCAGAGCAGCGAGCCCACCCAGGCGGCCACGAAGCACCCGCTCGACACAGAGGTGCTCCGTAGCCAATTGGGCCGACTGGGGGGCACGCCGTTCGAGCTGCGGGAGGTCACGGCCGAGATCGATGGGGCGGTGATGGTGCCGTTCAGCGTGCTCGGGAAGTTGCGGCACGACATCGTGGCGGGGCTTTCCGCGTGCGTACGAGTAGCCCGGTCACGCCGTGACCGGACAGAAGACAGCATGTCACGCCGTGACATGACCACGCGGACGGAAGACAGCCCGTCACGGAGGGACGGGCCTACGGCCGCGCTGCCCACGCTCCACGTTCTCGTGCGGTCGCTCGATCAGCTGCGGACCGTGCTCGAGCTCGGCGAACGCCGCCTGATCGCTGACTTTGCCGACATTCGTCAGTATCGTGAGGCTGTCGAGATCTGCCGCAATGCAAAGGCCACCCTCCTGCTCGCCACGCCCCGGATTCAGAAGCCCGACGAAGTCGGCATTTTCAGGCTCCTCGAAAAGCATGCCCCCGATGGTGTGCTCGTGCGGAACTACGCGGGCCTGCGGTTCTTCAAGGATCGCGGCATCCCCGTGGTGGGTGACTTCTCGCTCAACGTGACGAACGAACTGACGGCGGAGTTCTTCATGGCGGCGGGCTGCGACCGTGTGACCGCGTCGTACGACCTCAACCGCGACCAGCTCGCAGGACTCGTTGCGGCCACGCCGCCGGAGTGGCTGGAGATCGTAGTCCACCAGCACATGCCGATGTTCCACATGGAGCACTGCGTGTTCTGCGCCGTGCTCTCGCCGGGCACCAACAAGACCAACTGCGGCCGCCCCTGCGACGAGCATGTCGTGAAGCTCCGCGACCGGATCGGGGTGGAGCATCCGCTCACGGCCGACGTCGGCTGCCGCAACACGCTCTTCAACGCGGTGCCGCAGAGCGCGGCAGAGACCGTGCCGATGCTGCGGTCTCGGGGCGTGAGCTGGTTTCGGATCGAGCTGCTCGATGAGCCGGCCGACGAGATCGGCCGGATCGTGGCGGCGTACCGCGACCTGCTTGCCGGACGGGCCACGGGCAAGGACGTGTGGACGTCGCTCCGGGCGGCCAACCGCGTGGGCGTGACGCGTGGGACGCTGGAAGAAAGGCGCAACCCGCTCGCGATCGTGTGACAAAAAAGCCCGGGGCGGCATGCGCCGCCCCGGGCCGTGTGACGTTCAGGCGATTGCCAGAAGGCCTACTTCGACAGCTTCGTGAAGGCCTCGACCATCGGAACGACGACCGGGCCGAGCACGTCCTTCACGCCCGGGATCGCCATCACCGTGTCGATCACCTTCTGGAGCAGGCCCAGGTTCTTGCCGATGAACTCGGCGAAGGCGGGCTTCTCCTCGGCAGGCAGCTTGCCGGCCTCGGACTCCAGGTCCTTCAGCATCGGCGAGAGCTTCTCGAGCTCCGGCAGGGCGAGCTTCGCCGTGTCGAGATCCTTTACGCCACCGAGCACCGACGACAGGCCGCCGAACAGCTCCGTCGCGTTCTTGCCGACGCGGACCGCCTCGAGGAACTTCGGATCGATCGAGATCGTCTCGGTGACGGTGTCGATCAGATCCTTGCCGGCCCGCTCGACCACTTCAGTGCGATCGACCGTGACCGGTCCCTTCTTCTCGATGTCTTCGACGACGGCCACGACGCCGTCCTTCGCCCGCTTCTGGTTCTCGTTCCAGAGGTAGTAGCCGAGGCCGACGGCGCCCAGGACGAGCAGCGGCAGCAGCCAGCCGGGCAGTCCCGCCTTCTCCGGCTCGCGATGGCCATGGCTACTACGGCCGGCGGGCGACACCGCCCCCTGGGCGAAGTCGCCGAGCGACAGGCCCTTCGGCAGCGAGCCGCGGATGTTGGACGCCTGCTCCGAGAAGAGCCGCGACACGCCGGCCGCGTCGGGGCGGCCCTGGAACTGCTTGGCGACCATGCCGAGCACGATCGGGGCGAGGTAGGTGACGAGCGTCTTCATGATGCCCGGCTGCATCCCGGCGAACTTCGCGATCACGTCGACGAGGCTCGTCAGGTTGTTGCCGCCGCCGAGCAGCGAGCCGAGCAGGTTGCCGCCGAGGCTGCCGATGCCCGAGGCCTGGCTGCCACCGAGCGCGCCGGCGAGGTTGCCGAGCATGCCGAGATCGAGGCCGCCCATCGCCTTGGCGAGTTGGTCGGCACCGCTGTTGCTCGAGGCGAGCTTGGCAAACACGTTGAGCAGGGCCGGCACGGCGGCATTCGTGGCCGTGCGGGTCTGCGACTCATTGGCCCCGATAAGGCCGCCGAGCTTGCCGAGGACATCACCCGACAGCTGGCTCGAAATCAGATCGACGATATTCATCGAACATCTCCAGAAGGGAAGAAACCGGGATCGAGAGCCGGAACAAAAACCGGCACGCTGGACGAAAAGGACCGAATTGTTCGCCGTCTTCCCTGACAGGCGCATCGGGTGCGGAAGCATTCCCGGGGGAATGGCCCGCCCGCCGTCCGTGGACACGTTGTATGGCAGGGGGAGGGCCACCGCAAGAAACGGCTACCAGTAGACGTAGTGGAGGAACTTCTCGCGGTCGGGCTTGGGGAGGGCGTCGATCCGCGGCACGACCCAGCGGTTCTCGTCGGCGTCGATGAGCATCTTGCCCTCGGCCCCGAAATCGACCGCCTGGCTCTGCGTCCAGCGGGCCGTGAACTGGCGGCGGCCGACGTCGGTCTCGACATCGAAGTCGAGGTAGCCGTGGGCCAGCGCCACGTCGTGGATGCGGCGGATCTCGCGGACAAGCGACCGTCGGGCCAGGGCCACCAGCACGACCGCGCGGTCGGCAGCGGCCCAGTCGGCCAGCGCCCGGATCATGCCCAGCTCGATCTCCTCGCCCGACTCGCTCCATCCCCGCACGGAGAGATAGGCCTCTGGATGCGACGCCGGGAACGCCCGCACGATGAAGATGCCTGCCGCGACGCAGTCGTCGCCGTTCCAAAGCTCGATACGGTCGTACGGGCCGGTCGCGAACCGATGCCGTGCGGGGTCGAGCCACTCGATCCTGGCTGCGGGCGCTGGTGTCTCCGACGCCACGTCGTCCACCGGCTCCGTGGCAGGACGGGCCGCCTCCTCGACGAGCAGCATGTCAACCGTGGGCTGCTTCGAGACCTGCGTCTGAATCCGCACGAGCCGCGCGTAGAGGCCGTCGGCCGCGAGCAGCTCGGCGTGGGTGCCTTGCTCGACGAGCCGGCCCCGGTCGAAGGCGAGGATGCGGTCGGCGTTGCGGAGCGTGGAGAGCCGGTGGGCGATGGCGATCGTGGTGCGGCCGCGGACGAGTACGGCGAGCGCCTCCTGGATCGCCTTTTCGGCCTCGGCGTCGATGTTGCTCGTGGCCTCGTCGAGCACGAGGATCCGAGGGTCGTAGAGCAGCGTGCGGGCGATCGAGAGCCGCTGCTTCTCGCCGCCGGAGAGGCCGGCGCCGTGCTCGCCGAGGAGCGTTTCGTAGGCCAGCGGCTGCCGGCAGAGGAAGTCGTGGGCGCCGGCCGCCTTGGCCGCGGTGAGCCCCTCCTCGATCGTGGCCTGCGGACGGCCGTAGGAGAGATTCCGCCAGATCGTGCCGCGGAACAGGAACGAATCCTGGAACACGATCCCGAGCTTCTCCCGCAGGTCGTGCATCGAGAGGTCGCGGATGTCGTGGCCATCGACCGTGATGCTCCCCTCCTGTACGTCGTGAAACCGGGCGAGCAGGCTCACGAGCGTCGACTTGCCCGACCCCGAACGGCCCACGATCCCCACCATCTCACCGGGCTCGACCGTGAACGACACGTCGTGCAGCACCGGCTGGTTGCGGTCATAGCCGAAGGTCACGTTGTCGAACCGGATCTCGCCACGGACCTCGTGCCAGGGTTCGGGCCGGGCCGGGTCGGTGATCAGGGCGGGGGTGTCGAGCAGTTCGAGCACCCGTTTACTCCCCGAGAGGAAGCTCGTGAGCCAGGTCGTGAAGTTCGAGAGCGCGCCGAGCGGCGCGTAGAACATCGCGAGGTAGGCCAGGAATGCGATCAGCTGGCCGAGCGACATGCTGCCGCCGATCACGTCACGGCCGCCGACGTACCACACGATCAGGCCGCCGAGGCTGAACACGATCTGCATCGCGGCGGAGTAGGTGGTGTTGGTGTGCTCCACCCATTGCCGCCACTGGCGGAGATGGTCGCTGGCGGTGTGGAACCGCTCCCGCTCGCGGTCCTCCTGGGCGAAGGCCTTCACCACGCGGATGCCCGAGAGCATGCCGGAGAGCCGCGTCATCTGCTTGCTGGAAGCATCCCAGAGGCGGTAGTGTCGCGGGTACACATGCCGCCAGAAGATCCAGGAGCCGAGGATCACGAGCGGCACCGGGATGAGTGTGTACAGGGCGAGCTTCGGATTGATCCAGACGAGCATCCCACCCACGGCGATCAGCTGCACGATCTGGAGGAGGAAGCCACCGGTGACTTGCTGCACGAGGCCGTGGAGCACCTCGCTGTCGTGGGCCACTCGGCTGATCATCGAGCCCACCTGGTGGCGGTCGTAGTAGGCCACCGACAGGCTCTGGAGCTTGGCCACCATCTCCTCACGGAGCGTGGCCGTGATGCCCGTGCCGATCGCGCTGGCGAGCCGTCCCTTCAGCACGCCCACCACGGAGAGCAGCACGCGGGAGAAGGCGAGGGCGAGCACGACGACGAGCAGGGCCGTACGGAAGTCGGGGAGCGCGTCGCCCGCTGCCGCTCCGGCACGGTCGGAGAGGATCTCATCGACCATGTATTGCTGGAGCTTCGGCGGCACGAGTTCGGCCACGACGCCGAGGAATGTGAGCACACAAAGCAGCACGGCGCCGCGGGCATACGGGGCGAGCAGCTCGCCCACGCGGCGCAGAATCTGCCCCTTTTGAAGGCAGCGAGGGCAGGAGTCGTCGGCCGTGGCCAGCCGCAGGCCGCAGCTGCCGCAGCGGGGCGGGTCGAGCGGCCCGTCGAGCTCGAGGGCGACGGCCTCGCCCGCCAGGAGTGACTCCCGCGATCGCTCGAGCGCCCGCGACACCTTGTGGAACCGGGTGGCGAGGCTGCTCGAATAGCGGATGACGTCGATCCAGACGTCATCCGCCCGCACCTGGAGCGTGCCACCTCCAAGGCCGGCCGTCGTGCGGATCTGCGTGACTCCCGCCCAGGCGAGGCTGCGGAGCGGACCGTCACTCCCCTCGACCGTGAGCCCGGCGGCAGTGACGACGAGCGTCTCGCGGACGGGAACCCCGGCGAGCGACACGTCGGTGTCGATCGAAAGCAGGGCCAACGGTGGCACGGCAGCCTGAGGCGGCCTATGCTCATCGACCACAACGGTCGCGGTGTCGATCGTGGTGTCCTTTCCGAGATCCGGATCACGGAGACGTGTCATGCAGTACGTAGGCTGGACGGGCTGGGTTCGAGGGCTGGTGGCGGTGGGGCTCGTGGCTGGCTGCTGCGTTGGTGTGGTGGCCGACGAGGCCGGGTTCGTCGAGTTGTTCGACGGCAAAAGTCTGGCAGGTTGGCAGGCGAACGAGAATCCCTCCGCCTGGAAGGTGGTCGATGGGGCGATCGTGGCCCACGGCCCGCGGAGCCACCTTTTCTACGTGGGGGCCGACGCGGCCAAGCCACAGGAGTTCAAGAACTTCCACCTCAAGGCTGAGGTGAAGACGCGGCCCGGCTCCAACTCAGGCTTCTTCATCCATTCGAAGTTCCAGCCGGAGGGCTGGCCCGTGCACGGCTACGAGGTGCAGGTGAACAACTCCCAGACCGATCCGGTGCGGACCGGCAGCCTCTACAACGTGGTAAAGAACTTCACGCCTCCCGCCAAGGATGACGAGTGGTTCACGCTCGAGGTCGTGGTGAAGGGTAAGGCCGTGACCGTGGGCGTCGACGGAAAGGTGCTCTTCGAATATGTCGAGCCGGAAGGCGTGGTTGGCACCCGGAAGCTCTCGGAGGGGCTCTTCGCCATCCAGGCCCACGACCCCGGCAGCGAGGTGCACTATCGGAGCGTGAAGGTAAAGCGGCTGCCGTAGGGCGGCGGGCGGCTTCAGTTTTGGGCCGGTTGTGCCGATAATGCGGGTGATGACCGTCGGTCGGCCGCGGGGCCGGGAGACGACCGCGCGCAGGAGGAGTTCGACATGGTGACCATGAAGCTGCCGTCCGGGGTTCGCAACGACATCACGCAGTGCATCGGGCGGACACCGCTCGTGCTCCTGCGGCGGGTCACCGACGGCTGCGTGGCCACCGTCGTCGGCAAGATCGAAAACATGAACCCGCTCTGGAGCGTGAAGGATCGGATCGCCTGCGCGATGATCGACACGGCGGAACGGGAGGGCCAGATCGGCCCCGACACCGTGATCATCGAGCCCACGAGTGGCAATACGGGCATCGGCCTGGCCTACGTGTGCGCCGCCCGTGGATACAAGCTCCGCGTGACGATGCCCGAGAGCATGAGCCTCGAGCGGAGGCGGATGCTCAAGGCGCTCGGTGCCGAACTCGTGCTCACGCCGGCGGCCGAGGGCATGCCCGGCGCCGTGCGGCACGCGGAGGAGATCAGTCGTTCGAGCAGCCAGTTCTTCATGCCGCAGCAGTTCAAGAACCCCGCCAATCCCGAGGTGCATCGCCGCACCACGGCTGAGGAGATCTGGGCCGATACCGACGGGCAGGTCGACATCGTCGTGTGCGGCGTGGGCACCGGCGGCACGATCACCGGTGTCGGCGAGGTGCTCAAGCAGAAGAAGCCCGACGTGAAGGTCGTGGCCGTGGAGCCGGCCAACAGCCCGGTGATCACGCAGAAGCTCTCGGGTCAGCCGATCAAGCCGGGCCGCCATACGATTCAGGGCATCGGGGCGGGCTTCATTCCTGACATTCTCAACCTCAACATCATCGACGAGGTGATCCGCGTCGACGACGAGGATGCGATGGAGACGGCCCGGCAGATGGCCAAGCGCGAGGGGCTGATGTGCGGCATCAGCTGCGGGGCCGCAGCGTGGGGCGCGCTCCAGGTGGCCCGCCGGCCCGAGAACGCCGGGAAAATGGTGGTGGTGGTGCTGCCCGATCTTGGCGAGCGGTATCTCTCCACGCGACTGTTTCCGGAGTGACGGGCCTACACAGCGGCCACGTCAGCCTAGTTCGAGCTTCACCCGGCGCGGCATTGCCAGCCGGCCGAGCATGCCGACCGAGCCCTTCGGCAGACCGAGGAACTCGAGCCGCTCGAACCAGCCGGCCGCCTCAGCGCCGAGCTTGCCCACCTGCGTGCCACGCAGGTCGAGGTGCCGCAGCCCCTTCAGCTCCTTGAGCTGAAGAAGCCCCTCGTCGGTGAGCGAGCCGCCGGCGAGGTCGAGCGTGGCGAGGTCCTTGAGCGAGTCGGCCCGGAACCCGAGCAGGATGGCGAACACGTCGTCGGCCGCCGGATTTCTCAGCCGCACGGTCACGAGCTTATCGGCCACGTGCCCGAAGTCCTCGCCGAACGACCGCCGCAGCCAGTCGGTCTCCTCCATCTCGATCTCGCCGCCACGCTCGATCGTCTCCGTGGCCACCTCCTGCTGCTGGGCGTAGGCCTCGATCTTCGACGCCAGCCATTCCAGCTTGCTGGCCTTGAACTTCACGTAATCGTTGGCCTCTTCGAAGGCCGCCTGCAGCTTCACGAACTCGGCAGGATCGCCGCCGCGGTCGGGATGCATCGCCATCGCCTTGGCAAGGTAGGCCTGCTTGACGTCTTCGAGCGTCAGCGGCGGCCGCAGGCCGAGCGTGGCGAGGCAGGCGGGGACGTCGGGTTCCGAGTGATTCGACATAGGGGCTTTCTTCCGGGAACTGCGAGGGTACGCGAGGCTGGGGTGACTGGGCAATTCCGGTCGCTGCCGCGGGTGTCGAAACGCGGTTGATCTGAATTGCCCGGTCTTCCATGATTCGGCCGCGTTGCCACGGAGAGGCAACACTGACAGGCAGCCATGGAGGGAGATGTGATGAAGCTCGAGTGGCTTCGCGGGCGCCGCGTGCGCGAGATCGGTGCGGCAGTGATCGTGGTCGGCGCCTGCCTGGTCTGGCGGCTCGCCACGCCGACGCCGCACTCCGAGGCCGCGCCCCCCGCCGCCCCGGGCCGTGTCGCGTCGGCCGTTCGCGCAGCCGAGGTTCCTCCGGGCGCCCGCCCGATCGCGCTCGTCAACGGCGCCGAGATCACGGCCGACCAGCTGGCCACGGAATGCCTCAGCCGCCACGGCGCGACCGTGGTCGAGACGATGGTGAATCGCGTGATCATCGAGCAGGCCTGCCGGCGGGCCGGCGTGACCGTGACGCCACAGGACGTCGAGAGCGAGATCGAGGTGATGTCGCGGCGGTTCAGCGTGCCGCGAGAGAAGTTCCTCGAATTGATCCAGCAGGAGCGGGGCGTGAGCCCGAAGCAGTACACCGACGATATCCTCTGGCCCACGCTCGCCCTCCGGCGGCTGGCGAGCGCCGCCCTCGAGCCCACGCCCGAGGAGCTGCAGACGGCGTATGAGAAGCAGTTCGGCCCGGCCGTGAAGGCGCGGATCATCGTCGCCCGGACGAAGGCCGAGGCGGAGTCGCTGCGGGCCAAGGCTCTCGCGGCCCCCGACGATTTTCCAGCGCTCGCCCGGCAGCACTCGGTCGACGTGGCCAGCGCGAGCGCCAACGGCTGGGTGCAGCCGATCCGGCCGCACTCCGGCGACCCGGCCTTCGACCAGGCTGCATTCCGGCTTCGCGACGGCGAGATCTCGCCGGTTGTGCAGGTGGCCGACCAGTTCATCGTGCTCAAGTGCGAAGGGCATCTTCCCGCCGACACCGTGAAGCTCGACGACGTGCGGCCGCGGCTTGCCGAAGAGATTCGCGAGCGGAAGAGCCGTCAGGCGTCGAGCGATGTATTCAAACAGCTCCAGGATGCGTCGACCGTGGAGAACGTGCTCAACGACCCGGCGAAGGCCGCGGCCGCGCCGGGGGTGGCTGCCCGTGTGAACGGCGAGGCGATTCCGGTCGACCGCGTGCGCGACGTGTGCGTGGAACGCCACGGTCGCGACGTGCTCGAGGTTCTCATTTCACGGAAACTGCTCGAGCAGGCGATCGCCAGCCAGAAGCAGCAGGTGGTGCAGGCGGACATCGATGCCGAGATCGCCCGGGCCGCCGAGTCGATGGGCTTCACGAAGGTCGACGGCACGCCCGACGTGCAGGCCTGGCTCGCCCGCGTGACCCGCGAGGAGAAGATTCCGCTGCGGCACTACCTCGAAGACGTGGTCTGGCCGACCGTCGCCCTCAAGAAGCTCGTGGGGAGCGTGCCCGTCACGCAGGACGATCTCGACAAGGCCTACGCCGCGACCTTCGGCCCGCGGGCCCGCTGCCGGATCATCGTGCTCGACAATCAACGGCGGGCACAGGAGGTGTGGCAGCTCGCCCGCCAGAACCCGTCGGCCGACCACATCGGAGCCCTGGCGGAGCAGTATTCGGTCGATCCCACGACGAAGTCGCTCCGCGGCGAGGTGCCGCCGATCCGCCGCTGGGGCGGCCAGCCGGCGCTCGAGCGGGAGGCCTTCGCGCTTAAGCCGGGCGAGCTTTCGGGCGTGGTGCAGGTGGCCGATCGCTTCATGGTGATCTTCTGCGAGGGCTTCACGGCCCCGGCGCAGGTGTCGCCCGAGGAGGCCCGCGGCGAACTGCACGCCGACATCTTCGAGAAGAAGCAGCGGATCGAGATGGCCCGCCACTTCACGCACCTCCGCGAGGCGGCGGCGATCGACAACCTGCTAGCCGGCACGAGCCAGTCGCCCACGCGGCCGCGCGGCGGACCCCCCACTCCGGGGCTGCCGGAGACGAAGCTCACGAAGGCCGAGGCCGCCGAATTGGCCGTGCCACGGACGGGCAGTCGGCGAGCGGCGCCGCCGGCCGCCGGATCGGGCGTCGTGCCGGCGTCGCTCGAGCAGTGACGGTGATCCAAGCCGTGAGCCGAAGCGCGGGGATCTCGGTCATACACAAGCCCTGAGCGGAAGCGAGGGGGGATCTCGCGGCGGTAGCCGCGGCTGGGTCGCATGGCGGGGCGGCGTTGCCGACGCTTTCGCGTCAGGATCCCCCGGCTTGCGCCTGGGGGCTTGGATAGGGAGCGGGGCGTCGTGCATACCCGCCCGCACTCACGGCGAGGGGAGTTCCCAGGCAGAACGGTAGGAGAGGCCGTTGTCGGTCGTTTCCAGGATCGACGTGCTCACGCCGAACATGCCCTCCATGTCGCCGGCCGAGGGGAGCAGGGGGCGAATCTTCTCGAGCAGTTGCCGGTAGGCAGGCGTGACATCGCCGGCTTCCAGCCCGGAGAGGATCTCGCGAACGATGCCGAGGGTGCCCCCGGTATGCGTCGCATCACCGATCGAGAACAGCCTCGCGGGCGCGGAGGGGAGCATCGCGGCCGCCCGCGCGACGGCGGCACTCTCGCGAAGCGACGTCTCCCCGGCCGGAGGGGTGCGGATCGCGGCGAGCGTTTTTTCCAGCGAGTCTTCACCGATCGCGACGACGAGATGCTGCTGACCGACGAATACCGCCGGTCCGTTGGGCAAGCGAATGCCACGGAAGCCCTGCTCCTCGACGACCTCCGTCTGGGCCAGTGGAGCGAGTCGCTGCAGGATCTTCTGGAACGGCGCCTCGTCGGTGACCTGCCAGACGACCGCCAGCCGATCGACCGTCGGCATGGCAGTGAGCGGCCCCGGCTCCTTCCGTGCCTTGCGGGCCTCGGCGAGCGCGGCCGCCACCTGCGGCGGGTAGGCGACGACCCAGTGCCGTGTGCCGAAGGCTGAGAGCACGCCCGGAAGGTCGAGCCCCAGCCAGCCCTGGGCCTGCATCTCGGCCGCGGTGAACATGTTGGCCGTTTCCTCGCCCCCTTGGGCGACGGCCATCTCGCGGATTGTCTTGTAGGCCTCTCCGAGATCGAGCGAGATCTGGGTCAGATCGACCGCCTCGCTCGTCACGAACGGGGGCACCTCCGGGGCATCTGCATCCTGCTCGAGAATCCGCATGGCGCCGCTCCGAGGAGCCGGCAGAGCGACGAAGAGTCCCTGACGGTAGACGTCGCCGTCGAGTGTGTGCCGCCAGGCGAGCGGCCCCAGGCCGTCGATGCCGGCAGCAGCCAGCCCCTTGGCCGCCCCAGCGACGCCGGCGCCCAGCCGTTTCGTGAGGCTGCCGAGGTCGAGCATCGCGTCGAGCAGCGTAAGGCCATCCGGCAGCGACTCCTGAAGACCGGGCGTCTGCATCAGGGCGGTGAGCGGTGATTCATCCGCCGTGGTATGGGCTGCCAGGAACTGCTCGAAGATGCCGCGGGCCTCATCGCCACCGCTCTCCTTCTCGAAGTCGCGCGGTCCCTGCGGTACCGTCGTGGCCATCTCCACCTGCATCTGTCCATTAGCGCCGACGCCCACCTTCACGCCAGCCGGATTGGCCGTCGGCACGGTCTGGCACATGAGCAGGCGGTCGCCGATGACGGTGCAGAACGCGTGGGTGAGGCCTGTCTGCACGGGCTTCGTGGTGCGAGCCTTTGCTTCGGCCTGCTTACGGGCCTCGCGGAGCTTTTCCGGCGTGGGTTCGCCATCGACCGAGATCGAGACCTCGCGGCGCATGACCGGCTGTGCAAGCCACACGACGTCGTGGCCGGCCATCGTCACGTCGATGCGTCGGACTCCAGGCTCGTCGCCATCGGCCGCTTGCTCTTCCGCGGCCTGCTTGATCCCGGCCAGTAGCCGCCCGGCCGATTCCGCGCCGGGCTCGATCCAGGCGAGGAGCAGCGCCAGCGGTGGCAGGCCGTCGCCACGGGTCTTCACGACGAGTCCCGCCCCGGCATCACCGGCGAAGGCCGCGGAGACATCGGCCAGCGTCAGTCCATAGCGACCAAGCAGCTCGTCGAGCCGCGTTGCACCGGCCTCAGCGTCGGCCTGTGCATCATCGGCCGGCCAGAGCCGCGGCGCGATCAGTTCCCAGGCCTTCTGCATCCGCTCGGGTGAGAGGGCCACGGCCCCGAACCGCGTCTGTTTCCGCGCCGCCTCGAGGAAGGCGGCCGGCTGAGGCATCCGCACGAAAGCCACTGTTTCCATGGGCAGGCATTCCCAACTCGGCCGCACGTCCGCAGCCGACACCGACTGGAGCCCAATCGCAGCAATCGCGACGAAAAAACGAGCACAACGCATCAGAGCCTCCAGTAACAGAGAATCCCAACCAACACTCGGCCAACGAGAACGCGAGGCGAGGGGGTCGGTGCAAGCTCGAGGAGCATTGGACCGAGTCTTCGAGGTCCACCGCGACGAGACTTGTACCGACCCCGAGCCGGCGTCCCTTCGCTCTCAGGTGTGATCTAGCGAGCCACCGCCCCAGCCTTCTCCAATGGCGGATTCGGGCGAAACGGTGGCGGCAGATAGGTGACCCCGTTTTGCGGCTGCGACTCGTCGTAGAGATACGAGTCGCGGTGCACGAGGAAATCGATCAGGTCGCAGGCGGGGATGCCGAAGGCTAGGCCGTCGAACACCGCCGCACCCGCACAGGCCACCGCCACCACCTCACCGCGGGCGTTGAAGATGGGGCCGCCGCTGTTGCCGGGGTTGATGGCCGCGTCGGTTTGGATGAGCCGCATCTGGTCGATCGTGCGGGTGGTGCTCGACACGATGCCCTGCGTCACGCTCCGCTCCATGCCGAGCGGATTCCCGATCGCGAACACCATGTCGCCCACCCGCAGGTCGTCGCGGTCGTTGACGATGACGGGCTCGGGGAGCTTGCCCTTCGTCTCTTCCGCGTCGAGCTGCAAGAGGGCGAGGTCACGAAGCGGCTGCAGGGCGACGATCTTTACCTTGAGCAGTTCCGTCTTCTCGAAGCCCTTGTCAGTCTTGCGGAACAGCGTGACCTGGAGCCGGGTGTTCTTCTCCACGACGTGGTAGTTGGTGACGACGTGCCCCTCGCGGCTCGTGATGAAGCCGGTGCCGAGGCCACCGGGATTGCGAACCATGACCACGGACTCGCCGAACCGCTTGACCAGTTCCGGCACATCGCGGGCTTCCAGTTGGCCTGTGCGGAAGATGCCACGGTCGCGGTCAGCCGCGGCGGCTGCTCCACCAGCGGCATCGACCGTTCCCCGCTGCACGTCGAGCAGCCGCTTCGCCGGAATCTGGAGGACGTCAAAGCCGAGGTCGAGGGCGACGCCGTCGTCGTTCTCACGCAGGAGTGGTGCCGTCACCTTGCCACCACCGACGAGCGTGACGGTGACCAGTTCGGCGGCACCGGCCGCGCCGGCGATGAGCAGACAGGCGAGCAACGCGATCAACGGACGATTCATTTCTGCTCCTTCGTGGCGGCCGGGCCGCGGGCGGCGGCATCGCTTCCGAGATAGATGACGAGCCGGTCTTGGCACACCATGACGAGGTCACGGGCCTTGTCGCCGTCGGCATCGAGCCCCGCAATCCGCCGCGGCTCGGCGACGAGATCCTTCGATTCGCCGCCGTCATAGGGATACTTTCGATCTTCAAACACCTTCCACGAGACCGATCGCTCCAGGGGCTCCGGGCCATGCCGCAGGAGCGCCGTAAGCTGGTGCTTTCGGTCGTCACAGAGGGTCACGTCGTCGCGGCCGTCACCGTCGAGATCGGTGGCCTGGATGCGGTGGATCGTCGATTCGCTCACGCCGCTGCGGCGGCCGATCCGGCCGTCGATGCTCTCGACGAGCTTGAGCTCCCAGGGCGTGCCACGCGAGAGCCGCACGATCCGCTCTTGGTCAACGAGGATCACGCCCAGCACGGCGTCATCGCGGAGCGCGACGCCCGCTGGCGGCTTCACGCTTTCCACCACCCGCATCACGCCGGCCTCGTCGGCCCGCAGCCGATGGAGAAAGCCGCCCCCCTGCTCGAGCGCCCAGGCCTCGGAACGGCCACCGGCCGCACCGCCGGCGATCGGCAGGTACGAGGCGATCTTTTGGCCCTCCGTCAGCATCACCTGATCAACGGGGTGCAGGTCGTCGCCGAGCCACTGGAGCACGCCGTCGGTGAGCCGGGCCTTGCGGAGCGTACCGCCGACGTCGAGCAGCTGGTATTCCCCTAGATCGACCTTGGCCAGCAGTGTCGGCGAGCTGACGACCGGCTTGTCGCCGTCGAGCGTCACGAGCTTGCCCGCGGGAGCGAAGGCGTCTTGCACGATGAGGGTCGTGCCGCCGAGCCAGGCCACCTGATCGACCTTCGCGCCGAGATTGGCGTAGCGGGTCTTCGTGGGCTCCGCCTTGTCGGCCGGCCAGACGAAGAGGTCGAGGTCGCTGCCGACCCGCTGGGCCCACCAGGTGGTCGTGCCGACCTGGTCGAGCGCGAGAATCTTGCGGTCCTTGCCGTCCTGCGGCCAGGGCTGGGGATAGGTGAGCCTGCCATTCTCCCAGCGGCAGCGATGAAGATCGGCGGCGTCCTTCGTCCAGAGCAGGAGCAGGCCGCGGTCGGCGGCCGGGGCCGCCAGGGCGCGGATATTGCCGACGGTGGGAAACGTCTCCTCGATCTCCCAGCCACCGGTGCCCAGGCGATGCAGCCGCAGTCGCGGCTGGCTCGAATCAACGGCGACGATCGCCGGCGCGCCGGCCCCCCCACCGAGCGTCATGCCACACCAGCCCCGCTTGCCGCCGGCCGGCATCGGGAGGGCATCCTGCCGCCCCACGTCGCTGGCCGAACCGCGCACGAGCTGATAGCGCCGCAGCACGCCCTTGTCGCTGCCGCCGAGGAGGAAGAGGTCGGCCGTGCCCGATTTCGCCGCGCCGCCAGCCACCTGGAATCCCTCCACGTTCTGGTCATGGAGCGTCTGCGCAGGGAGCAGGCTGCCGTCGGCGGCGCACTCGTGCCAACGGACGACCTGACGAGCCACCGGTGACCACTCGACGAGATCGTCGTCGCCGTCGCCATCGAGATCGGCAAGGTGCCAGTCGATCCGGCCCCGCGTCTCTCGCGGGGCGAGCCACACGGCCCGCGCTGCCCGCTCGAGGGGCACCTGCTGGATGCCCTGCTCGTAGCTCACGAGCAGCTCGTGCTTGCCGCCCGGCAGGTCGCGGACGAGCAGGCAGGTGCGGCGGCCGGTGGGCGTGCCGGCGAGCAGGTTCCACTCGCCCGACTTCTTCCATGCGCCGGTGGCATCGACCGCCTTGTCGGCGGCCTGCGAGTAGATCGACACGCGGTTCGAAGGTGTCGTGAGCACAAGCAGTTCCGGACGGCCGTCGCCATCGACGTCGTGGGCAACCGCGTCAACAGGCATCTCGTCGATTGACACCTCGCCCCGCGACCAGTCGGGCGCGAGCGGCAGTTCGTTGGGGCGATCGGGGTCGGTCGCGTCGGCCCGCGTCCGCTCGGCCGGGGGCAGCCAGCGGTAGATGTCGATCCGGGCCTGACGCTGGTTGACGAGGATCACGTCGTCGCGGCCATCGTGGCCGAGATCGGCCACACTCAGCCGCTCGGCGCGGCCGTCGATCTGGACGACCCGCATCCCCTGCCAGCCGTCGAATGCGGAGGCCGTCACGGCCGTCGCGACGGCAAGGAGAACGGAGGAGAACTGGGCGGCGTGATGCGCGAGTGATGAAGCGTTCATGCAGAGTAATGTAGCCCAGCGGGGTCCGGCGGTGCCACGGGCCGCAACGTAGGCCCGTCACGCCGTGACTTGCATTCCGGTGTGGGCAAGTCACTCCGTGACTTGCATTCCGGTCACGGCGTGACCGGGCTACGGCATTCCGGTCACGGCTCGACCGGGCTACGGGCGGTCACTCGAGCTCCGGCATGATCGCCTCGGCGGCGGCGGCCTCGCGGAGCTTTTCCAGGGCCTTGGCCTCGATCTGCCGCACCCGCTCCTTCGTGACGCCAAGGGCCGAGCCGACTTCCTTGAGCGTCTGCGGCTCGTGCTCGTGGTCGAGTCCGTAGCGGCGGATGATAATCGTCTGCTCGCGGGCATCGAGCCGGTCGAGGAACTTGCCCACCTGCTGCAGCCGGTCGGTGGCCGCCAGTCGCTGCTGGTACTCGTCGGCCCGCCGGTCGGCGGCGGCCTGGAGCATCTCCGTGTCGGCCGCGCGAAAGCGATCGCGGCGCTTGTGCTCGTCGGGTATCGTGCGGGCGTAGTTCTTCATGATCGCCCACGAGGCATACGTGCTGAACTTGTTGCCGCGGGCATAGTCAAACTTCTCGACGGCGCGGATCAACGACATGTTCCCGTCGCTCACCAGGTCGAAGAAGCTGTCGCCCGGCGATACCCGCCGCTTTGCGATCGACACCACGAGCCGAAGGTTGGCCCGCACGATCCGGTTCTTGAGATCGACGATCTCCTCGTAGAGCTTCTCGATCTGGTCCATGAGCCGGGAGTTCGGCCGCTCCGGATCGAGCTGCTCCCGCAGCTGCGTCGCCTTGTGCTTGAGGTAGTTGAACTTGCGAAACAGCCAGACCTCCTGCTCGCGGGTGAGCAGCGGCACTTCGTAGAGGCTGGCGAGATAGGCCGGTAGGCCGCTCGGCCGCCGCTGCCGCTTCGCCTCGGTGCCCGGGTAGGGCTGGTCGACCACCTTTTCGGCGCTCTTGCGGGCGAAGAGCGCGTTGGGGATGTAGTCGAGCGGCAGCTGCATCACGTGCTCCGCCCGCTGCGAGAGGATCACGCGGTAGATGCTCGCCTTCGACCGGTGATACCGCCGCGCGATCGACTCCACCGCCTCGCCGCGGAGGAAGTGCTGGTAGATCCGAGCGCAGCTCTCGGGCCGGAGCCGGCCGTCGGCCGCTGGAAACACGGCGTCGTCGGGATGGTCTTGGTCGTGCCGCTTGAGCGTGTAGCGGATGGTCTCGACGCTGCGGCCGAGCCTCGCGGCGATCCGTCGATGCACGTCGGCCGGGCAGGCGCCGGCGACCGCGAGCCGCTTCGCCCAGGTGACGATCTTGTCGTGCTCCTCGTCCGACAGCTGGCTGAACCGGCTGCCCCGCTCGATCCGCAGCGGGTTGTCGTGGATGAACCGCTCGACGGCCGACTTCAAGAAGCCGACCCGGCGCCGGCCGTCGACGGTGAACCGCTGGGCCACGAGGCCGTGGTCGCGCCACCGCGAGATCGTCTTCGTGGAGACGTTGAAATGGCGGGCGAGGTCCTCGATCGAGAGCACCTCCTCCTCGGCGAACAACTTCACCTCCGGCGGGGTGACCTGCGATGCCGAAATCTGGGCAGCGGAATCGTTGGTGCGCATGGCTTTTCTCCTCTTCGCGACCACGACCAAACCCGACCCGGGTGCCGCTGATGCAGCCCCCCGCGTCGACGTTCTCTGGGGCCATCCTTTGCCCCACCACCTGTCTCGAGGACGCGAAAGTTATACGGACGGCCCGGCGAAAAGTTCTCGGCCAGCCAGTTTTTTGGGGGGTGTCGGTACGGCCCGCACTGCCGGCGTAATCCGCAAAGCGTTGTGCGGCAAAGAGTTGCGTGCCGTTAGCGGCTGGTGGCGGAGTCTCACGGCGGGGGCTGCGGAGGGCCGAAGAACGTGAAAGAAAGCCCTTTCGGCCAAGTGGACAGTTGGTTTTTTATCCGGCTCGACGCCTGGGAAGCCTGCCGCCTTGACGATCCCCGGGGTGGCTGGGATCATCCGGGACTTTCCGCTGTGGGCGGAACGTGCGCGCCTGGAGTCGAGAGCCATCGAGAAGCAGCATCGAATCAACGAGCAGATCCGGATCTCGCCAATCCGCGTGATCGCCGACGACGGCGGGCAACTCGGGATCATCCCCACCGAGGAGGCGCTGGCTCGCGCCCGCGAGGCCGGGCTCGATTTGGTGGAGGTGGCGCCGAACGAGAAGCCGCCGGTCTGCCGAATCATGGACTTCGGCAAGTTCAAGTACCAGCAGAAAAAGAAGCACCACAAGACCCACGTTCATCACACCAAGATCAAGGAAATCCGCCTCCGCCCCAAGACGGGCGAGCACGACATCGAGTTCAAGGTCAACCAGGCCAAGGGCTTCCTGCTCCACAAGGACAAGGTGATCGTGTCGGTCGTGTTTCGCGGCCGTGAACTCGCCCATATCGACGAGGGGCAGCGGGTCATGAAGAACATCATCGAACAGCTCGACCCGGTGTGCAAAGTCGAGGGCGCGCCCCAGCAGATGGGGCGGCGGCTCGTCTGCACGCTGGCGCCGAAGTGACATTCCGCCCACCGCACCCAACGCACTCAGGAGCGATCCCATGCCGAAGCAGAAGACCCACAAGGGCACCAAGAAACGGTTTCGCGTCACCGCCAATGGCAAGGTGAAGCACCGCCGTGCCGGTACGAGCCACTTGCAGGTGCGGCTGACCGCCAAGCGGAAGCGGAAGCTCCGTGGCACCGGCGTGCTGGCCAAGGCCGAGACCGCGAAGATCGTGGAAGTGCTGGGCAAGTACAGCTACTGAGGCCCAGGCTGGCACGGGCCGGAGCCTGGGTTTCGCCAGCCATCGTCCGCGAGGCCTGTTTCAGGCCGGAAACGGCGGGTCGGCTTGCAATTCCCGCCCCGTGAGCGACATTTACGTCTGTCTTTCAGCGAGATTGAATCATGCGTACGAAGAGCGTTGTGCCCCGTCTGCGGGCGAAGAAGCGGCTGTTCAAGCGGGTCAAGGGATCCGTGGGCGGTCGCCGTCGTCTGTTGCGGACGGCCAAGGAATCGATCATCCGCGCGGGTGTTTATGCCCGCCGCGACCGCCGCCGCAAGAAGCGTGACTTCCGCCGGCTGTGGATCGTGCGGCTCAACGCTGCCTGCCGCGAGCGGGGCTTCCGCTACAGCCAGCTGATCGCCGGCCTGGAGAAGATCGGCTGCGAACTCGATCGGCGGACACTCGCCGAAATGGCCGTGCTCGACCCGACCGGGTTCGACGCCGTTGCCGCCGAGGTCTGCAAGGCCCTGGGCCTGCCGGAGCCGGCCGCGGTCGCGTGACGCCGTGACAGCCGTATCGCTCGAGTCGTTCGTCGACCAGCTGCGGCAGTTCCGCGCTGACGCCTCTGCGGCGCTCGATGCCGCCTCCGATGCGGCCGCGTTCGAGGCGGCCCGTGTCGAATTCCTGGGCGCCCGCAGCGGCCGCCTGAAGGCGATTCAAAAACAGCTCGGCGGCCTCGCCGTCGCCGACAAGCCGGCTGCCGGCCGGCACTTCAACGAGGCGAAGGCCGCAGTCGAGGCGCTGCTCACCGCTGCCCAGGATCGCGTCACGGCGCGGGCTGTTCATGCGACCGCGGAGGCGATCGACGTGACGCTCCCCGGCACGCCCGTGCCGCTCGGCCACGTCCACCCGATCACGCAGACGATCCGCCGCGTGCAGGAGATCATGGGGCGACTCGGCTTCGAGAGCGTCGACGGCCCCGAGGTCGAGGATCAGTGGCACAACTTCGAGGCGTTGGCGATCGGTGCCGAGCATCCAGCCCGCGACCCGCTCGACAACTTCTATCTCGCCGTGGCTCGCGGTGCCGATCCGCTCCTCCTCCGCTCGCAGACGAGCACCGTGCAGATCCGGGTGATGGAAACCCGCAAGCCGCCTCTGCGGATCGTGTCGCTCGGCCGCGTCTATCGGCCGGACACGGCCGACGCCACCCACTACCCGATGTTCCATCAGGTCGAGGGGCTGCTCGTGGAGAAGGGCACCACGATGGCCCACCTCAAGAGCGTGTTGCGGCTGTTCGCCTCGAGCTTCCTCGGCGGCGACGTGCACGTGAGGTTTCGGCCATCGTTCTTCCCGTTCACCGAACCGAGCGTAGAAGTCGACATGGAGTGGGGCGGCCGCTGGATCGAGATGGGGGGCGCGGGGATGGTCGATCCGGCCGTGCTCGAGGCCGTCGGCTACGATCCGCGCGAGGTGTCGGGATTCGCCTTCGGGCTCGGGGTCGAGCGGATCGCCGCCCGCCGCTACGGCGTGGCCGACATCCGCGACTTCTATCGCAATGACGTCCGCTTCCTCCAGCAGTTCTGAGCATCATGATCGTCTCGCGGAAGTGGCTGGATGACTACGTGAAGGTGGCGGCGCCGACCGACGAGGTCGTCACGCGGCTCTTGATGTCGGGCCTCAATCACGAGTCGACCGAGGCCGTGGGGAGCGACGAGGCGATCGACATCGAGGTGACGAGCAATCGCCCCGACTGCCTCGGGCACATCGGCGTGGCGCGAGAGGTGGCGGTGCTCTTCGGCCTGCCGCTGCACGTGCCCGATCCGCGGCCGGCGGAGCAGGGGGGCAAGGCCGCCGCGAGCATCGCCGTCGAGATTGCGGATGCCGCCGCCTGCCCGCACTACACGGCCCGGGTGATCCGCGGCGTGACCGTGGGGCCGAGTCCGGACTGGCTCGTCGAGCGGCTGGCGACGCTCGGCGTGGCGAGCGTCAACAACGTGGTCGACGTGACGAACTACGTGATGTTCGAGTGCGGCCAGCCACTGCACGCCTTCGACCTCGCGAAGATCGCGGGTGGCAGGATCGTCGTGCGGCGGGCCGCCGCGGGGGAAACGTTCACCGCCATCAACCACAAGCAGTACACGCTCGACGACACGATGGGCGTGATCGCCGATGCCGAGCGGCCGGTGGCCCTCGCCGGCGTGATGGGGGGCGCCGATACCGAGATCGGCGTCGGCACCACCGACGTGCTCCTCGAGTCGGCCCAGTTCGCGCCGCTCGTCGTGCGGGCCGCGGCCCGTGGCCTGGCTCTGGCCAGTCCCTCGTCGTATCGCTTCGAGCGGACGCCCGACCCGGCCATGGTCGACTGGGCGAGCCGCCGGGCCGCGGCGCTGATCCTCGAACTGGCTGGTGGCCGGCTGGAGCAGGGCGTGGTCGAAGCGGGTCGGCTGGCCGGTGCGCCGGCAGTGGTGCCGCTCGGGGCCGCGCGTGTGGCCGAGGTGCTCGGGATCGACGTGGCCGCTGATCGTCAGCGCGAGATTCTCATCGGGCTCGGCTTTGTCGAAGAGCCGGGCGGCGGGCCGACGACCCGATGGCGGGCACCCTCGTGGCGGCGTGACGTGCATCGGGAGATCGACCTCGTCGAGGAAATCGCCCGCATCGAGGGCTACGACCGTGTGCCGGAAGACGTGACGATTGCGGCCCGGCCCGTGGAATGGTCGGCCCGCGAACTGACGGTGCGGCGGGCCGGCGAGGTGCTCGTGGCCGCCGGCTTCTGTGAGGCGCTGACCCGCAGCGTGGTGCCGGCGCTCTTCGAGGAGAGTGCCAGCCCGTGGGGCGCGGCTCCTGCCGTCACGATCGCGCCGGCGCTCGTCCGCGGCGCCGATCGGCTGCGGCGGACGCTTCTGCCGAGTCTGCTCGAAGCCCGCAGTGGGAATGCCGCGGCCGGAGCGCCGCACGGCAATCTGTTCGAGATTGCGCGGGCGTATGTCGCGCGGCCGGCCGGCGGCGAATTGCCGGCCGGTGCCTCGCCGCTCGAGGAGCCGCTGCTCCTGGGCGTCGTGAGCGACGGCGACTTCTTCCGGGCCAAGGGGCTCGCGGAGGCCGTGCTCCGGCGGCTGGGCATCGAGGCGGGAAGGGCCGACGCTCGGATCGAGGTGCGGCCACTGGAGAACGACCTCTTTGCCCGGGGCCGCGCCGCCGAACTCGTGCTCGACCGCGACGGCTATGGGGCGGTGCGGATCGGAGTGGTGGGCGAGGTGGCGGCGAAGCTGCTGGAGCGATTCTCGCTGACCGGCCCGGTGGCGGCCGCGGAACTGCGGCTCGACGCGGTGGAGTTTGCCGTCGGCCGTGAACACCGGCTCAGAAGGCCGAGTGACTTCCCGGCCATGCAGCGGGATCTCAACCTCGTCGTGGACGAGTCAACGCCGTGGGCCGCCGTATCGGCCGCGATCGCGGCCGGGGCCGGCGAGATTCTCGAGGAATGCCGGCTGGTGGAGGTATGGCGGGATGCCGAGCGGCTCGGCGCCGGCAAGAAGAGCTTCGTCGTATCGCTGCGGCTCCGGAGCACCGCCGGCACGCTCTCGGGCGAGGCCGCCGCCCGCGCCGTCGATGCCGTCCTCGCCGAGTGCGGCCGCCGAGCGGCCGCCGTCCTCCGCGGCTGATTCGCCGTGTGGCGAACCTTGCGGGCGGTGCCGGTGTGGCAAGTGTGGCTGGCTGTCTGGAACGCGGGCTCCGGGCCGCGAGGCGAAGCGATGAATCATGCGCGGCCGTCGCCGGCGCCGATGCTGACCCTCCAGGGCGGAAACCCTCGTGACGCGTGAGGCAGGCAATGACGACGATCGTTCCGTGGCCCGGGCGGGCCTGTGCGGGCAAGACTGGCGACCGGAGGCCCGACCTGGCGGTGGTCGTATCGACCTTCGAGCGGCCGGCGCACCTCCGGCGGTGCCTCGAGTCGATCGCCGCACAGGCCGACGTCACCGGGCGGATCGAGGTAGTCGTCACGGACGACGGATCTCGTGACCTCACGCTGCACGCCGTCATGGCATTCGCGAGGAAGGTGCCCTTTCGAGTGGCGGTCACGACCCACGCGCACGACGGCTTCAGGCTGGCGCAGTGCCGGAACGAAGGAGTGGCGGCGTCGCAGGCCGACCGGCTGCTGTTCACCGACGGCGATTGCCTCCTCCCGCCCGGCACCCTCGCGGCCTTCATCGCCGCCATCCGCCCGGGCCGCATCGCCGGCGGCGACAGCTGCCGGCTGGGCGAGGCTGAGACGGCAGCGATCAGTATGGACGACATCCACACCGGCCGGTTTCCCGCCTCCGTGGCCCCTGCCGAGCGGCGGCGGCTGAAACTGAAGGCCGGGCACTCGAAGGTGTATGAACTTCTCCGGCTGCCGATGCGACCGCGGGTGTACGGAAATGCGATCGGCATCGCGCGGAGCGACTACGAGCGGCTCAACGGTTTCGACGAGGCCTTCGTGGGCTGGGGGCTCGAGGATCGCGACCTGCAGCTGCGGGCGGAGAAGCTCGGGATTCGGGTGAAGGGAATGTTCGAACACGCCTTCGTCCACCAATGGCACCCGGTCGATCCGTCGTGGGTGCGGAATGCCGTCGGCACGGAGAACGATCGCTACTTCCGCCGCCGCGACGTGCTGCCGGCCTGCGTGACGGGTTATGCCCAGCGGGCCGCGGAGACGTTCGTCGCATTCGACTCGCGGCCGATGGTCGTGCGTCTCCCACAGGCTGGGTTCCGGCTCCGGGCGGCCTGATCCTGCGGCAGCGGCTCAACCGAATCGCGATCGCTTCGCCCGCAGGAGGTTCGTCTTGTTCCGCTCGCTGCCGGTGCCGAACGTGTTGCCCGTCTGGGTGCTCCCCGAACTGTCGGCCTCGATATAGATCCCGGCGATGCTGTTGCGGGTGAACGTGTTGTTTCGCAGAGCGAGGTTGCGGGCTCCGATGAAGGCGAAGCCGTAACTGTTGCCGGTGAACGTGTTGCCGGCGACGACCGTGCCCGTGCAGTCCCCCTCGGACCGGATGCCGGTCCCGGCGAACTTGCGGTTGGTCGGGGCCGCCAGGTTGTTCGACAGCGTGTTGCCCCGGCCGAGCTCGCCGAAGACGAGGTTGCGTGTGGACTGGAGCAATGCACCGCGAAGGCCGCCCGAGAACGAGCTGCCGATGATCCGACTGCCCGTGAGCGTGCCGGTCGCGAAGAGCCCCATCGACGTCGAGGTGTTGAGGCTTTGCACCACGATCGTATCGACGAGCACGTTCTGCGCGTTGACGAGCTGGACACCGAAGCCGGTGAAGTTGCGGAGCGTCACGCCCCGCAGGACGCTTCCGGCTGCGCTCGAACCGTAGACGAGGCCGCTCGCGACCCTTCGGCCGCCGTCCAGCACCAGGCCCGCACCCGTACCGTCAAGCGTCACGGCGGCCGAAACGTCAGGCAACTGCGACGTGAGCGAGATCACCGTCGTGCCAGCCCCGCTCGTCGGACCGACCAGGTCGAACAGGAGCACGGCGTCGGTGCCCGAGGCATTGCAGTCGCCGACGTCGCTGACGTCGAGGAGCACCTGTCGCAGCGACCCCGCCCCCGAGTCGGTCGCGCTGAGCACCGACCAGCGGATTTCCTTCGTCGTCACGACATCGCCGCCTTTGACCGTGCCGCCGGTCGGAACGTTGATGTTGCCGCTGGCTGCGAGCGAGATCGTGCCGGGGGCGTCGAGGCCCGCGGCCGGCACGACGAGGTCGCCGATGCCTCGCAGCGAGATGCCGCCGGAGGTGGTGACCTTGGCGGTCACGCCGAGCGGAGCCTCGACGGCGATGGGGGTACCCGCACCGATGCCGGTCGCGGCCTTGAGCGTGATCGTGTCGTCGAACGACGCGAGCCCCTTCGAGCGGATTGCGTTGTTCGCATTACCGGAGATCGAGCCCGCCGACGACTCGATCGTGACCGGGCCCGAAGAGTGGATCTCGCCGTTGATGACGACGTTCCCCGTGGAATTGACGTCGAGCTCGCCGATCGGGAAGGCAGCCTTGCCGATGTCACCCCCGAACGTCACGCCGGCGGCCCCGGCGTCGATGGTCAGTTCCCGCTGGTGCCCCTCGACCTTCGCCTTGAACTCCACGCCCGATGCGGTGAGCGTCGTGCTCTCGTTGAGCTGCACGCTGTCGCCGTAGGTCTGCAGGCCAGTCGAGCTGATCGTGGCCGCGTTGATCGTCGCCGGCCCCGACACGGTGAGGCTCGCGAGGCCCGCCACGCCGTCGGCGGCCGCGTCACCGAACACCGCGACGCCGCTCAGAGAGGGCACCTCGATCTCAAGTGCGTTGCCGCCTCCCACGATGGAACCGTCGAACTGCACCAGTTGGCCGACGAGCTTCGCTCCGGTGCCGAGCGTGACCTGACCCTTGTATTGCTGGACGGGGCCAGCGGAAACGAGCGAGGTGTTGATCGTGGTCGTGCCCTCGACGACGAGCGCCCCGAGCCACGTGAGCGTGTCGGCGGCCGCGTCACCGAACACGGCGTCGCCCTTGACCGTGAGGCCGTGCGGGCCGGATACGTTCACCACGCCGCCGACGACCGTGCCCTTGGTCGTGATCGTCGTGCCGGTGAGGGTCGTGGCGGCGCCGAGTCGCACCGCGTCGTTGTAGGTCTGTGTGCCGGATGTCTTGACGCTGCCGCCGTCGATCGCAGTCGTGCCGCCGGCGTCGGTCGTCAGGCTCTTCAGAGCGTTCGTTGCTCCCACCGTGTTGCCGAACGTGGTCGTGCCGGTCGCGTTGACGGCCAGCGCGAAGCCGCCATCGAGTGTGCTGCTGAAGGTCACGTTCCCCGAGCCCGCGGAGACGACCGTGTCGGCCGTCAGGCTCGCCGTGCCGAACGAGGCGTTCGCGTTCGTGGTGGCGATCGTGCCGGCGATCTTCGTGAGCGTCGGAGCCGTGGAGGTGATTCCGCCGGCGAACGTGAGCGAGTCGGTGTCTGCGTCGCCGAGCGTGACCGTGCCGGTGTTGGCGAACGTGACGGCATTCGTGATCGAGACGGGCGATCCCGTGAGGACCACGTTGTAGGCGGAGGTGTCGCCCGTGGCCGTGACGAGCCCGCCGAACGTGGTCTCGCCGAGGAACTTCACGGTCGAGCCGGAGCCGGCCTGCATCGTGATCGTGCCCGTGCTCGTTGTCTTGCCGGAGTAGGTTTGGTCGCCGGTCGTCCGGAACGTGCCGCTAGCCGCCAGCGTTGCATCGCCCGACACCGACAGGCTCTCGAGGGCTGTCGTGCCGCCGATCGATCCCCGCGCGTCGAGGGCGCCGGTGATCGTGAGCGATTCCTGCCCGGCCGTGGTGCCGTTGATCGGCGACACGAAGGTCGCCTTACCTGTCGTCTCGCCGTCCACCATATCGATCGCGACGTCGCCGGTCAGCGTCACCGCCTGATTGAACACCACATTGCCGCCCGCGGCCGAGATGTCGCCCGCGGTCTCGATGCCGCCGGATACGCCCGAGAGGCTGACGGCCGTGCCGGCTGTGGCCTGCGAGACGATGTCGCCGGCCGACGTGATTGTGAGCTTCGTCGCGGCGGTGACGGCAACCGTGCCCGACACGGCGATGCCGCTCAGGGCCGACTGCGGCGCGACGGCGGCGACCGTGCCGATCGTGAGGTCGTCGATGTCCTGGAACGACACACTCCCTGTGTCGGCCGCCAGCGTACCGATGTCGTTGGTGGCGAGCGACAACGTCCACTCGGTTCCGGCGCCCTCAAGCCCCAGTCCGGCGGCGATGATCGCCCGCGCCTGGCCGACGCTCGACGCCGTCGCACCGGAAATGGTCACGAGACGCACGGTGCCCGTCCCGGCATCGATGCCGGTCACCGTGACGGTCTCGGGAATGTCTCGCTGTTCGTCGATCGTCGTGATCTGGCCGATCGAATACCCGGAGTCCTCCCGGAAGACGACGTCGTCGTTCGTCGTCTTGACTGCGAGGACCAGCACGGCGTTGCCACTGTCTGCCAGCGTCACGCCGCCGTCCGCCACGACCGCAAGATTCGCGGCCGTGATCGCCGCGGCGGTGCCGGACTGAGAAATCGTGCCCCCCTCGGTCGTCGTGAGTGAGACGGTCTCGGTCGCCCAGAGTGGCGCCTTGATCGCGATTGGTCCGGCCGACGTGAGCCGCACCCAGCCGTTCCGCTCATCGGCCGTCTGATTGATCGGGGCATCAATCGTGATACCCGCCCCAGCCCCCTCGCCGTCGCCCAGGGCGAGCAATTCCAGGTAGTCGGCCAGCGCCGTCACGTCGATCGGCTGCACCACCGAGATCGAGCCGCCGGCGATCGTGGTCGTGTTGAGGAGCTGCGAGAAGCCGCCGTATTGCGAGCCGATCGAGCCGATCTTGACGGCGCCGGTGCCTTGGATCTCGTTACCGAACACGACCCGTTTCCAGCCCGCCTGGATCGCGAAGATGTCGGCGTCGGTGATGTTGAGGCCGCTGGGAATGCCAGGTGGCGACGCGATCGTGAGGTTACTCGTGGTATCGCGTGGCCGGATCGTGAGCGTCGCCGAATTGTTCCCCTCCGCGACCTGGAGCGTGGCCGTGGTGAGGTTGATCTGATTCGTCGTGAACGTGACGTCCGCGTCCGTCGCCAACTCTCCGGCATCCGTCGTGAATCCGGCGAGCACCTGCACGAGCGAGGTGCTCGTCACCGCGGCCCCGGCCACCTTGACATCACCGGCAAACCGGGTCGTACCCGTGGCGTTCGTGATCGTGAGCATGCCGCCGACGGTGAGCGTTCCGGCGAAGGTGACGTTGGTGGCGTTGGTGATCGTGAGGTTGCCGTCGACCGTGACGTTGCCGGCGAAGAGCACCGTCGTGGCGTCGGTGATCGTGAGATTCCCGCCGACGTCGACGGTGCTGCCGATCGCGAACGATCCCGCCTTCACGACGGTCAGGTCTTCCTGAAGCGTCACGGACTGCTGGAGGTTCACCGTCTGGCCGCCGACGCTCTGGAGCGTCAGCGAGTCGAACGGCAGCACGGCTCCGATCGCGCCCGTGACCGTGATCGATGTCTGGGCCTTGAGCACGAGGTCGGCATTCGTGGCCCCCGTGTCACGGTCGATGCGGCCCTTGGAATTGCCAAAAATCTGCACGTAGCTCGAGGTGCCCTCGATCGTGCCTCCACCGGTGCCCACGACGACGTTGTCGTCGATCTCGACGAAGGGACCGTCGATGCTCGGCGGGACCGTCACTGCAAGCAGGGCCCGCGGTTCCAGTCGCTCCGGCCGCATCCGGGCCGCCATGGACGACGCGCCGCCTCGCCGTACGTTGCTGCGCCGGGACGCTCGACGACCGCCGATTCTCTGCCAGACCGTCTTCATGGGTTCCTCGATGCATCGGCCGTTCAGCGGCCGACACGGTTCATTGTCGATTCTTCGTTACGCTCACGTTCGGCTGGGCCGCGGCGGTTACGACCGGACCACCGAACCTCGATCCCTTTTGCTGGAGCACGTTCACCTTGTTGGCGTCGGCCCGGCTCCGCGCGAACACATTGCTCGTCTGCGAGCTGCCACGGTTGTCGCCCTCGATGTAGATGCCCGCGACGCTGTTCCTGCTGAACGCGTTCTGCTCGAGCCGGAGGTTGTTGGCCCCGATGAAGGCAAAGCCGTAGTTGTTGCCCGTGAACGTGTTGCCGGCGACGACCGTGCCGGACAGGTTGCCCTGGGCGCGGACGCCGGTGCCCGCGAACGACGGGTTCGACGGCGCGGCGCGATTGTTCAACAGCACGTTGCCGCTGCCGATCTGGCCGAAGACGAAGTTCCTCGCGCCGTCGAGCAGGGCTCCACGCAGCCCGCCGGAGAACGTGCTGCCAAGGACGCGTGTGCCGGTGAGGTCGCCCCGTGCGAGCAGCCCCATCGAATCGACGGTGTTGACGCTGGTCACCGTGACCCGGTCGATCAGGGCGTTGCGCACGCCGTCGAGCGTGATGCCGAAGCCGGTGAAATTGCGAAGCGTGAGCCCACGGACGACGCTGCCGGCGGCGGCCGCCTGGAGGATCAGGCCGGCGTCGACCTGGCGGTTGGCGTCGATGACGACGCCGTTCGCGGTGCCGTCGATCGTGAGCGGCGTCGTGATCACGGGCAGCCGGTTGCCGACGATGAACGTGTTTGCGGCCCCCGAGAAGACGACGATGCCCGCGACGCCCGTGGTGTTGGCATTGGCGATCACCTGCCGCAGCGACCCCGCGCCCGAGTCGCCCGTTCCAAGGATCGACCAACGGATCGGCTTGGTGGCCGACACACCCTGGCCGGCCACGCTCCCCGCCGCGATGCGGCCACCGGAGGGCACACGGATGTCGCCGCTCGCCCCGAGGCTGATCTGGCCGGCGGGCGTGAGCAGACCGGCCGACCCGACCATGAGATCGCCCGCACCGACCAGGTAGATGTCGCCGGTGCCGGTGATCTCGGCCGTCACCTCGGTCAATGCGAGGCGGATCGGAGTGGCGGAGGTACCGATGCCGGTGGCGGCGGTGAGCGACGCACTCTTGCCGAAGGACGTGAAGGTCGTGGCGGCAGCGGCCGTGATGGACGCGTTGGCCGAGCGGAAGGCGGTGTCGTTCGCCAGCAAGACGACATCATCCCGCCAGTGCTGCCGGCCGGACGTGCGGACGAGGCCACCGGTCACGATCGACGTGCCGAGGACGTCTGTCGTGAGGCTCGCCAGGGGTGTGCCATTGCCCACCTTGCCGCTGAACGAGGCCGTGCCGCTCGTATTGACCGCGAGGTCGAACCCTCCGTCGAGTGTCCGTACGAATGTGATCGGGCCAGTGCCTGCAGAGAGCGTGGCGTTGGCGATGAGCGTCACCGCGTCGTTGAACACTTGGCCCGCCGGCGCGGAGGTCGTGACGTTCGCACCGAGCCGCGTCGTGCCATCCGCATCGGTGGTAAGGCTCGCAATCGACACGGCTCCGCCGAATGTGGTCGTGCCCGACGTGTTGACCGTGAGCGACTGGGCTCCGGTGACGGTCTTTGCGAACGTCACTGCGCCGCCGGCGTTGGCCGTCAGGATCGTGGGCACCCCGAGGACGACGTCGTCGTTAAACGCCTGGCTCGTCGGGCTTCCGGTCGTGATAGCACCGCCATCGAGCAGCGTACGACCTGCCGCGTCAGTCTCGACGTGGGCGAGGGGCGTCGTGCCGCCGACGGCGGCGGCGAACGTCGTGTCGCCCGCGGCGTTGGCCACGAGCCGGTAGGCCCCGTTCACCGCGCCTGCGAACGTGGTGGCCCCGGTGCCCGTCGAGACGGTGGCGTTCTTCGTGAGCACGACGCCCGTGGCAGGACTCGCGCCACCGAAGGTCGCATTCGCATTCGTGGTGCGGATCGTGCCGGCGAGGGACGTCGTGGAGGGGGCCGAGCTGGTCACGCCGCCGGCGAAGTGCAGGTCGTCGGCGGCATCGTTGCCGAGCGTGACCGCTCCCGTGTTGGCGAACGTGACCGCGGACGGAATCGAAACGCTGGCACCCGTCAGCGCCACGCCGTAGGCCGCGGTGTCCCCCGTCGCCGTGATGAGGCCTCCGAGCGACACGTCCCCGAGGAATTTCACCGCGGCGCCGCTGCCCGCCTGCACGGTGACGGTACCAGCGCTCGTCACCGAGCCCGAATAGGTCTGATCACCCACGGTGCGGAACGTCTTGCCGCCCGCGAGCGTCGCGGCACCCGATACCGCGAGGCTCTTGATCGCGGTCGTCGCTCCGATGGAGTCCTGTGCGTCGAGTGTGCCGGTGATCGTGAGCGACTGTTGGCCCGCCGCCGTCCCGTTCACCTTCGAGCGGAACTCCACCTCGCCAGAGGCCGCAGCGATCACGATGTCGGACGCGAGCGTGGCCGCATGGTGGAGAACCACGTCGCCGCCGGAGGCCGTGATTGCGTCGGTGAGCGTGAGGCCTGACGGCGCCCGGAGGTCCACCGCCGTGCCGCTCGTCTTCGACGCCGTCACGACGCCGACCGTCAGTTGGCCGGCATCGGCGACCGAGAGGCTGCCGGTGTTGGCAGTGAGCGTGCCGATCGCGTTGCCCTCGGTGAGCGTCCACGTGCCGCCCGTGCCGAGCAGTCCCAGGTTCGCCGCAGTCACCAGTCCAGCCGCGGTCTGTCCGACCGCTCCGGTCGACCGCAGCGTGGCGGTGGCCGACCCGACCGAAATCCCGCTCACGCCATCGACGGTGCCGATGGTGTAGCCGGAGTTCTCGCGGATCGAGATCGCATCGTCGGTGGTGACGACCGCCAGCGTGTCGAAGGCATTGCCGACCGCTTCGAGCGTGACCGCTCCGCCGGCCGAGACTCGCAGACCACCGGTCACGATCGGCGCCGTCCCGGACTGGGTGGTCGTCGTGTTGGAAATCAGCGTCACCATGCCGCTGGATCGCACGGCCGCGTTCACGGCGACCGCGCCACCGGCCTCGAGCCGAATCCAGGCGTTGCGTTCGGCGGTGGTCTCGTTGATCGCGGCGCCCACGGTGACGTCGCCGGTGCGGCCGACGAGCCGGAGGTACCCGGCGGTCGCCGAAACGTCGACCTTCTGCGTCACGTTCACCGATCCGCCGACGATCGTGCTGGCGCTGGCGAGCCAGGAGTTGCGGCTGCCCTGCTGCGTGCCGATCGACCCGATCGTCACGGCGCCCGTGCCATTCGCAGCGTCTCCGATCACCACCCCACCCCAGCCCGCGGAGATGGCCGCGAGATCGGCGTCGGAGACGTCGAGGGTGCCGGAGGAACTCCCCATCGGCGTGCCGACGCGGATCGGCCTGCTCGCAGTCGCGGGCTTGAGGACGAGCGTTCCGGCGGCCGAACCGACGACGGTCGCGACGCCCCCCTTGAGATCGATCGCGTCGCCGATGAGCGTCAGATTCCCGTCAGCCGTGAATCCACCGAGGACCTCGATGAGCGTGCCGGCGGCGATCGTCGTATCGCCGACGACGTCGACGGCACCCCCGAAGCGGATCGTGCCGGGCACCTGCTCCAGCGTGATCGAGCCCCTGACCGTGAGCTTGCCCCCGAACGACACGCCGAGAGCACCCTTGATCACGAGGTTGCCGCCGACGGTCACATCGGCCTGGAACGTCACCATCGACGAGGCATCGACGACGAGGTCGCCCGCCACGTTCACGACGCCGCCGACTGTGACGGTGCCGCCGGTGATGTCGAGATCGCCCGTGAGCGAGACCGACTGCTGCAGCATGATGGCGCCGCGGGTCGCACTCTCGACCGTGAGATCGTCGAGCATCCAGCGGCTGCCGATCGCGCCGGTGACCGTCACGCTCGTACTGGCCGAAAGCCGCAGGTCCTCGTCGTCGCCGACATCGTCGCCGCTCGGATCGCCGTCGATCATCCCCTTGCCCGCCCCGAACACGACGATCTCACCGGTGCCGGCCGTGGCGACGCCGGACACGCCGACGTGGACGATCACGTTGTCGTCGATCGAGATCGACGAGCCGCTCACGGTCGCACCGACGGCGTCGAAGTGGAACGTGTTGCCCGAGCCGACGATCGACACGGGGCCGGTCGTCGAGAAGCTCGCGACATCGAGCGTGCCACCGGCACGCGGTGCCCGGAGAACGACAGCCCCGTTGAAGACGGCCTCGGGAGAATGGAAGAGGTGTTGCCCCTCGATCCGGCCGATGACGACCTGGGCGAAGCTCTGGGCAAACTTGTCGATCTCGTCTGCATCGAGCGTGAAGTCGTACGGCGCGGCCACCTCGATGAAGGGAGCGGACTGATAGTTGCGGCCGGGGTTCGTGACCACGAATTCCTTGACCGAGAACCGTCCCGTGACCGGATCGGGGCTGGCGGTGTCGAGCACCGCCCGCACGAGTGCCTGGCCCGGCGACGCGATCGAAATGGTCGGTGTGGTGACATAGCCCGAGCCGGGGTTCGTGATCGTGAAGCCGGTGATCACGCCGTCGGCGCCGACGATCGCCCGGGCGTTGGCCTGGTTGGTCGGCAGGGCACCTGCGATCCCGCCACCGCCAATGCTGACGAAGGGCGGATCATCGGGGTCGTAGTTCGTGCCGCCATAGATGACGTCGATCGCGACGACTGCGCCCGCCTCGATCACCGCCGAGGCGTAGGCCCGCTGGCCGGCCGGATCGACGATCACCAGCGGCGCCGTGGTGTAGCCCCGGCCGCCCCAGAACTTCGTCGGGTCGAAGCCCGTGAGCCGGCCGTCGGTGACGACGCCCTGGGTTCGAGCCCGGGTCCCAGCGAGGCCGATCTCCGCGTCCATCCGCACCGGCTGGAGCACGATGGTGCCGGAACCGCCGCTGGCATTGAGGTCGACGTTCACCTCGATATCGTCGGCCGTGAGCTTCACGTCGCCCGAGCCGGTGGCGATGTCGCCGCCTTCGTAGATGATCCGGCCCGTCTCGGGATCGCGGTCGTAGATCGGGATCGTCTTGGCGGCATCCTGCCAGAGCGGACGGCCTTCCTCGTCGAGCGCCTGCCGAGGCGCGCCGAGTTCGATCGCCCCGCCGAACGTCGTGATCGAGACGTCGCCGTTGACCGTGGTGATGCCCGAAATCGACTGATCCTTGCCGATCCGCAGGCCGTCCTTCTCGAGCAGGTGGACGCCACCCCCCAGCCCGCTGACCTGGGCCACGAAGGTCTCCACGTCGCTCTTGAGCGGCTTGAGCGGGTCGCCCACGGCCGTGCCCGCGACAGCCACGAGCGTGCCGCCCATCGCCCGGATGTGCACCCGGTTGACCGGCGTGCCGTCTGCGGACAGGTTCGTCAGCGACGCCTGGATGTTGTCCCGCGTCGTGGCACCGACGGGCGAATCCACGATCCGGCCGAAACCGTTGGGCTTGATGGTCACGCGGGGCGGCTGACCGTAGCCATCGCCCGGGTAGGTGACCACCAGGGCCACGATCCTTCCGCCGCTCACGACGGGCACGGCTGTTGCCAGGCCCTCGATCTCGACGAGCGGCGGCAGATCCTCGGAATAGCCGCTGCCGCCGGAGACCGCGTTGAAGCTGATCACGCGGCCGTCGGCGTCGAGTACGGCCTGGAACTCGGCGCCCAGGCCCACGCTGATGCCGGGATGCTCGGCGGGATTGACGAGCGCGTCGAGGCCGGTCGAACTGCGATAGCGGAAGTCACCGCCGATCCAGTCGATCGTGCGCGAGCCCTGGGGCACTCCGGGGCGGTTGTCCTCCGGGAAGAAGACCTCGCCCGCGGTGGTAACGGCCCCGGTGTCGGCGAACAGGAGCACGCGGCCGCGGCCGTCACCACGGCCGAAGCCCGTGTAGTTGTTGGGCATCGACGAGGTGATCGTCGCGTCGATCTGGATGCTCGCCGGCGGCGGGATCACGACGACCGGAGCCGGGTTCGTGTAGTAGCCGCTGCCACCGCTCACCCGGTGAAACCCACTGATCGAGCCGCTGGCAATCGTCGGCACGAAGCGGGCGCCCGTGCCGGGCGTGGCGCCATCGCTGCCCACGGTCATCGACGGGTTGAAGTAGTAGTTGCTGCCCGGGTTCGTGATCGCGAGTCCGGTCACAGAGCCGCCGGAGACCGCCGCCGTAGCCTTGGCCAGGTTGGCCTCCGCGTTGAGGTCGCCCTGTCCGGTGTTCGTGCCATCCCCGGTGACGCGAATCCGGACGTCGCCGTTGTTGATCGCATGAATCGGATGGCGGACCTGGAACCCATGATCGGTGGTGATATCCACGCTGTCAGCTACGATCTTGGCGTACTGGGTCATCCGGCTCGCGTTGACCGTGAAGGTCTGGAACAGGTTTACCGCGCTGCCGAGCGTGAACACGCCTTGAGGCATGTTGATCGTGACGGAATCAATTTCGCTCTGGTCGAGGCCCGTGGGTCGCGCGCCGTCGCCCCAGCCCACGAACCGCACGCCCTTATTGTCGACTTGGTACTCGTACCGCTGCGACTTGCCGTCGGTCGCGGGGGTCTGCACGGACAGGTAACCCGCGGGCCGGGTCGTAGAAATCACGAGCTTGTCGCCCAGACTCCGCGGCGCGACGAGCAGCACCTGGGGATTTGTGTAGTTGCTGCCCCCCTCGATCACCTGGATGCTCGTGACACGGCCGCGTTCGTCGATCGTGGCCGTCGCCTGGGCCCCGGAACCCGTCGGGTCGATGATCATCACCTGCGGCGGCAGGGCGTAGCCCTCGCCCGCCTCGGCAACGGCGACCGACTCGATCTTGTTGCAGGGGCCGCAGCGGGTCACCTCGCCCGCCACGGCCGGCGTGATCGCCTGCACGTCGTCGATCGAGATGCCGTCGGAGTCCATGTTCGACACGCTGTCGAGCACGAAGTCGTAGAGATCGTCGCCCTGGCCACCGCGGAGCAAGAGGCCGGACAGCCCGATCGCATACCGCGGGGCGCTCCGTGTCCGAGGGTTGCGGACGCTGAAGCTGTCGGCCTGCGTGGAGCCGCGGATCTCGGTTACCCCGCCGACGTTGAATGTCAGTACGTTCTTCTCGCCGGCCGTGGCCAGCCCGTCGGCCGCGGCGACCCGGGCGCCATCCAGCAGGAACTCGATCGCCGAGGCGACCCTTGTAAAGTCGAGGAGGTTCTGGAGGGCGTCGGCGGCCAGCATCGCCGTGTCGAGGCCGTAATCCTCGGCCATGACGATCGTGGAGGTGCTGCCCGCCCGCGTCGTGATCGAGTCGCTCCCCTCGCCCGCTTCGATTCGCACGATCCCCGTGCCGCCGGTGAGCGTGTCGTCGCCGACGCCGCCGAAAATCTCGACAATCCCGCCGCCGATGACCGTGATCGAGTCGTTGCCGTCACCGCCGACCAGGCGGCTCGCGATCTCGCCGTGGCCCGAGCCGAGAATCAGCCTGTCGTTGCCGTCGCCGCCGTCGAAGAAGACGGGTAGGCCGCGCAGGCCAGACGCATCGAGCGTGTCGTCGCCGATGCCCCCGTCGAACACCACCCGCTGCACACCGGAATAGGTCCGCTTGTCCTCGATATTCTTCGAGTAGTTGCGGTACAGGACGTACACGGTGGAAGAGCCGGGCGAGTCGTTCCAGATCTTGTAGTCTTCGGCGCCGTCCTTGGCCTTCAGCGGATCCTGGTTGCTCACCCGCTTGGCGGCCGCCTCGCCCACGTGCAGGAGCAGCGTGCCGGGTAGCTCGTCCGCACCCTCGCTGCCGTTGACCACGCTCGCATAGAGCGGCCGGCCGTCGCTCCCTTCGTGGACGAGATTGAAGATTTCGACGCGGGCAAAGGTCTTGCCCCCCTTGATCGAGAGCTTGCCGAGGCCGACCTGGTAGTAGTACTTCGCGTAGGCTTCGCCGCGGAGCGAGAGGTCGAAGAGATCGAGCGGATTTTCCGTGTCGATCACCAGACCGATCGCCTCGGTGAGCCGCAGCTTGCCGTCGTTGTTGGGGTCGTTGAGATTCACCTCACCGATGACCCGCACGCCCCCCTCGATGCCCGCCTTGGCAGCCACGAGATCGACGCCGCCGTAGAGGCCAAACGATACGATCGCCTGAAACTCCGGTACATCGGCCCCCGTGCCGTCGGCATTCGCGCGATCGGAAACATAGAAGCCCTGCGCGATGTCGAGGGCGTCGCCCGACACCATGTATTGATTGATGCCGTAGGTGTCGAACCCGAACGCCAGGTTCGAATTCATCTCGAACGAGGCCCGCAGCCCGACTTCGAAGCAGACGATCCGCAGAAGCGGAATGCTCTTCTCGAACTCGTAGTTCAGCTTCGGGAGTTGGTAGGTGACGAGCGTCGCCGTCTTGCCCATCATCAGATTGAAGAGCGTGAGCGGGTCTTCGATGATCGGCACCCGCAACCCGCCGCGATCCTGGGCGGAGTTGGAGAACTTCGACTGCCGGTCCTTCTGCCCCGGCGAATCGGGATTCAGGGACGCCAGGGCCACGAGGGCGGCCTCGGCGTCGCGGTCGGCCTGGGTGTAGTTGTTGGAGTTGATGCCGAGCGCGACGTTGTCATAGAGGAGGCTGCCGTACTTGTAGCCCCCCTTGTCTTGGTCGGCGACCTTGGGAAGCCAGAACCGGCCCATCGGCAGTTGGATGTTGACGCCCGCCGGCAGCGCGGCGATCTGGGCGACGAGGTTGTCAATCGCCGTGACCGTGTCGATGACACCGCGGACACCCTTCGCCTTCGGCCCACCGAACTGCTCCAGCAGGTCCACCACTTTAATGCTCCTGCCCACCACGTCGGAGAGCACTGGCACCCGGGAGTTGAGGAACGTGAGGATGGGACGGACCTGGGCAAGGTAGGGCTCGGCCTTGTCCACGACGGGCTTGAGGAAGCCCGTCAGGAAGCTGCCGACGTCGAGCCGGATGTTGCTGAACCCGATCTCGGGCCGGAGGTCCATCTCCTTGACGAGCGGCGAGGCGGGATCGATGCCCTTGTCGCCGCCGGTCGTCTGGCTGGCGGGCTTCTCGATTCCCTCTTCCTGCTCGACCCGCTTCACGAGGCTCAGGTCGGGCTCGTCGCTCGAGTCCGAACTGACACTGCCCGGATTCGTCTGGAGATCGGATGCCGCCTGCCTCGCCTTGTCGATCTTGGCCCGGGCGGCACGGGTGCTCCAGTCGAGATTGAAGTCGGCGTAGATCCGCGGAATGGCCAGGTTTTGGCTCGTCGCCGTGTCGCCGACGGAGAGTTCCATCGTCAGGTTGGCGACGGCGTCGGCGTGGTAGTCGACGGTGAAGATCTTCTTGGCCCCGGCCGATCGGAACTCGGACCAGGTGATCCGGCCGGGCGAGGCGTCGGCATTGATGTCGATGATCGGATCCCAGCCTGCGTCGCCACCGATGCCCTCGAGCCCGGCCGGAGTGCCGTAGTAGACGAACGTGCCGGTGCGATCGACCTTGCGGGTGACGTTGCCGTCGCTCTCCTTCAGCCGCGCGAACTCGACCCGATACCACTTCGTCTTGGCCGAGGCCGCCAGCTGAAACCGGAAGCCGGCCTGGGCGAGGTTGTAGGCCCGACCCGCACCAGTGAGGGCGTTGGGGAGCCCCGTCTCGCCCATGATGGCGCTGGTGAGCGCCTGGTTGAGCTGTGCGGCGCGGAACGCGGGGCCGGTCGAGGTGCCGTCTTCCTTCCGGAGCTTCACCAGATAGTTGGCGAAGTCGTATTCAATGTTGATATCTATGTCCTGGGTCAGCGGCTGATCGACCCACTTGGCCAGGATCGGCAGCGTGACGTAGGGCACATAGGGCTTAAGCCGACCGAGGTCCACGCCGAGCAGGCCCTCCCGCACCGAGACCATCGTCCGCTCGAAGATCAGCGGCGTCGTGCCGAGCGTGACCGTGCCCGTGGTGTCGAGCAGGTTCCAGCCTGTGTCCTTGTTCGAGCGGCCCTCGGTGACCAGCACGAACATGGGCTTGCCGACGAAGTCGATGTTTTCGTTGGCGTCGAACGAGCGGCTCCAGGCGCCTGGTGACACGGTGTAGATGCCGTTCTGCGACGCGATCGCCTGGCTCTTCACGAGCACGCGGTCGCCCACCTTGAGTTGGACGCCGTCGATGATCCCGATGCCGGAGAGGGCGATGTTTGCGCCGGTGGCGACGCGAACCGGCATGTCGAGTTCCTCGTACTTGGCCGGCGCGGCGACCTTGAGCCGCAGGTCGTAGTACTCCTTGGCATACACGCCCTGGAGCTCGCGGGCCTGCCAGAACGCCGGCAGCTGTCCTGCCAGCCCCGGCTTGGCGATCGCGCCGGAGGTTCCAGCGACGTCCTGCCCCTTGGCATCGACCACCCGGCGCATGCCGGGGGCTGGGGCGGAGGCGTCCTCCCGGACGCCGTTCTTTCCGGCCGATGCACTCGGATCGACCATGTTGAGGCCGACCGCCGCCGTGAACCGCGTGGGCAGCTCGTTGTTGCGGTTGACGCCGGTCTCCGCGTCGTCCCGCTGGGCGGCCGTGGTCTGCGGGCCTTCGCTGCCGTCGTAGTAGTACTGCGAATCGACGTCGGTGAAGCCGGTGAGCCCCCGGCGGATCTTGTCGGTGGCCGCCAGCCGCAGGAAGAACAGGCTGCCCGACAGCTGGGCCGGCCGCATCGCCGACACCTCGATGAGCGTGTGCGGGTAGGGCGACGCCTGCGGCACGTAGCGGCCCTGGTCGTTGAGCTCGGCCGGCACGTAGTCGCCATTGCCGGTCTTCGTGCCCACAACCCACCAGATCTGCTCATTGAGCCTGGTCGCCGACGGCGGGTCGCCGCAGCCGCACGGGTCGGCCACCGCCGGATCGGTCTCCACGAATGCCGTCACGTCGGCGGCGAACTTGTTAACCGCGACCGCGCGGTAGGCCTCTCCCGTGGTGGCGTCGATCACGTCCTGATCGTCCGTCGTGGTCGTCGTGCCCTTCGTATCAACGATCTTCCAGTAGCCGCCGTCGGCATCCCACCGCTGGGTGTAGTCCTTGGACGCGCCGGTGAGCGTGGCGTCGAAACGGAGTTGGGCCTCGAACTGGCCGGACGATCCGCCACCGTTCTTCCCGGAGGTGCCCGCGTCGCCGGTGCTGTCCACCTTGAGGTAGAAGCCGTCGGTGAGGCTGAAACCGAAACCCAGGAGCATCTCCCAGCCCACCTGCAGCCGCAGGCCGCCGTCGAATGCCGCGCCGATGCCGACGCTCTGGAGCGCATCGAGTTGGAAGCTCATGTCGATGCCGGTGTCGAACAGCTTCTGCCCGAGCCGGAACACGATCTCGAAGGAGTCGGCCCCGCGGACGTCCTTGGTGAGCACGTTCCGCTTCTTGTCCATGAACACGACGCCGATGTCCTCGGGCCGCGTGGCGGCAGTCATCGAGTCGAGCGAGCGATCCATGCTGATCGGGTCATATTTCAGCAGGATGTTGGCGTGCTTGGGTCCGAGGTACTCGTAGACCCCCTGACGCATGACGTCGAAGAGACCCTCGCCGGCCCCACGCATCTTGTTCCGCATGTCGAGCAGCCAGCCCGTGCGCCAGCCGAAAACGGAATCCACCGCACCACCGAGCTTGCCCTCCATGAAGGGCAGCGGAATCTTGTCGAGGCCCTTGAGCGCGCTCTCCACGCCGCCGACCGCGGCGTTCAGCTTGTCGAGGATCATCCCGGGATCACGGATGAAGTCGAGCAGCGACTCCTCCGCACCCAGCAGGTTGCGGGCGTTTTCCAGCTCCGGCGCGAAGGCGAAGAGCACGCCCCCGAGGTCGGCGGCTGCGAGATTGAGCCGCTCACGCCAGGTGGCGAGCGAGACACCGTTCGCATCGACCGACTGGCCCTTCGACAGCAGCGACGTGATCGCCGTCTGGGCCTCTTCCATCCGACCATGGGCGTCGAGGTAGTCGCCGAGCCTGGGCATCGCGAGGTAGAAGCTCGCGGGATGGTTCTGGATGAAGCCGAAGACACCGTTCTCCTGGGCCTCGGTCGCGCTGGCCTGCGTGAGCGTGCCAGGGGCGAAGTTCTCGTAGATCGGCATCCTCACCGACACGGCACCACCGAACTCGGCCGTGTAGTTGTCGATCGCCAAGGCCGCCTGCTGGTTCCCCGTGGGGGACACGTAGAACAGCGACGAGGCCGGAGTGCCCTCGGCCCCCGAAAGCGTCACGACGAGCGAGCCGTTTTGCAGTTGAGCCACGCCGTTCCGAACGTCGAGCCCGAACTTGGCCGGGAATTCGAGCTTTTGGCCGTTGACGCTGAAGCTGATGGAGAACGACGTGCCGTTGGCGACACCCCGGCTCGCCGAGCCGTCGTGTCCATACAGGAATGTCTTGTTCGTCGTCAGGTCGTAGCCCACCGA
The DNA here is from genome assembly GCA_049695995.1 of Pirellulales bacterium. GTDB lineage: Bacteria > Planctomycetota > Planctomycetia > Pirellulales > UBA1268 > QWPN01. Next base: position 73,368 of record JBAVTF010000002.1, on the reverse strand, counting down.
GAGCACACTCGTGGCGTTGATGACGACGTTGAGCGGCGTCTTCGACTCCCCGTCGGTGAGCGCGTCGATAGCCTTGGGCAGCACGCGGCCGAGTTCTTCGTAGTACGTGTAGAGATCGACGTCGAAGGCGACCGTCGTGGCCTTGCTCGCCCGGTAGGCGAGGTCGATGCGGTAGGCCTTGAGCGTCGCGTCATAGGTGATGCGAAGATCGGACGAGGGCACGCCCAGCGACGTCTCCAGGGCCCGCTCGAGCTGCTGTGGGGTCGAAGCGGAGAGCTTGCCGAAGGCGGCGATCCTGCCAGCGAGGCCCGCGTCGAGTTGGATCAGGTCGCCGAGGGACTGGTTGAGGAGCGGCAACTCCGTGTCGTTGAACTCCTTGAGGTCTCGCCCGAGGATGTCGAAGACGCGGGATGCCTGCGTGAGCGCCGAGGCGATGGTGGACACGCTCAGGCCTGCCTGGAAGCCGACCTCGCCGAGGTCGGCCGTCGGCGGGAGCGTGACGACTGCGTAGTCAGGATTGGCCACCGACTGGTTCGCCTCCGGCTGGATCCGGCCGGCGAGTGACGCCACGGAGAATCGCAGCACTTCCGTCGCGTCGACGGTGGTGGTCGTGGAGCCGGTCCGCTTCTGGGCCGTGGCGAGCGCCGCGTTGAAGTCGGCCACGAGGTCGGCGAACGTTTTGTTGTCGGCGGTTGCCGCCGCCGGCACGCTGACGGTGTAGGTGTCGGCACCGCGGACGATCGTCAAGGAACTGTTCGACGCGAGACGGCCCGTGGTCGTCGCGCCAGCGGAGAGATTCGCCACGAGCACGTTCTCGATGACGGGATACGTCAGGCTGCCGACCGTGTTCATCACGCTCACGCGACCGCCGGAGCCGACGAACGACGCGTTGGGTGCGAGGTTGACGGTCGTGCCCGTCGCCGTGCCGCTGACCACGAGCCGTGCGGACGAGAGAGCAACGTTGAAGTCGGAGACGAGATCCTGGAACGTCGCGTTGTTCGACGCCGCAGCCTGCGTGACGGTCGCGTCGTAGGTGACGCCGCTGATCGTGAAGCGGATCGTGCTGTCGGCGGAGAGCCGGCCCGTGGACTGGCCGGAGCCCTCAAGGCCCGGCACCGAGAGCGGTCCCCCGAACGCCACGAACGAGTCGATCCGTTCGGCCAGGAAGTCGGAGACGGCGATCGAGATCGTGGCACCGGAGGCGATGTCGTTGGTGCCGCCGACCCGCGAGAGATTCGAAAACGTGAGGGTCGCCGCATCGGTGAAACTCGTGGTGAGCGTGCCGACGGGATCGACGACCAGTTCGTCGGCTGTGGCACCACTGGAGCCGAGCACGGCGGAGAAGGAGGACTGCACGGAACCCGCCGTGTCGCCGAACGCCACGGTGTTGATGCCGTAGGCGACGGTGCCGGAGAGGTCGGCGAGCGACCAGGCGAACGAACTGTCGGCGAACTTCTTCGCCGGGTCAGCGTGCGGCACCACGAGCGAGTTGACGCCCGTCGAACGGCCGAAGATCGTGATCGGCGTGTCCTTCGTGTCGTCGGAAAGCTCGATCCCGTCCGATAAGCCCAGTTCGATCGCCCCTTGGTTTCGCGTGGCCGAGACGGTGATGCCAAGCGGCATGCTCGAGTTCACCGTCGGCGTGTAGAACTCGATGCCGAGGCCGAACTCGCTCGCGCGGGCCCGGAGGAGCGACGAGCCGCCCAGCGCGTCGTTCACGTCGGCGACGAGATCGGCGAGGGACGTGTTCGTCTCCGTGCTTGCCTTGGAGACGGTGACCGTGGTGGCCGAGCCGCCGACGGGCGTGACCGTGAACGTCACGTCGTCGGAAAGCCGGAAGGTCGCCACCGGGTCCGCCCCCAGTCCGATCGATATCGGGCCGCCGGGGCCGACCTCGAATCGGATGCCGAAACCGAGGCTCACCGTGGGCGAGAGGGCGGGGGAAGAGCCGCCGGTAAACGTGACCGCGCCCAGCGGTGCGGCGTTGAAGTTCACCGCGGGCGCGATCGACCGCGGCGTCGTCCGCGAGGCCGTGAACTGGAGCGAGACCGTGCCGCCCTCCGCGTCGTACACCGGTGTGATGCCGAGGCCCGCGAAGGCCGAGAAGTTCTGGAAGTCAGCGAGCGTCTGCAGGTTATCGGGCCGGGCCTTGATCGTCTGGGCTGAGGAGCCGCTCCCGACCGTCTTGTCGACGGTGACGTCGATCACATTGCCGATGGCGTCGTCGAAGAGATCCGCGAAGTCGAAGACGTCGGCCAAGGTCGTGCGGTCGACGAACGGGATCGACGCGCCGAGGGACTCCGTCGAGCCGAGCGTCGAGTAGACGCCGCCGACCTGCTTGACGCCCTCGATGATGTCGTCGGACGTGATGTTGCCAAACCAGGGCAGCAGGCCGAGGTCGATACCCGAGACCGCGGGTGGCAGGATTCCGAGCGGGCCGGTGAACGCGACGCGGAAGACCGCCCCGGGCGCCACGTTCACGCCGCCGATCGTGGCCGTGATCGGAAGGTCGACGGTGGAAGACGGCGTGCTCGAGAGCGCCGATGCCGAGGCTCCGACGGTGCTCCAGTCGGCCACCGTGCGGGTCGCTCCCGCGGAGAAGCTCACGCTCGTGGAGTAGGGCAAGGCCTCGCTTCCGCCGATCGTCGCGTCGAGGATGCCGAACCGCAGGCTGGGGCCGAAGTCGAAGACACCCGCCTCGAGCGACGTGGAGCCGATCGTGATGCTCGGCACCGGCGCGTTGGGATCGGTCAGGTCGACGCTCACCGTGAAGCCGGTGGAGAGCCGCGAGCCGGCCCGCACCTGCGGCGTCGTGCGGAAGGTCGCGCCGTAATCGGAGTTCATCGTGCCGATGGCCCGCCCCCACGCGGTCGGGAGGACGTCGGTGCCCTGGTCGATGTTCGCCCAGGCCGTGCCGGTCGCTGCGATCGAGACTGCCAGGCTGATCTGCGAGCCCGATACCGTGGGCGTGACGGTGATCGCAGGCGCCGCCGCGCCCGCGGCCGACGCCTTCGAGGCGAGGGCCGTGGTGATGGCGGCCGCGAGACCGGAGAGCGTGGGACTCGCTCCCCCAAGATAGGTCGAGACGGTCGTCTTGAGCGAGAGGAACGACTCCAGATCGGCAGGCGAGATCGACGACGCGGCGGTGAAGAGGTCCGCGATCGTCCGCTGGGCGGCCGGATCGAGCGATGAGGAGCCAGTCTGGGCGGCCACCGCCGTGCGCATCGCCGGAGCGATGGAGTTTGCGAGGCGATCGAAGGCGTCCAGAACGGCCTGCTTGGAGCCGCTCGTGAACGTATGGTCGGAGAGCGTCGTATCCCAGAGCACGTCCACGCCGGCGACCAGGCCGGGCGCGGCCACGTCACCGACCACGTACTCGAGGTCGAAGTCGCCGCCGAGACGGGCCGGGCCGGTCGCGTCGATGCTCGCGGCGACGTCGAAGCCGCTGACCGCGTGGAGCGAGTCGATGAGCGATGCCCCGTCGCCCGCCGCGATGTCGCAGCCCCAGAGATAGAGATCGGCTCCCGGTCCGGCGAGCCGGTTCCAGGCGAGGAGGGCGTCGTCGATCTCGTCGATCGTGTCGGCGGCGAATCGGCTCCCTCCGATCGTGAAGCTACCCGGCGAGCCATGGCTGACGAGATGGATGGCGGGAGCGCCGCCGAGTTCACCGAGCCGGCTAGCGACCGCCGAGAACACGTCGTCACCGGCGCCGACGAGGAGCATGCTGGCGTTGCCGAACGAGCTGGCGACCATATCCGTCGCGAGAGCCGACCCATCCACCACGACGAGAGGGAGCTGGCTCCCGGCGAGCCGGGCGACATCCTCCGGGCTACCGAACGGCGAGGCTGTCAGGAGTTGCCGACGTTCGAGCGACTCGGGATTGCCCACCGCCAGCCGTCGCTGGCGACGGCGGCGGGAGGCGGAACTCGACAACGTTTTCGACCGGCGCATCCGTGGCTCCAGACAGGAAGGCGCAGAGCCCTCCCGGTAATCTGGAGCAACTCTGCCACATAATCCGCTGGAAGCGTCCGCCAACACTCCCGACAGATAGGTAGTTTCCTGTCGGATACGGCCGGGTCAACAAACTGGTTCGGAAACCGGCCCCCAGACCCCAGTTTTCTTGCGGATCTGTCAGCCGGCGAGGGGGCGGAGAGCCGCCTGTGGGGTCACGGCAAAGCGGCAGCCGAGGGCTGCCAACCAGGTCTCGTGCATCGACCTGTTTTTGTGGTAGCCGTTGGCCAGGAGGGTCACGTCGCGGCCGGCGTGGAGGCCGGCGATGGCCATGTGGAGCCGGTCCGTGACGATCCGGCGATAACGGGCGGCGAGAGCGAGATAGGCGGCGGGATCCTGGATCCATTTCACGGGATCCCGGAACTTCCACGGCTTCCAGCCCGTGCGCTCCCCATCGCGGCGGAGGAAGAGGCCCAGGTCGCGGTCGGGCCGCGGCGGTGCCGGCCAGTCGAGGCCGAGGGCCAGGTCGGGGGCTAGGATGCCGGTGGGGTGGAGGGCGAGGCTACCCTGCTCGCGGACGTGCACCCGCCCGAACCCGCGATCCTCCGGGGAGGTAAACGACTGCGGCAGGATCACCAGCGGCAGGCCGAGGGCGAGCGCCTGTGTGCGGAGGTCGTAGTTGTTGCGGTAGAGCGTGCCCATGTTGCCGCCGCCGCCGAACATGAGCAGGTCGATGTCGGTCGGTGGCGGAGCCGTCGGATCGACGAGCCGCCACGCGATCCCGAATGTGGCCAAGAGTTGCGTCATCGCCAGCTCGATGAGGCGATCGCCGACGTTGCCGATCGGCCGGATGTATCCCACCCGTTGCCCGACGAGCGGCTCGAAAACGGTCGCGAAGGCGTCAGGCATCAGCAGGGCGTGCATGAGTGGGCCGTGTCGGCATCGACGTTGCCGCGTGGGGAATCCCGGCGCTTGCGCTGAGGGCTTTTCTTTTTCATACAAGCCGCGAGCGCGAGCGAGCGGATCCCGCGGCGGTAGCCGCGGCAGGCTCGCATCAGCGATCGTCGTAGACGCGAGTCACTTCTTCCTTCGTGATCGGGGCGGGGTGGTCTTCGCTCGTGAGCTGCACCTGCACCCGCTGGTCGCCCGCGGTGCGGCCCTTCGCCCGTACGCGGAAGATCGCCTCTTCTGCGGGGGCGAGCTTGGCCAACGGTTCGAACGACACGGTGAGATTGTCCACCCGGTGCCCCGACGGCCCGCGGGCCTCGACCGGCTCGAGGTCGCCGAGGAGCGTGGCGGCAAGCCGTACTCCCGTGGCTGGCTTCGTGCCCTGATTACCGACGCGGACGACGTATTCGGTCACGCCATCGACCTCGATCGGGTCCTCGCTGTCGGTGACCTCAAAAAAGAGCGCGGCCAGGCCTTCGACCTCGCACACGTGCGTAACCTGATCGGCGAGGCCATCGGCGCTGCGGGCGGCGGCCACGATCTTCTGCGGGCCGAGCTCCACCGGCATCACCACCACTTCAACGCTGCCGGTCTCTCCCGGCGGCAATTCCTCGAGGTTCCAGAGCACGCGGTGGGTTCGCTCGTCGTGCCAGCCGGCATTGTTGGCACGCACGAACCGCACGCCGGGGGGCAGCTGGGCGGCCAGCTCGATCGATCGGGCCGTCGCGGTGCCAGCATTCACCATCGCGATTTTGCAGGTGGCCGACCGCTGGAGGAACCGCCGCAGCGGCATGTCGATCGCGAGTTCGAGTGTGGGGGCCGTGACTTCGAGTTTCACGCCCTGTTCCGTGACGAGTCCGCCGTCGGCCCGCACGGCGAACCGCGCCTGATGCACACCGGGGCCGCGGGTGCCGAGCACCAGCTCGATCGTCCGCGCCTCGCCCGGCTTGAGCTGGCCGATGTCGAACTCCAGCTCGCGGCCGGAGCGATGGGATACGTTCTCGGGCAGGAAGCCCTCGAGCACCACGCCCGTGGCGATGCCCGTGCCTGGATTGCTGACGGTGATCGTGATGCCGGCATCACGGCCGATGAGCGTGGGCTGCGGCTCGGAGCAGGCGATGGCGACCGCCGGCTTCGTGGCCCGCGACCGCACCGACGCATCCGCCCGGAAACTCACGCTCGCCACGCTCCCGATCTCACCTTCAGCCTGCGGCATGAGCTCGATCACCACGCGGGCCTGGCCCCCCGGCGGCAGCTGGCCGAGCGACCAGACGAGGTCGCCCGCAGTCGAGCCGCCGGCCGCATTGGCCGGACTGGCCGGAGGCGTGGTCGTGATCAGCGTGGTGCCAAACGGGATCGCATCGCGGAGCACCACGTCGTTGGCGGTCGCACTGCCGACGTTCCGCACGAGCACCTCGTAGCGGGCCGGCTTGCCCACCTGGATCTCGCGAGGCCCGCGCTTCTCCACGGCCAGCTGCGGTGACTGCACGCCCTCGAGCTGCAGCGGCCCCGGCCGCCCCTGGCCATCGACTCCCGCGGGAGCTTGCTGCGGCTGGCTCTGTGCGCCGAACGACGCCTGTGGGCCGGCATCGGTGCCGGGCACGATCGCCGGCGCTGACGCGAAGGGCGAGGCCACGGCGGCCACCGGCCGCGCCGGCGCGAGCGGAGCAGCGAGTGGGGGCACGAGCTGTGGAGCGGCTGACGGGGCGAAGCGTGGGGCTGGCGCGGCGGCCGGCGGAGGTGCGATCGCAGGTGCGGCTGCGAATGGCGCGACAGCGGGTGGATTGACAGGTGGACTGACTGCTTGGGGCGGGGCGGCCGTGCCCGCTGCGGGCGGCGCGGCCGTGGCCTGTGGTTCGGGCGTGGGAGCTGGAGCGGTGGCCGGTGGTTCGGCGGCTGGCGCGACGGCATCGGCGGCACCATCTGTGGGGGCATCGCTTGACGGGGCAACTGGATCGGTCAGCAGTTCGGGCTCCGGCAAGGCGACCGGTGCAGCCGGCTCATCGGCGGGTGGCGCCGCGGTGTCGGGAAGCAGCTGCAAGTCCACTGCCGCATCGGGGGGCGCATCGGCCGCCGCGTCGGCTATCGGAGCGGAAGGCGAGGCGGGTTCGGCTTCGGGCTCGCTCGAACTGACCGGGGCGACGAGGTTCCGCTCCGGCTCGCTCCGCGATGCATCGGTCGTTTGGTCTGGCGGTGCGTCGGCAGTCGCTTCTGTGGTTGCGGCTTCAGCGGCAGGCGGTTCGTCGACCGGAGGCAGATCGGCTGACGAGAAGCGGGAGAACCGGCGCGGCTCGGCAGCGGCTTGCAACGCGAGGTCGGTCGCCTCGAGCGACGTCGGCTGCACGCTCTCGGCCACGGGCTCGTCGGCCACACCGCGTGGACGCCAGCGGTCGGAACGGGCGGGTCGCATCTCGGAGGCGTCGGCGCCCTGGAAGAGCTGTGGCTCGCGGGCGTCGCTCAACGGCTGGTCGGCGGCCGCGGGGGCCGGGTCGGCGGCGGTGTCGTGCGCCGCAGCGCTGCCATCGCGATCGGCCTGATCTGTCGCGTCGCCAGCCGCAGGGGGGATTGGTTGGCGTCCGATGCCCAACACCCAGACCAGGGCGAACCCGAGGCAGCCACAGGCGACCGCGCCGGCGGCCACGGGGAATCGTGACTGCGGTGGGGGCACGACGAGATCCTGTCGCGACCTGCGTCCTTCCTGCTCGAACATTGCATCCGACATGGCCAGGCCCTCGCGCGCACGCCCGCAGCCGGCCCTCGGCCACCGGGCAATCGCCGGGGAAATAGCAGGTTCAGGGAGCCAGGAGAAAGGCCAGTCGGTAGGCCGTACACTCCACGCGTAGTCCGCACACTCCGTGTGCGGTTGGAGGCATCAAGGCCGTGCGGCCTTCTATTGGGGCGGGGGTTTGCGAGCCCGCAGGGCAATAGTCCGGGCCTAAGGTCTTCACACCGGGGGCCGCATGCGGAGCATGCGGACTACGGAGGAGTGCGGCCTCTACGCAGTCTGGAGGACTTCGTGAAGATGGAAGTGATGCTTACCCAGCTTGCCACCGTAGTTGCCGGCCGAGATCGCCGGAACGTCGGGGCCGGCCGCGGCCCGGATGCCGACGGCCATGGCCTCCGCCACCGCGTCGCGATCCACACCATCGATCACGATCTCGAGGGCGCAGGCCACGCCGGGGGCGAGTTCCGACGGCACGCGGCCCACGAGCGCCGGTGAGAAGGCCTCGTTCGTCGAGGCCCGCAGCGCCTCATACCGCGATCCCACCTTGCTGCCCGAGCGGACCACTCCCCCCGGAAACGGTGTGATCGTGCCGGGCACGGCCGCGATCGCATCAACGGCCCGACGGGCCGCAGCGAGCGCGGCATCGAGCGACGTGCCCTGCAGAATGAAGTTGCCGCCCCCCACGCCCTTCGCGATTCCCATCGTCTCCTCGACGAGGAACTCGCCGTCCATCACCGGCACCCGCCAGAACCGACGGCCATCCACGACCTTGCTCTTCTCGAAGCCGTCGCCGAAGAACCGGACATGGCTGCCGAGGGGTACGCGGTCGGGGGACGTGGGTAGTCCGTCGAACACGGCCGTCGTGGGGCAGGTGAGCAGGCACTGGGCCGCGCGGTTGGCCACCGCCTTGGCGACGCCTTCGGCTGCGAACCCGAAGGCCAGGACGGCCGCGGCTGCCCGGCCATCGGGCGACTCGCCGCGTGGAATCAGCGTCTCGACGCCGATCTCGGCATCGCAGCCGATCACGCTCGTGCCGTAGCCGCAGGTGGCGGCGAGCGCCGCGTCGAGCCAGTGGTCGTCGTGGGCCGTGATCACGAGCCGCGCGTACCGCAGCCCGAAGGCCTCGGCGAACGTGGCGGCAATGTGTGTGGATCCGATGAGCATCGGTGAGAAAACCGAGGTTCCAGATGTGGTGAATTCGCCTATGCTATCGCTTGCGCGGTGATTGCCCCACTGCCCCGCGCGGTTCATGGAGGATGCCTGCGATGTGCCCTGTTCGTTGCCCCTGGTTTCTGCCCCGCGCGTGCTGCGCCGTGCTCGTGGCCGCCGTGAGCGGCTTCGCCTTCTCCGATGTCTCGACCGCCGCGGACGATGCGGGGCGGCTGGCCGGCAGCGGCGTGACGGTGGTGCCCGCCGACGCGGCGTTCTTCTCCGCGACCCTGCGTGGCAGGGAACAGTTCGACGCCCTCGTCGCCAGCAATGCCTACAAGGCGCTGCGGGCGCTGCCAGGCGTGACGCGGGCGCTCGATTCGCTCGAGGAGCAGCGGACGATGCCGGGCAGCCCGCTGGCGATGCTCGAGACGTTCATGCAGCTCCCCGAGAACGAGCAGGCGGTCGACCTGCTCCGCGACATGGTGTCGACAGACACGTTCGTCTACGGCGAGCCATCGTGCATCCCGCTCATTCGTCTCGTGCGGAAACTGCAACAGGCCCAGCAGGCGTCGGGCTGGTTCAGCCCCGGCGGCATCGACATCGGCTTCGACATCATCGAGGAAGATATCGAGGTCGAGGAGGATGATGACGACGAAGAAGACGATGATGACGAGGCGGCCGCGCCGCGGGCTCCGGTACGGATCCTGCCCGTGCGGCTGGCCGACGCGACTGAGCAGCTGAGCCCCGAACAGCTGCAGAAGCGGCTCGTGGCCGAGGCGCTCGTCGACAATGTCGAGTTGATCGTCGTGCCGGACGTCGTGTGGGGATTCAAGACGACCAAGCGAGAGGCCGGGGCGTCGCAGCTGAAGCGGCTCGAGGTGCTCGCCAAGCTCGTCGTGCAGACCAATCCCGACCTCGCCGATTCGTTGGCTCGCAAGAAGATCGGTGGCGGTGAGTTCGTCACGCTCACGCTCGATGGCTCGCGGCTTCCCTGGGCCGATCTGCGGGAGCAGCTCGCCGACGAGGTTGGCGACGTGGAGGGGCTCGAGGCGGTGTTCGACCGGTTGGAGTCGCTCGACGTGGTAGTGGCCGTCGGCATCATCGGCGACTGGGTGCTCCTGTCGCTGGGCGACTCCACCGACCACCTGCAGAAGCTCACGGTCGCGAACGACAAGCCGGGCACGACAGGCAGCCTGCTCGGTCAGAAGCCGTTCGCTCCGCTGCTCGCCCACAAGGATCGCCGCATCACGGGCATCAACTACGTCAGCGGTGAGCTCGCTGCGGCAGTCGCCGCCGCACCCGACGACTTCGACCAACTCCTCGATGCCCTGCCCGATGCGGCCGAGGCCGCCGGCTATCCGGCCGCCGCGGCGGAGGCGGCCCGCGACTGGCTTGGGGAGGCGGCCGCGGATTACGGCCGGCGGCTCCCGGTGCCCGGCCCGTGGATGTCGTATGCGTTCCTCGGCGATCAGGGCTACGAGGGCTATGCCTGGGACTGGTCGCGGAACCAGCGGCTCGATGGAGCGAAGCGGCTCGACCTGCTCGAGCACGCCGGCGGCGCACCCCTGGGCGTGATCGTGTCGCGGCTCAAGGCGGATCCCGCGCTGTTCGACGACCTCGTGGCCTTCGTGAGCGGCGGCCTCGGGTTCGTTCGCGACTGGGGGCTGCCCGGCGACGACGAGGATTCCGCCGAGGCGTTCGCCGCGTTCGACGAGCATGTCGTGCCGCTCGGTGAGAAGCTCGTGACCGCGGTGCGGGAGAAGATCATCCCGGCGCTCGCCGATGGCCAGGTGGGGTTCGTGATCGACGCCAAGTCGAAGACAAAGAAGCCCCAGCGTGACCTGCCGTCGTCGGCGGAACCCCTGCCGCTCGTGGAGCCGGCGATCGTGCTGCCGCTCGCCGATCCGAAGCTCTTTCGCGAGGGGCTCAACGATCTGTTCGCCCTGTCCGACGAACTCGTGACTGCGTTCCGCGAGATGAACCCCGATGCGGTGCCGGCCGGGTACAGGGTGCCCGACCCGGAGAAGTCGAAGGCCGAGGGGGGCACGGTCTGGTCGTTCGCCCTGCCGGAGTCCGGACTCGATGACCAGATCCGGCCCTCGATTGGCGTCGGAGAAAAGGCGGCTGTCTTCTCGCTCGCGCCGAATCAGGCGGCCCGGATGCTGGTGGCAAGTAAGCTTGAGACCGGTTCGGGCCTCTCCACGTTCGAGGAGCCGCTCGCGACCGCGGCGGCACTCGACTTTGCCGGGCTCATCGACGCCATCTCCCCTTGGATCATCTACGGCGCCCGCTACGCCTGCGTGACGGAGCGTGAGAGCGGCCAGGTCGATCCCGACGAGGAACTGGCGGCCGACGACGAGAACGAGCAGGCGAAGGAGGCGCTGCGGCACGTGGCAGTCGTGACCGAGGTGATCAAGTGCTTCCGGGCCGCCGTCGCCGAGACATCGTTCGTCGACGACGCGGCCGTGACGCACTGGCGGAACGTCATCCGCGACCTGCCGAAGTAGGCGTGGTAGCTGAGTCACGCCGTGATGCCGTTTTCTCCGTTCGACGTTGCCGCGATGCGCCGGGGGATCGAATTGGCCCGGCGGGGCGAGGGCTTCGTCGAACCGAATCCGCTCGTCGGCGCCGTCGTCACCGCAGGTGAACGGATCATCGCCGAGGGCTGGCATCCGCGGTTCGGCGGTCCGCACGCCGAGGTCGTCGCGCTCGATGCAGCCGGCGCGGGGGCACGCGGGGCCACGCTCTACGTCACGCTCGAGCCCTGCTGCCATCACGGCAAGACGCCTCCCTGCACCGAGGCGGTGATCGCCGCCGGGATCGGCCGTGTGGTGATTGCCGTGCGAGATCCGTTTCCGACGGTGAACGGCGGCGGCATCGCGGCGCTCCGCGCTGCAGGCCTCGCCGTCGAGACGGGCCTGCTCGAGGCCGAGGCCCTGCGGCTCACCGCGCCGTTTCGCACCCTCGTCATGGCCGGTCGGCCCTGGGTGATCGCCAAGTGGGCGATGAGCCGCGACCGCCGGGCCGCGGCGCCGCCGGGCGCCGGCCGCTGGATCTCGTCTCCCGAGTCGCGAGCCCTCGTGCACGAACTCCGCGGCCGGATGGATGCGATCCTCGTCGGCATCGGCACCGCGCTCGCCGACGACCCGCTGCTCACCGCCCGGCCCCCCGGCCCGCGTGTGCCACTGCGGATCGTGCTCGACTCCCGGGCGCGGCTGCCGCTCGACTCAGCGCTCGCGCAGTCGGTCGGCGATGCGCCGCTGCTCGTGGCCGTCGGGCCCGATGCGCCGGCTGCTCGGATCGCCGCGCTGCGGTCGGCCGGCTGCGAGGTCTGGCAGTCCACGGCGCCATCACCGGCCGACCGGCTTCACGCCCTGCTCCGCTTCCTCGGCGACCGCCGGCTCACGAACCTGCTCGTGGAGGGCGGCCCGCACGTGCTCCAGGAGTTCTTCGCGGCCGGGCTTATCGACGAGATCTGGCAGTTCACCGCACCGTGCGACTACGCGTCGCATCCCGCGGCCGCACTGCTGCCCGTGTTCGACGAGCCGCCCCCGTTCGACGTGGAGAGCGTCAGCCACCCCGGCGGCGACACGCTCGTGAAGGGCGTTGTCCGCAGGGGTGTGTGATAGCGTGCATCCGCGCAATGTGGGTCGCCGGATTCTTCTCGTAGGCCCGTGAGGGGTTGCCCATGCCCCGGGAGCCGGCGTTGCTGACCAGCGCAGGCAGGATGCCGGAGCGCAGTCAGCATCGAGCGAGCGAAGGCATGGATGCCGGAGCGAGCGTCCGGCGACGGGGCGTGGGCAACCCCGAACTTTCACCACAGGAGGTCGACCCGCGGAGGAGATAGACGGGCCTGCGGTATTCGGACCGTGGGCCGCACACGGAGTGTGCGGACTACGGTGGCGCGGGGCATGCGGACTACGGTGGCGCGGCGTTCGTGCCATACTGCGTTCGTGCCATACTGTGGGTTCGTACCCGTCACCCCTTCCCGTCGAGACGCCCGATGTTTCCTGCCACTGCCCCCGCCGCTGATGCTTCGCTTCACGCCCACTGCCGCGGGATCGCGGAGCGGGCCCGCCAGGCGGCGATCGATCTCGCCGGCGTGTCCAGCGACCGCAAGGCCGCGGCACTGCGGGCGGCAGCCGCGCAGATCCGGGCCGATGTCGCCGAGATCCTCGCGGCTAATGCACTCGATGTGGCGGCGGCCCCGGGCTATGGCCTCACGCCCGCCGCCGTCGATCGGCTGTTCCTGGATGCGAAGCGGGTGGAGGGGATTGCCGCCGGTGTCGAGGCGGTCGCGACGCTGCCCGATCCCGTGGGCGAGGTGATCGAGGAAGATATGCGGCCCAACGGCCTCGTCGTGCGGAAGGTGCGGGTGCCGCTCGGCGTGGTGTTTTTCGTCTACGAGTCGCGACCCAACGTCACGGCCGATGCGGCGGCGGTCGCCCTCGCCGCCGGCAATGCGATCATCCTCCGCGGCGGCAAAGAGGCGGCCCACTCGAGCGCCAGGATCGTGGCGAGCATGCGGCAGGCGATCGCGGCTGCCGGACTGCCGGTGGATTGCGTGCAGCTCGTCGACGTGGCCGATCGGGCGGCCGTGGGGGAGTTTCTCATGCTCGACGACCTCATCGACATCGCGATCCCGCGCGGGGGTGAGGCCCTCATTCGTCGCGTTTGTTCCGAGGCGCGGATGCCGGTGCTCAAGCACTTCACCGGCAACTGCCATGTGTACGTCGATCGGGCGGCCGATCTCGCGATGGCCGAGTCGATCACCGTCAACGCGAAGTGCCAGCGGATGGGCGTGTGCAACGCGGCCGAATCGCTGCTTGTCCATCACGACGTGGCCGACCGGTTCCTGCCCGTGATCGCCGCGGCCCTCGGGAAGCACGGCGTGGAGATCGTGGGCGACGCGGCCACGCGGCGGCTCGTGCCGACGGCCGGTGCGGCCGCCGAAGCCGACTGGGCGACGGAGTATCTCGGGCCGAAGATCTCGGTGGCCGTGGTCGACTCGCTCGACGCCGCCATCGATCACATCAACCGCTATGGCTCACGGCACACCGACGCGATCGTGACCGCCGATCACGCCGCCGCCGACCGGTTCGCCGCCCGCGTGGACACGGCGGTGGCGATGGTCAACGCCAGCACGCGGTTCAACGACGGCGGCGAATTGGGCCTGGGGGCCGAGATCGGCATCTCGACCGACAAGCTCCATGCCCGTGGCCCGTGCGGCACGAAGGAGCTCACGACCTACAAGTACGTGGTGCGCGGCACCGGGCAGGTCCGCGGATGAAGCCTCTGCCCGTGGTGTGTGCTCTCCTTGCCCTGCGTTCCGCTTTCGCCTGCCTCTGCATCCTCATGATGACTGCCGCCACTGCCGACCCCGCGCCCGACGCCGACCCCTATCTGTGGCTCGAAGATGTGGGGGGCGAAAAGCCGCTGGCCTGGGTGCGGGAGCGGAATGCGGAGTGCGTGGCGGCGATCGGGCAGGGGCAGGCGTTTACCGCGCTGGAGCGGCGGCTGCTCTCGATCCTCGACTCGCAGGCGAAGATCCCCTACGTCTCGAAGATCAGCGGCCACTTCTACAACTTCTGGCGCGATGCGGCGCACCCGAAGGGTCTCTGGCGGCGGACGACGCTCACGGAGTACCGAAAGGAGCAGCCGGCCTGGGAGACGGTGCTCGACCTCGACGCGCTGGCGGCTGCCGAGGGGGAAAATTGGGTGTGGCACGGAGCCACGGTCCTCGAGCCCGAGGGGCGGCTCTGCCTTCTCTCCCTCTCGCGAGGCGGCGCTGATGCCGACGTGGTGCGGGAGTTCGATCTCGAGGCCAAAGCGTTCGTGTCCGGCGGCTTCACGCTGCCCGAGGCCAAGAGCCGCGTGGCCTGGCGGAGCAGCGACAGCCTGTTCGTGGCCACTGATGTCGGTCCTGGATCGCTCACCACCTCCGGCTATCCGCGGACTGTGCGGGAGTGGACCCGCGGCACGTCTCTGGCCGAGGCACCGGTCGTCTACGAGGGCCAGCCCGACGATATGGTCGTGTCGGCCTGGCGGGATCTCACGCCCGGGTTCGGCCGCGACGTCGTGATTCGGCAGAAGACCTTTTATTCAGATGAGATGTTCATCCGCCGCGGCGGGCAGTTCGTGAAGATCGACAAGCCCGACGACGCGAACGCGACGGTGCACCGCGAATGGCTGCTCATTGAACTGCGGTCGGACTGGAAGGTGGATGACAAGGTGTTCGCGGCGGGCTCGTTGCTCGCGGCCGACTGCGACCGGTTTCTCGCCGGGGATCGCACGCTGCACGTGCTCTTCAGCCCCACGCCGCGGACATCGCTCGTCGCCTTTTCGGGTACGCGCAACCGGATCCTGCTCACCACGCTCGACAACGTTCGCAGCCGGGTGACGGCGGCCAGCTTCCGCGATGGCACGTGGCACGTCGAACCGGTGGCCGGCGTGCCGGAGATCGGCACGGCGAGTGTGACGCCGGTCGATGAGTACGAGTCGGACGACTTCTTCTCGATCACGGCGAATCCCGTGGAGCCGACGACGCTCGCGTTCGGGACTGCTGCCAAGCCGGCAGCCGAGCCGGAGCGGCTCAAGCAATCCCCGGCGTTCTTCGAGGCCCGGGGTCTGAAGGTGAGCCAGCACGAGGCCGTGTCGGCGGACGGTACGCGGGTGCCCTACTTCCAGATCGGTCCGGCTGATCTGCCGCTCGACGGCTCGACGCCGACGCTGCTCTACGGGTACGGCGGCTTCGAGATTCCGCTCGTGCCCTCCTACGATCCACTCACGGGGGCGGCCTGGCTTGAGCGCGGGCATGTGTATGTGATCGCCAACATCCGGGGCGGAGGCGAGTTCGGTCCCACGTGGCATCAGGCGGCGCTCAAGGCCAGTCGGCCGCGGGCCTACGAGGATTTTGCGGCCGTGGCCGAGGATCTCATCCGGCGGAAGGTGACGTCGCCGCGGCGGCTCGGCATCAAGGGGGGCAGCAACGGCGGACTGCTCGTGGGCAACATGTATGTGCGGCGGCCGGAATTGTTCAGGGCGGTGGTCTGCCAGGTGCCGCTGCTCGACATGCGGCGGTTCAACGTGCTGCTCGCCGGCGCAAGTTGGATGGGGGAATATGGCAACCCTGACCTGCCCGAGGAGTGGGCGTTCATGCGCGGCTTCTCGCCGTATCAGCTCGTCGAGCGGGGCCGAGTGTATCCGCCGATCCTGATCACGACCTCGACCCGCGACGACCGCGTGCATCCTGGGCATGCCCGTAAGATGACCGCTCGGCTGCGGGAATTCGGTCTGCCCGTGCTCTCGTACGAGAACATCGAAGGGGGCCACGGCGGAGCCGCCGACAACCGCCAGAAGGCGTTCATGGACGCGCTGGCCTACGCGTTCCTCGAACGCGAGCTCACGCGGGCTCCCTGATCCAGGTCACGTCCGGCGAGCCGCCGCCGTTGACGGCCGAGCCGCGGAGGAACTCGGACACGTACCGCAGCGATTTGCCGGGGCGGTCAGGGTCGCGGAAGTTGTCCCCCTTCTGCAGGATCGGCAGCTGGTCGGGCATCCCGCCGAAGGCCCGCGTGCCTGCCGCCTGGCAGGGAAACCACCAGCCGGCGCCCGTGCCATCGACGAGATAAAACTCGGGATAGCAGTGCCCCTCCACCCACACGGTCCTCGCGGGAATGCCTTCGGCACGGCACATCGCGATGAAGAGACACGTGAGTTCCTCGCAATCGCCATGGCCGTCGGCGAGCGCGCGGGCCGCCCCCTTGAGGTCGCCGTTGCGATACTCCACCTTCGCGCGGCAGGTGTCGTAAAGAGCCTCTACCTTCTTCCAGCCGTCGAGGCCCGCCCCCGCGTCCTTCGCGAGCTTCACGATCTTGGAGTGCCGCGATTCGATGTATGGGCTGGTGCCGATGAACGGCCGCAGGTCACGGCTCGGTTTCTCGGGAATCCTCAGGCCGGCGGTGTCCGCCGGCGCGACGAGGGCCGCCCGCTCCAACTCAAAGGTGATCACCGCGCGGGCCGTATCGCCGGCCGCGAGCGTCGGGATCTCCACGATCATCTGCCGCACGCCGTTGTCGAGCATCCGATAGGTGGGACCCTTCACGCTCGGCGAGATATCTTCGGCGACGACCCGGACCTTCTGCTCCGGCCAGTCGGCCGGCACCGGCAGCGAGGCATAGATCCCGCGGCACGGGCCGTCGGCCGCGGTCACCTCGACGCCGACCCGGTACTTCTGCGTCCGGACGTCGCCGAGCGCGGGGCCCGATGCCGTCGCCGGAGGAGTGTCGAGAAACTGCCCCCGCGCCGGACAGGCGACCACGACAGCGACGAGCAGCAGGCAGGAACGCAGCATCGGCAACCTCCTCCCTGGCATCGACCAAACGGCGGGCCTGGGATGGCCATACTGGGCGGTCTGCGGGTGAGGCAGGCTGGGGCGGCGGGGAAAACGGCCTCAATTGTTCGGGTACGGGGCCGCTGCTACACTCCGGGGCTCGACTTTTCCGTGGCCCGCGAGTCCCATCCTCCAACCCCCCCGAGTTTCCAGCCTCAGCCTGGGAATCCCCCCCTCACGCATGGTCAACCGCAACCTCATCCGCGAACTTGAATTTGGCGACGAACTGGACCAGGAGATCGACCTCGCGATGGGCGCGACGGCGGTCGAAGACTACTCGGTCGGAGGCGGTTCGACGCTCGCGGTGAACGCGGTCATCGAGGGCAAGATCCTGCGGGTGGACGACGAGTTCGTGCTCGTCGACGTGGGCTACAAGAGCGAGGGCCACATCCCGCGGAACGAGTGGGACGAGACCGAGCCCCCGCCGCAGATCGGCGACACCGTGAAGGTGCTGCTCGAGGAGTTCGAGGATGGCCAACTCGAGGAGCAGCGAGGCCTGATCACGCTCTCGAAGCGAAAGGCCCGTCGGATCGAGGACTGGCTGCGCGTGATGGAGAGCGTCCACGAGAACGACGTGGTCACCGGCTTCGTCACCCGCAAGATCAAGGGCGGCCTGCTTGTCGACATCTCCGGTGTGAACGTCTTCCTGCCCGCCAGCCAGGTCGACATCCGCCGGCCGGCCGACATCGGCGACTACTGTGGCCGCTGCATCCAGTGTCTCGTGCTCAAGATCGACGAGGCCCGCCGCAACATCGTGGTCTCCCGTCGCGCCCTCATTGAGCAGGAGCGGGCGGAGCGGAAAAAGCAACTCATGGAGACGCTCGAGGTGGGCCAGATCCGCCGCGGCATCGTCAAGAACATCGCCGACTTCGGCGCGTTCGTGGACCTGGGCGGCATCGACGGCCTGCTCCACATCACCGACATGAGCTGGGCCCGTATCGGCCATCCGAGCGAGATGGTGCAGATCGACCAGGAGATCGAGGTGCAGGTGCTGCACATCGACCGCGAGCGGGAGAAGATCGCTCTCGGCATGAAGCAACGGACGGCGAGCCCGTGGGCCAAGGTGGCCGACAAGTATCCGGTTGGCACCGTCTGTATGGGCACGGTCGTCAACGTGATGAGCTACGGCGCCTTCGTGAAACTCGAGGACGGCGTCGAGGGGCTCGTGCACATCTCCGAGATGAGCTGGACGAAGCGGGTCAGCCACCCGTCGGAACTCGTCAAGCCGGGCGACGAGGTCGAGGTGGTGGTGCTCGCCATCAACAAGGAGAAGCAGGAGATCTCGCTGGGCATGAAGCAGACCCAGCAGAATCCCTGGGAGAAGGTGGCCGCCGACTATCCGCCGGGCGCGATCGTCAAGGGCGTGGTGCGGAACCTCACCAACTACGGCGCTTTCATCGAGATCAACGACGGCATCGACGGCCTGCTCCACGTGACCGACATGTCGTGGACGCGGAAGGTGACGCACCCCAGCGAGATGCTCGACAAGGGCAACGAGGTGGAGTGCAAGGTGCTCTCCGTCGATCAGCAGCGGCGGCGGATCGCCCTCGGCCTCAAGCAGATGCACGACGATCCGTGGACCGGTGACATCCCCTCCCGCTACAAGCCGGGCCAGGTGGTCAAGGGCACGGTCACGAAGATCACCAACTTCGGCGTATTCGTGGGCCTTGAGGACGGGCTCGAAGGCCTGCTCCACATCTCGGAACTCTCTGACGACAAGATCGAGAACGCCGAAGACGTGGTGAAGGTGGGCGATCCGCTCGAGGTGAAGATCCTGCGGGTCGACGTCGATGAGCGGAAGATCGGCCTCTCCAAGAAGCGGGTCGGCTGGTCGAGCGAGCGCGAAGCCGCCGAGGGCGAGCCCGAAGTCTGAGGCGATCGCCCGTAGTCCACATGCTCCGCATGTGGCCCGCGGTCGAAACACCACGGGCCCAGACTATTCCCCCGCGGGTACGCCAAGTCTGCACGAATAGCTTGGCTGCTTGGCCTTCGCGCCTCCAACCGCACACGGAGAGTGCGGACTACGGCGCCGTACTCCGCCTGCTACCGCTCGACGGCGATCGCGGCGATCGGCCCGACCTGTTCGATCCGATCCGCGCCCGCACCATGCGCGAGGCCGACCGGCGTGCACTCGAGCATTCCGCCGACGATCAGGCGTCCCGACGCCCCGGAGTTGCCGAAGAGACTGGTCGCTCCGGCCGCACGGATCGTGACGCGGCGCGGCACGCCAGTCGTGCGGACTGTCCGCCCGCCAGGTACGACGGTCACATGGTGATGCAGCAGTGCCTCGCCCGTCTGCGGCGCGACCACGTCGATTGCGAGGCAGCGGTGCCAGCCCGGCCTACCAGCTTCGGCCGGCAGCCAGATGAGCACGCGGGTGCCGGCCCGGAGCATGGTGAGGTCGACGGCCGTCGCACCCGTTCCGGTCGCCGGCAGACGCGGCGGCTGTGATACGGGAGCTTCGGTGGCCGGAACCGGAATCGGCGCCTCGTCGTCGATGAGGTGCACGTGGGGTGACGGCTGGGGCGGGGCTGGCGCGGGGGGCGGACTCGGCGGGTTGTGCTCGGGAGCGAGTGCAGCGTCCGCAGGCCCGGGAGGTGGCGGCACGGCGTCGGCTGTCGGCTGTTCGGCGGGCACCGTGGTCGACTCCAGCAGTCGCATGCCGCGGTCCGTAAGCCGGCCGAGGTCGCCGGTGACGGTGAAACCGCCGCCGAGCAGGGCGAGAAGCGCGAGTTTGCCGAGGGGATTGTGCATCGTGGGAGCGGCCGAGCGGCCGCCCAAGTATGCACCGCGATTCGGCCTACGAAGACAGGGCCGCGAGCACCTGATCGGCATGGCCGTCGGCTTTGACGGCTTTGAACACCTTCACGACCGTGCCGGCTGCGTCGATGATAAAGGTGCTGCGGGCGATGCCCATCGACTTCTTGCCGTACATGTTTTTTTCCCGCCAGGCACCGTATTTCTCCGCCACCGCATGGTCGGGATCGCAGAGAAGCGTGAAGGGGAGTTTGTATTTGGCCCGGAATTTCTCGTGGCTGGCGGGGCTGTCGGGGCTCACGCCGAGCACCACGGCCCCGTGCTTCGCCAGCTTGGTCTTCGCGTCGCGGAAGCCGCAGGCCTCCTTCGTGCAGCCCGGCGTATCGTCCTTCGGATAAAAATAGAGCACCACGGGCGACCCCCGCAGGTTGGAGAGCTTGAGCTTCGTGCCCTCGTGCGTGAGGAGCGTGAAATCGGGTGCCTTCGAGCCTGCTTCGATCCAGTCAGCCATAAGTGATTGCTCCGGTGAAACGTGATGCCGAGTTATAGGGATTCGACCGCCGCTGTGGAGCCCGCCCCGGCCGCTGCGGTCCAGGTGGCCCTGCTCACGCCACCAGGCCGGGGGGCACTGGCCGTCGTGGGCGTGGCCGGCATTGACGCTGCGGTCGCCGTCGATCGCTGCTTCGAG
This sequence comes from Pirellulales bacterium, assembly GCA_049695995.1. Classification (GTDB taxonomy): domain Bacteria; phylum Planctomycetota; class Planctomycetia; order Pirellulales; family UBA1268; genus QWPN01. The sequence continues at coordinate 52,755 of JBAVTF010000002.1, read as the reverse complement.
TCTCGCGGCGGGCGCGTGGCCGCACGGCCCGACGGATCCATCTGTTTCGGCCGCTGGCGAGCCACGCCCGATTCGGCCGGCGAGGAGCTCGTCATCGTGCGGCATGATGCCGACCGGATCGACGTGCACTGTCATGGCGGCGAGGCCGCCGCAGCCGCGGTGCTGGGCAGCCTCATGGCAGCGGGTGCTAGCGCCGGGGGCTGGCCAGAGTGGCTGCGGGCCACGGGGTGCTCCGAGATCGACGTGGAGGCCCGGGCCGCAGTTGCGTTGGCGGGAGGGCCGAAGGCGGCGAGGATTCTGTGCCGGCAGCTCGCTGGTGCGCTCGAGGGTGAACTGCAGCGGATCGAGCGCCTGCGGGGCGACGGTGACCACGCGGCGGCCGAAACGGCTGTGGCCCGGCTGCGCGCTGCCGCGCGGGTGGGTCTTCGGCTCACGCGGCCATGGCGGGTGGTCGTCGCTGGGGAGGTGAATGCCGGCAAGAGCAGCCTCGTGAACGCGATCGCCGGACACGCTCGCTGCCTCGTGTCGCCCGAGCCGGGCACGACCCGCGACCTCGTGACGACGCGGCTCGTGCTCGGCGGCTGGGAGATCGAACTCGTCGATACTGCCGGGCTGCGGGATGGAGGCGCGGGAGTCGGTGCGGTTGAGCAGGCCGGCATCGCTCGGGCGGTCGCGGCACGGGGCCATGCTGACCTCGTGCTGCGTGTCGTGGCCTCCAATGAAGTGGCGTCCGCGCGCGCGACGTCGCAGCCGGGCGAACTGCTCGTGGTGACGAAGAGCGATCTGGCGGGGGCGGATCGAGGGCGCATGCGTGCGGATGCCGTGTGGACGTCGGCGGTGACGGGCGCCGGCATCCAGGAACTCGCCGCACGGATCGTCGAGCGGCTGGTGCCCGAGGAGCGGGATGATCCGGGGCTGCTCGCCGGCGCCGTGCCGTTCACCGAGCGTCAGGTGGCGGTGATCGACGTCGCCCGCCGCCCGCCGTCGTAGGTCCGTCACTCCGTGACTGGCAGCCCGTTGCTGAGCAACGGGCCTACGCGGACGGGCCTACTCCTCCTCGCCCTTCTCGCTCGAACGGCCGCGGACGAAGAGCCGGATCGGCACCTCGTCGAAGGGGAGCGTCTTGCGGAAGGCGTTGAGCAGGTAGCGGCGATACGGTTCCGACACGCTCTTCGGCGCGCTCGACGCGATCACGATCGTGGGGGGCGCCACCTCCACCTGGGTCGCGTAGTAGAGCCGCACGGGACGGCCGCGGGTGTCGGCCGGCGGCTGATTGGCCGCCACGGCGTCGCGGAGCAGGTTGTTGAGCTTCGCCGTCGGCACCCGCTGCCGGCTCTGGCGAAAGAGCCGCTGGGCCGTATCGATCACCGCCTTCACGTTGCGGCTCTTCGTCGCCGTCGTGAAGGCGACCGGCGCCCAGGGCATCGTGCGGAACGTGTCGCGAAGGTATTGGGCCCATTCCCGCTTCTTCACGTCGGCCGCGTAGAGATCCCACTTGTTGACGACGAAGACGACGGGCTTGGCCTCCTCCGTGATCGTCTCGGCGAGTTGCTTGTCGACCTTGCCGATCGGCTCGCTGGCGTCGAAGAAGAGCAGCACCACGTCGGCCCGCCGGATGCTCCGCTGGGCGCGGTGGGTGGAGTAGAAGTCGAGGTCGGTCGTGCGGCTCTTCGTGCGTCGCAGGCCGGGCGTGTCGATCGCCAGGAACGAGTGGCCATCCACCTCGAACCGCACGTCGATGCTGTCGCGGGTGGTGCCGGCCACGGGGCTCGTGATCACCCGCTCCTCGTGGGCCAAGGCGTTGACGAACGTGCTCTTGCCGACGTTCCGGCGGCCCACCATCGCCAGCTTCATCTCTGGCAGATCGACCTCTTCGGGCGCGTCGGGCCACGGCGGCGGCAGCCGCTCCAGGATTGCCTCCACGAGCTCGCCCCGATGCCGGTGCTGCAGGGCGCTCACGATCAACGGCTCGCCGAAGCCGAGCTCGTCGAAGTCGTGGGCCAGGGCGTCGAACCGGGGCGAGTCGGCCTTGTTGGCCACGACGAGCACCGGGGCGCCGGTCTTCCGCACCCGCTGGGCCACGTCGCGGTCGATCGCCAGCAGGCCCGCGCGCACGTCCACCACGAAGAGCACGAGGGCCGCCTCACCGAGCCCTGCCTCGATTTGCCGGTCGATCTGGGCAGTGAGCCCATCGGGGTCGTCGAAGCCCATGCCGCCCGTATCGACGAGATCGACGACCCGGTCGTCGAGCCGCACCCGCTGCACGAGCCGATCACGGGTGACGCCCGCGGTCGGGTCTTCGATCGCGATCCGCTTCTCGATAAGCCAGTTGAACAGGCTCGACTTGCCCACGTTGGGGCGGCCGACGATCACGACACGAGGAATGAGATGGCTGGCGGTCATGGTGCGGCAAGCTCCTCGCCCAAGCGGCGACGCGGGGCGGAGTGGACGAGGTATCGGTGGGTGATGCTCTCGGTCAGCGAACGCAGCGACGCGTCGATTCGGGCGAGCAACTGGCCGAGTTGGGGGCGGGTGCCATCAAAATCGGCCGTGGCGAGCGTGGTCACGTCGGCGAGTCGGAGCGTGCCGAGGGCCGCCATCACAGCCCGCTCTTCACCCGAGAGCACGGGGGATGATTCGTCGCGGGGCAGGTGGGCCACATGGTCGGCGAGCCGCGCCACCTGGAAGCCGATGCTCCGCGGATTCGTCTCGTCGATCACGAGCAGGTCGATCAGCGGTGCGGCTTCGAGTGTGCCGAGGTAGCGGTTGCGATAGGTCATCGAGCTGTCGGCGATCTCCAGCAGCATCTCTTCGAGCCGCTCCGCATCTGTCGCGGCGGCCACCGGGCGGGCGGGCACGAGCGTGGCACCGAGTAGCTGGATCGACCCGGCGGCCCGCTCGATGCGGCGGCCCATGTCGAGGAATCGCCAGCCCGGACCGCGGGTCATGCTCTCGGTGCCGAGGCCGGCGAAGGCCGACAGGTCGAGGATGAGCGTGTCGAGTAGCGTGAGGACGTCGGTGCCGCGCCGCCAGGCCGCCCGCGACGACGGGCAGTCGGCCTTTACGCGCGAGAGGATCTTCCAGGAGTCGATCGAGATTCGGTCGCGAACGACCGAGGCCATGTCCCAGAGGCTCTTCACGCTCGCCCGCACGCTGCCGGGCCGCGACTCGTCGGCCACGAGCGCCTGAATTTCGGCGGCGATTTCCCGCGGGGTTTCGCGGCGGTCGGGCTGTAGCCAGGCCGTATGCACCGTCGGTGGGGTGGCGAGCGAGCCGAGCAGGATGGCGGCCTCCACCGCCGTCTCCTGATCGGATTCCGACGCCATCCGGGCGGCGACGGCCCGCAGCAGTCGCGCGGCTCCCTCCGCCCGTTCCACGTGACGGCCCAGCCAGTGGAGATGGTCGGCCACACGACTGGGCAGGTCATTGCCGCTGCGACGGAGCGGCACGTGCTGGCCCGGCTGCCGGAGCAGCGACACCGGCGGCACAGGTCCCTGCGACAGCACCCACACGTCCTTCGATCCCTGGCTCGAAAGCAGCAGCTCCTCGCCAGCCGATCGACCGACGCTCATCCGCGCCAGGCCGCCCCGCATCGACTGGTAGCCCTCGGGCGTGGCCACGGCGAAGCATCGCATGAGCACCGAGGCCGACACGATGCCGGTGCCGTCCCAGCACGGGGCCGCCGACCGTTCGACCATCTCACGGCCCACCCAGGCCGCCGGCCGGGCCCTGATCCGTGCGGCCAGTTCGCTGCGGGCGGTCGTATCGAGCAGCGCGGGCACGAACCGCTTGAGCCCGCGCGGTGAATTGACCGGCTCGATCACGAATCGCTCGAGCTGCGAGAGCACATGGTCAAGGCTCGACGGCACACCGCACCACCACGACTGCGGTCCCTGGAGAACCAGGTCTTCGCCCAGGAGCCTGCGCGACACGGTCGGCAGGAATTCCGCGAAACCCGGGGATTCGACGAGCCGGCTGCCGAGGGCGTTGGCCAGTGCCGCCCGCGCACGACGGACCGCCTGTACGAGGCCGGGCGTGCCGCCGAGTGCGGCACCGTCGAGCTCGAGCGGGTCGCAGTCGCGGTCAATCACGCGGCGGAGCAGCACGTCCATCGGTACGAGACTGCCGAGCGTCTTGAGGCTCACGCGGTCGTCACGAACGGCGAGGTCGCTGCCCTCCACGAGCGTGTAGCCGAGGTAGCGGGCGAGGTAGGCGTCTTCGAAGTAGGTGCGGCTCGTCGGGCCGGGGCTGAGCAGGCCGATGCGGGGCGCGTCGCGGCCCGGGGCGAGCGCCGCGAGCATCGACCGCAGCGAGAGAAAGAAGGGCGCCAGCCGCTCGACGTTGCAGTCCTCGAACACGCCGGGCAGCAGCCGCGAGACGACGAGCCGGTTTTCGAGCGCGTAGCCGAGCCCCTGCGGCACACCGGTGCGGTCGCCAAGGGCCAGCCACTTGCCGTCGTGGTTGCGGGCGATGACTGCGGCGTAGAGGTGGAGCCAGCGGCCCCCCGGCAGCTGCATGCCGTGGCAGCACCGTAGGAAATCGGGATTGCCGAACACGAGGTCGGAGGGCACGAGCCCCTCCTTTACGACATGCTGGGGGCCGTAGAGATCGGCGAGCAGCGCGTCGAGCACGCGGGCCCGCTGGTTGATGCCCAGCTCAAGCTGGCTCCAGTCGTCGGCCGCGATCACGAGCGGGATCGGGTCGAGTACCCAGGGCCGCTGTTCGCCCGAGGCCTCGTCGTGCACGTTGTACGTGACGCCGTTATCGCGGATCAGGCGGCGGGCCTGCTCCCATCGCTCCACCAGTTCCGCCGACTGCCAGGAGCCGAGCAGATCGACCAGCCGCTGCCAATGGCCGCGGGGTGCACCGTCGGCGCCGCAGAGTTCGTCATAGCAGCCGTCGGGCGCGCGGTAGCCCGGAAACGGGTTGGCGGCGGGCGGGGCGGCGGGGGCGGTCATCGGGCGGGCTGGCCGTGCGTGCGGGGACCGTGCAAGTGTACGTCACGCCGGTGGATGACGTAGGGAGCAGGGCCGCCGCTGGCTGGAGGCCCGTTGCCCCGCACACTTCGCCCGTAGTCCGCACATTCGCGCCGTAGTCCGCATGCTCCGCATGCGGTTGGAGGTGCGAGGGCCGAGGGGCCTGGCTATCCGGCCGGAGGTTGGCGGACCTGCTGGGAAGTAGTGCGGGGGCTTTGGTGTTTTGACCATGGGCCACATGCGGAGCATGTGGACTACGGCGACGTGCCCACTATTTCCCCAGCACTGCCGCGATGCGGTCGCGGGTGACCGGCTGGATCACGCCGTGCTCGGTGATGATCGCCGTGATCAGGCTCACCGGGGTGACGTCGAACGCCGGGTTGAACGCGGCGGCTCCTGTCGGGGCTGCGGCGACGCCGAGCGGCGCGAGCACCTCCGCGGCGGCCCGCTCTTCGATCGGGATGTCGGCACCGCTCTCGATTGAGAGGTCAAACGTGCTCGACGGCGCTGCCACGTAGAAGGGCACGCCGTGAGCCCGTGCGAGCACTGCCAGGGCGTAGGTGCCGATCTTGTTGGCCGCATCACCGGCGGCGGTGATCCGGTCGGCCCCCACGATGCAGGCCTGCACCCGGCCGGTCGAGAGCAGATGTCCCGCCGCCGCGTCGACGAGGACGGTCACCGGGATGCCACGCTGCACGAGCTCCCAGGCCGTGAGGCGGGCGCCCTGAAACAGCGGCCGCGTCTCGTCGGCAAACACGCGGATTTTTCGCCCCTGTTCCCAAGCCGTGGTGATCGCGGCGAGGGCCGTGCCGGCGCCGCCGGTGGCGAGGGCCCCCGTGTTGCAGTGCGTGAGGATGCCACCGTCGGGCAGGACCGCGGCGCCGTGGCGGCCGATTGAGGCGCACAACTCACGGTCTTCATCGTGAATCGCCCGAGCAGCGGCGAGCAGGGCCGCGGCGAGGTCGTGGGCCGAGGCGGTTAGCGGCAGCGTCGCGATTGCCGCGAGAGCCCGCTCCACGGCCCAGCGAAGGTTCACGGCCGTGGGGCGGGCGCAGGCGAGGAGTTCGCCGCGGACGAGCACGTGGGCCCGAGCGGCGTCGGGGGCGAGACCGGCGCGGATCGCCTCACCCGCGGCGACCACGAGGCCGTAGGCTCCGGCGATGCCGATCGCCGGAGCGCCGCGCACGCGCAGGGTCTTGATCGCCTCGACGACGGCATCGACGTCGTGGCAGGCCCGCCATTCGAGGTGCGCAGGCAGCCGCGTCTGGTCGAGGATGTCGAGGTGGCCTGCGGCTTCGCCGACCCAGCGAAGCGAGGCGGGGATCGTGGGGGATTGGGTGTTCATGGGCGTCAGTGTGTGGTGACATCCATGCGCATAAAAGCCCCCATGCGCAAGCGGGGGGAACAAAACGCCGTTCAGTCCGACGCAGCCCGGATCATCCCCCGGCTTGCGCCTGGGGGCTTGTATGAACCGACAACGACCGGCCGTCTGGCGTGCCCTTACGGCAACGGCTCGCACCGCAGGCCGAAGGCCGCCGCGACGGCCGGCTGGACGAGCCGGCCCTCGAACACGTTCACTGCGGAGCGGATCGCCGCGCTGTCGCGGGCCGCCACATCCACGCCGGCCGCTGCCAGTTGGAGTACGTAGGGCAGCGTGGCGTTGCAGAGGGCGTACGTGCTCGTGCGGCCCACGGCCCCAGGCATGTTCGTGACGCAGTAGTGCACCACGTCGTCCACGACGTACGTTGGATCGGCATGCGTCGTGGGCCGGCTCGTGGCCACGCAGCCCCCCTGGTCGATCGCCACGTCGATGATCACGGCGCCCGGCTTCATCAGCTTCAGATCGTCGCGGCCCACGAGGTGCGGGGCCCGAGCCCCGGGGATGAGCACGCTCCCGATCACGAGGTCGGCCCAGCCGAGCCGCTCGCGGATCGTGTGGCGGTCGGAGTAGAGGCAGTCGATGTTGGGAGGCGTGACGTCGTCGAGATACCGCAGTCGCTCCAGGTTCGTGTCGAGCAGGGCGATATTGGCCCCGAAGCCGGCGGCCACCTTGGCCGCGTTGGCTCCCACGGAGCCCGCGCCGAGCACGAGCACGTTGGCCGGCGCCACGCCCGGCACGCCACCGAGGAGGATGCCGCGGCCCATCTGCGGCTTCTCGAGATATTTGGCCCCTTCCTGGATGCTCATTCGGCCCGCCACCTCGCTCATCGGCACGAGCAGCGGTAGCCGGCCGCGGTCGTCGCGAAGGGTTTCGTAGGCCACGGCCGTGGCCCCGGTCGCCAGAAAGCCCTCAGTGAGCCCGCGATCGGCAGCAAAGTGGAAGTAGGTGAAGACGGTCTGCCGCGGCCGGATGAGCGCGAGCTCGGGCCGCTGCGGCTCCTTCACCTTCACGATCAACTCGGCCCGGCCAAACACCTCGCCAGCCGTATCGACGAGCGTGGCACCGCTGGCCGCGTAGGCATCGTCGGGTAGGCCCGATCCGGCACCCGCACCGCGCTCCACGACGACCGTGTGACCGGCGTGCACCAATTCCTCGACGCCCACGGGCAGCATCGCCACGCGGTATTCGTCCCGTTTCGTCTCGCGGGGAACGCCGACGATCATGATACGGGGGGCTTGGTGACCGACTGGATCTTGAACGTGGCCGGCATCGGGGGCGGATAGTCGCCGTCCTTGTCGGGCAGCACGGGGGGCGTGGCATCCCAGGCGATCGCCTCGGGCATCGTGCGGTAATCGAGGTCGAGGGCGTCCTTCCACTTCCACTCCTTACCGGAGTAGGTGGCCAGCCGGCCCAGTACCGCGCCGAAGCTCGCAGCGGTGCCGTAGACGGCGTTGTTGAGCGGCTTGTCGTTGCGGATCGCGTCGTGCAGTTCGTCGTGCTCGACCTGGTAGGGGTTGTCGCTCTTGCCCTCGAACTTCCAAAGGGTTTTGCCGGCGTGGTCGGTGATGTGGCCGATCCGCACGTAGCCCTTCGTGCCCTGGAACTCCTCGTTCACCCGGTTGTCGCCGCCTGGGAACTGCTTGCACTGGCTGGCGATCCGCACGCCGTTTGGATACGTGAAGTTCACCGAGTGGTGGTCGTAGATCTCGCTCGGCTGCTTCGGCTTGTGGAGTTGCTTGCCGCCCACGCCGTATGCCGCCTCGGGGATCGCATCGAGCACCCAGTTGGCGATGTCGATGTTGTGCACGTGCTGCTCGCAGATGTGGTCGCCGCAAAGCCAGTTGAAGTGATACCAGTTGTGCACCTGGAACTGCATCTCGGTCATGTTGGGATTACGGTCGCGATACCAGATGCCGCCGCCGTTCCAGTAGACCTGTCCGCCGATGATGTCGCCGGCCACCCCCTCGCGGATCTTGGCGATCGTCTCGCGATACCGCTGGTCATACCGCCGCTGCAGGCCGACCACTACCTTCAGCTTCTTCTCGTCGGCCATCTTCGCCGCCTCGAGGCAGAGCCGGGCGCCGAAGCTGTCGACGCAGACGGGCTTCTCCATGAACACCTGCTTGCCGGCCTTGATCGCGGCCTCGAAGTGGAACGGCCGGAAACCCGGGGGCGTGGCCAGGATCACGAGATCACAGTGGTCGAGCACCTTCTGGTAGCCGTCGAGCCCATCGAACTGCCGCTCCTCGGGGCACTCGACCTTCCCCTCCATCTTTTCCACGGCCTTGAGCGCGCCCTTGATGCGACCATCGAAGGCATCGGCGATCGCCGTGAGCTTGACGTTCGATCCGGGCACGGAGAGCGTCTGCTGAAGGGCCCCGGTGCCGCGGCCACCGGCCCCGATCAGGCCGACGCGGATCACGTCGTTTGACGGTGTCTCGGCATGGGTGGCCCGGGGCAGGCCGAACGAGGCGACCGCCCCGACGGCTCCGGCCGTCTTGAGGGCATTGCGGCGGGAGAAACTGGACGCGGTCTGCTCGGCGCGGTTCATCGCGGTGGGCTCCAGAAGGGAGGGGGTCTGAAAGCCTACCACTGGGTTCGTGGATGGTGAAACCTGGCCGGTCGGTCAGGGCGTCGGTGGTGCGCGTCGTCGAGCGACGTGGCCCGGCGTCGGGGGCGGTACAAGTCTCGTCGCGGGACCTCGAAGACTCGGTCCAAATGCTCCTCGAGCTTGCACCGACCCCCGCCGCCTCGCTTGCACGCGGGGCGAGGCGAGAGCGTACGACCAAAAAGACGGAGGCCGGGAGGGTCGCCCCCCGGCCTCCGTGAGAAAGAACTGGCCGCACCCCGTGGCTATTCGAGATTCACAGGTTCGCTTGAAGCCCGACTGTACAACGACATAAACACCGTGGGATCGATGTCGTTGGTGATCTGGCTCACGTGGCCGTCACCGAACACGTGCAGCACGATGCCACCCGAGTGGTCACTGGATGCACCGTGAGCCATGCCGTACGTGGCATAGGGGGTCCACGCCGTAGATGTGAGAAACTGGGCCGCAGGGCCAGGTGTCGCGGATGCTGCCGGAAAGTTCAGCCCGACACCAGCCGTCGATGCTGTAGCCATCGCAACCGGTGTCGACCCCAGATTCCACTTGCCGTTGCCATAGCCGACGGTGTTGCCCGACAGGTTTGATGCGACGACCCAACTCGTCGAGCCATCAATCCAGCTCGAGTACCCACGCTCACGAGACTCTGCCACGAGCACAGTCTTGGATGTACCGTCAGCCAATCCACCCATGGACAGGCCATTGGGGCGAGACACGGTGCCAGAGGTCGTCGGGTATGAGAAAGCGCCGTTATTGGCGAGCGTGCCGGATGACGCAAGGTGAGTGCCTGCGTTGGCCTTGTAGTTCGTCAATGCCACGTTCACGCCCAGACTGTTGTATGCCGGCGCATAAGAAACTCCGCCGGAAGGGCCGTTGGTGCTTGTCTCGGCATTTCCGTCGCCTGCGAACGTTGGGCACTTCAGTGGTCCGATGTTGACCTGAAAGGCTCGCTTGTCAGTACCTGAAGCAACGTTTTGCACGAGCGGATCAAAGGGGCTACGTGCGAACTTGCCGCCCGCCGTTGTCGTGGAGCACGTCGCGATCGCGTTGTAGAGCCCCACTTCCTCCATGTACGGCAGGCAGTGTGTGATCCAGCTGTATCCGGGCTGGGAGGCGCCAGTGGCTTGTCCCGGCCGTCCGGCGTACTCGAAGTTGTCAGTGAACGCCGGCAGCTTTTGCTTCGTGCTCTCGAAGTTCAGCACGGCCAGGCCCACCTGGCGCATATTGTTGGAACACTGACTTCGTCGGGCTGCCTCACGAGCCGACTGCACCGCGGGCAGCAGCAAACCGATCAGGGTGCCGATGATGGCGATCACCACCAGCAGTTCGACGAGCGTGAAGGCACGCCGCCCGGATGTGAAACGCGAAAGAGACATGTGACACCTCGTGCCCTCGCGGGCGTTGATAAAAAATGAAGAACCAGAAAACGAGCCATCTGCTCGGATGAGAACGCCAGCCAGCTTCCCCGAGGGGCGGGGTCAAAAAGAATGGATGTCCCTCGTGAACCGCTCGCCGATCACTCCGTATCCGAACGCCCCTGACAGTTTAATAATATCGGCATTCCGCACTGGCCGTCAAAGGAAGGGATGGTCTCGCGCAGTAGATTTTTTGTCGCGAGTGGGAACGGCCAGCATCCCCGGGCTTGCGCTGGGAACGGGCAGATCCCCGGGCTTGGGCACCGGCGGATCCCCGGGCTTGCGCCCCGGGGCTTCCTGAGGGGATGCTTGTGGGCGAGCCTTTCGGTAGAAACTCGGTCGAGAACCCCAAATGCCCGCAGTTCACAGCGATCCCGAGGCCGCCCGCCGGTTTGCCCGGGAGGTCGTCGGCCGCCTGCGGGAGGCCGGCCATGAGGCGTATTGGGCCGGGGGCTGCGTCCGCGACGAATTGCTCGGCCGGATTCCGGCCGATTACGACGTGGCCACGGCCGCCACACCCGAGGAGGTGCGGGAGCTGTTTGGCCGGCGTCGGACGCTGGCCGTCGGAGCTGCCTTCGGCGTGATCACGGTGCTCGGCCCCAAGCCGGCCGGGCAGGTGGAGGTGGCCACGTTCCGCGCAGATGCCCCCTACACCGACGGCCGCCACCCCGCCGGCGTCACGTTTTGCTCGGCCAGCGAGGACGCCCAGCGGCGGGACTTCACGATCAACGGCCTGTTCCTCGACCCGCTCTCCGGCGAAATCCACGACTTCGTCGGCGGCCGGGCCGACCTCACCGCGGGCATCGTGCGGGCGATCGGCGTGCCCGCGATGCGGTTCGGCGAGGACCACCTGCGGATGCTTCGGGCCATCCGGTTCGCCGCCTTCTTCGGCTTCGCCCTCGAGGACGAGACGCGGCAGGCGGTCGAACAGATGACGCACCTCGTCACGAGCGTGAGCCCGGAGCGGATCGCCGCCGAGCTGCGGGCGATGGCGGCGCGGACCGGCCGGCAGCGGGCGTTCGAATTGCTCGACGAGACGGGGCTGGCCCGCGAGGTGCTCGTAGACGTGGCGCCGGGCCCCGGGCAGCCGCACGACCGCCGCGACCAGTGGCGGCAGGCGGCCCGCGTGATCGGAGCCCTCGACGAGCCTGATCTGCCGCTTGCGCTTGCGATCCTGGCAGAGGGCTGCGGTGTGGACGTAGTGCCACGGCTGTGCGCGCGGCTGCGGCTGGCGAACCACGAATCCAAGAAGGCGGCATGGCTCTCTGCGGCCGTGGCCGAGCTGGGTGGCGGTACCTTGGCGGCAATCACGGGCCGAGCGTGGTCGACGCTGCAGCCGTTCGTGGCCCATGCCGAAGCGGCCGCGCTGGCCGACTGCCTGCGGGCGCGGGCTGCGTGCGGCCGTGGTGATGCCGAGGCGGCGGCGTGGTTCACGGCGCAGACGGCGCGGCCCCGGGAGGAGATCGATCCGCCGCCGCTCGTGACGGGCAGCGATCTCCTCGCGGCTGGCGTGCCCGAAGGCAAAGCGATCGGCGCGGCACTGGCGCGAGTGCGTGCGTTGCAGCTCGACGGGGTGATCACGACGCGGGCCGACGCGATGGCCGAGGCGTTGCGTGGCCAAGTCACGCCGTGACTTGTATTCCGGTCACGGCGTGACCGGGCTACCGTGACCGGGCTACCGTGACCGGGCTCAACCGGGTAGCAGCCGATCGATCTCGCCCGACGCGAGGGCATGAGTAAACGCATCGACGTCGCGGTAGACGGCCGTGCTCGTGAGATGCACGACCCAGTTGTGGGCCAGCGGCGTGATCGTGACCACGGCCTTCGCGTGGCGATGGGCCTCCCACATCTCGATGGCCGTGCCCATCGACGCCTCGGGTACGTAGGCGATGAGCAAATCGAATACCTGGCACATCTCGATGTGCCCGAGGAACACCTCGCGGGCCCGCCGCATGTCGTAGCCGATCGACGTGGCATGGTTGGCGAACGGGTCGTAGACTTCGGCCTCGGGCCAATGGGCCTGCACGATGTCACGCAGGCCCGTGCGATACGTCTGGTCGTGCACGAGCGCGGCGACGTGCGACCCCTGCATGATCCCTGCGAGAAAAATCCTCATGATCGGCTCCACCACGAACACGTCTGCGAAGAAGTCTGCTGTCTCGAGCACCGCTAGTGTAAAGGCCAACGTCAAGAAGGCGCGGGAGATTCTGCTCGACCTACTCGCGATTCCCGGCGTGTCGGGGCACGAAAAGGCCGTCGCCGAACGGATCATCCACACGCTCCGCGCGGCGGGCTGCCCGGCCGGGGCGATCGCCTTCGACGCCGCCAACGGCAAGACGCCGCTCAAGGGAGAAGTCGGCAACCTCATCGTGCGGCTGCCGGGCACCGTGGCCGGCCCGCGGCGGCTGTTCATGGCCCACATGGACACGGTGCCAGTCTGTCTTGGCGCGAAGCCGGTGGTGGCGGGCCGGTTCGTGAAGAGCGCCGATCCCACGACAGGACTCGGCGGCGACGACCGCGCGGGCTGCGCAGTCGTGCTCGCCACGGCTGTCGAAATCCTGACGCAGAAATTGCCGCATCCGCCGCTGACGTTTTTCTTCGCCATCCAGGAAGAAGTCGGGCTCTTCGGCGCACGGCACGCCAAGGCGGCCGACCTCGGCCGGCCGAAGCTGGCCTTCAACTTCGACGGCGGCGCCGTCGAGAAGCTCACGGTGGGCGCGACCGGCGGCTACCGGATGGACGTGACGATCGAGGGAATCCCGAGCCATGCAGGCGTGGCCCCGGAGAAGGGCGTTTCGGCGATCGCGATCGCATCGCTGGCGATCGCGTCGCTCGTGGAGGACGGCTGGCACGGCCTCGTCGAGAAGTCGGGGAAGCGGGGCACGAGCAACGTGGGCGTGATCAAGGCAGGCTCGGCGACGAACGTGGTGGCCGACTCAGCGCTGCTCCACGCCGAGGCCCGCGGCCACGATCCGTCATTTCGCGGCCGGATCGTGAAGGCGATTGAGAAGGCGTTTCACGAAGCGGCGAAGAAGGTGAAGAGCAGCACTGGCCGCACTGGCAAGGTGACGTTCAGCGGCCGGCTCGACTACGAAGCGTTTCGGCTGGCCGACGACGAGCCGTGCGTGGTGGCGGCGCGGGAGGCCGTCAAAGCGATTGGCCTCGAGCCGCGACTCGACGTTTCCAACGGCGGGCTCGACGCCAACTGGATGGCGGCCAACGGGATTCCGACCGTCACGCTCGGCTGCGGCCAGATGGACATCCACACGACGCAGGAGAAGCTCCACCTCGCGGCCTTCGAGCAGGCGTGCGCCGTCGCACTGCGACTGGCGACGGGCGTCCCATACAAGCCCTGAGCGCCAGCGAGGGGATCGTGGCTCGGGGATCGTGCGAACGCATCGGCGCCCCCCCGGCTTGCGCCTGGGGGCTTCCTTGGCGTGCGGGGTTCGACAACCGTATACTCCGACCCATGGCGCGGAATGGAGTCCAACTCGACCGGGTGCACCAGGGCGACTGCCTCGACCTGCTCGGCCGCCTGCCAGCCGGCTCCGTGCACCTCGCCTTCGCCGATCCGCCCTTCAACATCGGCTACGAGTACGACGCCTACGACGATCGCAAGTCGAGCGACGACTACCTCGACTGGTCGAAGCGATGGATGGGCGAGGTCGTCCGCGTGCTGCGGCCCGACGGGACGTTTTGGCTGGCGATCGGCGATGAATACGCCGCCGAGCTCAAGGTGCTCGCCACCCGCGAGCTGGGCCTTACCTGCCGCAGCTGGGTGGTCTGGTACTACACGTTCGGCGTGCACTGCAAACAGAAGTTCGCCCGTTCGCACGCCCACATCTTCCACTTCGTGAAGGATCCCGCCGCCTTCACGTTCAATGTCGATGCGATTCGAGTCCCGAGCGCTCGCGAACTCGTCTACGGCGACAAGCGGGCCAGCCCGACCGGCCGGCTTCCCGACGACACCTGGATCCTCCGCCCGCAGGACCTGCCCGACGGCTTCGGGGCCGATACCGATACCTGGTACTTCCCACGGGTCTGCGGCACGTTCAAGGAGCGGTCGGGCTGGCACGGCTGCCAGATGCCCGAGCAGTTGCTGGGCCGGATCATTCGCGCGTCGAGTCGCGCGGGAGATGTCGTGCTCGATCCCTTCGCCGGCAGCGGCACCACGCTGGCCGTTGCCAAAAAGCTCGGCCGGTCGTTCCTCGGCTGCGAAGTGTCGGAGAGCTATGCCACGCGGGTGACGGAGCGGCTCGGCACGATCTCCATGGGCGATCCGCTCGACGGGGCGGCCGAGCCGCTCAAGAGCGCACCGGCCACGAAAGACGGTCGGCGGCTCGCTGCGAAGCGGCAGCCGCGGCCCAAGCGGAAGCAGTCTGCGACCGCACGTCGCGGCAAAGCCACGCTGATCAAGTGAACCTGCGGCCCGAGCCAGGCGGAGCCACGGATGGCGCGAACCAAGCGGACGGCACCCAGTCCCGACACTGCCCCACCGGCGGGCTTCACCGCGCCCGACGACGGCGGGCTGTCGATCGACCGGCTCGCACAGGCATTCGCCGCGATGATGGGCACGGCTGATCCGCAGACCGACCAGCCGCCGGCCGACGTGGTGCATGTAGATGCCTCGCCCGACCTGGATGAGGCGGCTGGTGGCGATGATGACGATGCGGCGCGGGTGACGCCGCTGTCGATCCTCGAGGCCTTGCTGTTCGTGGGGCTTCCCGGGGGGAGGCCGCTCTCGAGTCGGACGGTGGCTGGCCTGATCCGCGGCGTGCGGCCAGAGGAGGTAGACGATCTGGCGATCGAACTGCAGCGGCGGTGTCGTGCGAATAATTGCCCCTATGAGGTCGTGTCGCGGGATGATGGCTGGGTGATGCGGCTGCGGCCCGAGTTCGCCCGGTTCGGCAGCGTGCTCGAAGGGCGGGCGCGGCTCGTGCGGCTCGACGCGGAGGCGCTCGACGTGCTGGCCGTGGTGGCGTGGAACCAGCCGGTGCCGCGAGACCGACTGGTGGAACTGGGCTGCGATGCGCGGCCGGCGACGCTGCGGCAGCTCGTCCGCCGCGGGCTCTTGGAGCTGCGGCATCCGGAAGGGGATGCGGAAGGCGGGCCGACGTATCACACGACGCCGAAGTTTCTGGAGGTGTTTCGGCTCACCAGCCTCGCGGATCTGCCCGATCCGCACGAGCCGCCGCCGTAGACCGGTGCCGTGGTCCGCACACTCGCCCGTAGTCCGCACACTCCGTGTGCGGCAAAAGGCGTGAAGGCCGGGCGACCGTGCTACTCGGCCAGAGGTTCGCGGACCTGCAGGCAGATCGTGGGGGTCTGCGGTGTTCATACCGTGGGCCACATGCGGAGCATGTGGACTACGGTGCCGGAGCCTACTCACCGCGGCGGCGGGCGACGGCGTGGGTGCAGGCCGCTTCGATCGCGGCGGCGTGCTCCTCGTTGGCGGGCCAGACGTCGCAGCCAACTGCCGCGTCGTGGAGCCAGCTTGCGAGCAGCGCCGTGGCCGTCTGCTCGTCAGTCGCCACCACGTGGCTCGAATCGATCGCGGCCGTCACGAGCCGCCGCAGCGACGGCCGGGCGGCCGCGGCCGCGAGATCGACCGCCGACACGTGCACCACGACAGGTGCGCCCGTCTCCACCGCAAGGTCGGTGAGGATGCCGGCGTGGAGCACGAAGATGACGTCGGGATACAGGGCATCGGCCGCCTCGGCGATCATCTGCCGCGCGGTTTCCCGAACAAGCCCCAGCAGCCGCGACGGCACCGTCGCCACCGTCTCCAGAAACGCGGCGGCCGAGCCATCCTGCACCGCGGCGAGCAGCTTCCGTGACGCCGCCGCGACGTCGTGAAGGTGGATGCCGTGCATTCCCGGCTGCTGCTCCTCCAGGTGCGAGACCGACGACGGTCCGCAGACGGCCGCCTCATGGCCGTGGGCGGCGAGCGCCTCCCGCAGCCGATGCACACGCGTGTGCGGATAGTCGCAGCAGCCGTGATCGATGATCAGTATCCGCACGGCACGTCCCGCCTGACCGCTGAGCTCGCCTGACCCTGACGATGGTGCGGAATATCTACACCCAGCCCTGCCACCTGGCAATCGCGAGGCAACCTGCCGTCCAGGCCGCGGCCCCCAAGTCGTCGGCCACGATGCCGAGTCCCTCGGGCAGGGCTTCGAGGCGACGGCAGGGAAACGGCTTGGAGATGTCGAACAGCCGAAACAGCACGAAGCCGGCGGCGAGGGCCAGCCAGGAGCGGCCCGCCACGGGCACGGAGAGCAGAGCGAGCGGCAGCGCAGCCGCCTCGTCGAGCACGATCGCGCCGGGGTCGTCGCCACGGCCGAGACGGCGGACGGCGCGGGTGCAGATCGGCACCGCAATCGCACCGAGCAAGGCCACGAGGGCGGCCTCCACGGCAGCGGTGAGCCAGCTGCTGCCGAGCCGGGCCGAGCAGGTCGTCGCGAGCCAGCCCGTCGCCAGCGAGAGCGGGATTCCGACGAGCGAGCCGAACGTTCCCGGGGCGGATCCGATGCGGCCGATGCCGCCGCAGGTGGCCAGGAATACGGCCGGGTCGCGCCAGGGGACCGGAGTCGGTGCAGAAGCGGGATGGGTCATGCCAACACCATCGTAGCAGGCGGTCTGCGCCGCCCCCGGCCACGGGGTATGATGCAGTCGAGGCGGCCGAGGCGGCGGCCGCATCGCATTCCAGGTGAGAGCCCGATGGCATCCGTTCCCTCTCCGACTGCCGACTCGACTGCGATCGGCCCGCTCCAACTCGTGGAGTATCCGCACCCAGCCCTGCTGCGCCGGGCCAAGCCCGTGTCGCGGATCGACGACGCGCTCGCGGCAGCCGTCGAGCAGATGTTCGACATTATGTACGACGCCCGCGGTGTGGGCCTCGCGGCCAATCAGGTGGCGCTCCCCTACCGGCTGTTCATCGTGAACTGCGAAGGCGAGCGCGGGCAGGGCGAGGAGCATGTGTTCATCAATCCCGTGCTCAGCCGGCCGCGAGGTACGGCGATCCAGGAAGAGGGTTGTCTCAGCCTGCCGGGCGTGCGGATGGACGTGCGGCGGCCGGAGCGGATCGTGGTGGATGCCTGGTCGCTCGACGGCCAGCCCATTCATCTCGACGTCGATGGCCTGCTCGCCCGTGTGATCCAGCACGAGTTCGACCATCTCGAAGGCCGCCTGTTCACCGATCGGCTGCCGGAGGCGGCGGCACTGGAGGTGCGGCGGGCGCTCGAGAGCTTTCGCGAAGTGCATGCCGGCAAGCAGTCGCGCGGCGAACTGCCGGGGCACGAAGCACTGGTCGCGGAACTCGACCGGCTCGAAGCCGCGCGGTGCGGCTAGTGGCCGTGCCGCTGCGGATCGTCGTGATGGGCACCGGTCCGTTCGCGGTGCCGATGTTCGCGGCCCTGTGCGACTCGCACCACGAGATCCTCGCGGTGGTCACGCGGCCCGACCACGCGCCCCCCGGCCGTCGGCCGCCACCAAATCCGATGCGGGCAGCCGCCATGGCGGCGGGGCTGCCGATCCTCGATCCCGAGCGGGTGAACGATCCCGCGGCGGTGGCTGCGGTCGCGGCCCTGCGGCCCGACCTGTTCGTCGTCTGCGACTACGGCCAGATCCTGTCCCGCGAGCTGCTCGCGGTTCCGCCGCTCGGTGGCATCAATCTGCACGGCTCATTGCTGCCGCGACACCGCGGCGCGGCGCCGGTGCAGTGGGCCATCCTGGCGGGCGATACGGTCACGGGGGTGAGCGTGATCCACATGACGCCCGGCCTCGACGCCGGCAACGTGATCACTGCGGCCGCGACACCGATCGGCAGCCATGAGACGGCGGCCGAGCTCGAGCGGCGGCTGGCGGAGATGGGCCGCGGCCCCGTGGTCGAGGCGATCGACGTGCTCCAGGAGGCGGCGGCTGCGGGCCGGCTGGTGGGCGTGCCTCAGGAAGTGGCTGCCGCCACCCGCGCGCCGCGCATCACGAAGACCGACGGCATCATCGACTGGACGCACGATGCGGCGCGAATCGAACGGATGCGGCGGGCACTCGAGCCGTGGCCGCGGGCCACCACGTTCTTCGAACGCGGCGACGGCGTACGGCAGCGTCTCGTGCTGGAGGACGTGGCCGTGGTGGCGTCGCCGGCTGCGGAAGCGGCGGCCGGCACCGTGCTCGTGGCGGGGGGCGACCGGCTCGTCGTGGCGTGTGGCGATGGCACGGCGCTCGAGATTCTGCGGCTGGTGCCGGAGGGACGCCGCAGCATGTCGGCCGCAGAGTTCCTCCGCGGCAGCCCGCTCCGCGAAGGCTCGCGGCTGGGGTAAACTCCGCGTCCATGACGAAACGCCTCTGGATCGAAACCGTCGGCTGCCAGATGAACGTGCTCGATAGCGAGCTCGTCGTGGCGGCGCTGCGCCGGCAGGGCTGGGAGATGGCCACCGCCAGCACGGAGGCCGACGCCGTCTTCTACAACACCTGCAGCGTGCGGCAGCATGCCGAAGACAAGATTTATTCGGCGCTCGGCCGCGTGCGGATCGAGAAGGCGAAGCGGCCTGGGCTCGTCGTGGGCGTGCTCGGCTGCATGGCCCAGAAGGACCAGGAGCTCATCCGCAAGCGGGCGCCCTGGGTCGATCTCGTCGTCGGCCCCGGCCAACTCCACCAGGTGCCGACGCTCGTGGCCGACGTGCTGGCCGGCGGCGGCCCGCGGATCGAAGTGAGCCTCGAGCGGAAGGGGCATGCTCGCGAGGCGATCGCCCGGAGCTTCGAGAGCTACGATCCCGACCGCGATCCGGCGATGCGGCCCACGCCCTTTCAGGCCTTCATTCGCACGCAGACCGGCTGCGACAAGTTCTGCGCGTTCTGCGTCGTGCCCCACGTGCGTGGGCCGGAGCAGGCCCGCGCGCCTGACACGATCGAGGCCGAGGCGCGGAAGCTCGTGGCCGAGGGCTGCCGCGAGATCACGCTCATCGGCCAGACCGTCAATAGCTACAAATGGACCGACGGCGGCCGCACGAGCCGCCTCTCCGACCTGCTTGTGCGGCTCGACGCCATCGACGGCCTCGACCGGATCAAGTTCGTTACGAACTATCCGCGGGACATGACCGACGACCTGATCGCGGCCGTCCGCGACCTGCCCAAGGTCTGCCACTATCTCCACGTGCCGGCCCAGCATGGCTCCGATGCCGTGCTGGGACGGATGAAGCGGGGCTACACGATCGGCGAATACATGGAGATGCTCGGCCGCGTGCGGGAGGCGCTGCCGCAGGCCGCCGTCACGAGCGACTTCATCGTCGGCTTCTGCGGCGAGACCGATGCGGAGTTCGAGACGACGCTCGACCTCGTGCGGACGGCCGGCTTCAAGAACAGCTTCATCTTCAAGTACAGCCCTCGTCCCGGCACAAAGGCCTACGACCGCCTGCCCGACGACGTGGCCGAGGACGTCAAAAAGGAACGCAACCGGCTCCTCCTCGAGGCTCAAGAAGACGTGAGCCTCGCCGGCAACCAGCGGTTCATCGGCACCCGCCAGCAGGTGCTCGTGGAGGGGCTCTCGACTCGCGACGAGAAGCGGGCCGTCGATCCCGGCCCCGACGGCGTCGCCCAACTCACCGGCCGCACGATGTGCGACCGGATCGTCGTGTTCGACGCGCCCACGCGGCTTGTCGGCCGGCTCGTGGACATCGACATCCTCGCCGCCGGCGCCTGGTCGCTCTCCGGCGCCGTGGCCGACGGCCTTGCCGACGCCGTCCCCCTCGACAGCCTCACATTTTCTACCGAACCCCCGGCTGAACTCTACGACATCACCCTGAACTCCCCCCGAAGTTCGACCGGCTCAAGCTGATAATTGATTTCATCCGGGAGGCGAGGGGTCGGTGCAAGCTCGAGGAGCATTTGGACCGAGTCTTCGAGGTCCACCGCGACGAGACTTGTAACGCCCCGAGCCGGCGCGTTCTTTGAGTCAGATTCTTCCCAGCCGTGCGGATTCAAACGACCACCGACATGTCGCAGCTGCTCGACGACCCGTCGGCGGCAGCGGCGTGGTCCGCGGCGGCGGGGCTCGCCGACGAAGCCGCCGCCCATCGCGCGTTGCTCGCGCTCGCCGAGCGAGGCCTCACGCTCGACCTGCTCGCGGGCATGTGCAACCAGCTCCAGCACCTGCTGCCGCAGGTCGGCGACGCCGATCGCGTGCTCGTGGCGATCGAGCGGTTCGTCGGCGCCGTGCGGAGCCCGCTGGCCACTGCGGCGCTCTTCGACCGCGATCCGCGGGCGCTCGGCATCCTCGTGAAGCTGTTCGCGGCCAGCCCGTTCCTCGCGGAGTTGGTGATCGCCGATCCGGAGTCGTGGGAGAAGATCCGGCTCGGTGAAGGACGGCCCGAGAAGAGGGATGTGTTGGCGGCGAGGCTGGCGGCCGAGATCGGGACGCCGACGGCGGGCACCGCGTCCGACACGGACCGGGTGATGCGGGCACTGCGGCGGTTCAAGCGGCGAGAAACGCTGCGCATCGCCTACGGCGATCTCGTGGGCGGGCAGCGGCTGGAGACCGTCGTGGGCCAAATCTCCCATGTGGCCGACTGCATCGTGCAGGCGGCCGTGGCCGCGGCGGTTGCGAGCGTGGAACGGCAGCGGGGCGTGCCCCGCGGGCCCGGCGGCGAGCGGGCGACGATCGCGGCGGTCGCACTCGGCAAGCTCGGCGGCGGTGAGCTGAACTATTCCAGCGATATCGACCTCGTGTTCGTCTATTCGGCCGAGGGTCGTGTGGAGGGGCCGAAGCCCTGCACGAACCAGGAGTTCTTCGATCGCGTCGTGCAGGAGACCGTGCGGCTGATCGGCGAGGCCACGGATCTCGGTGTGGCCTACCGCGTCGACCTACGGCTACGGCCGCACGGCTCGTCGGGGGCGGCGTCGCTCAGCCTCGATGCCATGCTGCAGTATTACGACCAGAGCGGTCGCACCTGGGAGCGGCAGGCCTGGGTGAAGGCCCGCTGCGTGGCTGGCGACGATTCGCTCGGGCAACGGCTGCTCGCAGAGCTGGCGCCGTGGGTCTACCGCCGCTGGCTGACGCGGGCCGACATCTCGGGCATCAAGGCGCTCAAGCGGCGGATCGAGCAGCGGGCGGTGCGGGAAGGGGTTGATGCCTCCGACGTCAAGCATGGCCGTGGCGGCATCCGCGACATCGAGTTCACCATCCAGTTCCTGCAGCTGCTGAATGGCGGCGACACGCCGCAGGTGCGGACCGGCGGCACGCTCGACGCGATCCGTCGGCTCGCCCAGACGGGCGGCCTCACCGACCAGGAGCGCGAGATCCTCGAGCGGACCTACACACTCCTCCGCACCGTCGAGCACCGGCTGCAACTGCTCTCCGACCGCCAGACGCATCTGCTGCCCGCCACGGATGCTGAGTTCGCCCGGCTCGCCGCGCGGCTGGGGTACGGCACGGCGGGCGACGCCCCGGAGCGGCTGCGGCGCGACCTCGTCGAGGCCACCCAGCTCAACCGCCGGATTCTCGACCACCTGCTGCATGACGCGTTTCCCGGTGAGGCCGACCCCGAGCCCGAGGTCGATCTCGTGCTCGACCCCGCCCCCGCCCCCGGCTTCGTGCACGAGGTGCTCGCGCGGCATGGCTTTCGCGACGTGCCGGCCGCGCATCGGGCGCTCGTGGCGCTGGGTGAGGAGCAGGTGCGGTTTCTCTCGACGCGGCGATGCCGCCACTTCCTCGCCGCCATCGCGCCGCGGCTGTTGGCAGCGATCGGCCAGACGCCTGACCCTGATGCCACGCTCATGAACCTCGTGGCCGTCAGCGACTCGCTCGGCGGCAAGGGGGTGCTGTGGGAGCTCTTCAGCTTCCATCCGCCGTCGCTCGAATTCACGGTGAAGCTCTGCTCGGCGTGTCCGTTCCTCGCGCGGCTGCTGGTGAGCAATCCGGGCATGATCGACGAGCTGCTCGACAGCCTGCTGATCGATCGGTTGCCGACACCAGCCGCGGTGGAGGCGAGCCTCGCCGAACTTTGCAGGAACGCGATCGACATCGATCCGATCCTGCACGCCTTCAAGGCGTCGCAGCAGCTCCGCGTGGGCGTGCGCGACATGATCGGCCGGCAGGATGCGACGGCCACCAGCGCGGCGGTTACCGCGATCGCCGAGGCCTGCCTGAAGGTAGTGATGGGGCACGAGCAGGCGCGGCTCGTCGAACGGCTCGGGCTGCCGCGAGCAGGAGACGGTGCAGGCGAGCCGGCCGGGCCGGTCGTGCTTGCGATGGGCAAGTTCGGAGGTCGGGAGATGAACTACGCCAGCGATGTCGACGTCGTCTTTCTCTACGACCATGAGGGCTCCGCCACGCCGCTGCGGCGGCACCCGCGACCCGGCGACGGCACGAGCAACACCCACTTCTTCAGCGAGCTCGCCCAGCGCACCGGCAAGGTCTTCAACACGCTCGGGCCCCGTGGCCGGCTCTACGAGCTCGATTCACGACTGCGGCCGAGCGGCCGCAGCGGACCGCCCGCCATCTCGCTCGACGAGCTTGCCCGCTACTTCGCCCCCGACGGCCCTGCGGCTGTGTGGGAGCGGCAGGCACTGGTGAAGGCGCGGCCCGTGATCGGCTCGGCTGCGGCGGTCGAGCGAGTTGGCCGGATCATCGCGGCAGCGGCGTATGAGCGACGCTGGACCGCGGCGGAGGTGGAGTCGATCCGACAGATGCGGCTCCGGATGGAGGTGGGGGCGCGGCCGACGAATCTCAAACGCGGGCCCGGCGGCGTGGTCGACATCGAGTTTATCGCGCAGATGCTGCAACTCGTGCATGGCGGCGCGAACCCTCGGCTCCGCACGCCCGAAACACTGACCGCCCTCGATGCCCTCCGGGAAGCCGGGCACCTCGCGGCCGACGACTACGCAGCGCTGGTGCATGCCTACCGGACGTTTCGCGACATCGAGGGGCGGCTTCGGCTGCTCGATGCTCCCGCCCGCCACGACTTTCCAGCGTCGACCGACGAGCAGCGGAAGCTCGCCCAGTTGCTCGGCCACGCCGCTCCCGACCGGCTCGTGGCTGAAGTGCAGGCCGTCACTGCCGGCACTCGCGCGATCTTCGAGCGGATCTTCACGGCGACGGCCGCAGGGTTGTAGGCCCGTTGCGGAGTGACGGGCCTACGGAGGCGGCGGTGGCCTCCGGCCGAAAACTGGCCTTGCGGTGTCGTAAGGCAATCGCGATTCTCCCCAGCCACACTCCGGGGTTCCGTGCACCGATGGCCGCACCGCGTTCGATCGTCATCGTCAAGCTCTCGGCCATCGGCGACGTGCTCCATGCCGTGCCTGCGGCCGTGGCGCTCAAGCGGGCATTTCCCGCGGCCCGCATCGGCTGGGCCGTCGAAGGTGTGGCCGCCGACGTGCTCGCCGGCCATCCGGCCGTCGATCACCTCTTTCGCCTGCCCCGCGGCTGGCTCACGCAGCCTCGCGCGGTCGCTTCGCTGCGGCGCCAGCTGCAGTGGTTCGGCGCCGATCTCACGATCGACTTCCAGGGCCTGCTCAAGAGCGGCGTCGCGACATGGCTCTCAGGTGCGTCGCAACGGATTGGTCCCGCGCGGCCCGCCTCCCGAGAGCATGCCTGGCTCGCCTACACGCATCCAGTGCGGCAGGCCGCCACGCATATCGTCGAACGCAACTGTGAACTGCTCTCCCCTCTCGACGTCCGTGTGTCGCAGCCGACGTTCGACATGCCGCGGTGGCCGGTAAGCAGGCTGCGGATGGAACAGTGGCTGGCCTCGCTGCGGCTGCCCTCGCCCCCCGTGCTCCTCAATCCTGGTGCAGGCTGGGCGTCGAAGCGGTGGCCCGTCGAGCACTTCGCCGCGGTAGCGCGGGCGCTGCATCGGCGGCACGGCCAGCCCACCATCGTCGTCTGGGGTGGCGGCCAGGAGCGGATCGCCGCGGAGCGGATCGCCGCCGACTCGTTCGGCGCGGCGATCATGGCTCCTTCCACGACGCTGCAGGATCTCGGCGAGCTCTGCCGCCTGTCGCGGCTGTTCATTTCGGGCGACACCGGTCCGCTGCATCTCGCGGCCGCCGTGGGCACGCCCTGCGTGGGCCTGTTCGGGCCCGTGCCGGCAGCACGGAATGGACCCTATGGCCGGCAGCACGTAAGCGTGGAGCCGCCGCCGGCGCTTCGCCCCGCCTGGGACGACCGCAAGACCGACACCCAGGCGATGGGGGGCATCGACGTCGAGCGGGTCGTGGCCGCCGCCGAATCGCTCCTCGCGCGGCCGGCGGTCGCGGCCTGACCTCGGCAGCCTATACTGCCGCGATGTCCCGGCGGCGTCGCAATCCGTTCTATCTCCTGCTCGGCATCGTGGGCTTCTTGTTCACGATCACCGCGATGAGTTACTGCATGGCCGTGCTCCGTGGCGTGCGGCCCGACCGCGCGGCGGCGACGCGGGCGCATCCCGTGCAGCAGCTCATGGATCGCCATGGTACTGCGATCCTCGCGGGAGAGCTCCTCGTGCTGGCGATCGCGACCGTCGGTGCGGTGGCCGTCGATCACGTGGCCGGCGAGCGAGAGCGGGCCGCGCGTGAGGCCGGCCGCCGCGAGACGTCCGGAGCCGATCGCTCGTGACGGCCACGGCCCGGACTCGCGTGGAGCGGCTGCGGGAGCAGATTCGCCATCACGATCGCAAGTATTACGTCGAAGCGGCCCCGGAGATCTCGGACCGCGACTATGACCGGCTGGTCGACGAGTTGCGGGAACTGGAAGCGAGGCATCCCGAGCTCGTCACGGCCGACAGCCCGACGCAGCGGGTGGGCGACGAGCCCGTGCCCGAGTTGCAGTCGGTGCGGCATCGCGTGCCGATGCTCTCGATCGACAACACCTATTCCGTGGACGACCTCGCCGCGTGGGGCCGCCGCGTCGAGAAGTTGCTGCACGAGGGGGACGAGCACGCGGCCGAGCCGATCCGCTGGGTGCTGGAACTGAAGATCGACGGCGTGGCCGTGTCGCTCACGTATGACCGCGGCCGGCTCGCCTGGGCGGCGACGCGGGGCAATGGCACCGTCGGCGACGACATCACCCACAACGTGCGGACGATCCATGGCGTGCCGCTGCGGCTCGATTTCGACGCGCCGCCGGAGTCGATCGAGATCCGGGGCGAGGTCTACATGACCAACTCCGACCTCGTGGCCCTCAACGAGTCGCAGGCGAAGCAGGGATCGCCGCCGTTCGCCAACACGCGAAACGTGGCCGCCGGCAGCATCCGGCTGCTCGATCCGCGGGAGTGTGCCGCGCGGCCGCTGCGATTCTTCTGCCACGGCGTGGGCGACTCAACCGGCCTCGGTGTCGAATCGCAGACGGGCCTGCTTGGCTGGGCGGTGGCGGCCGGACTCCCGGTGGCGCCGGGCACGCAGGTGTTCGATTCGATCGACGCCCTCGTGGAGCGGGGCACGGCGCTCATCGAAGAGCTGCACGAGCTCGACTTCGAGGTGGACGGATTCGTGGTCAAGGTGGACCGCTTCGACCAGCAGCGGCGGCTCGGCACCACGGCCAAGAGCCCGCGGTGGGCGATCGCCTGGAAGTTCGAGAAATTCGAGGCCACGACGAAGCTCGCCGGCATCCGCGTGCAGGTGGGCCGCGGCGGCACGATCACACCGGTGGCCGATCTCGAGCCGGTGGAGCTCGCCGGCACGATCGTGCGGCGGGCGAGTCTGCACAACGCTGACGAGATCGCGCGAAAGGACGTCCGCATCGGCGACGTGCTGGTGGTGGAGAAGGCGGGCAAGGTGATCCCGCATGTCGTGCGGGTGGAGAAGCACCTGCGGAAAGGTCATCTTCCAGCGTGGGAGTTTCCGACGGAGTGCCCCGAGTGCGGCACGCGGCTCGCGAAGGACGGCGAGGGCGTATACATCCGCTGCCCCAACGTCGATTGCCCGGCGCGGTGTCGTGAGCGGCTGCGGTTCTTCGCCTCGCGGGGCGCGATGGACATCGAGGGCCTCGGCGACAAGCTCGTGGAGCAGCTCGTCGCGACCGGGCTTGTGAACGACTACGCCGATCTCTACGGACTCACCGTCGAGCAACTGGAGCCGCTCGAGCGGATGGGGGAGAAGTCGGCCCGAGCGATCGTCGTCCAGATTGCGGCCAGCCGGTCACGGGGGCTCGTGCGGGTGCTCAACGCGCTCGGCATCCGGCATGTGGGGCCGCGGGTGGCGACACTGCTCTGCGAACGGTTCCCAACGATCGACGCATTGGCCGAGGCGTCGGCCGAGGAGATTTCGGCGGTGCCGGAAATCGGCCCGGTGATCGCCGCGAGTGTGTATGAATGGCTGGCGAGCGACTACGGCCGGCGGGTGATCGCCGGGCTCAGGGCCGCGGGCGTGCGACTCGACGTGCCGGAGTCGGAGCGGATCGAGGCTGGCCCCCTGACCGGCAAGACACTGGTGGTGACGGGCACGCTCGAGGGTTTCTCACGACAGGAGGCCGAGGAGGCGATCCGCAAGGCCGGCGGCCGCGCCGCGTCGAGCGTGTCGAAGAAGACCGACTACCTCGTCGCCGGCGCGGAGGCGGGTAGCAAGCTCGACAAAGCCCAAAAGCTCGGCGTGCCCATCCTCGACGAAGCGGCTTTTAAACAACTGCTCGCCCACGGCTGAACGACCGAAACGCCGTGAGGGGGTCGGTGCATACAAGCCCTGAGCGCGCGCGAGGGGATAGCGCGAGCGACAAGGTCACCTCACCCGCAACACGATCCCCCGGCTTGCGCCTGGGGGCTTCTATGGAGGCGAGGGGGTCGGTGCAAGCTCGAGGAGCATTGGACCGAGTCTTCGAGGTCCCCGCGACAAGACTTGTACCGCCCCCGAGCCGGCAACACTCGTTGGACGTATGCGACCTCAGCGAGCGTCCGGCGACGGGGCGTGGGCAACCCCGACGCACATGATCGCCATGGCGCCACCCCACCACGGCTCGCCGGCGAGCAGGCCGATGAGCGGCCAGGCGACGAGGCCGATCCGGGCGATGGTCGTCTGCGTGGCGGTGAACCAGATCCCGATCGCGAACACCGCCTCGAACAGCGTGATCCCGTGCGTGACGAGATTGCAGAGATACTCCGAGCGGGCGAACAGGCCCGTGAGATCGACGACGCGAGACTCAGCCCGGGCGGCGAGCCACCAGGCGGCGGTGCCGTCCCACCAGACATCTCCCTTGAGTTGGGCGAGCAGCGACGCGAGCGAGATCGCGGCTGCATGCACCTGCATGAGCCCAAGGGCAATTCGTCCGCGGATGGACGGCTGCGGCGTCTCCGTGCGGCGGCGAAACCAGCGGTCGAGCGACCAGGCCGCGCCGCAGGGGGCGATCGCCAGGCACCACAGGAGCACGGCCACGCAGTCGTCGGCCGGGCCTGCAAGCATCGGGCCGCGGTGCAGGAGCGACGCCCAGAGAACCGGCGCCGCGAGCGACACGACGGGCGTGACTAGGCCGACGCCCAGCAGCATGAGCACGACCGCGGTCATGATGAAGAGCTGCCGCAGGCTGTCGGACGAACGCGTTAGATCGAAGAGCGACCAGCCCCACGGCGAGCGCCAGGCTGCGGCTGGATCGGCGGGGATCATGCCATCGGGGCCGAACCAGGTATCGAGGTCGGCCGAGTAACTGGAGAGGAGCACGAGTGCGAGCAGGGCCGTGGCCATGCGGATGATCGCAAGCGGCCGCGGGTTGGCGGGTTCGAGCCAGAAGCGGGTCCACGTGGCTTCGATGGTCGACGTCGGCGACGTGCCGCCGGCGGTGGCTGAGGCATTCATCGCGGCGCCTCGTCGGCTGCTGGCTGCTGCGTCGCTGGCGTCACGAGCGGCGCCACTTCGCCCGGTGGATCGGCTTTGATCAGCTGCAGCTCGCCGCCCACGCGGCGGACCCGCGCGGAGGTCACGACGCTCGAGCCCGTGGGCAGCGGGAGCGCGCGCCGGTCGGGGAGCTGTCGCCGCAGCACGCGCAGCATCACGTCTTCCGAGCCCAGGTCATCGAAGCTGCCGGCGGCGACGGCCGCGGCGAGAGCCACGGCCTGATCGTCGCCCTCTCGGGCGAGTGCGGCGGCGAGCCTACGCCAGCGGGCTGCTCGCTCGCCGGTGAGTCGACCGGGCAGTCGGAGCGGCGTGGCCGTGCGGTCGCCCGTGGCCCGAAGTTCGAGCGTGTGGTCGGCATCTTCCGGCAGGCCATACGTGAGATGATGGTCGTGGCCGAGGTCGAGCCAGACCGGCACGAGCCACGACGCATAGAGCCGGCTCTTGATCGTGCGGATGAGTGCCGATGCGCCGCTCGAGCCGTTGCCGAGCACCGCGAGGACGAGGCCGATGAGGTAGACGCCCAGGGCGACCGTCACCGCGGCGCGCAGCCAATCACTCACGCCGGTCGCGGCGCCGTGGGCTGCATCGGGTGGTCGGGATGGGGGGGGCATGGACGCGGCGAAGCCTCGGCGGACGTGCAGCAAGTCTGCTTGGCGGTGGAGGGCGTCGCCAGTGGTCTTTTTGGCCGTTCACGGGCCGGCCAGCCGCGTCGCGTTGACACCCGTGCCGCGGAGCGATACTTTCCAGTCATCGCGACGCCAGTGACTCGCGCCCTCGACATCCGTCACGCACCTGCCTGACACGAGGGGGATTAGCTCAATTGGGAGAGCGTCTGGCTGGCAGCCAGAAGGTCAGGGGTTCGAATCCCCTATCCTCCACTTTGCGTGATGTCGAGCCCCGGGATGTCCAGTCGCGAGGCCATTTCCGGAGAGGTGGCGTGGGCCAATGGCCGGGTGGTTTCCCGGGCGAAACTGGCCCTGCCCCTGGGTGACGCCGGCTTTGTGCTGGGTGCCACCGTCACCGAGCAACTGCGGACGATCCGCGGCCGGCTCTTTCTTGTCGACGAGCACTTGGCCCGGCTCCAGGAATCGCTCGCGATCGTGGGGATCGTGCCGCCTGTGACCCTGGCTGCGATTGGTGCGGCTGCCGAGGCGGTGGCGACGCACAATCATGCCGTCGCCGTCGCGGCACGCGGCGGCTCGACCGAGTCTGGCCCGGACCTGGGACCCGACCTGGGGCTTGTGGTGTTCGTGACGCCGGGCGACCTGCCTGCCCAGCACGAGGGGCAGGGCGGGCCGCCGCGGGTCGTCGTGCATACGTTCCCGCTCGCCTTCCGGCTCTGGGCTGACGCCTACGACCGCGGCCTCTCTCTTCGTACCGTGGCCACCCGCCAGGTTCCCGACGCCTGCTGGCCGGTGCATGCGAAAGTCCGGAGTCGGCTCCACTACCATCTCGCCGATCGTGCGGCCCATGCGGCCGAGGCCGGCGCCCGCGCGGTACTCGAACACCTCGACGGCCGGATCAGTGAGACCGCGACGGCCAATATCGCGGTCGTCTCCAACGGCGTGATTACCGTGCCGCCGCCAGCCGATGCCCTTGGCGGCGTGAGCCTCGCTTTCGTGCGGCGGCTCGCCGAGCGGCTCGGCATCCCGTGGCAGGAACGATCGCTGCGGGCGGCCGACCTCGCCGCCGCGGACGAGATCCTGCTCACGAGCACGCCCAGCTGCATCCTTCCGGCCATGCGGTTCGATGGCCGGCCAGTGGGCTCCGGCAGCCCTGGCCCCGTCTTTCGCCGCCTGCTCGCTGCCTGGTCGGACGACGTCGGCCTCGACATCGCAGCGCAGGCCCGGCAGCAGCGTCAGCCCGCTGCGCAGGCATAATTGGCGCATTCACCAGGCAGCCTCGCCCATGACCGACCAGAACGGCTCGGCCCACCAGCCCGTCCGCTACGACGTGCGGCACACGACGGCCTACTCCTACTCGGAGCCGGTGCCCGTCTGTCATAACGAGGTCCATCTCGTGCCCCGCGACCTGCCGCGGCAGCGGCTCCTGGCCACGGCGATCGAGGTCGACCCGGCACCAGCGGGCATCTCCACCTCCACCGACTACTTCGGCAACCAGGTGGGCTACTTCTCGGTGGAGGAGGGGCACGAACGGCTCGTGGTCACCGCGACGAGCAGTGTCGCCGTCGAGCCGCCTCAGCCCTGGCAGGAGCATGCCTCGACCCCATGGGAGGCGATTCGCGATGCGGTGGTGTCCGCGGTCGAGCCCGAGGCAATCGCGGCCCGCGAGTTCGTGCTCGATTCGCCCTTCGTCCGCCTGGCCCCGCAGCTCGCCGAGTGGGCGCGGCAGTCGTTCACGCCCGGCCGTCCGTGGGCCGACGCCGTGATGGATCTCACTCGCCGCATCCACCGCGACTTCGTCTACGACCCCACGGCCACGACCACGAGCACGCCGGTCGAAGAGGTCTTTGCACATCGTCGCGGCGTCTGCCAGGACTTCGCCCACCTGCAGATCGCCTGCCTTCGCTCGCTCGGTCTGCCCGCCCGCTACGTCAGTGGCTACCTCTGCAACGAGCGGCAGGTGCACGGGACGACCGGCGCCGACGCCAACGACGCCGGCATGGTGGGGGCCGACGCCTCCCACGCCTGGCTCGCCACCTGGGGCGGCCCCTCCGGCTGGCTCGACGTCGATCCCACCAATGACTGCCAGGCCGGTCTCCTGCACATCACCGTCGCCTGGGGCCGGGACTACGCCGACGTGAGCCCGATCAAGGGTGTCTGCGTGGGGGGCGGGCGGCATGCCATCGACGTGGCTGTGCACGTCACCCGCACGGCCTGAGGCGGTCATAGGTCGGCCCGTTGCTCCGCAACGGGCTGAGCCCGTCACGGAGTGACGGGCCTACGGGGAGTGACGGGCCGACAGGGTCCCCTTGCCTCGTCGCGTAGAGTTATCGGTGGCGGGATCACTCGCCTTGTTCATCGCATGGCCGCGGCCTTCGTCCTCTCTCTTCGGAGGTCCGCCATGTCCCCGCTCCTCGGCATGTTTTCGCTGGTGGCTCAGGCCACCGATGTCGCCGCACTCTCGCTGGATTTCGCGAAGAATCCACCGCTCCAGTCGATCACGCTCTACCTCTTCTTCGCCGGCACCGTCGCCATGGGCGCGGGAGCACTCTACTTCTTTCTACTCCGCAACGACGTCGAGCCGCCGTACCGCAGCGCGATGGTCGTGGCCGGCTTGATCTGCGCAATCGCCTGCTTCCACTACCTCAAGATGACTCATGCATACCAGGAGTCCGGTGGCCAGTTCCCCACGGCCCTGCGCTATGTGGACTGGCTGTTCACCACACCGCTCCTGCTCGTGAAGTTTCCGCTGCTCCTGCGACTCGGCGACCGCGGCGCTCGGTTCTTCTGGCAACTCGTGATCCTCGACGTGGCGATGATCGTGACCGCCTTCATCGCCGAAACCTCGCCGGTCGACTCGCAGAAGTGGTGGACGTTCTTCATCGTCTCCTGCGTGTTCGAGGCCCTCATCGTGGGCGTGCTCTACCTGCAGCTCGGCCAATCGATCGCCGCCGCCCCGGAGCCGCTCGCGCGGGCGCTCGAGTGCATGCGGCTGTTCGTGCTCTTCGGCTGGGCCATCTACCCGATCGGCTTCCTCATGGCCCGTTCGGGCTACGGCGAGCTACGCGAGATCGTCTACAACGTGGCCGACGTGATCAACAAAGTGGGCTTCGGGTTGGTGGCCTACCACGGCATTCAGGCCCTGGGGCATGCCGGTGAATCCCGCTGGCGGGCGTGAACGCCGTGTGACCCCTTGCGTGATGCGCCGGCGAGGGGGCGGTACAAGTCTCGTCGCGGGACCTCGAAGACTCGGTCCAAATGCTCCTCGAGCTTGCACCGACCCCCTCGCCTTCCCGGGCTTAACGGCAAGCTGGTTTTCATCTCCTGTGGAGCTCCTCGAGGCTTCCGTGTGTGCGTTCCGCGTGCTTCCGCTCGTCTTGATGCTCGTTCTCGCAGTGGCGGGCTGGCTGTGGGGCGATGAGTGGTCGGCTCGGTATGCAGCGTGCCCGTGGGTCGTGTCGCTCGTGTGCGTCGGGCTGCCGCATGGGGCGGCGGATCTTGCAGTCGCGCGGCGGCGGATGACCGGGCGGCAGTTGGCGGTCGCGGCGAGCGGGTATGTCGCCGTGCTCGGAGTATCACTGCTCGCGTTCGTGGCCGCACCGGCGATCGTCTTGCCGGCGTTCATGGTCCTGAGCGCGTGGCATTTTGGACTGCCACTCGGCGGATTCGCGGTGGGTGTGCCGCTCATCGCGTGGCCTGACGCAACAGCGGACGTGGCCCGCGAAGTGGCAGACGTCGTGGTGGGACAGCCACAGTTCACCTCAACGGACGTGCGCGGCCTGGGACTCACGATTGTCGCGGTGTCGCTCGTCGTGCTGATCCGCAACGTCACTCGG
The DNA here is from genome assembly GCA_049695995.1 of Pirellulales bacterium. Lineage (GTDB taxonomy): Bacteria > Planctomycetota > Planctomycetia > Pirellulales > UBA1268 > QWPN01. The sequence continues at coordinate 20,126 of JBAVTF010000002.1, read as the reverse complement.
GCTGCGCGCCACGGCGGCTGGCGAGCTGCGGTCGCCAACGTGCTCGATGCGTCGGTCATCACACTGCTCGGGCTTACCACCGATCCGCTCTTTTCCGTCGGGGTGTTCTTTCTCTGCTGGCATGCGTGGCGAGAGATGCCGCACGTGGCCTCGGACATTTCGGGATCAACCGCGATTCGGGAGGCGAGGGGGTCGGTGCAAGCTCGAGGAGCATTTGGACCGAGTCTTCGAGGTCCACCGCGACGAGACTTGTACCGCCCCCGAAGCCGGCGCCCTGCGTATGATGCCAGAGAGTTGGTACTCCAACTGGTCACAGTCCACCTGGCCGCCCTGCCGCTGCTCGTGCCCACGTGGCTGGCGCTGGCGGCAGCGTGGGGGCTGCTGCCAGGATCGCGGCTGGAGCATTCGTTGCGCGGGCTGGCGATTCTCTCGTTGGCCGCCTACGTGGTCGTGACGCCGCCGCATGTCGCGGCCGTGAGTCTGGGCGGTAGGATGATGAGACTCGGTCGGGCCGATGCGCTGCACGGCCGACCGTCTCTCGCAGGAAGCGAATCAGTATGCATAGCGATGACGCGGTCGACGTCGCCTCTCCGCCCGCCCGTCGCGGCGCCATCCGTCGGCTTTATGACTGGGTGCTCTCCTGGGCCGACTCACGGCACGGACTGACGGCGCTCGCCGCGATCTCGTTCGCCGAGAGCTCGTTCTTCCCGATCCCGCCCGACGTGCTCCAGATCGCGCTCTCAGTGGCGAGGCCGCAGTCAGCATTTCTTTATGCGGCCGTGTCGGCCGTGGCCAGCGTGGCGGGAGGCGTGCTCGGCTGGGCGATCGGCTGGGGCCTCTGGCATGCGATCGCCGACTGGTTCTTTGCCTACGTGCCCGGCTTCTCGCACGAGAAGTTCGCCTACGTCGAGCAGCTCTACCAGGGGAATGCGTTCGCGGCGATCTTCGCGGCCGCGTTCACACCGATCCCCTACAAGGTGTTCACGATCGCCGCAGGCGTGTTCTCCGTGCCGCTCACGACGCTTGTGGTGGCCTCGGCGCTCGGCCGCAGCGCCCGGTTCTTTCTCGTGGCTGCCGTCATGTACTTCTGCGGCGCGACCGCGAAGAAGTTCATCGATCGCTACCTCGAAATCGCCACGCTCGTGCTCGGGGCGGCGGTGATCGCCGGCTTCTTCGCGATCAAGTGGCTGCTGTGAGCCCTGCCAGCTCGCAGAGCGTGGCCGTGGCCACCGCCTGCGGGCAGCTCCAGACCAGAAAGAAGAGCGACTCGCGGGCCAGCCGCTCGGCCGGATGGCCGCGAACGAAGCCCGCCCCCTTCGTGGCGGTTAGTGCGGCCTGGGCCGCCCGCACGACGAGGCTGTTGGCGTCGGTCCGCAGCCGATCGCGGGCCGAGGCATCGATGCCGGAGACGGCGGCGGCCTGCAACTGAGCGGCGAGATTCGTGGCTTCGGTCGCCAGCTGCATGGCAACCGGCGCGAGCGATGGCCGCTGCTCGGACTCGCGGTGGAGCACGGCCAGCGCAGCCTGCGTGGCACCGAGTGCGACGGCCGTCGTGGCCAGCCCGCCGGTGCGTGGGCCGCCGGCAGGGGGTGAGATCACGGCGATGGGACGCACGGCCCGGAACCGCACGACGCTCGTGCGGCTGCCAGAGAGGGCGAGCATCTCGAGCGGCGGCTCGATGACCAGGCCGGGGGCATCGGTTCGCACGACGAAGAACCGCTGATCGCCGGTGGCGGTCGCGGCCCCCGTCACGATCGTGTCGCTCGAATCGGCGCCCGTCACCCAGGGGCAGAGCCCGTCGAGCTGCCACGAGCCCTCGGCCGCCGCGTGTGCGACCAAAGCCGGCGAGCCGACATGCTGGCGGCTCGTCGTGAGCTGGGAGATGCCGACGGTCGTGGTGGTCTCTCCTCGCGCGAGCGGCGGCAGCAGCGCGGCCCGCATTTCGGGCGATCCACCCGCGATGACCCGCACAGCGCTTGCCCACTGCGTGACCGCCAGCGCTGTCGTGAGACACTGCGCCGCGATCGCGGTGATCGCCGAGAGAATCGCCGGCTCGCTGGCGCCGGTGCCGCCAGCGTCTTCCGGGATGAACCCGGCGAGCACGCCCTGCCGCGCGAGCACGGCGAACGCCCCGCTCCGCCACGGCCCCTCGACGGCCGTCCGCTCGGCGAGCGTGGCCAGCGCGGCGCACGTCGCGTGCAATGCAACAGGGTCGGGTTTCTCAGTGCCGCGTTCAAACATGGCGATAGTATGCGCGACACGGTGCCGCGGTGGTGCTGCGGAGTCTTGTGGTGAAGGCTCGGGGCTGCCCATGCCCCGTCGCCGGACGCTCGCTACGGACATCCTGTCCTTCGCTCGCTCGATGGCGGCTGCGCTCTCGGCATCCTGCCTTCGCTTGCCGCCATACGCCGGCTCCCGGGGCACGGGCAGCCCCTCACGGCCAAACTGCACCAGAAGAGGGAAGCTGGTCGGCGGCGCGTCTGAGTGCGGCCTACGGGGGGTCGATCGCCGTTTGCCCGTAGGTATACTCCCGACACTTCTGGCAGGCGTCCCTCCCACCTCCATATCCCGTCCGGAGTCCCCACCATGAGCCATGCAGAAGAGACCGGCACCCGTGCGCCCGCCGCCCTCAAGCCCGAAGCGAATGGGGCGGCCGTCATTCCGGCGCAGCTCCTGCCGCCGCGGCTCGACGAACTGTCGCCGCAGAATCTATACGACAAGTGCATGGCGCTGGCCCGCAACCTGTGGTGGAGCTGGCATCCGGAAGTGACCAACATGTTCCGGGAGCTCGACCCGATCCGGTGGCGGCAACTCGACCACAACCCGATCGCCCTCCTGGCCGAGTTCACGCCCGAGCGGCTGGAGGCTCGGGCCGCGGAGCTCGTGCTCTACAGCCGGATCAACCAGGCGTATCGTCGGCTCAAGGAATACATGGCCGCTGAATCGACCTGGAGCACGGTGCATGCCGGCGTGCTCGGCTCGAAGCCGGTTGTGTATTTCTCGGCCGAGTTCGGCATCCATGAGTCGGTGCCGATCTACTCCGGCGGTCTGGGCGTGCTCGCGGGCGACCACATCAAGAGCGCGAGCGGCCTCGGCATCCCGCTGATCGCGGTGGGCCTGTTTTACGATCAGGGCTACTTCCGTCAGCATCTCGACATCGACGGCTATCAGCACGAGGAGTACCTGCCCAACCGCGTCGAGTCACTCCCCATCGAGCCGGCTCTCGGTGCCGACGGGCAGCAGATCGTGGTGTCGATCGACACGCGGACCGGGCCGCTCCATGCGAAGGTGTGGAAGATGGCCGTGGGTCGCGTCGATCTGTACCTGCTCGATTCCGACGTGGAGGGCAATTCGCCCGAAGACCGCGAGCTCACGAGCCGGCTGTACGGTGGCGACACGCGGACGCGGATTCGTCAGGAACTGATCCTGGGCATCGGTGGCGTGCGGGCGATCCGTGCGCTCGGCATCGTGCCGGGCGTTTACCATCTCAACGAGGGGCATTCGGCCTTCGCCACGCTCGAGGCCGTCCGCGGCCGGATGGACCGCGATGGATTCTCGTTCGACGACGCGGTCCGCAAGATCGCCCGGCAGACCGTGTTCACCACGCATACGCCCGTGCCGGCGGGCCACGACCGGTTCGATTCGGGGCTCATCGAGGAGCATCTCGGCCCGATGCGGGATGCCCTCGGGATCACGCACGACCACCTCATGAGCCTCGGCCGGGTGGAGCCCCACAACCACGGCGAATCGTTCTGCATGACGGTGCTCGGCCTGAAGATGTCGCGGCGGGCCAATGCCGTGAGCGCCCTGCACGGGCACGTGAGCCGGCGGATGTGGGCGCCGCTCTGGCCGTACCGCGTCGAGGAAGAGGTGCCGATCGGCCATATCACCAACGGCGTGCACGTGCCGACCTGGCTCTCGTGGCAGATGCTCCAGCTCTACGACCGCATCTTCCCTGCCAACTGGTTTCGTCGCATGGGCGAGCCCGACATCTGGCAGAAGATTCACGAGTGCGACCCCGGCGAGCTCTGGGAAACGCACTACGCCCTCAAGAACCTGCTGCTGCAGTTCGTCCGCCGTCGGCTGGCGCGGCAGTGCCGGCGTCGAGGTGAATGCGACGAGGCGGTGGAGATGGCCCGCACGGTGCTCGACCCCAACATCCTCACGATCGGGTTCGCCCGGCGGTTCGCCACCTACAAGCGGGCCGACCTCGTGCTGGCCGACCTGGAACGGCTCCACGGGCTCGTCACCTGCCCCGATCGTCCCATCCAGATCATCTTCGCCGGCAAGGCCCACCCGGCCGACGAGCCGGGCAAGGCGCTGATCCGCAAGATCGCCAACCTGCGAAACGATCCGCGGTTCGCCGGCCGCGTGGTGTTCGTCGAGGACTACGACATGAACGTCACGCGCCACCTCGTGCAGGGCGTCGACGTGTGGCTCAACAACCCGCGGCGGCCGTTGGAGGCGTCGGGGACGAGCGGCGAGAAGGTGGTGCTCAACGGTGGGCTCAACTGCTCGATCCTCGACGGCTGGTGGGCCGAGGCGTTCGATGGCCGCAACGGCTTCGCCATCGGCCGCGGCGAGACGCATGCCAACCCGGAGATCACCGATCGCCGCGACGGTGAGGCACTCTACAAGGTTCTGGAGAACGAGGTCATCCCGCTCTTCTACGAGCGCGACAGCGATGGCCTGCCGCGGCGGTGGATTCGGATGATGATGAACTCGATCAGTTCGCTGGCGTGGCGATTCAGTGCCCACCGCATGGTGATGGACTACGCGCGAGCCTGCTACGTCCCGGCTGCCGGCGGCGTGTCGTGCGACATGCACAACCGCTAGGCGGTCACGGGGCGGCCGCCTTCGCCTTCGAAAATTCGATTTCGGCCTGCCAGCGGTCGACGGCCTGCGCGGCGGCGGCCTGACTGGCCTTCGCTGAGTCGAGGAGTGCGGCGGCCTCGTCCATGCCCTTGCGGGCTGCGGCCAACTGTGACTCAGCAGCGGCGAGGGCTTCGGCGGCGGCCCGCGTCTTGTCGTCGGCGGCGTGTTCTGCGGCGGTACTGGCCTCGAGCGCCGTAGCGGCCCGCTGCAGGCGGGTGGCGAGTGCGGGCGGGTTGGTGTCGAGGCTGCCGATCTTCGTGCCGTCGGCCGTCGCGAAGGCCGTCACCGCGCCGCTCCAATCGCCTGCGAAAACCCGCGTGCCGTCAGCTGTCACCGTCACCCGGGTGCCGATGTCGGCCAATGGCGGCAACTCCCGCTCCAGTCCGCCGTCGGCCTTCCAGATTTTCACGCGGGAGTCGCGGCCGGTCGTGGCGAGCCGGCCGTCGGCGAGCCAGGTCAGCGATTCGACGCCGCCGGCATGGGGCTGCCAGGTCTTCACCTGCGTGGCCTGTTTCGGGTTCCAGAGTCGCACAGATCCGTCGCCGGAGGCGGTGGCCAGGACCACGGCATCCCCCCGCCAGGCAGCCGCCGTGATCGGGCCCGTATGGCCTTTGAGTGTGCCCGCATCACGGACCCCGCGAGGCTCCGTGAGGAACAGGTTGCCCGCCCGATCCCCAGAGGCTACGAGCGCGCCATCCGGTGAGCATGCAATCGCCGTCACCCAGTCGGTGTGTCGCTTCATCTCGCCCACGCTGCTGCCGTCGGCGGTCGCCAGAAACCGTACCACCTTCGCGGGGCCGCCGAGGGCCACGAGTCGGCGGTCGGGTGAGAGATCGGCGGCAAGCACCTCGTCGTATTCCTGGCCAACCTCCGCGACCCGGCGGGCCTCGGCCACATCCCAGACGACCACCCGACCGCTCGTGGCCGGAACGCCGCCGGCGGCGAGCAGGAGTCTGCCATCCGGCGTGAATCGGACTGCACGGACGACACCCTCCGAGAAAGGCAGCACGCCGAGCAGATCGAGCGTGGCTGCGTGATAGAGGAGCACCTGGCGGCGGCTGCCGAGGGCCACGACCTCGCCGTGGGGCGAGGCGGCGAGCGCCGTGATCGTCGTGGGACGTGCGCCCACGGTCACCACCTCGAGCGGCAACCGTGGGGGCATCACGGGGGGGCCATCGGGACCGACCATGACGCCCTGGGGCAGGGCGATCGCCGCCTTCGGCGTCACCGGCTGCCCACCCGCCTTCTCGATGGCCCCTGCCGCGATCCAGCGCTGAATGACGTCGAGCGACTCCGCTGGCAGGCGGTCGGAATCCGGCGGCATCTTCGGCTCGGCGGCATGGCTGACCAACTGCCACAGGTAAGAGCCTTCGGCGTCGCCGGGGGCGATGACCGCGCCCGAGCTGCCGCCGGCCAGCGCCTGGCCGTAACTCGTCAGGTCGAGCCCCCCCTTCTTCTTGTCGGCGTTGTGGCAGCCGCAGCACTTCTCACGCAGGATCGCCGCCACCTGGCCTTCGAACGTGGGCGGCTCGGCGGCTGGCACGACGGCGGCGAAGCCGGAACCGGCGGCTACGACGGCGAGTGAGGTGACGAGTCGGCGAATCATGGTGCGCCCGGCCCTGCAATCAATGGTTGAAGATGAATTCGGGTGAGTTCAGCAGCGCCCAGAAGACGTCCTCCAGAGCCTGTCGGGGATCGGCGGTGTCGAGCACGGTGACAAGCGTCTCGATCCGCTCCCGCTCGGTCGGCATTCGGCCAAAGCACCGCAGGAACAGCTCGTCGATGATCTCGGTCGGCGGCGTGCCCGCCGCGAGCGATCGCGCGACCAGGCCTCCCTGTCTGATGCGGTCGTTGGCCGCATCACCGTTGAGCAGGTGGAGGGCCTGCGACAGGCTCGGGTCCATCTTCACGGCGCAACTGCACACGTCCTCGCGGGTGGCCCGGCCGAACGTCGTAAGGAAGTAGTTCGTCGTCCGGCCGTCGGCCACCTGCACGGCGCGGGCTCCGTGCGGCAGGCCCGGGAACTTGTTCGTGGTGTCGGTGACCTGCGCGATCACGTCGAGGAGCACCTCGGCCCGCTGGCGGCGGACGAGCGCATGGGAGAAGTTCGTCTCATCGAGCCGGTTCGACTCGTTCGGTTCGCACGACCGCTGGTACGTCCGCGAGGTGACGATGTCGCGGACGAGCGCCCGGAAGTCCCAGCCCGAGGCGGCGAATCGGCGGCCGAGTTCGTCGAGGAGCGGCGCGTTGACGGGCGGGTTGCTGACGCGGGCGTCGTCGGGCTCATGCACGATGCCTCGGCCGAGAAAGTGCGCCCAGGCGATGTTCGTGACGTGCCGGGCGAAGAAGGGGTTGTCGGGCGACGTGATCCAGGCCGCAACCGCCTCCCGCCGGTCTCGATCGGCAACCTTCGGCCTGTCGCCGCCGAGGAACTTCGGTGCCACCGGCTTGCCCGACACGGGATGCTTCACGTCGCCGCTGCCGGAGTCGAACACGATCGTCTCGCGAGGATCCGCCCCGCGCTTGCGGCCGATCTGGGCGAAGAAGGCGGCGAACCCGTAGTAGTCGTCCATCGTCCAGCGGTCGAACGGATGGTTGTGGCACTGGGCACACTGGATCCGCATGCCGAGGAACGCCTGGGCCACGTTCTCCGTGAGCTTGAGGGTGTCGCGTTCGAGTTGGAAGTAGTTGGTGGGCGGCGCATCGAACGTGCCGCCGGTCGCCGTGAGCAGATCGCGGACCATCCGATCGACCGGCTCGTTGGCGGCGATGCGGCGTTCGAGCCACTTGTGGTAGAGGATGGCGCCCTTGGAGCTGACATCGTTGCCCTGCGAACGAATCTGGAGGATCTCCGCCCATCGCATCACCCAGATCTCGACGAACTCCTTGCGGGACATCAGCTCGTCGATGAGCCGGGTGCGTTTGTCGGGAGCCCGGTCGGCGAGAAACCTCGCCCGCTCGTCCGGCGTAGGCAGGAGCCCGACCAGATCGAGGCTCGCACGGCGCAGGAATGCCTCGTCGTCGCAGATGGGCGACGGCGCGATCCGCAGGGCGGCGAGCTTCACAGCGACGAGCCCATCGATGACTCTCGCGCCTTCCGTGGCGCCGGCGGTCACCGGCTCGGCCGCGGGCGTGAAGGCGAGGCCCTGCGGGATCGTCACCAGCGGCACGCCCGCGGTGATCGTGGCATAACGGGCCATCACGAACGCCTCGCCCCGGCCGCCGCTCGTCAGGACTCCCTCCGGCGACACCTGCGCGGAGCGGTCGTTGTTCGATGCATACCACGCCAGGTCGGTCACATCGCGGTCGGTGCCGTCTGCGAACCGGGCCACGGCCACGAGTTGCTGCCGCGCATCTTCTCCCTCCAGTACCGCCGTGGGAGGATAGAGATCGAGGGCGACGAGGGCCGGCACCGAGGCGGCCGGATCGGGCCCGGGGTCGTCCGGGGCGCCGGCCTCGATCCACCGCAGAAGCGTGGCTGCGAGCGGTCCGTCGGGCTCGAGTCGCTTGCCACCGGTGTGCTGCACGTGCCCCGTGGCCTTCAGAAACAACAGACTCTCCCGTGGGCTGGCGAGGTCGATCCGCCGGCCGGGCAGCTCGCGGGTGAGACGATGATGGTCGCCGGCGGGATCGAAGCCGAAGAGCGAGAGCCGAAAGCCGTCCTTGCCACGGGCCGCACCGTGGCAGCTGCCCATGTTGCATCCCGCCCGCGCGAAGACCGGCATCACGTCGAGGCGGAAGGACAGCGGCGCTGGTGAACTCGCCGATACCACATCCAGCGGGATCTCCCGCACGAGCCCTCCGAGGGCCACGTGGATCGCCGTCGCTCCATCGGCCAGCGGCCGAAGCACGACGCGGCCGCCCGCCGGCCTCTCGATCGCCGCAAGCTTCGCGCCAGTGATCGTGACCTCGGCAGCCGCCGTCACGTCTGTCGTACGGCCGTCGACATGCCGGGCCTGAACGACGATCCGCTGACGGTCGTCGGACGACTCGAGCCGCACCCGTGGCGGGAACACGTCGATGGCCACGAAGCCGCCGTCGGCGCCGCTCGCCGTCGGCTGCATGAGGCACACGAGCAGGAGAGCGAGGCGGCTGACGCGCTGCATCATGGCTTGGCTTCCGACGGTGGCTGTAGCGGCACGTCGATCCGCAGCTGAGTGGGGGGCATCGCGTGCACGATCCACGCATCCCCCTTGGGTACCCGCAGTTCACAGAACACGTTGCGGTGCGGGCCGGGCGGAGCGTCGGGGGCGACCTTCAGGGGAAACGCGAGCTCAGCGTCGCCCGCCTGCAGCTCGAGCTCTGGGGCTTCCGTCTTCAGGGGCAGCCCGAGGAGCCGGGCCTTCGCCGGGCCGACGAATGCACCAGGCTTCGTCACCTTCCACACGATGGTCGTCTCGCGGCCCTGCTCGACCACCGTCTTCTCGGCCGCCAGCTGCACGACCGGATCTGCCACCTCGAGCGAGACGAGTTGGCTCGATACGAGCGGCGTCAAATCATCGCGGTTCTTGTCACGGTCTTTGTCGCGGTCCTTGCCCCGCGGCTTGACGACGGCCGTCACCACCACCTGCCACGTGCCGAGCGGCGCGTCGGGGGTCGCGTTGAGGGGATACACCGCCTCGCACGCATCCTCCGCGACGTCCACACTGGCGGGTGCCCCGACGCCTGGTGGCTTGAACGGCAGGGAGAGACGTACTTTGCCCGTGAATCCGTCGCTGCGTGTGAGCCGCACTCGCAGCTCCAGCGAGCCGCGCCGCACGAGCGGCACGACAGGCGGATCGACCGCGATGCCGAACGGTGCCGGCTCGACGACCGCGATGGGCAGCCGGTCGCTCACCGATGTGCGGTACGTGGCGTTGTTGGGCGGACCGAACACCAGCTCCGTCGTTTGCCGCAGGTCACCGAGGGTGTGCCCGTCGTCGGCCGCTCGCACGGCGACCGTGGCGAGCCCTGTGGCGAGCGGCGCATCGGCCGTCGCCTCGAAGACGACCGGAGTTGCGGGGGCGTTCGTCGGCAGCGGCGCCGCCACCGCAGTGACGCCCGCCGGCAGACCGGCACAGGTGAGCGTGGCAGCGCGGTCGCAATCGGCCCGGGCTGCATTGAAGACGAGGGCCGACCGGCCACCTCGCGGCACGACGGCCACGAGCCGCTCCTGCGTGTTCGAGCGGCCCGGCGGCACCGACACGGTGAGCGTTGGCTCCGCGGCTTCGACCTCGATCCAGTAGCCGAACGTCGGCCCGCCACGCCGCAGGTGGTCCGCGACGCGGATCAGGAACGAGCCCTGATCTGGCACCGTCACCCGCGCCTCGCTGTCGGGGCCATGGGTGTCGTCATTCCCGGTGATCCGTTCCCGCTTTTCGTCGTCACGATGCACGTTGACGACCAGATCGGTCGGCGCGCCGAGGCGACGGCCCCAGCCGCGCACGTGCCAGCTCGTTCCCTTTGCCGCCGTGATGCGATACCAGTCGACGTCTTCGGGGGAATCGAAACGGCCAAGGCATCCTGCCGGTGCCGACGCCTGCGTCGCCTTCGCAGGCTCGTCGTTCGGCTCGGCTTCGGCGGTCACGGTCAGCGGCGATATCCGCAGCGGCACACCGACTGGCGACACGGTACCGTTGCGACCGGGGCGTATCTCTGCGACGCCGGTGAGCGGGGCCGCCTCTGGCAGGCGGATCGTCTCGCGGAACACCCCCGCCGGATCGCCGAGCCATTCGACGTCGAGCGAGCCGCCCGGTGGTCCAACCGGTGGCCACGCGAGCGACGGCACGGGAAAATCGCCGATGTGCAGGAGATAGACGCAGCCCTCGTTGCCCCCGTAGGCGCTCTCGCGGAGGCGAACGACGTAGTCTCCCGCGTCGCGGACGGTGGCGGCGAGCATCGGATCCTGGCCGAGGAGCGGGTGATCGTCACAGGCGGCCACCACGAATCCGCGCGAGTCGACGAGTTCGAGATACGGATCGAACATCTCTTGGTCGAGTCGGATCGCATCGACGGCGACCGCGATCCGGCCGCCGGCGGGGAGGTGCACCCGAAAGCAATCGACATCCTCGGACTTCACGACGCCCGTGACGCTGCGGCCCAAGGGCAGAGCCTGCGCCGTGGCGGCGGCATCGTTGGGCTCCTGTTCGGCCACCTGCTCGAATCCGCCCACGCGGAACGTGCGCAGCTCGGAGAGGCCATGGCGGGTACGAATGCGAAACCGCTGCGGTCCAGGTGGGCAGTCGGCCGGAACGCGGACCGCGGCCTTCACGGTCTTCTCGTCCACACCGGACAGGGTGGCGACGGTGATCCGCCCTTCCTCGAAAAAGATCTCCTGGGGATCGCCCAGTTCACTCCCGATGATGCGGAGTTCGATTTCCGAGCCCGCCGGAGCGCCGGGGGGATCGATCCGACCGATCGTGGGCGCGGCCGTCGCGGACAGGGCCACGACAGCGACGGCCAGGGCGACGAGCATGACGAGAGCGGATCGCATGGCGGTCGTGGCGGCTGGTTCGGCCGCCGCTCAGGTGAGCAGTTCTTTTCGCACGGTGCCGCCGTCGACGATCTCGACCGGGCGGTTACCGGGTGCCATCAGTTCCTTTTCGGATGCGATGCCCAGGCAGTGGTAGACGGTTGCGGCGAGATCCTCGATGGAGACGGCGCCGTCCTGCGGTTCGGCGGCGATCGCATCGGAGCTGCCATGCACGCAGCCCGCCTTCACGCCACCTCCGGCGAGCACCACACTGAACACCTTGGGCCAGTGGTCACGCCCCGCGTCGGCATTGATCCGTGGCGTCCGCCCGAACTCACTCGACACCATCACCAGCGTCGAGGCGAGCAGGCCACGGCGTTCGAGATCGCTCACAAGAGCCGCGAAGGCCTGATCGAACGGCGGCAGGGTGGTGGTGATCCCGTCGCGGATTTTCTGGTGCATGTCCCAGCCGCCGTAGGAGAGCGTCACGAACCGTACGCCCGCCTCGACGAGCCGCCGCGCCAGCAGCATCCGCTGACCGGCCTGGTTGCGGCCATACTCATCCTTGATCGCATCCGGCTCGGCCCGCATGTCGAAGGCTGCCCGGGCCTCGCTCGAGCTGACGAGCGCGTAGGCCCGCTCGTAGAACGAGTCGAGTGCGGCGATCGAGCCGGAGTCTTCGAGCTGCTGGAAGTGGCGGCCTACGGCGTCACGAAGCCGCTGCCGTGTGGCGAATCGGGATGCATCGACGCCGCCGGGCAGTGCGAGATCCCGCACCGCGAAGTTCTCGCTCGCTGGATCGGAGCCGATCGCGAACGGGCCATGACCACTGCCGAGATAGCCGGCTCCGGCATCGGCCGCCGGCAGGTTCGGGATGCACACGTAGGGAGGAAGGTTCGCACGGGGGCCGAGTTCGTGCGCCACGACGCTGCCGAAGCTGGGGTAGGTGAGCGCCGGACTCGGCCGGTAGCCCGTGAACATGTTGTGCGTGCCACGCTCGTGGGCCGCCTCGCCGTGCGTCATCGAGCGGATGACGGTGATCCTGTCAGCGATCTCGGCGGTCTTGGCGAGCATCTCGCTGAACTGCACGCCCGCCAGCTTCGTGCCGATTGCAGCGAGGTCACCCCGGTACTCCGCCGGCGCGAGTGGCTTGGGGTCGAACGTTTCCTGCTGCGCCCAGCCACCGGGCAGCCACACATGGATCACGCTCCGCGCCGTGCCCGTGAAATGGGCGAACGACTTGGCGTCAGCCCGGGCAGACTGCGCCCGAAAGAGCCCGCCGAGCGAGAGGCCAAGGCCGGTGAGGGCCCCGACATGGAGAAACTCCCGACGTGAACCGATCCCCAGGACGGTCGGCATGGCTGCACCTCCGGGTTGGTCGAACCGCCATTAGTATAGCGTCTGCCCTGGAGAAATACCCGGATTTGGCAGGTCGAACCCCGGCCCAGTGTGGCGGTCACGGGTCCAGGTCGAACGACCGCTTGCCCCGCAGGAGGTGGTGGTAGTGCTGGGCGAACCGATGGGCCTCGTCGCGGACGTATTCCAGCAGCCGTAGCGAGTAGGAGTCACGAGAGAGCCGCAGTGGCTCGCTGCGGCCCGGCAGAAACACCTCCTCCTCCCGCTTTGCCAGTGAGATCACGCACGGGGGCCTGATCCCCAGGCTGTCGAGCGCGTCGAGAGCCGCTGAGAGCTGCCCCTTGCCGCCGTCGATGAGCAGAATGTCGGGGAACGACGCCCCTTCCCGGGCCAGTCGGGCGAACCGCCGTGACACCACCTCGTGGATGCTCTTGAAGTCGTCGATGCCGTCCACCGTCTTGATCCGATACCGCTTGTAGCCGGGCTTGAACGGCAGGCCGTCGATGAACTGCACGAGGCTGGCCACCGTTTCGTTGCCGGCGAGGTGGGCGATATCGACCCCCTCGATCACCCGCGGCGGACCCTTTAGGCCGAGCACCTTCTCCAGGCCGGCGAGTCCCTTCTTCGGGTCGACGAGAAATACCTCGGGCTGCACGTTCTCCTCGAGGTCGCCCCGCTGGTCGAGCGTTTCCAGGAGGCGGATCTCGTCGCGGAGCCGAGCCGCCCGCTCGAACTCCAGCCGCCCCGACGCCTCCAGCATCTCGTTGTGCATCTCGGCGAGCAGTCGCTTCTTGCCGCCATCGAGGAAGGTCTTCAGCCGCTCGATGTCGCGGCGGTAGTCCTCCTTCGAGATTCGCAGGTTGCAGGGGGCCGTGCACTGGTCGATCGAGGCGAGCAGGCAGGGACGAAACCACCGCCACTGCTCGTCGTCGGCGTCGATGTCGAGCGTGCAGGTGCGAAACTTGAAGATCCGCTGGAGCACCACGATCGCCCCGCGAAGGGAGCCGGCGCTCGTGAACGGGCCGTAGAGCTTGACGCCCTTCCGTTTCGGCGTCCGCGTGAACTCGACCCGAGGATAGTCCTCGTGGGTCGTGATCTGCAGATACGGAAACGTCTTGTCGTCCTTGAGGTCGCTGTTGAACCGCGGCTGCACGTCCTTGACGAGCCGGCTCTCCAGCAGGAGCGCATCGACCTCGCTCTCCGCCTCCAGATAGTCGATGTCACGGATCTCCCGCACGAGGTCGGCCGTGCGCCGATCCTCCGCGGCCGCCTTGAGGAAGTAGCTCCCGGCCCGTGACCGGAGGTTCTTGGCCTTGCCCACGTAGATCACGCGGCCGGCGGCGTCCTTCATCAGGTAGACGCCAGGCGTCTGCGGAAACGACCGCACCTTCTCGGCGGCCAGCGACCGGTCGCGAACAGCAGCCGCGGCATCCGTATCGGCGGGCGTCGTCTCGGCGAGGGCGTCGCGGTCCGTGTCGCTCATGCCGAAATTGTAGAGTGTCACCGGTTCCTGGAAACGTGGTTCTCGCCGCGGATCCGGCGGCCCGTGAGCCCGAGGTGAACTTTTTGGCGGTGCCGCGACACTTCTTGCTGAAACCCTCAGCCGTCTCCGGTGGAACTGCAGCATGCGCGAGGACGACCGAGCCGAGATCGCCGCCACCTTCCGCGACTGCCATGCCGACCTGGTTTCGTATTTCGCCCGGCAGCACGTGGACACCGAATCGGCGGCGGACCTGGCGGCTGAGTCGGTCCTGCAACTGCTGCGGAGGATGGGCGAGGGCACGCGGCCGGACGTGCTGCGGGCGTACCTGTTCGGGATCGCGCGACGGGTCGGTTTGGCCGCGCGGCGCAAACGCATCCGCGAGCCCACGCTCGTGGACGGCGCCGCTCTGTCCTGCATCGAGTCCACGCCAGCCGACGACGCCGTGGCCGTCGCCCGCGAACTGCTGCAGGGGCTGCCGCCGAGGCACCAGGAGGTGCTCGATCTCCGATTCGTCGCGGGGCTGTCGTACGCCGAGATTGCCGTGCGGCTCGGAATCCCCCTCGGAACGGTCCGGTCGCGGATCCATCATGCAGTCGCGCTGCTCCGCGCCCGCGTCGAGACTGATTGATACGACGCTTCAGCATTGTGATCCGCACGTCGCCACGCCCCCGCCGTTCGCCAGTGAAAGGAACTCCGATGCACGCTGATCGCCCGAACACACACTGCATTCGTCGCGAAACACTGCACGCGCTCGTCGTCGATGACACCTGCGGCGAACTTGCGCCTGAGGCGGCCGAACTCCTTCGCGTCTGGCTCGCCTGTCACCCCGAGGATGAACGCGAGGCCGGCCGGATTCGCGATGCGGTCACGCTCGCGGAGCATGCACGGAGGACCGCGGCAGCAACCCGCGAGCCGGTGCGCGGACGTCCGGCGTGGCCGCTGGCCACTGCGTTGGCGGTGGCTGTTTCGGTCGCCGTGGTCGTCGCGATCGGGCGGATGCCGTCGCGGGCCGGCGGGCAGCGGATTGTCGAGCCACCGATCGCCTGGACCCGCTATGAGCTTGCCGGCGACAACACGGGCCGCCTCACGATTAAGCCGCGGGTTGCCGACGGCACGGCCTTGTGACCGTCTTGAATCCACGCCCCCGTTGAATCTTGAAACTGGACTCACCTGATCCTCGATCCCCGCGCCGTGGAGCATGTCATGCCATCGTCACTGCCTTCCCACCGGATCCGTAACTGCCTGCTCGCCAGCCTGCTCGTCCCGCTGGTCGTGATGAGTGGGTGCATACCACGGGCCTGCGTCTGGTGGTCGCCGGACGGCATGATCGCGGCCGTCGCGGGTGTCGGGGCCGACGGCCTGCGGCTGATGAGGCCGGACGGAACGCTGTCGGATCCGATCCTGGCTGGTGAAGTTGCGGGAGCCTCCTGGCTGTCTGATGGTTCCGGCCTCGTCATCGCGCGGAAGATCGGCCTGCCCACGTGGCAGGAGGCCGCCGCAGTCCTGCCTCAGGACGAGGTGGGTGTCATCGACCGGATCGCGCGGGCGGTTCCGGCGGTGGTGAGGCTAGCGGCGAATCCCGCGGTTGGTGATGCGATCGCCAATGAGTCCGTGCGCGAGTCTGACTTCAATCCGGCGTGGATCGCCGGATTGGCTGGCCTCGCGGGGCTGGTCACGCCCTGCGTCCGCGACCTCCACGACGACGAGTTCCGAGCGGCACTGCGGGCGGCGGCCGGCCGGGGGTTCGGCGGGGAAGAAGACGGTGACGGGAAGTCGTCTGAGCAGGCGTTTGCGGAGGTGTGGAAAGAGGTGCAGGGGATGCAGGTGCCGGTGTGGGAACTTGCTTTCGTCCCGGTCGCGAATGGCGCGGTCGGCGGTCAGGTCCGGCCGTTGATGCGCACGCTGCGGCCGCTGTCGTGTCCGGCTGTGTCGCCGCGCGGCGAGTGGGTTGCAGTACGGGCCGTCGCCCACATGCGGAACCATTTCAGCGAGGCATTTCTTGAAGGCAACGAGAAGCCCGCGACGTTTCCGACGAGGGCTGCGAGCGCGCCGCACCTCCTCATCGCACTGCGTCTCGACGGGAGGAGCCGCATCGAGGTGGCGAAGGACGTCGTCTCCAATCCGGTGTGGCTGTCCGACGGGGCGACGCTCGCCTTCGTCACTCACGCGGGCGGCCAGGGGGCGGCGGCCATGCAGGTGCTCGAGCGACGCACGCTGACGGCGTCGTCGGCGAGCGACACGAGCGTCTCCGAAACGGCACGGCTGGCGTTGGGATTGTTTCCCGCCGGAGCCGACGGCATCACGCTCGCGGCGCTCCCGGGCGACCGACTCCTGTTCCCGGCCGTGCAAGCCGCCCTGCCGGCGCGGCCGGATGCCACCGAGCTCCTGACGCGGCTGTTCGTGGTAGATGCGTCCGTCGGTGCCGCTTCGGCACCGCTCGCAGTGCCCACCCCGGCGAACGCGCTCCCCGACGATCTTGGGTCGTTCTCCGTCAGCCCGGATGGCAAACAGGCGGCGGTCGTCGAGAGCGGCAGTGACGCCGTGGCGATCGTGGAGCTTAAGACTGGTCATGTCGAACCGATCGCCGTCGCGCGCAAAGGCTGGAAGTGCGGCATGCTGCCTGCCTGGCGAAACGAGGAGGAACTGCTCATCGAGACGTTGCCCGCGGACGATGCGGCACAGTCTGCCTGGGGTATCTGGCGCCGGGGCGACGCGATCCGCTGGCTCGGCGACTCCTGGAGTGACGAACAGCGAGAGTCGTTGCTGCGAAACCGTAAGGACGACCGCTGACGGCCACGCTTAGCTCCCGACGACCGCGCGGAGGTCGCGGTCCATGGAGTCGAGCCGTTTCTGGAGTGACTGCTTCACGGCCGGCAGTTCGCTGGCGGAACACGGCGGCGCGGCCGTGAACAGATAGAACTTTATCTTCGGCTCGGTGCCCGAAGGGCGGGCGGCCACGGCGTTGGAAAGCGGCGGGAATCGGCCGTCGGGCAACAGGCTGCCTGCGCCAGGGAGCCCGGCGAGATCGAAGATCACGAGGTCGCTCTTCACACCGGCGTACGTCGCGGGAGCACCGCCCGGCGTCCAGGTCGAGAGGCTGGCCTGATCGCGGGTGCGAACGACGTCGAGGCCCGCGATCAAGGCTGGCGGCGTGGCCCGGAGCGTGGCCATGATTTCCTGCATCCGATCCATCCCGGTGGCGCCCGGCAGCATGATGTTGATCTGCCGCTCCTGGTGGCAGCCGTGGGTGGCATACAGTTCGTCGAGCGCCTCGTGGGGCGTTCGGCCGGCCGCCTTGAGCCGGGCCGTGAGCTCGCTCATTAGGAGGGCGGCCGCGCTCGCGTCCTTATCGCGGACGTGCGTGCCGGCGAGGTAGCCGTGCGACTCCTCGCATCCGAATACGAACCGCTCAGGGCCGAGCCGGTCGAGGGCGGAGCAGATCCACTTGAAGCCTACGAGCTCGGTGTCGTCCACGGCGAGGCCGTGGGCCTCGGCGATCCGCCGCACGAGGCCACTGGTGACGAGCGTGGTGATGACGACGTCGTCGGGCCGCGACTCACCACGGGCAGTGCGGCCTGCGATCGCCTGTTCGCAGAGCAGACCGCAGAGCTGGTTGCCGGTGAACGTCTGCCACGCGCTGCCGGCCGCCCGCGTGAGCGGCGCGGCGGCGCCGAGTCGATCGCAGTCGGGGTCGCTCGCCAGCACGAGGTCGTCGCCGCGGGCCCGCGCCTCGTCGATCGCCCCCGTGAGCACGGCCGGATTCTCCGGATTGGCCACGTGCCCCGGCACGTTCGGAAAATCCCCGTCGGGCCGCGCGTGGGGGGCGTAGAGCCGCACGGCGGCGAAGCCCGCCTGGTCGAGCACCGGTACGACGGCCGACGCGCCCACACCGTGCAGCGGCGAGTAGAGGATCGACACGTCGCGCGGCCCGGGCGCCGACTGCTTCACCACGGCAGCCACGAAGGCCGGATCGATCTCCTGTTCCACGAACCGCACGCGGCCCGAGGCGACGCCCGCGTCGAACGACTCGCGGTGGACCGTGTCCACCCGCATCACGCGGTCGATGATCCCCTTGTCATGCGGCGGCAGCACCTGCACGCCCCCAGCCCAATAGACCTTCACGGCGTTGTCGCTCGGCGGGTTGTGGCTGGCCGTCACCATGATGCCGCAGGTGCTGTGGGTATGCCGTACGGCGAACGAGAGCTCCGGCGTGCTGCGGAAGCCGCGGAGGAAGAAGACGCGGAAGCCGGCGGCGAGCAGCACCTCCGTGCAGAGCTTCGCGAAATGCTCCGACCGATGCCGCGTGTCGTAGGCGATCGCGCATGTGGGCGTCTCGCCTGCGGGGAGCACGCTCCGCACGTAGTCGGCCAGGCCCTGGGCGCTCTCGCCGATCGTGCGGTCGTTGATCGCGTTGGAGCCTACCGGATACATCATGCCGCGGCGTCCGCCGGTGCCGAAGGGGATCACCGTCCAGAACACGTCGTCGAGTTCCTTCCACTGTCCCGCGTCGATCCGCGAGGCCACATCGGTGGCGAACTCGGCATAGCGGGGCTCAGTGAGCCAGGCCCGCATCGTGGCCGCGGAGTGTTCGGTGATCGTGCCGGCGTCATGGGCGGCGGCGAGAGCCTCGAGGCGGCGCGACAGGTCGGCGGCAGAGGGCATCATGCAGGACTCCGGGGGCGAAGGGGGCAGCCGGTTCGATCGCAGCGTTTTATACTGCCAACGCATGAACGTCACCGCTGCCACACCGTCCGCCGCCGAGCCGCTGATCGTGAGCGTGTCGGGCCTGCGCGGGATCGTGGGGGAGACGCTCACCGCCGACGTGGCCGCCCGCTACGCTCGGGCCTTCGCCGGCACGCTGCCCCCCGGGCCGATCGTGATTGGCCGCGACGGCCGGGCCAGTGGGCCGATGCTGGCTGCGTCGATCGCCGCAGCGCTCACGAAGAGCGGTCGCGACGTGATCGACCTCGGCCCGGCGGCGACGCCCACCGTCGGTGTCGCCGTGCGGACGCTCTCCGCCGCGGGCGGTATCCAGATTTCCGCGAGCCACAATCCCGCTCGCTACAACGGCATGAAACTGTTCTCGGCAGCGGGCCGCGTGATTCCGGCGGCGGCCGGCCGCGACGTCCTTGCCCGGTTCGAGTCGCCGGCCCCGAACACGGAGACGGCGGCGG
Source organism: Pirellulales bacterium (assembly GCA_049695995.1). Taxonomy (GTDB): domain Bacteria; phylum Planctomycetota; class Planctomycetia; order Pirellulales; family UBA1268; genus QWPN01. The sequence goes on along the minus strand of JBAVTF010000002.1, from coordinate 787 downwards.
CTTCATCGCCCGGTAGCGTGAGAGCCCACGATGCCACGGCCGAGCATGTACGGCTCGTGTCGGCACTTGTCGATGTGGCTGCAATCCGGCGACAGCGGCCGCGGGTCTGGCTCGATGCCTGCCACGGTGCCGGCAGTTGCGTGGCCCGGCCGCTCCTCGAGTCTCTCGGCTGCGACGTCGTCATCGAGGGGGGCGAGCCTGACGGCCAATTCGAGCACGAGCCGGAGCCGACCGCCACGAATCTGGCCGGGCTCCTGCCGCACATCAGTCAGCAGCGTGCCGATGTGGGATTCTTTCAAGATCCCGATGCCGACCGGCTCGCGATCGCCACCGCCGCGGGCCGCTACATCGGCGAGGAGGCGACGCTCGCCCTGTGCGTGGAAGGCGTGCTCGCAAAGACACCGGGCCCGGTCGTCATCAACTGTTCCACGAGTGGAATGACTCAGGCGATCGCGGCGCGGCATGGGGTGCCCTGCCATGTGTCGGCCGTAGGCGAGGCGAACGTGGTCGATCGGATGCTAGCGACCGGCGCCATCATCGGCGGTGAGGGCAACGGCGGCGTGATCAATCCTCGGGTGGTGCTCGTCCGTGACAGCTTCGTGGCGATGGCCCTCGTGCTCGATCGCATGTGCGCCGGCGAGCGGCTCATGAGCGTCGAGAGCCTCGCCGCGGCGCTGCCAACGCTCGTGATGAAAAAGACGAAGGTCGGCGTGTCGGCCGGGCTCCGCGGCCCGGCCTGGGCCGCGGCGCTCGACCGGGTCGCGGCGGCGTTTCCCGAGGCCCAGGC
>JBAVTF010000001.1:0-55392 GCA_049695995.1 Pirellulales bacterium | reverse complement strand
ACGCGGGGAATGACCTCGTGCTGAACTTCGTGGTCGTGCCCGAGCCGGCTTCGGCTGCCATCGCTGGCATCGGCATCGCCGTTGCCGCATGGGTCGGCTATCGCCGACGCCGCTGAAAGACGGCAGTCGCTGACGTTCGACAGAAGACGACATGCGCCGAGGACAGGCCAGCCGCCCCGGCCTGACGCTCATCGAGTTGCTCGTTGTCGTGGCGATCATCAACGGATTGGGGTCGCCCCTGCTCCCGGCCGTCATCCAGTCGTGTTCGGCGGCTGGGTGCAGATAGCCTGCTCCAATCCGACGGGCATTCCAAACACGTTCGGGCACGCGGAGTCGCGGGCGTCACCGGCCGTAGTTCAAGCGGGAGTACGGCGGGCTGCGGCCGACGCACCGAAACCACGTCGGGAGCCACGACGTCGTGATGGACCCGACGGCAGACGTTCGACCGTTCCGGATGCTGACGATCGTGGACGAGTTCACACGGGAGTGCCTCGCAAGCGACCTGTCGACGTAGTTCACGAGTGAGGACGTCTGGGATGCGTCTGGGGTCGCAGGCCCCCACGCGAGTGGTTGCGGCTCCTGTGAGCGGATCGCTACCCTCCTTTACGTGCCGCCAGCCGCTGCGTGGCGATATTCCGAGAAGCCGAGGTGGCCATGGATACGCCGTCTCGAACACGACGAGCCTTCACGCTCGTCGAATTGCTCGTCGTGATCGCGATCATCGCGGCCCTGATCGGTCTGCTCCTGCCCGCGGTGCAGTCGGCCCGCGAGGCCGCCTGGCGGATGCAGTGCGGAAATAACCTGCGGCAGATCGGATTTGCACTCCACGCCCATCACTCGGCCCGCGAGTGCTTTCCTACGAACGTATCGATGCTCAACCGGTGGGGATCTCAGTTGCTGCCCTACCTCGATGAAAACCCGGTGGCCGGCATCTACGACTACACGGTCCGGTTCGACGATGCCAAAAACCGGACTGCAGTGCAGACGCCACTGCCGATCATGTCGTGCCCAGGCACGCCCGGCGGCCCACTCCAGCATCCGCAGTTCAAGACGTCCGCGCCCGACTGGTGGGCCTACGGCGTGGACTATGCCGGCTCGGATGGGCCGAGCAATACGCTGTGGAACGTGCCAGCCGTAGTCGCGTTTCCCAAACCCACGAATCTCGATGGGTTTTTCAAAGGCTCCGTCAAGCCCGGCGAGAAGGGGCGACGAGTTCGTGAGATCAGTGACGGCACGAGCAAGACGATCGCCGTGTTCGAATCAGCCGCGCGGCCTCAGGTATGGGCGTTTGGGCACATGGTGCCTGGCTCGGGCCAGTTATTCTCATCACCCGTCCTCACGCGATATGCGCCTCGGTGCAACTGGGCAGATACCAACACGTTTCTGGTTCGCGGCTTTCGCCAAGACCTCACTCAGGCCGACCCCGCCAACCAATACCGCTCGCCCGGGCCCCAACTCGTCAATGGGAGCAACAACTTCGGTATCTATAGTCTGCACCCGGGCGGCGCAAGCGTGGCCTTCGCCGACGGCTCGACGCGATTCATCGACGACACGGTGTCGGCGGACATCGTGGCCGCGCAGCTCACGGCGCAGGCTGGTGACTTCGTACCACAGCCGTGACAGGGGAGCGGTCTCGTGAGGCTCGACGCACGATGGTGTGAGATGGGGCTGGCTGCAGCCATCGTCCTGCTCGTGGCTGCGACGGCGACGGCCGTCGATGCCCCCTCTGCTGTGCCGCGACCACCACGGCCGGAACGCAGCGAGGCCGAGCGGGCGGCGTTGAGTCGGGAACTGCGGGCGATCTACAGCCGGCAGCCGACTGCCTGGCCGCCGCCGGAGGTCGATCCCGGTGTCGAGTGGCGGGAGCTTGGCCGCCTGCAGGAAGTCGTTCATCCCGACGCGAATCCCTACACGGCGGCCAAGGCAGCGCTCGGGCGGACGCTCTTTCACGACCCGCGGCTTTCGGCCAGCGGCACGATGGCTTGCGTCACCTGCCACGAGCCGCTCCTCGGCTGGGCCGACGGGCGTCGCGTCAGCGAGCCGCATGGCGACATTCCTGGCCGCAACGCCCCCGCGATCCTCAACACCGCCTTCATGCCGACGCTCTTCTGGGACGGCCGCGCGGCGAGCCTCGAAGAGCAGGCGGAACAGGCCCTCACGAATCCCCGGGAAATGGCCGCCGACCCCGACCGTGTCGTGACGCTGATCGCGGAGAGCCCCGGCTACCGGCAGCTCTACACTGCCGCGTTTGCAGGGGAGCAGCCGACGTTTGCCGGCGTCGTTGCCGCTATCGCCTGCTTCGAACGGACGGTGGTGGGTGGCCGGTCGCGATTCGATGGGTTTCTCGCCGGCGATGCAGCGGCCCTCACCGATGCGGAGTTGATCGGCCTCGATCTCTTTCGCCGCGAGGCCCGCTGTCTCAACTGCCACCACGGCCCGACGTTCAGCGACGGAAAGTTCCATGACCTCGGCCTCAGCTTCCATGGCCGGAGCAACGAGGATCTTGGCCGCCACACCATCACGAAGGCGCCGGCCGACAAGGGGCGGTTTCGCACGCCGACGCTCCGTAACGTCACCCGCACGGCCCCACTCATGCATACGGGAATGTTCGAGCTGCGGGGCGTGCTCAGCATGTACAACGCCGGCATGGTGACGCTCAAGCGGCAGGCCTACGAGCGGGATGATCCGCACTTTCCCCTGAAGTCGCCGCTCCTCAAGCCGCTCGGCCTCAACCGCCAAGACCTCGCGGACCTCGCGGCATTTCTCCATACGCTCGAGGAGCCAAAGCCGCCATCGCATCCGCCGCCGCTGCCAGCCCTGCATGCCACGGAAGCGACTGTCACGGCTGGGCCGTAGGCTCGCGGCGGGCTTGAGTCACGTCGGCGTTCGAGAGTCCCCAGATCCGTATGCCACCGTCGTGTGACGCGGTTACGAGCAGGTCGCCGGCTGGACTGAGGGCGATTGCCCGTGGATGGTCGGCCTGGCCCGGCAGGCTGGCCAGTTCGTGACCTCGGCCGGCATGCCAGATCCGAACGGTGCCGTCGGTCGAGCTGCTGACGAGCCGCCGGCCATCGGGCGTGAATCGCACGGTCTCCACGCTCCCTTCGTGGCCGCGAAGCACCCGCAGCTCCGTTTCGGTGGCGACGTCCCAGAGCCGGATCGTGCCGTCGAGCGAGCCGGAAGCCAGCTGGCGTCGATCCGGACTGAAGGCGAGTGCGTGCACGCCGTCAGCATGTCCGAAAAGGTTCGCGATCCGCCTGCCCGTCGCAAAGTCCGTGACGTAGACGGTGCCGATCGCCATGCCTGCCGCCAGGAGCCGGCCATCGTCGCTGGCCGCCACGGCCGTCACGGCACCCTGCGGCCTGAGCGGTACCGCGGCCTCGCCCGAACGACTGTCAAAGATCGCCGGCTTCCGGAACGCCATCCGGCTACCGTCGAGCCCAAAGACAGCCCCCGGCTTGGAATGGGTGCTCTGCGGCCCAGCCGCTGCCGCCATCAGCCTTCGGCCCGTGCGCGGTTCCCAGACCGTCGCCACGTCATCGGCCGAGGTCGTGACCACGAGCGAGCCATCCGCGCTGAACGCCACCGTGTCGGCACTCCGCGCATGCCCGCCGAGCGTCGCGAGCAGCCGGCCTTCACGGGCATCCCATACGAGCACGTCGCCGTCCGCCCCGTCGCGACTGCATGCCGCGGCGACCAGATCCCCGCGCGGGCTGAAGGCGACCGCGGCGACCGTGCGGCCAGCCAGCGGCAGCGTATGCAGCCGTTGCACCCGCCGCGCGTCCCAGAGTTCGACGGCGTCGCTGCCGGTGGGCGTCACCGCGAACACGAGTCCGTCGTCGCCGAACTCCACTGCCGTCATGCCCCAGGCATGCGGAAGCGTCGCCAGAGGACGTGCGGCTGATCGCGACCAGAGCCGCACGGTGCCGCCATGCTCGCCCGAGGCGAGCGTCTCGCCGTCCGGATGGAATGCCAGGGTTGTCACGGCCGTCTCGTGGCCGAGGCGGATGTGCTCCACCGAGAGCGACTCGGCGGCCCAGAGCAGCACCGCACCGTTCGCCGCACCACTCGCGATCTGCCGGCCGTCGGGGCTGAACGCCACGGCCGTGACGACGGCAGTATGGCCCCGCAGCGTGCCGGCAGAGGAGCCATCGACCGTGTTCCACACCCAAAGATCGTGTTCGTTGGATGTCGTCACGAGTCGGGCTCCGTCGGGGCTGAAGGCGACGAGCGTGCCTGACTGCCCGAGCCCCGGCTCGCCGAGCTCGTGAGCGCGTGTGAGCGTCGTCACGAGGCTGCCAGACGTCGTGTCATGGATCACGACCTCCTCCAGACGGTGCTTCCGGTCGATGACCGCCGCGATCCGGCTGCCATCGGGGCTGAACTGGAAGGCCTCGATCCCCGCGTCCGGACGGCCGAATCGGCCCGTGAGCCGGCCGGTGGTCGCATCCCAAATGGAGAGCTGTCCCGTTGGAGCCAACGCCGCGACCCGACTGCCGTCACCACTGAATGCGACTCCCTTCACCCGGCCCCGGTGGTCGTCGAGCACGAGCGGTTCGCCTCCCTCCGTCGACTGGATGCACAGCCGACCTTCTGCACGCTGCACCGCCTGCATCCGGCCGTCTGATGTGGCCGAAAGGATCTCGGGGCCGGCGTCGGCATCCGCCATTCCGGGCACTATGGCCCCCTGCGAGACAAGCCAGGCCTCGAGCCAGGCTGCTGTGTCTGCCGCTCGGCCCTCAGCCCGACCGTATCCGTTGGTGTCGTAGAGCGTGAGCGACCGTGGCTTGCCTCGCTCGACGGAAGACGAGCTCAGAAAGAACGCCGGCTGGCTTTTTCTGTCGGTTCGGTTGTGCGGGCGTTTGTCTGTTGGCGGTGGCGCGGGCGGACCCGGTCGCAGCGTGTCGAGCACGGCGAGTGTCTTGCCGTCGGGACTGTAGGCCAGACCGGCGACCGGCGTCGTTCCCGACTGCAACACGGCCAACGCATCGTCGAAGGCCCCGGTGAGCACCTGAAGCTCCAGTGGCGGTGGCGTGCCCGCGATCGCCAGCGTCTCGGCCAAGAGCGGCCGTCCGAGCCGCGTGTTACGGTTCCCCACGCATCCGTAGAGTGAACGCAGATTGGCCACATACAACTGCTCGGTCGCCTCCTGGCTCGCGGCATCGGCCCGCTCCCGTTCACCGACGGCAATCCGGCGTTCGCGCTCAGCGCGGATCGCATACACGGAGATGCCGACCGTCGTGGCCAGAAGCGCCGCCGCGACGCTGGCGGTGGCGACCGCCGCGATCCGATGCCGGTGGGCCAGCCGCCCGAGCGAGTCGACGAGCCCCGGCGCCCGGGCCATGATCGGCTCGCCGCGGAGGTACCGACTCAGGTCGGCCTCCAACTCCGCAGCGCTCGAATACCGCCGCGTCCGATCCTTCTCCAGGCAGGTGCCCACGAGCGTGTCGAGGTCGCCGCGGAGATGCCGATCGATCGTGGAGAGCGACGCAGGATCGCTCTCCTTCACGATGCGGGCGGCCTCGTAGACAGCCCGTCGTCGCAGGTCGTAGGGAAGGCGGCCCGCCAGCAGTTCGTAGAGCACGACGCCCAGGGCGTAGACATCGGCCCGCGCGTCGAGTGCATCCGCCGAACCGTCAAACTGTTCCGGGCACATGTACTGCAGCGTTCCCACGAGTGCACCGGCGTCAGTGTGGAGCGTCGTCAGGGCGACGTCACCGTCGGTGCTGCGGGCGACGCCGAAGTCGATCACCTTCGGCTGGCCGGTCATATCGACGAGGATGTTGCCCGGCTTGAGATCGCGGTGGATCACGCCCCGCTGGTGGCCGTGGGCGACGGCGGCACAGGCATCTCGAAACAGCTGCACTCGGTCTCGGATCGAAAGGCTGCGGTCGGCAGCAAAGGCCGTGATCGGTCGGCCGGCGTCCACGTGCTCCATCACGAAATAGGGCAGCGCACAGCCTCGTTGATCATGCACGCCTGCGGAATAGATCCGCGCGATACCAGGGTGCGTGAGCCGGCCGAGGATGTGGGCCTCGTGCTCGAATCGCTTCACCGCGGCTGGCGACAGCAGGCCCGGGCGGATTACCTTCACGGCGACGGTGCGGCAGGGGTGGGCCTGGAGGCCTTCGTAGACGCGGCCCATGCCCCCTTCAGCGATGGGCCCTACGATCGTCACATCGCCGAGGCGGGTGCCCGCGGCAAGCTCCGCTGCATCGATCGTGTTCTCGGGCCGCAGGAAGCCGGTCAGGCCGGTGATCCCGATCCGCGATGCGTCGATCGGCTCAGATGATTCTGTGGCATGCCGTTCCATGGCCACTCAGCGCGGGAGACGGATCAGACCCGCATTATGGTATCGCCTCGCGGTCCAGGCCGTCCGTGGCCTGGCACCACGCGTGCGGAGGTCAGCGCACGAGAGCCGGGGCACGGCCGGCAAAGGAGGCCGGCATGCTGCGGAAGCCCTGGAGCATGCCCACGAGCACGGCCGCCCGCGGCGACAGGATCGTGAGACCGTACATCATCTTGGCCTGCCGCGTGACAGGCGGCTTCCGGACCATCGCCACCACCGGGCTGATCCGGGGCGAGAGCACGCCGAGGGCGGCCAGCCGGCCAGCCTGCGTGCCCATGCCGCCGAATTGGAAGATCGACACGGCGTTGCTGAGCCGCGGGGCGATCAGGCCGAGCGGGCTGGCAGTCGGCAGACCGGGGGACACGGGCATGCCGGGAACCAGCGGCTTGTTGAGGCGGGCGAACAGGCCGCCGCCGGCACGATTGAAAGAAGCCACGCTGCCCTGAGCGGGCCGGGAAAACAGTCCCTTGGCGAGGCAGTCGCCGGCTGAGGCCATGAACACCGCGGCCGAGAGGAGCGACCACGCGAGCATCCGAACCATGTGCAGTCTCCGAAAACACGAGGAGGGGGACCGCCGGGACATCCGCCAGCCCATCCCGGCCGGCTCGTGATGCGCCTCCCGGGATACGGGCAACGCTAATTAGGGGGTGGCAGATTGCAAATTGGGGGCCACAGGGTGGCCCGGTCACTCACCCGTAGTCCGCATGCTCCGCCGTAGTCCGCATGCTCCGCATGCGGTTGGGGGAGTGAAGGCCGAATCGCCGGCTATTCGCCTCGAGGTTGACGGACCTGCAGGCAGGTAGCTCGGGCCTGCGGTATTCGTACCGTGGGCCACATGCGGAGCATGTGGACTACGGCGGCGCTACACGCCGAACGCTTTGCGGAGCACCTGGAGCGACTTCTGCCCCTGCTCGGCGGCCACGATCACGTTGAGCCGCACCTCGCTCGTGCTCACGAGATCGATGTTGACCCCTTCCTCTGCGAGCGGCTTGAAGAGCCGATCGGCGACCCCCGCATGGCTGCGAATCCCCACGCCGGTGATCGAGAGCTTCGCCACGTGGGGCACGTCGGCCACCTTCGCCCCGCGGGCCGCGGCGATCTTTTCGGCCGCTGCAGTCGCCGCATCACGGCTCTCCGCCGGCACGGTGAACGAAATCTCCGCCAGCCCGTTGCGGGGATGGCTCTGCACGATCATGTCGACGTTGAGGCCGGCCTTCCCCAGTTCCGCGAACACCTCCGCTGCCACGCCCGGCGTATCCGGAAGATCGGTGAACGTGACGAGTGCCTGCGACGAGTCGAGCAGGCAGTCCTCGATGGCGAGGTCTTCCATGCCCTCCAGCCGCCGCACGACCTCCAGTGGACTCGACCTCGTGAGTGGCCCGCCTGCCGCGGCATGCGCCGGTTCGGCCGCCGCGACATCGAGACCAAACGCCTTGTGCACCGCCTTGACCGCCGCGGGGCCGTCCTTGCGATCGACGAGCGCCGAGATCTTGATCTCGCTCGTCGTGATCATGTGGACGTTGATCTTCTCCTTGGCCAGGGCCGTGAACATTCGCCCGGCCACGCCTTCCGCCTGGGCCATGCCGACGCCCACCACCGAAACCTTGGCTACGTTGTGGTCGTGCGACACGCCCTCGGCACCGATCCGCTTCGCCACCGCCTCGGCCCGCTCCAGCGCCTCGGCGAGGTCGTCCTCGGGCACGGTGAACGAGATGTCTGCCCGGCCCCCCTGCCCCACGTTCTGCACGATCATGTCGACCGCGATACCGGAGGCGGCCAGTTCCGAGAAGAGCGCGTGGCTGGAGCCCGGCTGGTCGGGCACGTTTTCGAGCGTGATCCGGGCCTCGTCCTTGGCGAGGGCCACGCCGCTGGCGGCCCGGGCCGCGGCCTCGTCGGCCGCGAGGATCAGCGTGCCGGGCACGTCCTTGAAGCTCGACCGCACGAGCACCTTCACGCCGAACTTCTTGGCAAACTCGATCGAGCGGGAGTGCATCACGCCGGCCCCGAGGCTCGCCAGTTCGAGCATCTCGTCATAGCTGATCGAGGGGAGCCGGCGGGCCTCGGAAAGGACCCGCGGGTCGGTGGTGTAGACGCCATCGACGTCGGTGTAGATCTCGCACACGTCGGCACCCAGCACTGCCGCGAGCGCCACCGCGGTCGTATCAGAGCCGCCGCGGCCGAGCGTGGTGATGTTGCCGTTCTGGTCGATGCCCTGGAAGCCGGCGGCGATCACGATCGCGCCCGAGTCGAGCAGCGTGTTGACGTGGTCGGTGGAGATCGAGCGGATGCGGGCCTTCGTGTGGGTGGAGTCGGTCCGAATCCCGATCTGCGCGCCGGTGAGGCTCACCGCCTTGTGGCCGGCCGCCTGGATCGCCATCGCAAACAGCGCCACGCTGACCTGCTCGCCCGTGGAAAGGAGCATGTCCATCTCGCGGGCACTCGGGCGATCGGTGATCTGCTTGGCGAGATCGACGAGGATATCGGTCTGGTGGCCCATCGCGCTCACGACGACGACGACCTTGTCGCCGGCCGCGTGCCGCGCGATCGCCTTGGCGGCGGCCGCCTTGATCTTCGCCGCGTCCGCCACGCTCGTGCCACCGAATTTTTGAACGACCAGTGCCATCGTCGCCGTCAGCCTCCCAGAAAGGTGCCCATGAGTTTCCAGCCGGGCAGGATCGGGTCGCCCGCCGCCGCGGCCGCGAGCTCGTCGTAGGTCCGTTGCCCGGAGTGTGCGATGCCCGCGCCGGCCATCACGAACGGGACGGCGCCGCGGGAATGTGTCTTCGTTGAAATGAACGTCGGGTGATCGGGGCAGACCAGGATGCGGTGCGGCCCCTGTGAGTCGAGGTGGGCCGCGATCGGCCCCACGATCTTTGCGTCGATCTCCTCGATCGCCTTCACCTTCTCGGCAGCGTCGCCCTGGTGGCTCGCCTCGTCGGGGGCTTCGACGTGTACGCACACGAGGTCGCTGCGCGACAGTTCGTCGATGGCGTACCGGCCCTTGGCCGCGTAGTCGGTGTCGAGGTAGCCGGTGGCGCCCGGCACTTCCAGCCGCTTCCAGCCTGCCAGCGAGGCCAGCCCGCGGAGCAGGTCGACGGCCGTGATCATCGTGCCATTGCGGCCGTACTTTTTCGTGAACGGCTCCATGGCCGGCGCTCGGCCCACGCCCCACAGCCACACGTGCGTGGCAGGCCGCTTGCCGGCCGCGATTCGGGCCAGATTGACTGGATGCCCTGCAAGCCAGGCGGCGCTTCGCGACATGATCTCGGCGAGCAGCCGACTGCCCGTACCCCGTGGAAACGCGTCGGCCACCGACTGATCCATGAGGTCGTGCGGCGGGGTGGCCCGGAGCGTGCCGTCGAAAGGGGCCGCACTGTTGGTGCCGCGGTAGATGAGCAGGTTGCGGTAGCTCACGCCCGGCATGAACTGCCACGCGGCCGCCAGTTCGGGAAAGTCGGCCGCCAGCCCCTGCTGAGCCGCCTGCAGGAGCGCCGTGGCTTCCTCGGTCGAGACGTGCCCTGCCGTGAAGTCCTCCATCGTCTGGTCGGCGATCGTCACGAGGTTGCAGCGGACGGCCCAGTCGTGCGGCCCGAGCGCGATGCCCTGGGCGGCGGCCTCGAGCGGTGCCCGACCCGTGAAATACACGAGCGGGTCGTAGCCCATGAGGCTCATGCAGGCCACTTCGGAGCCGGGCGGCAGGACATCGGGCACGTGATTCGTCTCGCCCACCCGGCCGCGGGCCGCGAGCGCATCGAGCGCGGGCGTGCGGGCCGCCTGGAACGGCGTCTTGCCGCCGAGCGATGGCTGTGCCGCGTCGGCTGCTCCGTCGGGAATGATGACGACGTATTTCATGGGCTCACTCTTCGAGAACGCTGAGGCAGACGCTCGGGGCGGAGACGACGTCGGAGGCGTCGATGTGGGTGACTGCCTTCGCGATCGCGGTCGACCCGCAGGCGTGGGTCATGATCACGAGCGGCACGGCGCCGCCGGCTGCCTCCGAGGGCTCGTGCTGGATCACCGACGCGATCGAGATCCGGTGCTCGCCCAGGATGCCGGTGATTCGCGACAGCACGCCTGGGCGGTCGCTCGCCGTCACCCGCAGGAAATGCCGCTCGTGCAGATCGGCTGTGCCGATCCGGGCCGCCGGACTCTCGGCGTCGAGCACGCCCGTGGTGCGGAATGTGATCGCGGCCCGACCGACGACCGTGTCGATGATGTCGGCGACGACCGCCGAGGCGGTGGGCATCTGCCCGGCGCCCAGACCATGAAAGAACATCCGGCCCACGGCATCGCCGACGAGGCTCACGGCGTTGTAGGCGCCGCGGGTCTCGGCGAGTGGCGTGCCGATCTTCACGAGCGCGGGGGCCACTTTCATGGCGAGTTCGCCATCGCTGCGGCTGGCCCGTGCGACCAGCCGAATCCGATAGCCCAGTTCAGAGGCGTAGGTCATCAGCCCTTGATCGATGCCTTCGATGCCGGTCCGAGGGATCTCGGCCCACGGCACCCAGACGCCAAAGGCGAGGTGGGCGAGGATCGCGAGCTTCTGCGTGGCGTCGGTGCCATCCACGTCCATCGCCGGATCGGCCTCGGCATAGCCCTTCGCCTGGGCGAGCTTGAGCACGTCGGCGTAATCAGCGCCGTCTTCCTCCATCTTCGAGAGGATGAAGTTGCTCGTGCCGTTGAGAATCCCGCGGATCCGCTCGATGCGGTTGGCGGCAAGGCACTCACCGATCGCGGCCACGATCGGGATGCCGCCGGCAACGGCCGCCTCGAACGCGATCGATCGCCCCTTCTTCCGCGCCAGCTCGAACAGCTCTGGCCCATGCTCGGCGAGCAGCGCCTTGTTCGCGGTGACGACGTCCTTACCGCTCTCCAGCAGCTCGACCATCATCGACCGCGCGGGCTCGAGACCACCCACGAGCAGGGCTGCGACGGAGATCGACGGATCTCGAGAGATGGTGCGAATATCGGTTGAGATTCTGTCGGCAGCGAGCTTGATCCCGCGATCCTTGCCGACGTCACGGCAGACGGCCCGCTCGACGACGATCGGTCGCCCGGCGTGGCGGGTGATGTGGTCGGCCGACTCGACGAGCAGCCGCACGACACCCGAGCCGACGGTGCCCAGACCGACCACGCCGACCCGCACTGGTTCTGCCATGAATCCACATCCTCCTTGCGAAACCCCCGATCCTACCGAGCGTAGCTCACGGCCGGAAGCAGACGAGCCCGCGTTCGGGTCGTAGCGGTTGTGCAGGCTCGGGCTGTTCCCGCCGCCGGGCCCACGACGATCCCCCGGCTTGCGCCCGGGGGCTTGTATTGCACACATACAAGCCCTGAGCGGAAGCGAGGGGATCGTGATCTGATGCGGCGATCCCGCCGGGCCCACGGCTGCACCTCAGGCACCGTATGCTGCTCCGACATGTCCCCCGCCGTCCCCCAACCGTCGCGTACCGAACTGCTCGCTCGACTCGAGGGTGAGCCGACATTCGATCTCGTCGTGATCGGCGGCGGAGCGACGGGTCTCGGCGTGGCCGTCGATGCCGCGGCGCGTGGCCTGTCGGTTGCTCTCTTCGAGGCTGAGGATTTCGCGAAGGGCACGTCGAGCCGGGCCACGAAACTGGTGCATGGCGGCGTGCGGTATCTCGCCCAGGGCAACGTGAGGCTCGTCCGCGAGGCGCTCCGTGAGCGGGCGATTCTCCTGGGCAACGCACCGCACCTGGTGCAGCGGCTGCCGTTCGTGATCCCGGCATGTGGCTGGCGCGGCCGGCTCTGGGATCGCTGGTTCTATGCCGCGGGCCTGCGGCTGTATGACGCGCTCGCCGGCGCGGCGAGCCTGGGGCCGACGCGGCTGCTCTCCCGCAAGGCCGTGCTCGACACGTTGCCCGGCGTGCAGGCCGACGGCCTCGTCGGCGGCGTCGAGTATCAGGATGCCCAGTTCGACGATGCGCGACTGGCTGTCGCGCTCGCCCGCACCGCGATTCGGCAGGGTGGCATCGCCCTCAACTACTGTCGCGTCGCCGGCTTCGTGACTGGTGATGGCGGCCGGATCGCGGGCGTGGAGGTCGAGGATCGGGAGACGTTGCGACGATTCACCGTGCGTGCCGGGTGCGTGGTCAATGCGACGGGCGTGTGGGTAGACGACATCCGCCGGCTCGACGACCCAGCCGCGGCAGGCATGGTCACGCCGAGTCAGGGCGCGCACGTCGTCGTGGACCGCTCCTTCCTGTCGGGCGACTCCGCGCTGCTGGTGCCGAAAACAGCCGATGGCCGTGTACTCTTTGCCGTGCCCTGGGAAGGCTCGGTGATCCTCGGCACGACGGATACGCCCCGGGCCGATCATCCGCTCGAGCCACGGCCCCTTGAGGAAGAGGTCGCATTCATCCTGAGGGAGGCCGGCCGCCTGCTCGCCCGGCGGCCCACGCCGGCCGACGTCCGCTCCGTCTGGGCCGGCCTGCGGCCCCTCGTGCGACCACCCCGCGGGGGTTTCGAGACGAAAAGCATGTCGCGGGAGCACGTGGTCGTCGTGTCGCCGCGCGGTCTCGTGACCGTCACCGGCGGCAAGTGGACCACGTATCGCGCGATGGCGGAGGACGTGCTGGCCACATGCATGGGCCGCGGCCTCCTCCCCGCGCGGCCTGCCGGCATCACGCGAACGCTGCGGCTCGTCGGCGCGACCGACGCCGACAGCCATCGTTCGCTCACCGCACCGCCGGGCCTCCATCTCTATGGCAGCGAGGCCGCGGTCGTCGCCGCGCTTCCCGGTGCCGATCGTACCCTGAGCCCCGGCCTCACCGAAGCGATGGTGCGGTTCGCCGCGCGGCATGAATACGCCCGCTCGGTCGAAGACGTGCTGGCCCGCCGCTCCCGCTTGCTGTTTCGCGACGCCGCTCAGGCCGCCACCGCCGCCGACCCCGTCGCTGCGATCCTGGCCGAAGAACTCGGCCCCGGTTTCGATGCCCCCGCCTCAGCCCACGGCTTCGTGCACCTCGCCGCCTCCTACTGCCTCAACGGCACCTAAAGCGGTATGACGCTGCGGTTCGTGTATTTGGGGTACAACGTCGGACGATTTCACCAACCTCGGAGCCATCTGCCTTGGACGCCGCCGCCCGTGAGTTTCTGGTTCGTCTCCTCGAAACGCCGAGCCCGTCGGGCTACGAGCAGCCCATCCAGAAGGTCGTCCGCGACTATCTGTCGGCCTGTGCCGACACGATCACGACCGATTCGCACGGCAATGTGATCGGCGGCAAGAACGTGACGGCAACCACGCGGATGATGCTCGCCGGCCACTGCGACCAGATCGGGCTCATCGTGCAGTATGTGGATGGCGACGGCTTCATCTCCGTGCAGCCGATCGGCGGCTGGGATCCGATCCAGCTGGTGGGCGCCCGCGTCACGATCTGGACCGCGGCGGGGCCGGTGCCGGGCGTGATGTCGCGGAAGCCGATCCATTTGCTCACCGACGAAGAGCGGAAAGTCGTGCCGAAGATGAAGGATCTGTGGATCGACATCGGCGCCAAAGACAAGGCCGACTGCGAGTCAGTGGTTCGCGTCGGTGATCCCGTGACGCTCGAACTCAAGGTGCAGGAGCTGCGAAACGGCCGGGCCTGCTCCGTTGCCATGGACGACAAGGTAGGCCTGTGGGTGGTGCTGGAGGCGTTTCGCCGGGCGAGTGCGGCTGGTCCTCTGCCCTGCGCGCTCTACGTGGCGAGCACCGTGCAGGAAGAGATCGGCCTTCGGGGCGCCCAGACGAGCTGCCACGGGATCGATCCCCACGTGGCGATCGCCGTGGACGTCACCCACGCCACCGACTGCCCCACGATCGATAAGAAGTCGGAAGGCGATGTGGCCCTCGGCAAGGGTCCGGTCGTGTACCGCGGGCCGAACATGAATCCGCACGTGGTGGAGCGGCTCCTGGCGGCCGCCCAGTCAAAGGACATTCCGGTGCAGCTCGGGGCCAGCGGCCGAGCGACGCCGACTGATGCCAATGTGCTGCAGACGACCCGGTCGGGCGTGGCCACCGGCCTCGTCAGCATTCCCAACCGCTACATGCACTCCGCCGTCGAGACCATCAGCCTCGACGACGCAGACCGGGCCGCCGACCTCCTGGCCGCGTTCTGCCGCGGTCTCGACGGAACGATCTCCTGGGCCCCGTAGGCCAGCCTCCTGCCAAAACGGCATTTCGGGTGTTGGGCGCTGCTCGGCGCCCGAAAAAACGAACCGTTTAATCCTCGGAATCTAGCCGCCAATCTGAAAAACAGCCGCCGCGGCACGCGGGTTGCTTTCCCTTGGGCCGTCCTCCTGGAGGACTGCCAAAACAGTTCGATCACACCGCCGTCCCCGGCGTTGTCCACAGTGCGAAGGAGTTTCTCGTGGCAAAACAGATGGTGTTCGAGGAAGATGCCCGTCAGCCGCTGCTTGCCGGCGTTTCCAAGCTCGCCCGCGCGGTGAAGAGCACGCTCGGTCCCCGCGGCCGCAACGCGGTGCTCGACAAGGGCTGGGGCTCGCCCAAGGTCACGAAGGACGGCGTGACCGTTGCCGAAGACATCGAGCTCGAAGACCCCTACGAAAATCTGGGTGCCCAGCTCGTCAAAGAGGCGGCCAGCAAGACCAACGACGTCGCCGGTGACGGCACGACGACGGCCACCGTGCTTGCCGAAGCGATCTTCCGCGAGGGCATCAAGATGCTCGCCGCCGGCGCCGATGCCATGGCTCTCTCCCGCGGCATCACCAAGGCCGTCGAGGCGGTGGGCAAGGGCGTGCTTGCGATGGCAACGCCGATCAACGAGAAGAACAAGAAAGAGCTGATGCAGATCGCCACGATCGCGGGCAACAACGACCCGACGATCGGCAACGTGCTCTCCGAGGCCTTCCTCAAGGTCGGCAAAGACGGCGTGATCACCGTCGAAGAGGGCAAGCAGGCCGAAACGACCGTGGACGTGGTCGAGGGAATGCAGTTTGACCGCGGCTTCCTCTCGCCTCACTTCGTCACCGACGCCGAGTCGCAGGTCTGCGAGCTCGAGAATCCCTACATCCTCATGTTCGAGGAGAAGATTTCGAGCGCGAAGAACCTCGTGCCGCTGCTCGAGGCGATCAGCAAGAGTGGCAAGCCGCTCGTGATCATCGCTGAGGACGTCGAAGGCGAGGCCTTGGCCACGCTCGTCGTCAACAAGCTCCGCGGCATCGTGCAATCTGTGGCCGTAAAGGCTCCCGGCTACGGTGATCGCCGCAAGGCGATGCTCGGCGATATCGCCGTGCTCACCGGTGGCCAGGCGATCTTCAAGGATCTCGGCATCGCCCTCGACGCCGTCAAGCTCAGCGATCTGGGCCGTGCAAAGAAGGTGATCATCGAGGCGGAGAACACCACGATCGTCAGCGGGGCCGGCACGAAGGACGCCATCAACGGCCGTGTCACACAGATCCGCGACGAGATCGGGAAGACCACCAGCGACTACGATCGTGAGAAGCTCCAGGAGCGGCTCGCGAAGCTCGCCGGCGGTGTGGCCCAGATCAATGTCGGGGCCGCGACGGAGACAGAGATGAAGGAGCGGAAGGCCCTCATCGACGACGCCAAGAGCGCCGTGCAGGCCGCCCTCGCCGAAGGCATCGTGCCGGGGGGCGGCGTGGCTCTGCTCCGCAGCGAGAAGGCGCTCGAGAAGCTTGACCTCGAAGGGGACGAGAAGCTCGGCGCGGCCATCGTGAAGCATGCCCTGCGGTATCCGCTCGAGGCGATCGCCGCCAACGCCGGCGTGGACGGCTCGGTGGTGGTCAACCGCGTGCGGCAGATGAAGGGCAAGAACGACGGCTACGACGCCGACAAGGGAGAGTATTGCGACCTCGTGAGCGCGGGCGTCATCGACCCGGCGAAGGTGGTTCGTACGGCCCTCCAAAATGCGGCCAGCGTGGCGTCGCTTCTGCTCACCACCGACTCGCTGATCACCGAGATCCCGAAGGCTGAAGAAGAGGCCGGCGGCGATCACCACGACCATCACGGGATGGGCGGCGGCATGGGTGGCATGGGCGGGATGGGTGGCATGCCGGGCATGATGTAAGCGCCGGCGTCAACCTTCGCGTCAAAACCGTTTCTCAATCTGATCAACCAATTCCTTTTTCGGAGAACACGACTCATGGCAGCCAAGAACCTGAAGATTCGTCCGCTCGATGACCGCGTGGTGGTGGAGCCCGTCGAGGCCGAGGAGCGGACGGCCGGCGGCATCGTCCTGCCCGATTCCGCCAAGGAGAAGCCGCAGCGTGGCCACGTGGTGGCCGTCGGTGCCGGAAAGCTGTTGGAGAACGGCCAGCGGGCCACCCTCTCGGTCGCCGTCGGCGACGAGGTGATCTATGGCAAGTACTCGGGCAGCGACATCGAGGTCGACGGCCACGAGGTGAAGATCCTGCGTGAGACCGACATCCTGGCCAAGGTCCTGTCGTGATTTCCCCTGATTTTCCCTGACTCTCATTGCCCTCATTCCATTTCCTGACTCACCAACGCCTCATCGAGGAGATCGATCCGTGCCCAAGCAACTGATGTTCGACGACTCCGCCCGCGCCAAACTGCTCAAGGGTGTGGAGAAACTCGCCGGCGCCGTGGCCGTGACCATGGGGCCGACGGGCCGCAACGTCATCATCGACAAGTCCTACGGCGGGCCGACCGTCACCAAGGACGGCGTCACGGTGAGCAAGGAGGTCGATCTCGAGGACGCATTCGAGAACATGGGCGCGAAGCTCGTGAACGAGGTCGCCTCCAAGACCTCGGACCTCGCCGGCGACGGTACGACCACTGCGACCGTGCTGGCCCGGGCGATCTTCCGCGAGGGTACACGGAACGTGGCTGCCGGCTCGAACCCCACGGCCGTGCGCCGTGGGATCGAGAAGGGCGTCGCCGCCGCGGTGCAGCGGCTGATGGAGATGGCTCGCACGGTGTCGCGGCCGGAGGAGATCGCCCAGGTCGGCGCGATCAGCGCCAACAACGATCGGGCGATCGGCGACCTGCTCGCCGAGGCCCTGCAGAAGGTGGGGAAGGACGGCGTGATCACGGTCGAGGAAGGCAAGACGACCGAGACGACCGTGCGGTTCGTCGACGGCATGCAGTTCGACAAGGGCTTCGTTTCGCCCTACTTCGTCAATAAGCCGGCCGACCTGGAGTGCCAGCTCGACGACGCCCTGATACTGATCCACGAGAAGAAGATCTCGAACCTTCGGGATCTCCTCCCGCTGCTGGAGAGGGTCGCCCAGTCCGGCAAGCCGCTCCTGATCATCGCGGAAGATGTTGATGGCGACGCCCTGACGGCGCTGGTCGTCAACAAACTCCGCGGCGTGCTCAATGTGTGCGCCTCGAAGGCGCCGGGATTCGGCGACCGTCGCAAGGCCATGCTGGGCGACATCGCCACGCTGACCGGCGGCACGCTCATCAGCGAGGACCTCGGCCTCAAGCTCGAGAACCTCGATCTTTCCCACCTCGGCCGGGCGAAGAGCATCACGGTCGACAAGAACGAGACCACGATCGTGCAGGGGGCCGGGAAGCAGGCCGATGTTCAGGCCCGCGTGCAGCAGATTCGCCAGCAGATCGAAAATACCGAGAGCGAATACGACCGCGAGAAACTGCAGGAGCGGCTGGCCAAGCTGACCGGCGGCGTGGCGATCGTGTCGGTGGGTGCCGGCACCGAGGCCGAGATGAAGCAGAAGAAGGCCCGGGTCGAGGACGCGCTGCACGCCACGCGTGCGGCAGTCGAAGAAGGCATCGTGCCGGGTGGCGGTGTGGCTCTGCTCCGCTGCCGTGAGGCCGTGGAGAAGGCCCGGTCACAGGCCAAGGGCGACGAGAGGATCGGCGTGGACATCATCCTCCATGCCCTCGAGGCCCCGATCCGGCAGATCGCCGAGAACGGCGGGATCGACGGTGCGGTGGTTGCCGACGAGGTGGCCCAGAAGGACGTGAACATCGGCTACGACGCCAACAAGGGTGAGTATGTCGACATGCTCAAGGCCGGGATCATTGATCCGGTGAAGGTGGTGCGGGTCGCCCTCACCAACGCCGCGAGCATCTCGGGCCTGCTGCTCACGACCGAGGCGCTCGTCACCAACCTCGACAAGGACGACGCGAAGAAGCGGAAGATCGAGGGATCGGTCCGGTAGTTTTTCATGGTCGATCAGCGCGACTACTACGAGGTGCTCGGCGTGGAACGCCGCGCCACCTCCGCGCAGATCACCGACGCCTACCGCAAGCTCGCCATCAAGTTCCATCCCGACAAGAACCCCGGCAACGCCGAAGCGGCGGCCCGGTTCAAGGAGGCGGCGCGGGCCTTCGAGGTGCTGTCCGACGCCGATCTACGGAGCCGGTATGACCGATTCGGTCATGCCGGTCTGCAGGGGGGCCGCCAGCACGACTTCAACGACATCGGCGATGTCTTCGAGGCATTCGGTGATCTCTTCGGCGGCGGCATTTTCGGCGAGGCGTTCGGCGGTGGACGCAAGCGGTCCAACCGGCCGCGAAAGGGCCGCGACGTCTTCTGCCAGGTGTCGCTCTCGCTCGTGGAGGCCGCCCGCGGCGCGACGAAGACGGTCGCGTTCACGAGGCACGAGCCGTGCGGCACGTGCGATGGCAGCGGTGCCAAGAAGGGCACGAAGCCGCAGCCCTGTGATTACTGCGGCGGCCAGGGGCAGGTGATCCAGACGGCAGGCGTATTTCGGCTCCAGACCACGTGCCCTGCCTGTCGGGGCGCCGGCAGCGTGATCCGTGAGAAGTGCACGGCCTGCGGTGGCGAAGGGCTCACGGAAGAACACGTCGAACGGCGGGTGACGATTCCGGCCGGCGTCGATAGCGACGTGCGGGTGCGGCTCGCCGGCGAGGGTGAGCCCGGGGGCAACGGCGGCCCGCCGGGCGACTGCTACTGCGTGATCGAGATCGAGGAGCATCCCTTCCTGACGCGCGAGGGCCGTGACCTGCACTGCGAAGTGCCTATCACCTACACGCAGGCCGCCCTCGGGGCGACCGTAGACGTGCCCACGCTCGACGGCGCGAAGCCGCTCCAGATCGTCCGCGGCACCCAGCCGGGAGACGTGATCCGCGTCCGGGGCCTCGGCATGCCGGAGGTTCGAGGTCGCGGCGTCGGCGACCTCCACGTGCATGTGCACGTGGAAGTGCCGAAAACGCTCTCGCCCAAGGCCGAGGCTTTGCTCCGCGACCTCGCGGCCGAGGAGCATGCGGCCGTCAGTCCCAAGCGGTCGAGTTTTTTTAGTCGGCTGGCGGAATACTTTCAGGGTTCCGCCCCCAATCCGGACACACGCTCCGACACTCACGAGGAGGCATGACCGTGCAGGACACGCCCGAACACGAGGATGCCGACCTGGAACAGGCGGCCCAGGCTGAGCCCGCGACAGGCAGCGACGTCGAGACGCAGCTCCGCGACTCCCAGGATCGCCTGCTCCGCACGCAGGCCGAACTGGAGAACTTCCGTAAGCGGTCGCGGCGCGAATACGAGGAGGCGCAGCGGTATCGCGAGATCGACCTGCTCCGCGACCTCTTGCCGGTGCTCGACAACGCCCACCGCGCGATCGAGGCGGCCGACAAGACCTCCGACATCGAGGCGCTGCGGTCGGGCTTCCGGATGATGGCGCAGCAGATCGAGAAGCTGCTCGGCAGCCACGGCTGCCTCACCATCGAGACCGATGGTGCGCCGTTCGATCCCACGATTCACGACGCGATCCTCCAGCAGCCTGTTCCGGGTGCGGCGGCGGGGACGATCGTGGGCACCGCCACCAAGGGCTACCGGCTCCACGACCGTGTCGTGCGGCCGGCGCAGGTGATCGTCGCCAAAGGAGAGTGAGCCATGCCGACCTACGACTACGTGTGCGACGGCTGCGGACACGCCTTCGAGCTGTTCCAGTCGATGACCGACTCCGTGAAGAAGACCTGCCCGAAGTGCAAGAAACCGAAGCTACGGCGGCTGATCGGTGCCGGCGGCGCGATCATGTTCAAGGGCTCGGGCTTCTACAAAACCGACTACCGGAGCGAGTCCTATAAGAAGGGCGCCGCGGCCGACTCAGGCGGCGGCGAGAAGAAGTCCGGCGGCGACAAGTCGGCGGGCGGTTCGTCTGGCAAGGGCGGTTTGGAGGGCTGATGCATGCCGCGTTGCCCGGTCTGTGACGCGACGGTAGACCTGGCGGTCACGCCCACGGTGCCCTTCTGCAGCGACCGCTGCCGGCTGATCGACCTCGGCCGCTGGCTCGACGAGTCGTACTCCGTGCCGACCTCCCGCAAGGACGAAGAAGACGAGTCGTCCGAAGACGGCGACTGATCCCCAGGCTTGCGCCTGGGGGCTTGTAGGGGTGCACATACAAGCCCTGAACGCGAGCGAGGGGGGCGGCGGCGCGAGCCGCGGAGGCGTCACGCCGCCAGCCCAACGTTCGCCCGCTTTCAAACCCGCTATACTCCGGCCCACTAAACTTCCTCCACCTCGGGGCGCAGGCATGACGAACGAGAAGGATCCCTCCGGCACGATCGTTCACGAGATCCGGTGGAGCGATGCCCTGCCCTGGTGGATTCTCTTTCGCGCCGCCGGCTCGGCTTTCTCGCCCACGGTGATCCTGCTCGCCGCCCTCGGCGCCCTGGCCACCTGGGCCGGCTGGTCGGTCGCGGACCAGCTTGGGCTGCGGGCGGTCGATCCTGCGGCCGACGTGATCGCCGCTGCAAAACTCGGCGACGGCCTGGTCCTCCCGCCGGCCGACGGCTTGGCCGGTGGGCCCGCGTCGCTCGTTCCCAGCCGGCGGTCGCTGCCGTGGCTGGCGGGTCTCAGCGAACGGCTTCCCGGCGCAGCCCGCGACCTCGTGCGGCTGATCGCCGTGCCGTTTCGGCCATCGGCGACCCTCGCTGAGATGACCGCGGCACTGGCTCGTCTCGGCTGGTTCGTGCTCGTGTGGTCGATCTTCGGCACCGCCATCACGCGGCACGTCGCCCTCAAGCTCGTGGAGGAAGAGGCGCCGGGGCCGGTCGGAGCCACGCTCTACGGCTCCAAGAAGTGGCTGCCCTCTTTCAACTCGGTGCTGTTCGTGCTGCTCGGCATCGTGGCCCTGAGCATCCCCGGCGCACTCCTCGGCCTGCTGATGCGCACCGAATGGGGACTCGCGTTCGCCGGTGCCGTGTGGCCTCTCGTGCTGCTCGGGGCCGTGATCCTGGCGATCCTAGCCGTGGGCGTGGTCGCGGGCTGGCCGCTGATGGTGGCAGCCGTGGGCGTCGAGCGGGGCGACAGCTTCCAGGCCATTTCGACGGCGTTTTCCTATCTCTACCAGCGGCCGCTGCACTATGCGTTTTATGCGGTCGTGGCCTTGCTCGTGGCCGTGCCGGCGCTCGCCGCGGCGGGTGTTTTCGCCGACGCGACCGGCACGCTCGCGATGTGGGCGGCGAGCTTCGGCATGGGGCACGACCGCACGGTTGCCGTGCTCGAGGGACTGGCCGCCGGTGGCCCTGTGGCCGACGCCTGGGGTGTGCGGGCCATCGCCTTCTGGACCCGCGGTGTCGAGACGCTGCTCTCGTCGTTCGGCTGGGGCTACTTCTGGGCGATCGCGACGGCGGCGTATCTGCTGCTGCGTCACGACGTCGATGGCACCGAACTCGACGAGGTCGTCCTCGACGAGCCGGCGGCGTGAACGGGCGGCTCAGGCTGGCGGGCACCAACGGCGGATGATCGCCGGAAACGAACCAAGCAGCTCGCCGCGGCTCACCGCGGCATCAGCTCCGGCCGCCTTGGCGTCATCGAGCCTCTGCTTGGCCACGTGCGGCCCGAAGGCCACCAGCCGCACAGGTGCGTCCGAGGACTCGCGATCGAGCCGCGAGATGATGGCATGCGTCTGTGCGACGATCACGGCCGCGTCGCCGGGCACCGCCTGAAGGTCCAGGAGGACGAGGTCGTACGTGGCGCTCGGCGGTGACTGATCCGGCGACCGCAGCGTTTCCACCGTGCCGCCAGCTTCACGACCCAACGCGGCAATGCGGCTCGTGACCATCAGGTCGGGAGAAACCAGCAAAATCCGAAGTGCGGCGGCCATGACCTTCAGCCTATACAACCGTCGGAGGCACTCCAACCCAGCGGGGTGTCGCGATCAGATCGCCTCTGGTCCGCGAACCTCGCGGTAGAGCTGCACCGCCTCGTCGATCGGCAGCACCCGCACTCGCTCCTGCACATCGTGACCGCCGGCGGCCACGACGGCGGCGACGGTCTCGAGGGTGCGGTCCAGAAAATCGTCGTTGACGGCGATCTCCAGCACTACCTCCTGAGCGAGCCCCGCGGTGGATGCCAGACCGTAGCCGTGCGCGTCGCAGATCGTCATTCGGGCCACGTGGACCGCGGCGAGTGCCTGCCTCGCCTGCTCCACCTGCGCGGGCTCGAGAATCGCGATGACCAGCCGCATCGACACTCTCCACGCGGGCTGCGCGTCATGCAGAGCCGGCTTCACGATGGTAGCAGGCCCCGGGCAAAGCCGCCCGCTGCTGGATTGGTTTTTCTCCAATCGCAGACTGGTTAGCATCCACGCGGACGGGCAGCCGTGCCGGAACACGAACTGCTGCGAGGAGGCCGACGGTGATCCGCGACGATGCCTGCCGACTCGATGGGGTCTGTGCCGCATGGGGGCACGGCCGGCTCAGGTCCTGGATGCCGCTGGCTGCCACCGGCTTCAGTGGCGCTTCGCTCTACGTCGTCAGCTTCGCCGATGTTCCCGGCCGGTTCGTTCTCAAGCCATTCGCGGCAAATGTCCCGCGGCAGCGGGCGGAGTGGGTGCATCAGCTGATGCATCACGCCCGCCACGCAGGTGTGACCGAGGTGCCGCAACTGCTCACCACAGCCGCTGGTGGCTCGGTCGGCGAAAGCGAAGATGGCGGGCTCTGGGAACTCGTCGAGTTCGTCGAAGGCCAGCCATGTGCATCGCCCACCTCGGCCCAGGCCGCTGCAGCACTCGTTGCGGTCGCGCGGGTCCACGGAGCAGTCGCGTCGTGGCCCGGTGCCGTACCCGACCACGGGCCGTCACGCGGCGTGGTACGGCGGATGGAACAGGCCCGTAACCTGTTGGGTCGCTCCTGGGCGACCAGGCTCGAGGCAGCCGATAGTCGCGACGGTACGGCCGAGCTTGCCCAAGAGGTCCGTGCTCTGTGTCGTGATGCGGATCGAATCCTTGCCGGACCCTTGGGCCGTCGCAGCCTCACGGCGGTCGCCGAAGCAGGGATCGGCGCCGTCCATCGCCAGGCGGTGCTGCGCGACATCTGGAGCGACCACGTGCTGTTCGATCCGATGGCCCCGGCCCGCGTGGCCGGCATCGTCGACTTTCATGCGGCGGGGATCGATACGCCCCTCGCAGATCTCGCCCGGTTGCTGGGCAGCTGGGAGATAGAGGTCCCGCTGGGCCTGGCCGTGGTCCCCTCGCTGGCCGACCGGTGGGCGGAGCCGCTGGCGGCGTACGAGCAGGCCAGCGGTCGGTCGCTGGCAGCGGCTGATCGCTGGCTGTGCGGATGGCTGTCCGCGTCGGCTGTCATCTGCAGCCTTGATAATTGGTTTCGCTGGATCCTGGAGGAAAACCGTCATTTCGCTGACGCCAGTCGCGTGCTTGCGAGAATCCGCCGCCTCCTGGTCGACCTGCCCGCAGCGGTCGAGTGGCTGTCGCACGCGGCAAAGCTGCCTGTTTGACCCCTGGAAATTGCAGTTTGTAGACTCTGGGCGTCGACACACACACCACGGACGGTGCGTCCGACGGCCGGGTCCACAAGAGGCTCGCCCCTGGATGCCGAGGGCCAACAGCTTTGATGGAGCGACTGCGAGCCGGTTTGGTGCGGCTATGCGGCCTGATGGTTGCCGGGCTGGCTGCTGGCCTGTGCCAGGCTGCCGACGACCCGCTGGCCGCGATCAATGCCGCCCTGGGCAGCCCGGTTCAGATCGAGGCGGTGATCGAGCCTGGAAAGGCTGGCAGTCCCGACATTCTGGCCGTGACGGCTTCCCTCGAGCCTGGCTGGCACCTCTATTCGCTGACCCAAAAGCGGGGCGGGCCACGGCCCACGACCATCACGATCGCCAGCGACTCACCGCGACGTGTCGTGGGCGACTTCGAGCCCGACACGCCCCCTGATTCGCACGCCGTAGACGATATTCCGAGTTGGAAGGGTCTCGTCGTCGAGGAGCATGCCGGCCGCGTGACCTGGCGGGCGCCGCTCGCGCCGGCCGAGAGCGGCGCCGCGGAGGTGCGGGGCAGCGTGACGCTCCAACTCTGCCGCGACAGTGCCTGCCTGCCCCCCGACACCATCAGGTTCACTGCCCTGCCCTCCGGCGCGGCTGCTCCGGCTGCCGCCACTGCCCTCGCGACGCATCAGCCCGACAGGACTCACGCCCGGATCACAGCCGGGTTCGGCCCCCGCCAGGGCACCGACGAGAAGCCACTCTGGCCGCTCCGGCTGACGATCGAGCCAGAGTCTGGCTGGCACGCCTATACGCCGGCATCGTCCGCGACGAGCCAGGTCGGCCAGGGCAAGCCGACGATCGTGGCTCTGGCCGAAACCCAGGCTGCGACTCTCGTGTCGGCCGCCGTGGGGAAGACGCAGGCTCCACACTCTGAAGACCTGCGGGCTGCGGGCGCCGTCGAGGGGCCCGTGAGCTTCGACCTGGCACTCGCGCCGGCCGATGCGGGGGGCGTCGTGGACGTCCTGCTCGGCTTCCAGACGTGCAGCGACACCACGTGCGATCCGCCAGCCGGCGTGCGGCTGACGCTGAAGCTGCCGCAGGGCGACGATCCGGCCACGGGTGGGATCGAGTTCGGCGATGCGCGGTATGCGGACGTGGCAAAGAACCCAGCCCCGCTCACGGTCACCCCGACGCGAGCCGGCGATCCGCCGGCGCTGGCCGCGGCTCAGTCGGTGATCAGCGGCCCGACATCGTCCGCGCCGCTCACGCTGCCCGCCGTGCTCCTGATGGGGCTGGCTGGCGGCCTGATCCTCAATCTCATGCCCTGCGTGCTGCCGGTGCTGGGCCTCAAGCTGATGTCGTTCGCCCAGCAGTCGGGTCGAGCCCGCCGCGAGGTCTTCGAGATGAACCTCTGGTACTGCGCCGGGCTCTACGCCGTGTTCTTTGCGCTCGCCACGGCGAGCGTCGCGGCCAATATCGGCCTTGGCAGTTCCAACCTCGCGTGGGGCGAGCAATTCACGTCGGCGTCGTTCAACATCGCCATGCTCGGCATCGTGTTTGCATTCGGGCTCTCGTTTCTCGGAATCTGGGAACTGCCGATTCCCGGCTTCATCGGCGAGCAGGCGGGCCACGTGCAGACCCGCGAGGGGCCGATGGGCGCCTTCCTCAAGGGCGTGCTGAGCACGGTGCTGGCCACGCCCTGCAGCGGGCCGTTCCTCGGGCCCGTGTTCGGCTTCACGCTCACCCAGTCGACAGTCGTGACCTATGCGGTCTTCGGCGCCATCGCCACCGGCATGGCCTTGCCCTACATCCTTGTTGGCCTCTTGCCCGGCCTCGTGAAGTTCCTCCCCAAGCCGGGAGCCTGGATGGGCACGTTCAAGGAAGTGCTGGGCTTCGTGATGCTCGGCACGGTCGTCTACCTGTTCACGTTCCTCGGTTCACAATGGTTTGTCCCCACGCTGGCGATGCTGGTCGGTATCTGGATGGCCTGCTGGTGGGTGGGCCGTGCCCAGGAGCGACAGGGCGCCGTCGGCTTTGGCCGTTGGGTGCAGGGGGCCGCGCTCGCCACCGCGATTGGCACGGCAGCCTTCATGTTCCTCGGTCCGGTGAAAAAGCTGATCGAGTGGGAGCAGCCGTTCACCCGAGCCCGGCTGGCCGAGCTGCGGGAGCAGGGCTCAACCGTGATGGTCGACTTCTCGGCCGACTGGTGCCCCACCTGCAAGTTCAACCTGGCCACGGCCATCGAGACGAACCGGGTGAAGGCGGCCGTCGAGAAGAACCGCGTGGTGCCGGTGCTCGCCGACTGGACGGATGGCTCGCTCGAGATCAAGCAGATGCTCGAAAGCCTCCAGAGCAAGTCGATCCCGCTGCTCGCGATCTTCCCGGCGGCGAAGCCCGGCAGCCCGCTCCCCGAGCCGATCGTGCTCCGTGACCTGATCACGGAATCGCAGGTACTTGAGGCCCTCGACCGCGCCGGCCCGTCGTGCTGCCCGCCGCCAGAAATCAGGGCCGCCTCCGCCCGAGCCGATACGAGCGGGCTGTGAACAGGTCCGCGACTTGCGACTATCGCCGGCTCGGGGGCGGCACAAGTCTCGTCGCAGGGACCTCGAAGACTCGGTCCGAATGCTCCTCGAGCTTGCACCGACCCCCTCGCCTCCATAAAAGCCCTGAGCGCGAGCGAGGGGATCATGCCGCTCTATCCCCTCGCTTCCCGTTCTGTGGCGCCATACAACCCACCGCGACATTCGTAACCGCGGCGATGTATCCTGACGCGGTCTCTCATCACGCGACGTCCTTCTGGAGCCCTACCGATGGCCACTGCCGCCCCTGCCCGCCTGCTGCCCGAGGTTGAGAAGTTCCTGGCCGAGTCGCCGCTGAAGAGCGTGATCGGCGGCAAGGACATCGCCGCCGCCAGTGGTGAGACGATGGCCACGCGGGATCCGGGAACGGGCGAGCCGATCGCGGAGTTCACCGTGCTCAGCGCGGCCGAGGTCGATCAGGCCGTCAAGGCTGCCGCCGATGCCTTCAAGCGGTCGGGCTGGGCCACGATGACGCCGAATGAACGCGGCGTGCACCTGCACCGGCTCGCCGACGCGATCGAAAAGCACAAGCCGATCATCGGGCAGATCGAGTCGCTCGACGCCGGCAAGATCCTCGGCCAGGCCGTCGGCGACGTGCAGAACTTCGTCGACACGCTTCGCTACTTCACCGACATGGCGCAGCACGTACAGCGGCGGAACGTCCTGGCCGTGGCGGGACACGAGGCCTGGACGGTTCGCAATCCGTGGGGGCCCTGCGGCTTCATCTTCCCCTGGAACTTTCCGTTTCTGCTCATCGGCTGGGGTATTTCTCCAGCCCTCGCCGCCGGCAACACCTGCGTGATCAAGCCGGCGGAAGACACGCCGCTCTCCGCAATCTACCTTGCCCGGCTGGCCCGCGAGGCGGGCATTCCGGACGGCGTGATCAACGTCGTGACGGGCACCGGTGCGGGTGCTGGCGCCGCGCTCTCCGCAAATC
This sequence comes from Pirellulales bacterium, assembly GCA_049695995.1. GTDB lineage: Bacteria > Planctomycetota > Planctomycetia > Pirellulales > UBA1268 > QWPN01. The sequence continues at coordinate 27,873 of JBAVTF010000001.1, read as the reverse complement.
CCGGCCTCAAGCGGATGAGCTTCACGGGCTCGCCCGAGGTGGGCCGGCTCGTGGGTGAGGCCTGTGGCCGCAACCTCGTGCCGGTGAAGCTCGAGCTTGGCGGCAAGGGGGCTGCGGTCGTGTTCGACGACGTCGACGTGGCAGCCACGGCCGAGAAGCTCGTGGGGGCGATCACGTTCCACACTGGCCAGGTCTGCTGCGACGCCACCCGCTGGATCGTCCACCGGTCGATCTACGACCGGTTCATCGACGAGTGCCGCACACGGATGCAGAAGGTGCACGTGGGCCACCAGCTCGACGGGGCATCGTCGATGGGCCCGGTCGTCAATGCCAAGCAGCGGGCCCGCGTGCTCTCATACCTGGAGAAGGGTGTGCAGCAGGGGGCGAAGGCCGTCGTCGAAGGCGGCCCGGCTGCGGTGCCCGGCCGCGACGGTTATTACGTGAAGCCCGCCCTGCTCGCCGGCACGCTCGACAACGTCGCAGCCCGCGAGGAGATCTTCGGCCCGGTGGCCTACCTCGCCAGCTTTTCCACGGAGGACGAGGCGGTCGCGATGGCCAACGACACCGACTACGGCCTCGCCAACAGCGTGTGGACCAGCGACCTCGGCCGCGCGGCCCGCGTGGCGGAGTCGATGGTGGCGGGCAACAGCTGGATCAACGCCCACAACCTCTTCCCGAAGGGCGTCCCCTACGGTGGCATCAACAAGAGCGGCACCGGCGGCGGCGTGAACTCGATCGAGACGCTGTTCGACTACTGGCGCAGCCAGTCGGTCGTCCGGCCACTGTGAAAAGTGGCAATTGAGGGTCGGCTCATACAAGCCCTGAGCGCGAGCGAGGGGATGCCGCGGCGGGAGCCGCGGACGGGTCGCCCACGAAACGGCGTCATGCGTGTCGGCGACGTGATGCGTGTCACCGGCGTTGCCGACGCTTCCGCATCGGGATCCCCCGGCTTGCGCCTGGGGGCTTTTATGGAGGCGAGCGAGCCGGCGATTTCTGTGCGGGCCTGCAGCGCTATGCGAGCACGACGCGTTCGTCGCTCGGCCCGGCTGCACGCACGGTGCCCAGCCGGAAGCTCTCGGAGCCAAGGTCAGCCAGCTGCTTCTGGATCGCATCCGCAGCGTGGGACGCGACCACGAGCACCATGCCGATGCCCATGTTGAATACCCGCTCCATCTCGTCGGCCGCAATCTTGCCGAGCCCCTGCACCCAGGGAAAGACCGGCGGCACCGGCCACGAGCCGCGGTCGAGTCTCACCTGCACGTGCGGCGGTACGATCCGGGCCAGGTTTTCTACGAGCCCGCCGCCGGTGATATGGGCGATGCCGTGCACGACGGGTTGTTCACGGTAGCGGCCGAGCACCGCCTTCACCGGGCGGGCATAGAGTCGGGTTGGGGTGAGCAGCGCGTCGGCCACCGTGCGGCCGCCGAGGGCGGGCACGGCGTCGCCGCAGGCGAGCCCGCCGATCTCGAATACGGCCTTGCGCACAAGGCTGAAGCCGTTGGAGTGAAAGCCGCTGGAACCGATGCCGAGGGCCACGTCGCCGGACTGGATCTCCCGGCCATCCACAAGCCGTTTCCGGTCGACCACGCCGACGCAGAAGCCGGCCAGGTCGTATTCGCCCCGCTGGTACATGTCCGGGAGGATCGCCGTCTCGCCACCGACGAGAGCACACTCGCACTCCACGCAGGCGTCGGCGATCCCGCGGACGATCTGCTCGAGCAGATTCGGGTCGTCGTGCGACATCGCCACATAGTCGAGGAAGAACAGCGGCTCGGCGCCGGTGCAGAGTGCGTCGTTGACGCTCATCGCCACGAGGTCGATGCCGACGGTGTGGTGGATGCCGGCCATGACCGCGATCTTCAGCTTCGTGCCCACGCCGTCGGTGCAAGACACGAGCAGCGGGTCTTCGTAGCCGCGGGCGAAGAGCCCCTTGAAGTCGAGCTGGAACAGGGCGGCGAAGCCCCCCTCGGGACTCATCACCCGCGGGCACTGCGTCCGCCGCATGTGGGCGGGCAGCCGGGCCATGCCCTCGCGGTAGAGTTCCAAATCGACGCCGGCGCTTGAATAGGTGGCTCCGCTCATGTGGCTATCATCGCCGCCGCCTGCGGTCCCGCAAGGAGTGCCCGCCGCCGCCGGGGCGGAGGCGGCGGTGGTATGATTTCCGTCATGCCGCTGCGGAAACCGACACTGCCCGCCTCGCGAGCGCATGCCCGCGCTCCCCTGCCGCCCCTGCAGTTCAGCCACCCCCTGCCCTACGGTGCCCTGCTCCACGAGGGTCTGGGACGGCGCAAGGGGGGCGTGCAGTTCGTCGTCTATAGCCATTCGGCCACGGCGATGCGGGTGCTGCTCTACGATGCTCCCGACGCAGCCGAGCCGGCCGAGGTGATCGAGCTCGACCCCGCCAAGGATCGCTGGGGCGACATCTGGAGCATATTCGTGCCGGGCCTTGGCCCGGGGCAGCTCTACCACTTTCAGGCCGACGGCCCGTTCGACCCGGAACGCGGCCAGCGGTTCGACGGCACGGCCCGGCTCATCGATCCCTATGCCCGGGCCCTGGTCGGGGATTTTGTGTTGGGCCCCGACGGCATCCTCCAGCCGCCGAAGTGCGTCGTGATCGACGACTCGTTCGACTGGCAAGGAGATCGCCACCTCCGCCGTGGCCTTGCCGACACCGTGATCTACGAGTTGCACGTCCGGGGCTTCACCCAGAGCCCGACCAGTGGCGTGGATCATCCGGGCACGTACCGGGGCGTGATCGAGAAGATCCCGTATCTCAAGTCGCTGGGCGTGACGGCGGTGGAACTGATGCCGGTGCATGAGTTCGCGCCGCACATTCCATCGCAGGAGTTTCCCTCCGACCGCCGCAACTACTGGGGATACGACCCGGTCGCCTTCTTCGCACCGCACCGGGGCTACGCCTCCGGCGGCGAGCCTGGCTGCCAAGTGCGCGAGTTCAAGGAGATGGTGCGGGCGCTCCATGCGGCCGGCATCGAGGTGATTCTCGACGTCGTCTTCAACCACACGGCCGAGGGCAACCATCTCGGCCCCACGTTCTCGTTCAAGGGGCTGGAGAACCGCGTCTACTATATGGTGGGCGACGGCGGCTCGACCTACCGCAACTACACGGGCTGTGGCAACACGATCAACGGCAACCACCCGATCGTTCGCGAGCTGATCTTTCTCTGCCTCCGGCACTGGGTGCACAACTATCACATCGACGGCTTCCGTTTCGATCTGGCGAGCGTGCTCTCCCGCGACCGCAACGGCGAGATCCTGCCAAATCCGCCGATCGTCGAACTGATCACCGAAGATCCACTTTTGGCCGATACGAAGATCATCGCGGAGGCCTGGGATGCAGCCGGCGCCTACCAGGTCGGCTCGTTCGCCAGTCTGCGGTGGGCCGAGTGGAATGGCCGCTACCGCGACGATGTCCGCCGCTACTGGCGGGGCGACTTCGCCCAGACGGGCCACCTGGCCACGCGGCTCGCTGGGTCGAGCGACCTCTACGGCGACGATGGCCGGCAGCCCTACCACAGCATCAATTTCGTGACGTCTCACGACGGCTTCACGCTCAACGACCTCGTGAGCTATCGCGAGAAGCACAATGAGGCCAACGGCGAAGGCAACCGCGACGGTGACGACAACAGCTTCGCGGAGAACTACGGTGTCGAAGGGCCCACGCAGCGGGCAGACATCAATGCCTTGCGGTCGCGGCAGGTGCGGAACATGGCCGCCACGCTCCTGCTCAGCCAGGGCGTGCCGATGCTCGTGGCGGGCGACGAGTGCCGCCGCACGCAGCAGGGGAACAACAACGCCTGGTGCCAGGACAACGCCGTGTCGTGGTTCGACTGGTCGCTGCTCGACACGCACGCCGACGTGGTGCGGTTCGTCCGCGAGCTGATCCGATTTCGGCTCGGCAATCCAACGCTCCGGCGGCGGTCCTTCCTCGCCGGCGGGGCGGCCGCGTCGGGCGAGTTGCCCGACGTGGAATGGTTCTCACCGGATGGCGTGCACATCGACTGGTACGCCGCCGACGGCAGTCTCAGCTGCTTCTTCGGCGCCCCGTCCCGCGAAAAGCTCGAAACCGAGGACGACCCGGCCGCCGGCGGCCTCGTGGGCACGCCGCGGCACATGCTGATCATTGCCCATGCCGGCTCGCTTCCACGGGCGTTCACGCTGCCGCAGCCCCCTGTGATCCGGGCCCTGCCCTGGCGGCTGTTCGTGCACACCGGCCGGCAGGCCCCTGACGACATCTATCCCGACGGCCGTGGCCCCACGATCGACTTCTCGCAGCCCCTGGAACTGCCCGAGCGGTCGCTCGTCTGCCTCGTGGCCGACGCCGTGCCCGTGCCGGAAGTGTCTCGCACATCGGTTGCATAACGATTGAGGAAGCCGCTAGGCTTTTTGATTCAACCCTCGCCCAGGAGTTCTCATGGCCGCTCGCCTCCTTTTGATGACCGCTTGTGTCTGCCTGATGGTCGCTGGCTGCTCGTCGTCGTCGCCGCCGGCCGCACCGGCCGCCGCCAAGACACCGGCCGCCCACGACCACGCCGATCATGGACATGACCACGACGAGCACGAGCATGATCACCCCGAGTCGTTCGCGGCTGGCGTCGCCCAGTTGCAGGCCACGGTGGCCGCGGTGAAGGATCACCTGGCGGTGGGCGCTACGGATGCCGCAGACGAGGCCGTGCATTCCCTCGGTCACTTGATCGAGGACGTGCAGGGGTTTGTGGCGAAAGAGAAGCTGGGTGAGCAGTCCAAAGCCGCTGCGACCAAGGCGCTCGACGAGTTGTTCGAGTGCTTCGACACGCTCGACACGGCCCTCCACGCCCCCGAGGGCAAGGGGAAGCCGCCGGCCGAAGTGCATGCCTCGCTGGCCGAGCGTATCGACGGGGCGATCAAGACACTGCAGGGCACGCTGGCCCAGTAGCGGTAACGTTCCTTATGGATCGGCTCGTCACGGTGGACGATGCCGAAGGAGAGGCTCACGACACAGGGAGGAAAAGATGACGATGAATGTCAGCCGGAGGATTGTGGCCGTCGGTATCGCACTGACTGTGGCAACGTGCGGCATGGCCGCCCAGGCGGAAGTCGATGTCACAGCCGTCCGGGGCCAACTCCTGCTCCCGCAGGAGCCCGCCGGCGCCCTTACGCTCGCCGCCGCCAAGCAGAAGCTCACCACGACGCCGCAGCCGATCGTGGTAGCGGGTCGGATCGGCGGCAAGGGGATGGAGGCCTTCATCAAGGACAAGGCCTCGTTCTCGATGCTGGAGATTCCGGCCGACGACCATGCCAAGAAGCCAGGGCACAAGCCCGACGATTGCCCGTTCTGCAAGAAGCGGCAGGCCAATTCACCGATCGCGGCCGTACAGTTCGTGGGGGCGGACGGCAGGGAGCTTCCTGTTGACGCCCGGACGCTGTTTGGGATCAAGGAGGGCCAGGACGTCGTGATCCGCGGCACGGCGATCTTCGATCCGAAGCTCGGCATCCCCGTGATCCAGCTCACCGCCGACGGCATCCACGTCCGCCCCGCCCAGTGAACACACCGCACCCGCGAACCGCGTTCAAGGAATGGGCTGCGATCTGTCGGGCGCTGGCCCGCGGACGCCAGGACGTGATCCTCCGGAAGGGCGGCATCGTCGAGCCGGCTGGCGGCTTCCGCGTGGAGCAGGCTGAGTTTCTGCTCATGCCGACGTTCCTCCACCAGTCGGCTGAGCAGTTGATCCCGGAGGCCCGCGACCTGCTCGACGACATCGACGCCGACCGGCCGCCGGAGGGCAGCGTTGTGTTCACCCACGCGGCCCGTGTCCGCGAGGCACTGCGAATCCGCTCGCTCGCAGACCTCGCCGCCTTCCGGCCGCGGCACGTCTGGAGCGACGCGGTCGTCGCCGAAAGGTTCCACCGCTGGCAGGACGAACTCCACGTGCTCGTCGTCGACGTGCAGCCGCTGGCCGAGCCGCTCACCGTGCCCTGGCACGACAGCTTCGGCGGCTGCAAGTCGTGGGTCGAGTTGCCGTAATCACCGCACGACGCGGGCGCCGCCGCCTTTGATCTGCTTCTCCACCTCGGCCCGGGTGGCCATCGAGGTGTCGCCGGGGGTGGTGCTCGCCAGGGCGCCGTGGGCGGCGCCATAGTCGACCGCCTTCTGGGGGCAGTTGAATTCCAGGAACCCGAAGGCGAGGCCGCTGGCGAAGCTGTCGCCGCCGCCGACGCGGTCGAGGATCTCGAGCTCCGGATACTTCCGGCTTTCGTAGAACTTCCCGTCGTGCCAGAGGATCGCGCTCCAGTCGTTCTTCGTCGCCGTGATCACCCGGCGGAGCGTGGTGGCCGCGACCTTGAAGTTGGGATATTCCTTCACGGCCGTCTCGATCATCCGCTTGAAGGCGTCGGTTTCGATCGCCGAGATGGTGTGATCCACTCCCTCGACCTCGAAGCCGAGTGACGCCGTGAAGTCTTCCTCGTTGCCGATCATCACATCGACGTGCCTGGCGATCTCGCGGTTGACCTCGCGGGCCTTCGCCTGCCCGCCGATGCTCTTCCACAGGCTGGGCCGGTAGTTGAGATCGTACGACACGACCGTGCCGTGCTGCTTGGCCGCCTTGACCGCCTCGATCGTCACGGCCGCCGTCGTTTCGGAGAGCGCGGCGAAGATGCCGCCGGTGTGAAACCACCGCACACCGAGCGTGCCGAACAAATGATTCCAGTCGATGTCGCCCGGTTTGAGCTGGCTCGCCGCCGTGTTGCCGCGGTCGGGCACGCCCACCGCCCCGCGGATGCCGAAGCCCCGCTCGGTGAAGTTGAGGCCGTTGCGGACGCTGCGGCCGATGCCGTCGTCAGCACGCCACTGGATGAAGTCGGTGCAGACGCCCCCCTGCATGATGAAGTCTTCGATCAGGTGGCCCACTTCATTGTCCACGAACGCGGTCACGACGGCCGTCTTCAGGCCAAAGCACTTCCGCAGGCCACGGGCCACGTTGTATTCACCGCCCCCCTCCCAGGCCGTGAACGCCCGGGCCGTGCGGATGCGGCCCTCGCCCGGGTCAAGGCGGAGCATGATCTCGCCGAGCGAGACCTCATCGAACGTGCAGGAGTCTTTGGGCTTGATGGCGAGTGGCATCGGATGTCCTTTCTGTCGGGTTCCCGCCCCCATCCAGGGGCAACGGCTCGGGGGCGGCAAAAGTCTCGTCGCGTGGGCCGCGGCGGCCCAACGCTGCTCGAGCGTTCGCCGACCCTCTCGCCTTCCCGCATGGTCGAGAAGGAAGCAGGGTTCGTTCAGGCAGTTGGTAAGGTGTCGATCGTGAGGTGTGGCAGTCCCGCTTCGTGGGCGATTTCGTTGAGGGCTTCCACTTCGGCCTTCGAGAACAACAGGCCACCGGCCTTCTCGCTGCGGGCGGCCGCCTCGGCCTCGAGCTGGCCCGGTAGCATGCAGCCCTCGTTGCCGTGGCCGAGGATGTCGGCCAGCACGGCCTTCATGTTCTGGGCCTGCGAACGGCCCTGGGCGAAGACCCCGCTGGAGATCGCATCGGGGTGGATCACCTGGAAGAAGAAGGCACAGTTCTGCTTCTCGCCGGGTACGGCAGCACGGCTGCGGAGCGTGGGGAGCGATCCGCCAATGAATGCCGCCACGACCTCGTTGATCAGCGAGAGACCATAGCCCTTGTGATCGCCGAACGGGAGGAGCGACACCGCCTTGTCGGGGTCCGTTGTGGGCTGACCGTCCTTGTCCACGGCGGCGTTCGGCGGCAGCTGCTTTCCTTCCCGCTTGAGCTGCTGCACCCGGCCCATCGCGATCACGCTGGTGGCCCAGTCGATCACGATCGGAAAGCCGACGGCCTCCTGCGTCGGAAAGCCCCAGGAGTGCGGATTCGTGCCCAGCGTGGGAAACCTGCCGCGGAACGGCACCACTTCGGCCAGCGACGCCGTGCAGTTGGTGTAGGCGATGTAGCCCTTCTTCGCGGCCTCCATCACGTAGCCGCCGCCCCACAGATAGTGAAACGCGTTGTCGATCGACACCGTGCCCGTTCCATACGTATCGGCGAGCCTCATGCAGGTGTCCACCGCCTCCCAGGCCACGGCCTGGCCGAGCTTCTTCTGTGCGTCCCAGATCTCGGCCGCCTTGAATCGGGTCGGCAGCTTCCTGACCGCCACCTTGGGCACGCAGCCCCCCGCCTTCGAGCCGAACAATTCGTCGAGATGGAGGGCCTTGATCGCGTTGTGGGTGCGGATGCCGTGCTTCGTGGCCGCGGTCGCGAGCCGGGCGGCATGCTCGGCCTCGTCGGCGGCGAAACCTCGCTTCAGATAGGCACCACGGACGATCGCCTCGTGGGCAGCGACAGGAACGACGTGAAACGTTTCGGGCATCAGACGACCTTCTGCACGGGGACTTCGGGGTTGACCTGTGCGAGCGGCTTTTCACCGTGCATCGCGTTGATCAGGTTGGTGACGGCCGCCAGCGCCTGCCGCTGGACGCTCTCGTGCGTCCGCGAGCCGACGTGCGGCGTGACGATGCAGTTTGGCAATTTCGTGAGCGGATGGCTGGCCGGCGGCGGCTCCTCGTCGAGCACGTCGGTGCCGTAACCCCGCACGCGGCCGCTCTTCAAGGCCGCCGCGATGTCGGCGGTGTTCACGATCTCGCCGCGGGCGCAGTTGAGGATGATCACCTCGGGTTTCATCTTCGCGATCGTCTCGGTCCGCACCAGGTCGCGGGTTTCGGGGGTGAGGTTCGTGTGCAGCGAGATGTAATCGGCCTGGGCAAAGAGGTCGTCGAGCGATGCGGCGCGGGGGATACCGTGCTGCGTGGCAAACGCCTCGTCCCAGTAGACGTCGTAACCGATCGGCTTCATGCCGAACGCCAGCGCCCGCAGGGCCACCTCCTTGCCGATCCGTCCCATGCCCACGATGCCGATCGTCTTGTCGAGGAGCTCGTGGCCCGTCTGCCGTTTCCAGCCGCCCGAGCGGGTCGAGTCGGTGTGGAAGAGGAGATTTTTCTCCAGGGCCAGGAGCAGCAGGAAAGCGTGCTCGGCGACGGTCGTGTGGTTGACGCCGGGCGTGAAGAGCAGCGGAATTCCGAACTCCGTGCAGCTATTCACGTCGATCTTGTCGACGCCGATGCCATACTTGGAGAGCACCTTCAGCCGGGGCCGGGCCTTTTCCAGCACGGCCCGCGTGATGGCGTCGTCACCGCAGATGTAGCCATCGACCTCGCCGACGAGGGCAAGCGTGTCGGACTCGGAGAGCGGGCCGCGGGCGGTGACGAGCTCCCAGCCGGTGGCGGCGAGCTTCGCGTGGTGTTCGCCGGGGGTGTCTTGGAACGAAGTGGTCGTGAGGAGGATCCGGGGTTTCATGCGTCCTACGGCTGAAAGAGGAATGACGCCGACACGGTAGCCAGTGGCCGCGAAAACCTCAATCTCGGCCGCCGCTGCCGCCCGTGTCGCCATCCCTGGCTGCGTCGAGGTGAGTGACGGACAGCTCCCGGATGAAAGCCTTTAGCAACGCCGCGTGGCGGCCGTTCCACTTCCAGAGATGGCAGTGCCGGGCGTCGGCAGCACCTGCGCCGCTCACGCCCGTGCGGTGCAGCCAATACGTCTCGCCGGGGCCAAGCGGATAGCGGGCAAACTCCGGCCACCGCTGCTGCGGCACGCTGGTCTTGACCCAGCTCCACAGATTGACGTGCAGCCGCGATGCGTCGTCGGGCTGGCGGATGCACCACAGGCGGTATTCGACCTCGGTAACGGCCACGACACTGGACGCCAGCGGCCGCAGCCCGTGTGCCGGTGAGCCAAGCAGCTCGGCGACCACGTCGATGCCGATCGGCGAGGTTGTGATGACGATGGCCGGATCGGGATCGGCAACAAGACCGTCCGGCCACGCCGTGCTCGCGCGGGCTGCCAGCAGGTCGCCGAGTGTGGCGAGCCGGTGGGTGAGGTCGGTGGCCAGGATTGCTCGTTCAGCGTGCTGGAGGGGGCTGTCACCCGTGACGACAACCAGTGGCTTTCGCTCGCGATGCGTTGCCGCAAATTCCCGCAGGCTATGCAGCCACGCCTGGGTGTCGGGAGTCATGCAAACAGCCTGCCATTCAGGAAACCGGCCACGCAGAACTGCGCGGCACAAACACCGCCGCCGGGTGGGCGGAGGCGCGACGCGCTTCCACCCGACCCGGCGACATGGTTTCCGAATTGTAACGGAGCGGTGTCCGTGAGGCACCGCTCCGCTGCTGCCAGCCCGCAGGCCGGCGGCGACTTACCGAGCGAACTTCTGCCGGAGCCACTCGTTCTTGCGACGCTCGAGCTCGATCAGCTTGGCGACCGGGCCGTTGCGGGTGGCACCGACCGAGGCCTGGCCGTTGCGGGCCTGGGCGGCGAACGCCGTCGAACCGATGACCATCGTCGACACGACCGCGAATACGAACAACACGCGCTGCATGGGAGGGCTCCTGGGGGGATGCAAGACAAGGACTGGAGGCGGACTGACTCGAGGCGGACCGGCGGGGGCTCGATGCCGGTCCGCGTGATCGCTTCGGGAGAGTGGATCGACGCGTGGCCGCGAAATTTTTCACTGGCGAAACCGCCGCCGGCAGCCGCGACACATCTGGCACAAGCCAGCCCGAGGGGGCGAAAACCCAGCAAAAACATACGTCGCCGCGGTTGACAGCGACGCGAACGTGTGCAGCGAGACGCCTCTCATACAAGCCCCCAGGCGCGAGCCGGGGGATCGCGCCGCGGAAGCGTCGGCAACGCCGGTGACACGCATGACGCCGGTTCGTGGGCGACCCGTCCGCGGCTCCCGCCGCGGGATCCCCTCGCTCGCGCTCAGGGCTTGGGTGAGCGGTCCAGCGGATCGTCGGGCCAGGCGTGCTTGGGATAGCGGCGGCGGAGCTCCTTCTTCACCTGCGGGTAGGTGTTCTGCCAGAACCCCGCGAGATCGGCCGTGACCTGCTGCGGTCGATGATTCGGTCCGAGCAGGTGGAGGAGCACGGGCACTCTGCCTCCCGCCACCCGCGGCGTGTCGCGAACGCCGAACAACTCCTGGATCCGCGCTGCCAGGATCGGTGGTCCGCCCGGGGCGTAGGTCAGCTTCAGCCGCTTGCCGTTCGGCAGTTCCACGTGCGTGGGCGCGAGGTGGTCGATCTCCGCCATGCGGTCGTAGCCAAGCCGGCCCTGCAGTGCCGCCACCCAGTGGGCCCGCGCGAGCTCGTCGAGCGACCGCAGGCCGTGGCAGAGGTCGCCGACGACGTCCTCCAGCGCAGCGGCGTCGAGTGGCGGCAGCCCGAGGTCGGGCAGCGTCTCCGCCAGCCAGCGGGCCCGAGCGAGCAGACTGCCGGCGGCCGTGTCGGAGCCCGGCAGGACGCGATCGAGTTGGAGCACGGCCTCCCGCGCGAGCAGTACCGCCGCGGCCGCCGTGTCGCGGATCGCCACGGGCGTCTCGTCGAGTACGAGGTCGATCCAGACTGTCTGCAGTCGGGCTTCCACCTGCCGCCGCGCCGGCGAGTAGACGACCTGCTCGGCGGTCCGCAGGTTGGCGGCCGCAAGCGGCTGGCGGTCGAGCCAGGGCCGCTCCACTGCCGACGCGAGTCGCACGGCCGCCTCGCCACCGACGTCGTCCACGTCGATCGCGAGGAAGAGGGGCTCGCCCCGCAGCCGCGACGAGTCGAGCCGTACTCCCCTGCCCCCGACGAGCGCGCCACGATCCTGCGTGCCCTGCCGCAGCCGAGCCAGCCGATCGGGAAACGCCTCGAACAGGGCGAGCATCACGGCCTCGGCCGGGTCGGCTGCCCGAGCCGCCCGTGGCGCCTCCACCAGATGAAAGAGCTGCTCGGCCGCGCGGAGCACGTTGCGGGCACCGGCAGGATGCGGATCGAACGCCGGATCGTCGATTCGCACTCCCGCGTGAAAGGCCTGCAGCGCCACGATGCGGTCCACAATGTCGGATCGCGTCCGCGCGGTCTGCCTATCGCGTGGGCCTCCGGTGCGCCGCGGTGTGCGAAATGGATCCCGGTCCGAGAGCAGCGCTGCCGCGATCGAGGCTTCGCGGAGCACGCCATGCTCTGCGCCAGCGAGCAGGAGTCGCGCCAGCCGCGGATGTGCCGGCAGTTTTACCAGCTCTGATCCCAACGGCGTGATCCGATCACAGCCGGCATCAACGGAAGTGATGGGCTCGATCGCGCCGAGATGCAACAACACTTGCCGCGCCCGCTCGATCGCGTGCGGCGGTGGCTGATCGAGCCACGGAAACCCACTCGCCTCGCCGAGCGACAGCAACTGGAGAAGCGGCCCCGCCAGGTCGCCGCGCACCGCCTCCGGCAACTCGGCTTGCGGCCGATGCTGGTGCGAGGCCTCGTCCCAGAGCCGCCAGCAGATGCCCGCTTCCGTGCGACCGGCCCGGCCCGCCCGCTGATCGGCCGCAGCCTTCGAGATTGGCACCAGCTCCAGCCGGGGCAGCCCGGTCGCTGGGGAGAGCCGGCTCTGCCGCGCCAGCCCGGAGTCGATCACCGCGGTCACCCCGGGAATCGTGAGCGACGTTTCGGCGACGTTCGTGGCCAGGATCACCTTGCGGCAGCCCATGTCGGTGAGCACGCGGTCCTGCTCCTCCGGCGACAGTTCGCCGAAGAGCGGCAGCACGGCATGCCCCTGTCGCGCGAGCAGCGGCTCGAGTTCGCGTTCGCACAGTCGGATCTCACCGACGCCTGGCAGAAAGACGAGCACGTGGCCCGTCGTCGACCGCAGTGCCTCGGGCACCGCCGTGACGACGTGATCGACCAGCTCACGGCGGTCCCCATGTTTCAGATAGCGGATGGCCACCGGATGGAGCCGGCCATCGGCCGCGATCACCGGGCAGGGCTGGTCGGCCGCCGGGCCGAGCATCGCGGCGACTGGAACGGTATCGAGCGTGGCGCTCATGACGATCAGCCGCAGGTCGGGCCGCAGCGTCTGCCGCAGCCGCACGAGCAGGCCGAAGATCAGGTCCATCTCCAGCGACCGCTCGTGGAACTCGTCGAGCACGACGGCGTCGATACCGGAAAGCGCGATGTCGTCGACGAGCCGGCGGAGCATGATGCCGGTGGTCTCGACGACCAGCCGCGTGTCGCGGCCGACCCGGGCATCGAACCGCACCTGGTAGCCGACCTCGCCGCCGATGGGTGAGCCGCGGAGTTTCGCGATCTGACAGGCCACCGACCGGGCCGCGAGCCGCCGCGGCTGGAGCAGCACGAGCTTCGCCGACGGTGCGAGATCGTCGCACACCGCCCCCGGCACAAGCATCGTCTTGCCCGAGCCCGGCGGGGCCGTGACGACGACCGCGCCCGATCGCGAGGCCACGACGGCCGCATCGAGCACCTCCGCGACGGGCAGTGACTCGAGGGCCGCGGCCAGGTGCCGCGTCATGCCCCGGCCTCCGCGGCGAGTCCCTGGTCGTAGAGTCGGTAGAGCACCTGTGTTCCTTCGTCGGCCCAGCCGTGCGTTGCGGCGAGGGCATAGAGTCGCTCGGCCGTCTCGAGCCCCGGAAGAACGAGGCCGCTCCCGGCCGCACACGCCCGCGCGAGGCCGATGTCCTTGAGCAGATGCTTCACCAGGAACCCCGGCGCCATGTCGCCTGCAATCGCCCGCGGTGCCAGGTTCGTCAGCCCCCAGCTGCCTGCGGCCCCGCCGCTGATCACCTGCTGCACGGCCGCCGGGTCGAGCCCACCGGCGCGGGCGTGGGCCAGCGCCTCGCACCAGGCCACCATCCCCACGGCCACGGCGATCTGGTTGGCAAGCTTGCACCGCTGGCCGGCGCCGGCCTCGCCGAGCCGCGTGACCGACTTCCCGAGTCGATTGAGAATCGGCCGTGCGCGTTCGCAGGCCGCCGCATCGCCCCCCAGCATGATCGTGAGCGTGGCGGCACGGGCCCCGACGTCGCCGCCGGTCACGGGGGCATCGATCGCGGCCAGCCCGCGGCCGGCGGCTGCGGATGCGATCCGGCATGCCAGCGCGGGACTCGATGTCGTCATGTCGATGAGCAACCCGCCAGGCCGGCTGCGGGCGATCAGCCCGCAGCCCTCGGGCACGGCCTTTGTGCCGCCGAAATAGACCTCCTCCACGTCGGCAGGCATTCCCACCATCGTGATCACCACGTCACTGGCCTCGGCCACGCCGCCCGGTGTGTCGTGCCACGCCGCACCGGCCGCAAGCAACGGGTCGGCCTTGGCCCGCGTGCGGTTGAACACGTGCACCGCGTAGCCTGCGGCGAGCAGGTGGCCCGCCATGCTCCGGCCCATGATCCCGGTGCCGATGAAGCCGACGACCCGGTCGGCATTCACGTTCGGCGCCGCTCGTCGATCACTCGTCATCTCGCCGCTTCCTTCCGAGTGAACTGGTGGGTGAAGAGCGCCAGCTCCGCGGTGAGCCCCGGGCCGAAGGCCATCGCCAGGCAGGGGCCATCGGCCCCGGGCAGCATCCGTTCGAGGATGAACAGGATCGTGGCGCTCGACATGTTGCCGTGTTCCGCGAGCACCGCGTGCGACGCGGCGAGCATATGGTCCTCGAGTCCCAACGCATCGCGGACGTTCGCCAGAACACGTGGCCCCCCGGGATGCACCGCCCAGGCGGCGACGTCGCCAGCCGTCAGCCGCTCGTCGGCGAGCGCGGCCGTCACGAGTCCGACGATCTCGCGGCTGATGATTCCCGGCACGCGAGCCGAGAGCGACATCTCGAAGCCGTGGTCCCCGATCAGCCAGCCCATCTCACCCGTGGAGTCGGGCAGCAGTCGCGACCACTGGCGGTCCAGCGCCCATTCGGCGTCGGACGCCAGCGGATGGTCGCCGCCGACACCGACGACGGCCGCCGCCCCGTCGGCAAAGATGCTGTTGGCCACCACGGCGTCGCTCCGACTCCCATACTGAAAATGCAGGCTGCAGAGCTCGACGCAGACGACGAGGACGACCGCGCTCGGCTGTGCGGCGGCAAATGCCTCGGCCACCCGCAGGGCGTTGAACGCCCCGTGGCAGCCCATGAAACCCACATGCGTGCGGCTCACGTCGGCCGGCAGCGCGAGCCCGCGGACGATGTCGAGATCAACACCCGGATTCGCGAATCCCGTGCACGAGCAGGTGACGAGGTGCGTGACGTGCGCGGGGTCGATGCCGCTGCGGGTGACCGCCGTGCGGGCCGCATCCACGGCAAGCGGTCCCGCCTCGGTGGCATATCGGGCCATGCGGGCGGCCGTCGATGGGCCACCGCCAGTGTCGGCGTCAGCGGGAGGAAAGAACGTCTGCGCAAACGGCTCGCCGGCGGGATCCTCGAGCAGCACCGACCCCCGCGTGCGGATCCGGGTCTGGCGGTAGATCGCGGCGAGGGCCCGCTCGTGTCCGGGCTCGGCATTGGCGAAGCCGGCTGCAAGCGTGGCCGCGTCTCCCTGCGCGATCTGTCGCCGGGGTGTGGCGGTGCCGATACCGAGAATGGCGAGGCTCATGATGCAGCTCCTGCGTGTGGTCGATCCATGACACGATCCGCGGCTCGACTGCCCGTGACTGTCGGGACGGCAAGCCGCGCGGCCCAAGGGGCGAGTTGCGCTGCCCGCACGGCGAGTCGCACCAGCCGTGGCAGGCGAAGCCCTGCGGCGACGCGCTGGCAGCGGGCATGTCGCGGACCGAAGTGCTGCGCATGCGTGCGTTCGTAACGATCGGCGGCAACGTCCGCCGGGGCGAGCGTCCTGCTGTCGGACCCGACAAGGGCCTCCACCGCCAGTCGGCCGGCAGCGAGCGCCCAGCCCATGCCCTCACCGGTGAAGGGCTCGACATAGCCCGCGGCATCACCGACGCGCATCACAAGGCGCTGCCCGCCTTCTACGAGTGGTGCGGAGCGGGTGAGTGCGGGCGTGGCCCGCATCACCACCGAGGCGAGTCCGTCGAGCGTTGCCGCTGTGCCCGAGCCACAGGCCTCGCTCACGATCTGCCGCACGACGGTGGCAGGTTCAGCGACAGAGAGTGTCTGGCGATCGACCGCCGCAGCGATGTCGATCCGCCCGTCTTCCAGCCGCACGATACCGCAATAGCCGACCGGCGTGACCGCCATCAGGAGTTCACCCGGCGGGATCGTTGCGGCGGTCGCCGGCAGAACGCCGCCGATGCCGATCCGGCTCTGAGCGGCGATCGTGCGAGATGTGCTCGGGCTCGCCGCGCGGGGGAGACGCACGTGGTCGCTGAGGCCCGTCGCCAGCAGCAGTCGCCGGCTCTCGATCGTCGCCGTGCCGGCTTCCCCCGACGTCCGTACCGACACGTTGACGCAGGGCTCGGCTGCGTGTGCCTGCTCGTGTATCGAAAGGGCGGTCGTCTGTGGCAGCCACTCGCAGCCGGCTGCGATCGCTGCGGCCACGAGGTCTGCATCGAGCGCCTCACGGGAGAGCGTTGCCCCGCCGCTGACGTCGATCGGGGCGACGCGGCCGCCCGCGGCGACGCTGATCCGTCGCAGCGGCACGGCGCGGGCGAGCGGACCACCGTCGGTTGCGATGTCGAGTCGCGCGAGTTCGCCCACCGCGGCCGTCGACAGGCAGCAGCCGCAGAGTTTGCCGCGGGGCATCGTGCCCCGGTCGATGAGGAGCACGCGGAGCCCGTGCCGTGCCATCCGCAGGGCTGCCGAACTGCCGGCCGGGCCCGCGCCGATGACCACGACGTCCCAGCGGACCGCGGCGGCCGCGTCGAGCGTGAGCGTGGCGTCGGAGCGGGTCATGTGCGGGTCCCCGTCACCGCATCGGGCCGCTGCCAGATGATGACGGCCCGCTCGGGCCAGGCACGGCGGATCGCGGCGGTCGAGAGTCCGGCGGCCTGCAGGAGCCGGCGGTATTCAGGGATCGTGCGGGCGGCCCGCACCGAGAGCGGCCCATCCACACGGGCCACGCGTGACGACGAGAGCACCGTCGTGCCGACGACGGCGAGCACGAGCCCGAGCCGGCTGCGAATCAGATCGGAGATCACGATCCCGATCCGGGCGGCAGCGGCCATATGCCGCAGAAGCATCACGGCCGTCGCATCATCGAGGTGATGGAGAAAGAGCGAGCTCACGGCGACGTCGCACGGTGGGCAGCCGCCGCGCAGCACGTCGCACACCTGGAACGTCGCTCCGCTCGCCCGTTGTTGGGCAAGCTGCGCGGCCCGTCCGATTGCCCGCTGGCTGATGTCGATGCCGACGACCGCCGGCCGGAGGCGAGCCGCGGTCCTGGCCAGCCGCCGCTCGATCGCCACGGTCACGTCGCCCCCGCCGCAGGCGACGTCGACGACCTTCACCGTTCCATTCTCGGTTCCCCGTAGCGACATGACCCCGCGGACCAGGTGCGTGGCGGTTCGCGAAATGGCGTTGATCGTCGCCAGCGCCCCGAGGGCCGCCACATGGTCGGCCGCCGGCAGGGCGGGGTCGTCCATGAGTTCGGGCTCACGGGAGAACGGTAACGACCAGAATGCCATCGGGATGCTCGGCAGAGGGAGGACTGGCCGATGCGGTTCGGCCCAACACACCCCGGAGTATAGGGTTCACGCTACAATCGCGGTTCCCGAGGAGGTGATCCGCATGCCCGCTTCATTTGACGACGAACGCTTCCCCCTGTCGCGCCTCGCCACCTGGTCGCTGGCCGTCGGGGGCGTGCTGGCCGTGCTCGGTGGCCTCGCGATCGCTGCTCCGTGGACTGCTGCGACCGTCGTCGATGCGGTCTGCGGCATGACGCTCATCGCCGGCGGCGTATCGCAGGTGGGCATGTCGTTCGGCACGTGGACCTGGCGCGGCTTCTGGCTCACGCTGCTGTGCGGCGCCCTCTCGATCGTGGCTGGCACCGCGATGCTCGCGATTCCAGTCGAGGGCATTCATGCCCTCGTTACGTTTCTCGGCGTCGTGATCCTCTTCGAGGCGGCGGCCAAGCTGGCGGCGGCGTTCTCCGTGCCGCGCGACTTTCCGTGGGGCTGGCTGCTCATAGACGGCTTCGTAACGGCGTTGCTCGGCGGCTTTCTGCTCGTGAGTTCGCGGGAGCAGGCGGGCCTGTTCCTCGGCACGATCATCGGCATCAACCTGCTCTCGAGCGGCATCGCCCTGCTCGCCTCCGGCTGGTGGCTGCGCAGGGACGTCGCCCCGTAGGCCCGTTGTCAGCCCCAGAGGCTGGCGGGGTACTCGCCCTGCTGCACGAGCGCGGCGAGACTCGCCTGCACGATAGGTTTGTCCTCCGCATACGTCGCTCCGAACCACGGTGACGTCGTCCGTAGTACCTCGCAGGTGGCCTGCCCCTGATTCACGAGGCTGCCCACGGTCGTGGGGATGTAGCACTCGCTCTTCAGCTCGCCGCCCTGCGCCGCGAGAAACCCGCGGAACTCCGCGTCGAGCTGCAGGAAGATCCGCGGCGTGAAGCCCCAGAAGTTCATCGACACCGGCTCGTCGCCCGTGAGCGAGAGCGGCCCGTCTGGCCCCGCACATTCGACGCCCGAGCCCGTGCGGCGCACGCCGCTGAGTTCCTGAATGTCGGTGAGAAAGCCGCGGGCATCGGTCCTGCAGACGCCCCGGGTGACCGTGCCGTGATCGGAGAGCGTGTTCTTGAGCGTGAAGCCGACCATGCTGTAGGCGGTCGAATCGATCGGTTGGCCGGCGAGCCGCCGGGCGAGCACGGCGAAGGAATCGCGGCCGTAGAAATCGTCGGCATTGATCACGGCGAACGGCGTCGTCACCGCGTCGCGGGCGCAGAGGATCGCGTGGGTCGTGCCCCACGGCTTCTCGCGGCCGGCGGGCAGAGTGAAGCCCGGCGGCAGACGATCGAGCGTCTGGAAAGCGAGGGCGGTGTCGATCCGGCCGGCGAATCTGCTCACCACCCGGTCACGAAACGCGGCCTCGAAGTCGGGCCGGATGATGAACACCACCTTCCCGAAGCCCGCCCGCAGGCAGTCGAACACGGAGTAATCGAGGATCGTCTCGCCCGACGGCCCCATCGGGTCGATCTGCTTGAGGCCGCCGTAGCGGCTGCCCATGCCGGCTGCGAGCACGAGGAGTGTCGGTTTCATCGAAGGGACATCCGTATGGAGAGTGTTCCGACTGCTCTATCGGAGTCGGTTCGGAATCGAAGCAGGATATGGCAGGCTGCGGAAGCCTGCCACCGTAGGCCGACGACGGACTACAATCCCAACGTGCAATTGGCACGGTTCTGAGTCCGGCGGCCGAATGCGGAGTCGGTTCATGCGGTTCCACCGAACGATGCTCATGTTCGCCGTCGTGGCCTCCAGTGGGGCCGGTCGAGCCGCCGCATCGGGTTCCCAGCCGCCGCAGTCCATCGCAGCAGCCGTCGCCCTTGCGACTGATCTGGCCAAGGCCAGTGGCATAGACGGCCAGGCCCAATTCGCGGCCCAGGCCGATGCCCTTGCTGCGATCCCGCCGGAGTGGGTCGTTCCCTGTCTCGACGCCCTGCGGGAGGCGACGCCCGCGGGCGCGAACTGGCTCCGGAGCGGCCTCGAACGGGCAGCCGACCGCGTCGGCGATGCGTTGCCTGCCGAACATCTCGCCGCCGTCGCTCGCGACCAGGCCCGCCCGCCGCGGGCCCGCGGCCTCGCCTATGTCTGGCTCAAGGCGCGGCAGCCGCAGACCGCGGAGTCACTGCTCGCCGCGATGCTCGACGATCCCGCGCTCGAGCTGCGGCGGGAGGCAGTCAACAAGCTGCTCGCGTCGGCCACCGCTCGGGATGACACCGCGCAGAAAGAGATTCATCGCCGAGCCCTTGCCGCTGCCCGCGACATCGACCAGATCGAGCGGATCGCCGGCTGGCTGGCCGAGCATGGCGACCCCGTGGACCTCGCCGCCACGCTTGGATTCGTCCGGCGCTGGCTGGTCAGCCCCGCGTTCGACAACAAGCAGGGAATCGGTTTCGCGAAGCCCTATCCACCCGAGTCGCCTGCCCCCGACACGGCCGGCTGGAAGCCGGTCGTCTCCACCGACAAGCATGGTTCCATCGACCTCAATGCGGCCGTGGCCACCGAGAAGGGCGTGCTCGCCTACGCACTCGCCACCATCGAGATGCCACAGGCCGGCCCGGCCGAAGTGCGGATTGGCAGCCCGTGCGCCGTGCAGGTCTGGGTGAACGGTCAGCCGGTCATGCAGCACGAGATCTACCACGCCTCCGAGGCGATCGATCAATACGTCGCCACCGCCGACTTCCGCGTTGGTTCGAACACGGTGCTCGTCAAATGTTGCCAAAACGAGCAGACGGAGGCCTGGGCAGCCGACTGGAAGTTCCAGCTCCGGATCTGCGACCGCCTCGGCACGCCCTTGGCCACGCAGAAATAGAGAGAAGAGCCCGTGCGACGTAGTAGTCCGAGCAACATTCCCGCCGGCTTCGGGGGCGGCAAAGGTCTCGTCGCGGTGGGCCGCAGCGGCCCAAGGCTCCTCGAGCATTCGCCGACCCCCTCGCCTCCCCGTATTCCTGGAGGCACCGGAATCGGCGCGAGGATCGCGAGCATGGCGGTCCTGCGTCCGCGAGCGAACTCGTGCCGTTCCGGTGCCGGCGCGTCTGTGCTGGCGCTGTGTCTTCTCCTCAGCGCTTCCGCTCGCGCCGCCGACTGGCCTGAGTTTCGGGGCCCGGGCGGCCGGGGAGCCGCGCCGACGGAAACGCTGCGCACCACGTGGAGCGAGGGCGACGGCATCGCCTGGCGGGCCGATCTCCCGGGCAAGGGGGCGTCGAGCCCGATCGTGGTCGGCGATCTCGTCGTCGTCACGGCGTCGAGCGGCCCGCAACAGGATCGGCTGCACGTCCTCGCCTTCGACCGGGCGACCGGCGGCCTGCGGTGGCACCGGACGTTCTGGGCGACGGGCCGTACGCTTTGCCACCCTACGAGCGCCGTTGCCGCCGGCACGCCCGCCAGCGACGGCACGCGGATCGTGGCCCTCTTCTCATCGTGCGATCTGTTTGCGCTTGACCGAGAGGGCCGATTGCTCTGGCAGCGGAACCTCGCCGTCGAGCATCCGCGGAGCGGCAACGATGTCGGCATGGGAACGAGCCCGCGGATCGTCGATGGCACCGTCGTCGTGCAGATCGACTGCCAGGGGGATGCGTTCGCCGCGGGGATCGACGCCGTCACGGGAGCCGATCGGTGGACCGTGCCGCGGCAGAAGATCGCCAGCTGGTCGACACCGTTGGCGATTGAAATGCCGGAGCACGGCGGCTGTGTGGCCCTGCAAAACCCGAACGGCCTGGAGCTGCGGCGGGCTCGCGACGGCGGACTTATCTGGTCGTGGAAGGGAGACTGCAGCGGTATCCCGATGACGACCGAGGCGGGCGGGACGCTCTATGTGCCCAACGACGGACTGGCTGCCGTGACGCCCGCCGCCACCGAGGTCACGCCCGTCTGGCGGTCGACGAAGCTCGCCTGCGGCATCGCCAGTCCACTGGCCTGGGGAGATGCCGTCGCAACCATCAATCGGGCAGGTGTGCTGACTGTCGCCGCACGGTCTGATGGCACACTGCGGGGCCAGGTGCGGCTCGCCGGTTCGTTCTGGGCCAGCCCGATCGTCGTGGGCGACACGGTCGTGGCCGCCAACAAGGAGGGGGCGACGTTCCTCGTCTCGATCGCCGGCAAACCGCAGGTCGCCGCAGAGAATCAGCTGCCGGGCACGTTCACCGCGACGCCCGCCATCGCCGACGGCAGCCTCTATCTCCGCAGTGAAACCACACTCTGGAAGATCGCCCCGCCGTGACATGGCCCCGGCCGAGGCCCATTCAGGGCGCTGCAGCGGCCTCCCCGCCGTCACGGCTCACCAGCGCCGCGAACACGCCGGCGTCGATGCCCTCGGCCATGAAGTTCACCGACGCATCGCCCATCACCGCCGACACGCCCCCGGGATGAAACGAATAGGGATTGTCGTCGTTGAGCACGTTCACGACCCCGCAGCCCGCCTGCTGCGGCTCGGTCTCCGTCGCCCCGCTCAGGCCCCGCGCGTGGCGGGCGATGTTCCAGTCGCCGTAGAAGGCGTACAGGACGGTGGCCCCGCCGGGGGCCGTGGCGGGGAGGGGGCGACCGCGAAAGAATCGCTGCTGCCGCCCCGCCTGCTCGACGAAGGCCAGCGTCTTGGAGAGCCCGTCGGTGACCTCACGAAACCGCACCGTCCGCCTGTTCACGAAGTCGGTCGTGCCGAGCATCGAGTTGTGGGTGAACTCGGCCGGGAGGCTGGCACAGGCCGCGAGGCTTGGATGCAGCCCGCGGAAGGGAGCGTAGTCGGTCCTGGGGAGGAGGAGCGGCGTGTTGGCCGGGTAGCCGATCACCTGATAGGCGGCGCCGTAGTCGGACGGCACGCCGGTCGGCGTGCCGGGGCAGACGAAGAGCGGCACGGGCGCCATGCATGAGGGAGAGTTCCGGCCCAGGGGAAACGGGGGCGGCAGATTGACCGGGTCGGCCAGCCCACGGGTCATGTCGAAGAGCGACGCCAGCGTCCCTTGTTCGACGTAGGCAAGGAGTTGGCCCAGGGCCCCGAGCGTGGTGCGGCCGGCCACGACGACCGAGAAGTTGGGATTCGGCGGGGCCTTGGGATACTCCGCCCAGGAAAACTCCTTCCGCCACGCGGGCACGAACCGGCGGGCCAATTCGTGGGCGTGGAGGGCGATGCCGACCTGTCGCAGGTTATTGCCGCAGGCGATCCGGCGGGCCGTCTCGCGGGCCGACTGCACCGCCGAGAGGACCAACCCCAGGAGGACGCCGATGATCGCGATCACCACGAGCAACTCGACGAGCGAAAAACCGCGCGGCAAGCGGGTGCGAATGAGAGGCATGGGGAAGAGGCCCCAGGGCATGCGGTCACGGTTCGGGCGACACACCACCGTTACGGCCCACGGTCTCCCGCGGGGAGGGCTGCGCCGGCCATCGCGGCGAGTTCCTCGATCGTGATGCCGGCGGTCTGCACGAGCCGCGTGAGGTCAACCGACGCGTAGATGTCGAGTCGCCGGGTGAGCATGGTGCGGTGATACTTCACCGTCCGCTCCGAGAGCCCGTATTCCTCGGCCATGTCCCGGTTCTGCAACCCCTTCACGATCCCGAGGAGCATCTGCAGTTCACGGCCGCTCAACTGGGCGATTTTTTTTCGCGCCTCGGTGGACCGCATCCGCGCCACCCGTTCCCGAGCGTCGCGGTCGATGGCTCGGTCGATCGCCGCAACGAGGTCGGCGGTGGCCGCCCGCTTGGTCAGAAAGTCTTCCGCCCCGGCACGCATCGCCCGCACGCTGGTCGGAATGTCCCCCTTACCGGTCACGAACACCACGGGCAGCGGGTTGGTCGATGTCGCCAGCGTCTCCTGGAGATCAAAGCCGTCACGCTTTGGCATCTGCAGGTCAGCCAACACGCACCCCGGGGCATCGGGATCGGGGCGATCGAAAAACCGGGCCACCGACGGGTACGTCGCCACGGTGTAGCCGTGGCCGCGCAGCCGCCGTTCCATGCTGCGGAGAAACGATTCGTCGTCGTCGACCACATGGATCATGGGGGTCATGCGTGCCTTCTTCCTCCCCTCCACGCGGGCACGCGAAGGCTCGCCGTGAGCCCGCGGCCCGGATCGTTCGCGAGCCGGAGGGTCCCATCGTGCTGTTCGGCGATCGCCCGCACGATCGGCAGCCCCATGCCGAGCCCGTCCTTCTTCGTCGTCTCGAAGGGTTCCAGAACCTTCTCCATCATATCGTCCTCGATCCCGCCACCGTTGTCGATCACCGCCAGTTCCACCGAATTCCCGTCGCGGCGAGCTCGGATAGTGATTGCCCCCGGCTGCTGGCGGTCGCCCGCCGTGGCCCGGATCGCGTCGGCCGAGTTGCCGACGAGGTTCAGCAGGGCCTGCTGGAGGAGAATCTCGTCGCCGGCCACCCGGGGGATGGCGGGATCGCAGAGCACGGTGACGCCGATGCGGTCGGCGGCAAGCCCCGGCCCCGCGAGCGCGACAACCCCGCGAATCAGCCCGGGCACCTCCACCGGTCCGACGGCGAACCGCTGGCGCCTGACCATCGCCCGAATCCGCTCGAGCACCGCGCCCGCCCGCTCGTCGTCGTCGGCGATGTCGTCCACGATCGCCCGTAGCTCGGCGGCATTGGCGGAGTGGTCGTCGCGGAGGAGAAGCGTCGCAGCCTCGACGTTATTGAGGATCGCGCCCAGCGGTTGGCCGAGTTCGTGGGCGAGCGATGCCGCCAGCTGGCCCAGCATGGACACGCGGCCCGCGTGGGCGATCTGGTCACGCTGCTCGCCCACGATCCGTTCAGCGCGGCGGCGGAGCCGCGACTGCGCGACGAGCGCGGCGATC
Source organism: Pirellulales bacterium (assembly GCA_049695995.1). GTDB lineage: Bacteria > Planctomycetota > Planctomycetia > Pirellulales > UBA1268 > QWPN01. Next base: position 3,610 of record JBAVTF010000001.1, on the reverse strand, counting down.
AGGCCGGCCTGGAGGGCGATCGCCGCCGCGCCCCCGAGAATCAGCGGCCAGTAGCGGTCCCAGATCCGTGGTTCCCTGAACAGGAGCTTGCTGCGGGCGGGAAGCTTCGCGGGGGGAATGCCGAAGCGAGCCAGGACGCGTTCGTCGACGAGGCAGACCGGCGGCACGCGCACCGGCGCGGGCAGCGGTCCATCGCGGCTGGCGACCACGAGGCGGCCGGTCGCCTCGCCGAGCGCCCGGGTGTCGGCGCACATGCCGCCGACGATGCCCCGGCCCACGTACGTGTCGCCGATCCCGAAGAATGGGACCGGCGCGTCGCGGCAGAGCGATTCCAGCACGTCGGCCGGCACCCAGGCCCGACCGGCCTCGTCTTTCCAGTAGCCGCCGAACACTGCCGCCGAATCGGGGGGCAGTTCGCGAAGCCGTAGCCGGAGTTCGGCGAGGGGAAGGTCGACCAGTGGCAGGAACTCGATTCCCTTCTGCTTGGCCACGGTGCGGGCCTGCTCCATCTGGATGGCGAGTAGGCCGGGGTGCGGGCTGGACTGACTGACGAGGGCGACCCGCCTCAGCTGCGGAAGAAGCTGGCAGGCCAGTTCGACCGTGGCCCCCATCGTGGAATCGGTGGTCACGGATGTGTAGTCGGGGGTGTGATTGGGCGAAGCGGGCAGGTCGCCAGGTCGGTCGAGCGATACGATCCGCGCGGCAGGCGACAGCCGCTCCCGGTTGGCGAGGACGAAGTCACGGGTGACCACGCTCGTGGGCACGATCACATCGAACGACCAATCGCTGTACTTCGCGACGAGCCATCCGGCGGCCCGCTCCGGGTCGCCGGCGGAGCGATCGAGGCGGGCCAGGTCGAGGTTCTCGATGAAGACGTCGCATCGCCCCTGCCCTTCTGCCAGCCCAGCCCGTAAGCCGTCCATGAACTGCACGAACGCCGGGCGTGTCGGCCCCTCCTGATCGATCACGAGCACCCGCTCGGCGGTCGGGGGCGTCACCGCCGATGCCGCGGCCGGCGGGGCAGCCGCCATCGCGGCCAGGGGCATAACAGCCGCGACAACGACCCACCCGCTCGCGTTCACAATCCGGCGGCCAATCGTCATCGCTGGTTCCAGGCGGGAATCTCGGGTGCACGCGTCCGCGAGGAGAGACAGTCTCTCAGGCCACCAGGGGCGGATGAAGGGTCCGCCGTGACGTTCGGCAGCGACCGGGCCGCTGCCCCCGCCAAACGAGGCTGAAGCGGCCTTTTCCAGCCGCGAACCGCTCAGCGACCGAAATCTTGCTGCCTGTGGATCTCGAGGCTACCCTTTCGGGCAAACTTAATCGACCCACTCAGCCCCATCTTTCTCCGGACGCGCGTCCCCTCCCGAAGGACCTTTCGCCATGATGCGGATCTCGCTCGACTCTCCGGCCCTGACCGCGGTTCGCAGCCTGTTGGCCGGCGTCACGGGGCAGCCGACACCGCGGGCCGGCCGCAGCGGCCGCCGCAAGGCATCCCGCATGAGGTTCAGCGCCGAGCGACTCGAGCCCCGGACGATGCTCGACGGCACATCGAAAACGGTCATGGTCGCAGCGCTGCCCGACCTCACGGATGCGAGCGATACCGGGAGTTCGATTGTCGACAACCTGACGCTCGACCGGACGCCCACCTTCACCGGCCGCGTCCGCGGCCCGGCGAGCCAGGTGCGCGTCTTCGTAAACGGCGAACAAGGCGACCTGGTACCAGTCATCGATGGCATGTGGACCCACACGCTGCCCGCCGAGGCGGCGCTCGGTCCCGGCCGGCACAAGATCGAGGTCCGTCCGATTGACGACTCAGGTCGGGGTGGAAGACTCTCCAAGCCGCTGGCCGTGAGGATCGTGACGGCCGCGCCGGCGGCTCCGACGCTTGGCCTCGGAAGGCGGTCGGACAGCGGTGTGAAGGGCGACGGCATGACGATCGTCAGCGTGACCAATTACCGCGGGACGGCGGCCCCCGGCCATTTTGTGAACGTGTCGATCGACGGCGAATTCGTGGGTCGCGTGAAGAGCCATTCCAAGACGGGCGAGTGGTCGTTCAAGGCGCCGCGGCTTGCCAACGGCGTGCACGACGTCACGGCGGTGGCCGAGAACAGGGCCGGGCTGCAGAGTGCCGCGACGAGCTTTGAGGTCACGGTCAACGGTGAACGGACTGTGGTGCTCGACGGCTCGGACAGGAACACTGTCGAACTGAAGGCGTCGCATCTCCTCGGTCAGGGATCGCAGGGCTTCGCCGTGACCCACGTGCTCAGGGGCACCCTGCAGCGATGGTCGGCGGCCAAGAACAAGTGGGTCGACATTCCGAAATCACCCCTGGCCACGGACGCCGCCACGCTGCAAACCCCCCCTGCGATTCGCAGGATCGGGCTCAACGAAACTCTCCGCTGGACGCCAGACCCCGGCGACGTCGGCATGGCTCCGGCATTCGCCATTTGCCCGTCGGACACGGCGGGCGGCCTGACCGCCCCGACCTCGGAGCCGGGCACGGTGCCTGGCAAAGTCGTGGACGCGCAGATCGCGCCCCTGCAGGGCCTTGGATCCACGATCTCGTGGAGCGACCCGACCGATGGCTGCGGCTGCGGGAGCACCCGCTACTCGATCGAGGTGACCCGCCAGGATGGCCAGACCTTGGTCTACAATGTGCCGCGCACCGTCCACGGCATTCCGATCGTGGAGGGCGGCGCGGTGCTTCAAGCGCGGATCTGGGGGGCCACCAGGACGGGCGCCGGCGAGGCTCGAAGCTACGATGCCACAGCGGCCGCAGAGGCCCTGGGACGATTGAGGCAAACCGTCACCAGCGGCGGCTCGTTCTTCGATCTTAGGGCAAGAGCGCGGTCGCTGCTTGCGGCCAGCCCCACGGTCACACGGTTCACGACGAGCCTGCCGCTCGTCGGCACGCACGCGGATCTCGCGTATCTCGAGGTGAACGCGGTCCCGGATGCCACCGAAGCGGCCCAGAGCCTGCCGGCCGGAAGCCCGATGATCGTCTCGTCGGAGTCCAACACGCTGTCGCCGAAGCAACTCGAGGAGCTCCGTGCCAATCCGATCTACGCGAGCCATCTGTTTCCGGGCACCGTCAACGGAGACGTGCAGCCCGATCAGGTGCGGGCCCACTTCCAGGCCGGGGAGATGCTCCAGTTTGCGGGGACCGTGGATGCGAGCGTCCGCGCCGGCGCCACGATTGTGCTGGAAGCGGCACAAAACCTCGGCGATGGTTCACTCGGCCCGTGGTTCGAAAAAGGCCGGATCGCGGTCGGGGCGGACGGGAGTTATTCCCACAACTATGCCGTGCCCTACGGCCTGAATAGCGTCCGCGTGCGGCTCGAGTATCGCACGCAGCCGGCTCCGACCGCCTTCCGGGCCGCAGGCACGCCGACCGTGGGAGCGACCTCATCCACCGGGGTCGTCTCGACGGCGATCGACCTGTCGGGCAGCTTCAACGCGTTCGGCATCACGACGGCGCCGTGGCAGGCGCCGAACAACCAGGGCTTCGACCGAAACGGCAACTACTACAACTCCGACTACACCGGCTCGGGCACGAGCGACCCCATCCCCGGCACGCCCATCACCTACAACGGGATCACATTCCCGA